>NZ_LLXT01000105.1 GCF_001431625.1 Stenotrophomonas geniculata ATCC 19374 = JCM 13324
CATGGCACCGAATCCACGCACGGTGTGGATCTACTGCACGTGTGCGTGGATTCGGTGCCATGCGCGGCGCTCACCAGAACGTTAGGCTGGGGCCATGAACTACATCGTGACCACTGCACACCGCAGCGAATTTCCGCACCCGATCACCCTGCGCCGTGGCCAGGCGCTGGTGGTGGGCGAACGCTATGAAGGCCCGGAGGGCTGGGACGACTGGTTCCTGTGCGAAGCCGAAGGGCAGCAGCCCGGTTTCGTGCCGGCGCCCGTGATCGGTCGCACTGCGCAGGGTGACGCGTTTGCCACCGAGGATTACTGCGCACGGGAGCTGGATGTGGATCCCGGGCAGGTGCTGCGTGGGCAGCGCACGCTCAATGGTTGGGCGTGGTGCGTGCCGGAGACCGGCGAACCGGGATGGGTGCCGCTGGAGAAGCTGCGGGCCATGCGGTAATCGCGGGGTTCATCCACGCATGGCGTGGATCTACTGAGGCATCGGTGAATTCATGCCGGGCGCGTGCAACATCCTCCAGTAGATCCACGCCATGCGTGGATTCGGTGCCATGCAAGCATGGCACCCACCAGAGCCACAGCGGTGCCATGCATGCATGGCACCCACCCGATCAGAGAATCAGGCGATGGTTTCCAGCCCACCCATGTACGGGCGCAGCGCTTCCGGCACGGTGATGCTGCCGTCGGCGTTCTGGTAGTTCTCCATCACCGCGATCATCGCGCGGCCGACCGCCACGCCCGAGCCGTTCAGGGTGTGCGCCAGTTCCGGCTTGCCGGTGGCCGGGTTGCGCCAGCGCGCCTGCATGCGGCGGGCCTGGAAGTCACCACAGTTCGAGCACGAGGAGATCTCGCGGTAGGTCTCCTGCGACGGCAGCCAGACTTCCAGGTCGTAGGTCTTGATGGCCGAGAAGCCCATGTCGCCGGTGCACAACAGGACCTTGCGATACGGCAGGCCCAGCTTTTCCAGCACTACTTCGGCACAACGGGTCATGCGCTGGTGCTCGGCGTCGCTGTCTTCCGGGCGGCTGATCGAGACCAGTTCGACCTTCTCGAACTGGTGCTGGCGGATCATGCCACGCACGTCGCGGCCGCCGCTGCCGGCCTCGGCACGGAAGCACATCGAGTGGGCGGTCATACGCAGCGGCAGGCGCTCGGCCTCGACGATTTCGTCGCGCACGATGTTGGTCAGCGGCACTTCCGAGGTCGGGATCAGGTACCGCGTGGAGTCGCCCACGGCGGTCTTGAACAGGTCGTCCTCGAACTTCGGCAGCTGGCTGGTGCCACGCAGCGAATCGGCGTTGACCAGCAGCGGCACGTTGGTTTCCTCATAGCCGTGCTCACCGGTGTGCAGGTCGACCATGAACTGGGCCAGCGCACGGTGCAGGCGCGCGATCGGGCCGCGCAGTACGGTGAAGCGCGAGCCAGACAACTTGGCCGCGGTCTCGCCGTCCAGCCAGCCGTTGCGGGCACCAAGCTCGACGTGGTCGAGCACCTTGAAGTCGAACTGGCGCGGGGTACCCCAGCGCGCCTGCTCGACGTTGTCGTTCTCGTCGGCACCGGCCGGCACGTCATCGGCCGGCAGGTTCGGAATGCCCATCGAGATCGCTTCGATCTTCTCACGCAGCTCGTCCAACGCCACTTCCGAGGCCTTCAGCTCGTCGGCGAAGGCGGCAACCTCGGCCATGATGGCCGAAACGTCCTCGCCCTTGGCCTTGGCCTGGCCGATGGCCTTGGAACGGCTGTTGCGCAGGCTCTGCAGCTCCTGGGTCCGCACCTGGATGCGCTTGCGATCGGCCTCCAGGGACTCCAGGGCAGACACGTCGAGCTCGAAGCCGCGGCTGGTGCGCAGGCGTTCGGCGAGGTCGGCGGGCTGGTGGCGGAGCAGGGCTGGATCAAGCATGGCAGGTGTCGTGGTGGGTATCAGGGATGGGATTATCGCTTGTTATACGGATTTCTGCCGCCCGGTTCATTCCCGCCGTGGCAGAATCGAGCCATTCCGTACTGGTCCGGTCCATGTCTGCACCCCGCTCGTCGTCCGCCAAGTCGTTCACTGTGCATATCCCGCGCAACGCCCTGAAGATCGCCGGCATCGCCTTCGGCGTGGGCGTACTGCTGTTCGTGCTGGTCTGGCTGACCGGTCGCGACAAGGAGTTCTTCCGCGCCGATCCTGCCGCCCAGACGCCGCAGGAAACCGCCCAGATCGAGCCCCTGCCGGAGCCGTTGGCCGCTGCGGCCGGTTCCAGCGACATGCCCGATGCCAAGCCGGCCCCGGTCGAGGAAGAAGCGCCGAAGCTGGTCGAAACCGCCCCGCCACCGCCCGCCCCGATCGCTGAAGCAGCCCCGGCCGCACCGGGCCCTGCGCCGGCGGCCACCGGCAACAGCCAGCCGATGCCGATTGCCGGCCAGTCGCCGCCCCCCGCCTACCCGGCTGCCGCCCTGCGCGCCGGCGAAACCGGCACCGTGGTGGTACGCGTGGATGTAGACGCCACCGGCTATCCCAACAACGCCACGGTGATCCAGCGCAGCGGTTCACGCGACCTCGACCGTGCCGCCACCGACGCCGTACGCCGTTGGCGTTTCACCCCCGCGCAGAGCAACGGCCAGGCCGTCCCCGGCAGCATTGAAGTGCCGTTCGACTTCAAGACCCAGTAACTGAACGCTTCCCGGCAGGCAAACTGAACCCTGCCGGTGGCGTTGACGCAACGCTGACACTTCTCGTCCGTGGCTCGCGCAACACTTCCCACGTCGTCCATTGACGGAAGGAGTTAGCGATGACTGCCACCACCCACGAAGACCTTCATTCGCCGCAGCTGCAGGAGGATTCCAGCCTGCAGCACAAACCCACGTCACCCTGGATGTGGATCGCGCTGATCGTGGCGATGTTTGCTGCCGCCCTGCTCTGGCTGCGTCATTCCAACCAGGAAGATGTGGCCCCGGCGCCGGTCGGTGAGCGCATGTTGCCAGCCCCCGAGCAGGCCGCGGTGACGGATGCAGCCGCCCCTGCCGCGCGCCAGGCAGCCCCGGCTACTGCTTCGCGGAAGGCCGCGCCGGTAGTGCGCAATCGTGAGGCCCGCCCGCTGGCCAGCAACCGCATGCCCACCTACCCCGCCGCTGCGCTGCGTAGTGGCGTGCAGGGCAGCGTGATCGCCAGCCTGAGTGTAGATGCCCACGGCAATGTCGCTGATGCTGCGATCGTTTCGCGCAGCGGCGAGCGCAGTCGTGATCTGGATCGCGCGGTACTGAACACCGTGCAGAACTGGAAGTTCCAGCCGGCGATGCACGAGGGCCGTGCCGTCGCCAGCGTGGTGCGGGTCCCGGTGGATTTCCGTACCGAGCAGCGTTGATCGCGGACGAGGGGTTCGTGATGTTTAGACGGAGGCTTCGGCCTCCGTCCTTTTATGCGGAAAAGCGTGCCAACCGAGGTTGGCACCTACCGGATGAGGTGAGCGCGCCAACCGAGGTTGGCTTCTACCTTGCAATGCGATCCGCCGGGCGTGGCCCGGAGGTTGCTGTGACGATCAGGCCAGGTTGAACCCGGCGCTGCGCGCCAGGCCATCGAAATCCGGGAAGGACGTGGCGACATTGGCGATGTCGTTGATGCGCACTTCGCCGTCACTGATCTGGCCGGCGATGGCGAACGCCATGGCGATGCGATGGTCACCGTGGCTTTCGATGGTGCCGCTGCCCAGGCGAACGCCACCATGCAGGGTGGCGCCGTCTTCGGTTTCGTCCACCTGCATGCCCAGCGCGCGCAGGCCGGTGGCCATCGCAGCAAGGCGGTCGGATTCCTTCACCCGCAGCTCGGCCGCACCGCTCACCACGGTCTGGCCTTCTGCGGCGGCGGCGGCCACGAACAGCGCCGGGAACTCGTCGATCATGTCCGGCACCAACGCTTCCGGAATGCGCGCGCCCTTGAGCGGCGCATAGCGCACCACCAGGTCCGCCACCGGCTCACCGCCCTGCTCGGCCGGATTCTCTTCGGTGATGTCCGCCCCCATCAGGCGCAGCGCGTGCAGCAGGCCAGTGCGGCGCGGGTTCAGGCCGACCTGCTTCAGGCGCAGCTCGGAACCCGGAATGATGCTGGCGGCCACCAGGTAGAACGCCGCAGACGAGAAGTCGGCCGGCACCACGATGTCCGTGGCGCGCAGGCGCTGGCCGCCACGCAGGCGGGCCTTGCCCGGTGAAAATTCGATGTCCACGCCGAACGCCGACAGCATGCGCTCGGTGTAGTCACGGGTCGGATGCGGTTCCAGCACGCTGGTTTCGCCCTGCGCGTACAGGCCGGCCAGCAGCACTGCGGACTTGATCTGTGCGCTGGCCACCGGCGAGGCGAAGTCGATGCCATGCAGCGACTGGCCGCCATGCACATGCAACGGCGGCGTGCCGTCATCCTGGGTGTCGATCTTCGCGCCCATCTGCGACAGCGGGCCAGTGACGCGGCGCATCGGGCGGCCCGACAACGATTCATCGCCGATCAGCGTGCAGTCGAATGCCTGGCCTGCCAGCAGGCCGGCCAGCAGGCGCATGCCGGTACCGGCGTTGCCGCAGTCCAGCGGTGCGCTGGGTGCCTGCAGGCCGTCGATGCCGACGCCGTGCACGATGCGCTGCGACGGGCTGGGGGTTTCGATGCGCACGCCGAGCTGGCTGAAGATGCGCGCCGTGGCGCGGGTGTCTTCGCCTTCCAGGAAGCCCTCGATATGCGAGGTGCCATCGGCCAGCGCGGCGAACATCACCGAGCGGTGCGAGACCGACTTGTCGCCGGGAATGGTCAGGCTGCCCTGCAGCGGCTGGCCCTTGCGGGCAATCCAGTGTTGCGCGTTGCTCATCGTTCGATCATTCCGTAAACACCGGCAGCGCCGGCGATGCATCAGGGAGCGGCGGCTGTTGCCGCCGCAGCAGCACTCAGGGCACGGCCACCGGGTAGGAGCCGAGCACCTTGATCTGCGCCGAGTGCGCTTCCAGTTCGGCCAGCGCAGCCTGCATCGGCGCGTCGTCGATGTGGCCGGCCAGGTCGATGAAGAAGCCGTACTCCCACTTGCCGTGGTGCGACGGCCGCGACTCGATGCGGTTCATGCTGATGCCGTGGCGGGCGAACGGGCTGAGCACGTCGAACAGCGCACCGGGCTTGTCATGGATGAACACCAGCACCGAGGTGCGGTCGTGGCCGGAGGTCGGGAAAATGTTGCGGCCCACCACCAGGAAACGGGTGGTGTTGTCGGCATCGTTCTGGATCGGTTTGGTGACCACCTTCTTCAGGCCGTACACATGGCCGGCGCTCTCGCCGCCGATGGCCGCCGCGTCGTCGGCGTTGCGCGCACGACGCGCACCTTCGGCGTTGCTGGATACCGGAATCTTTTCGGCCTTCGGCAGGTTCGCGCGCAGCCACGCCGAGGTCTGCATGAACGACTGCGGGTGCGCGTAGATGCGCTCGATGTCCTCGATGCGGCCGCTGCGCGACATCAGGTACTGCTGCACGCGCAGTTCCACTTCGCCACAGATCTTCAGGTTGGAGGTCAGGAACATGTCCAGAGTGATCTGGATGGTGCCCTGCCCCGAATTCTCCACCGGCACCACGCCGAAATCGGCGTTGCCCGCTTCCACTTCCTGAAACACCTCCTCGATGCTGGCCATCGGCAGGCCCAGCGCGGAGCGGCCGAAGTGCTTGAGCACCGCCTGCTGGCTGAAGGTGCCTTCCGGGCCGAGGTAGCCGATCTTCAGCGGCTCCTGCTGGGCCAGGCAGGCCGACATGATCTCGCGGTAGACGTGCACCAGCAGTTCATCGCTGAGCGGACCTTCGTTACGGTCCACCACCATGCGCAGCACCTGCGCTTCGCGCTCGGGGCGGTAGTAGTCGACGGCGGCGGCGAGCTTGCCCTTGGCCTTGCCGACCTGATGGGCGAAGCGCGCGCGCTCAGCGATCAGGTTCTGGATGTCACGGTCGATCTGGTCGATCTTCGAGCGCACATCGGCCAGCGCCAGCGGCGCCAGGGTAGGCGCCGGATTCGACGCGGCCTTGGACGTGCTCTTGCCCTTGGCCTTGGTGGAGGCGCTGTCCTTGGCCGGTTCGGCCTTCTTCGGCGCCTTCTTGCTGGATTTGCTGCTTGCCATCGGAATTCCTTGTTGCGGGGCACGCACCCGACGGTGCGCGCCGTTCATTGCTCAACCGTGACGCTGCTGGAAATCAGCCATGAAGGCGACCAGCGCCTCGGCCCCGGCCAGCGGCATGGCGTTGTACAGCGAGGCACGGATGCCCCCGACCACCTTGTGTCCCTTCAGCGCCAGCAGGCCGGCGGCCTTGGCTTCGGCGACGAAGCGGGCATCGAGCTCGGCATCGGGCAGGAAGAACGGGATGTTCATCCGCGAACGGGCCGCATGTGCGACCTCATTGCGGTAGAAGCCGCCGGAGCCGTCGATGGCGCCGTACACCAGCGCGGCCTTGGCGGCGTTGCGCTTGGCGAACTCGGCCACCCCACCTTCTGCCAGCATCCACTTGAACACCAGGCCGGCCAGGTACCAGTTCCAGGTGGGCGGCGTGTTGAGCATCGAATCACGGGCGACGTGCGAGCGGTAATCGAAGATGTCCGCACGTGGCTGGCCACTGCGCTCGAGCAGGTCGCGGCGGATGATCATCAC
Organism: Stenotrophomonas geniculata ATCC 19374 = JCM 13324; assembly: GCF_001431625.1. Lineage (GTDB taxonomy): Bacteria > Pseudomonadota > Gammaproteobacteria > Xanthomonadales > Xanthomonadaceae > Stenotrophomonas > Stenotrophomonas geniculata. The sequence continues at coordinate 6,637 of NZ_LLXT01000105.1, forward strand.
CGCGATGCCGACCGGGCCCAGGTTTTTCTGCGCGCCGGCGTAGATCACGCCATAACGGCGCACATCCAGCGGTTCGCTGGCGATGGACGAGCTGATGTCCACGATCAGCGGAACGTTGCCGGTGTCGGGCACATCACGGAACTCGACGCCGTGGATGGTCTCGTTGGCGGTGATGTGCACGTAGGCGGCATCGGGCGACAGCTGCCAGTCGGCACGCGCCGGCAGTTCGCGGTAGCCGTTGGCCTCGCTGCTGGCGGCGATGTTGACGTCGACGTAGACACCGGCCTGCTTGACCGCGGTCTTGCCCCAGTGGCCACTGACCACGTAATCGGCACGCTGCCCCGGGGCAGCGAAGTTGAGCGGGATCAGCGCCTGCTGGGTGGTGGCACCACCGGACAGGAACAGCACCGCATAGTCTTCGGGGATATCGAGCAGGCGACGCAGGTCAGCCTCGGCCTCGGCGGCCACGGACATGAATTCCGCACCGCGATGGCTCATTTCCACGATCGAGGCACCGGTACCGTGCCAGTCCAGCATTTCCGCCTGCGCCTGGCGCAGGACCGATTCCGGCAAGGTTGCAGGGCCGGCACTGAAGTTGAACGCGCGCGTCATGTCACACCTGTGGGGCAAGACCCCTAGTATGCCGCAGTGCACCAGCCTTGCGGCCTTGTGGCGCAAGGGAAATTTGGTTTCATTGGAATCCATTGGCCACCCGCATGGCGCCGGTAGTCGCCGACCTTGGTCGGCGTACGCCGTCAGGCGTCATTCCCGCCGAAGGAGCGTGCCGACCAAGGTCGGCACCTACGGGAAGCGGGTGGGCACACGCCGGGTGGGTAGCGTCGGGCCATGCCCGGCGGATTCAGATCAGCGCGCGCCGAACCAGAGCAGCAGGCTGAGCAGCGCGGCCAGCAGCAGCGCACTGACCAGCAGCCACGGCCAGCGCCGGACCTTGCGCGGCACGGCCGGCAGCACCGGCGCCTGCTCGGCGTCCTGGCTGGACTCGTCTTCATCCGGCAGCGGGCGCCGGCGCGGGTCATGCGGCACTTCCAGCACGAACCGGTGCTGGCCATCGAACACTACCTGGTCGCCCGCCTGCAGCCAGCAGTGGCGCACGGCCACACCGTTGACCCGGGTGCCGTCGGCACTGCCCAGGTCACGCAGCAGCACGCGCTCGCCGTGCACTTCCACGCGGGCGTGCTGTTCGGCGAAGGCCGGTTCATTGATCTCGATGTCAGCGTCGCCGCCGCGGCCGATCAGGCGGGACCGCGACAGCGTGAAGCTGCGGCCATGGTGCAGGCCACCGACACCGCGCAGCAGGCGCTGCTGCTCATCGGAGCCGTCGTCGTTCTTCGGCGCAGGCGCCTGCAGCAGGCTCTCGACCTCGCCCTGCAGGACCATTTCCACGCCGTCCACATACACCGCATCGCCGGCACGCAGCAGCGCCATGCGCCGCACCGGGCGACCGTTCACATGAATGCCGCGGATACCGTTGCCGACCTGCAGCCAGAGGCCGCGATCATCCACGCAGAACTGCGCCAGCAGCAGGGCACCATGGCCGGCGTCGCCGAGCCGCACACTGCCGTTGGCCTGGCGCACGATGCGTTGCACCCCGGGCCGCAGCGGCTGGTCGGGCTGTTGTTGTTGACTGAAGTGGACAAGCAGGTTCTGCACGCGGCGCAGCCTAGCAGGTTGGCCGCCAACGAAGAAGAACCCACGATGAGTGCTTGGCGCGGAGGCCCGCGATGCGCACAATGCTCGCCCTCATTGATCATCCCCGCCCTGCGCCAGGAGCCTGCATGTCCACCATCGATGTCCGCCACGCCCACGCCCTGCCCGACGCACAGGCGCGCGCCGCGATCGAACAGGTTGCCGCCAAGTTGTCCGAGCGCTTCGGCCTGAAGTCGTCCTGGACTGCCGACGTACTGAATTTCTCCGGCAGCGGCGTGGACGGTGCGATCGAACTGCAGCCGGGCGCCGTGCGCGTGACCGCCAAGCTGGGCTTCCTGCTGTCGGCGATGAAGGGCATGGTCGAAGGCGAGATCCAGCGCGTGCTGAAGGAAAAGCTGGGCTGAACCCCGGCGGCGGCCATCACGGCCGTGCAACGCCAACGCGCGCTACTCTCGGGGGCAGGCCCAACTCCCACGGGAAGTGCGATGAACCAGTACGAAAACGATGACCGCCGCAACGACGACGCCTCGTTCGGTGACCAGGCCGAGCGCTTCTCGCGCAAGCTGAGTGACTCGGCGCAGCAGGTCTGGCTGGCCGGCCTGGGCGCTCTTGGCCGTGCACAGGCCGAAGGCAGCCGCTTCTTCGACGGCCTGGTGAAGGAAGGCGAAGCCTGGGAAGCCCGCCGCCGTGAACGCAACGGCGAACAGGGCCCGGGCTGGCGCGACAACGTTGAAACCTCGCTGGACGAGGCCCGCGAGAAGGCCTCCGGCACCTGGAACAAGGTTGAAAAGGCGTTCGACGATCAGGTGCAGGGCGTACTCAAGCGCCTGCACGTACCCACCGCCGACGAGGTGACTGCGCTGGAGGCGCGCATCGATGCCCTGCAGGCGCGCCTGGTCAAGCTGGAGAACCGCGACGCCTCGGGCACTGATGCACCTGCACCGGGCAGCCATCAGTCGCCAGGCAGCGTGCCCTGACCGGCCATTGTTGCAATGCAATAAATTTTGATTGACAATCGCGAGCAACCCGCCAATCGCTTCGGCTGCCGTTTGTTCCCTCCCCTCACGGCTTCAGGATTGGCGGGTTTTTCGTGCCTGCGGTATTCCGAACTGCGCGTTCCATCACGCTTCCTGTCAGGAACATCCTGACTCAGCGGCACGGCGCGACCTTTACACTGTCGCCTTCGCATTCGCCCCTTCCGCGCACCTCCTGCATGCTCCCTTGGATCCTGGCCCTGCTGTCGGCCCTGTTTACCTGTTCCCTGGCCGTTGTCTATCTGTGGTGGATCAAACGGCGGCAGAAGGAGATGCAACTCGGCCTGCAGGCCCTGGCTGGCATGCACTGGCGCGAATTCTCGGTACTGGTCAAGCGCATGCTGCGCGAGCAGCGCGGCCTGCGCGAACTGGATGACCCAGGCGAGGAATCCCGTGAGCCCAGCAGCGATTTCCTGCTCAGTGACGGCCCCAACAGCTGGCTGGTGTCGTGCAAGCACGGCCTGGCCTACCGCATCGGCACCGCTGCAGTGAACGAACTGGGTGCGGCCGCGCGCCTGGCCGGCGCCAAGGGCGGCGTGCTGCTGACCGAAGGCCGGATCGAACGCGACGGCCGCAACGCCGCCGAGAAGCAGGCGGTCGAGGTGCTGGACGGCCCGCGCCTGTGGCCGCTGCTGCAACCCTATCTACCGGCGGAAATCGAAACCCGTGTGCGCGCCAGCGCCCGCCATGAAGCCCTGCGCCGGATCGCCATTGCCGCGCTCGGCGCGGTCACGCTGGGCCTGCTGGTGGGATTGAGCCTGCAAGGGCTGCACGTGCAGGACGCCCCGCCCGTTGCCGAGGTGGCGGTCGCCCCCGCGCCGGTTGCGCCTGCGGTTGAAGCGGCGCCCGAACCGGCGCCGGACCCCGCCACCATGCCGCCGGCCGCTACGCCTGCACCGGCCGCGCCCTCAACCGATGCGCGCAGCAACCCCAACCCGGATGCCGCTACGCTGGAGCGCTTCCAGGCCGATCTGTCCCGTGCCTTGGCCGGCAAGCCCGGCATCGCCAGCGGTGTCTGGTTGACCCGGCAGACGCTGGCGATCAACCGCACCGGCGAGCTGGACGCGGTGTGGCCGCAGGTCTGCGAGGAAGTGCTGCACTACCCCGCCCTGCGCAACGTGCGCATCCAGCTCAATGCCCGCCCCGGTGTGGATGAGCCGGTGCGCTGGCGCCAATGCGCCACGTATTGATGGGGCAGCATCCACGCATGGCGTGGATCTACCAGGGATTCACACGCGTCGGATAATCCCAACCGGGATTCAGTAGATCCACGCCATGCGTGGATACGCCTCTAGCGCGCCCCAGGCGCGAAGCGCGCAACCAGGTCCCAGGCATCGCCGAGGAACACCTGGCGCACGCGGGTGATCGGCTGCTCACCGCGCCAGGTCAGGCGCTCGATCACCAGACAGGCGGTACCGGGCTTCACATCGAGCAGCTTGGCGGTGACAGCATCCGCGCCCCAGGCACTGATGCGGTGCTGGGCGCGGGTCCACGACACGTTCTGCAGCAGCCAGCTGCCCGGCGCGGTAGTGCTGAAATCGACCTCCAGCACCTCGGGCACGCCGACGGGGCTGATCAGGCGATGCTCCAGCGCCAGCGGGCGGCCATCGGCCAGGTGCAGGCAACGCATCGCCAACAGCATTTCGCTGCCGGCCAGTTCCACTTCGCCGGCATTGCCCACTTCAGCCAGACGCAGCTCGCGCTGCAGCAGCCGGTAGCCGTACTGATGCCCGCGCGAACCGACCTCCATCGCAATGTCCGGAATTTCCAACGCCACCTGCTCCAGGTGCGGGGGTTGCCGCGCCACGAACGAACCCGCACGACGGCGACGTTCGATCATGCCGCTCTCGGCCAGCGCGGTCAGCACCTTGTTCACCGTCATCCGCGAGCAGCCGTACTGCTCCATCAGCTCGTGTTCGTATGGAATGCGGAAGCCCGGCGCCCATTCTCCGCTGAGGATGCGGCTTTCCAGATCGCTGCGGATACGCTGGTTGAGCGTGGCGGACTTGCTGGCCTTCACGTAATGGGGTCCCGGTGGCGGAGGCGATCAGCCCAGCACGCCCTTCAGGGCGGCGGCGAAGGCGGTGGTGATCGCCTCGCGCTGGAGGTGGCGGCCCTCGGCCACGCATTGGCGGCCATGGCGCCAGACCGATCGCAGCGCGCCATTACGTGCGGCGAACACCCAGCTGTCAAGCCATGCGTCATCCTGTCGCGCCTGCAGCGCCGGGTGCGCGGCGTCCAGTTCGACCAGATCGGCACTGGCACCGACCTGCAGGCCAGCGGCCACGCCCAGCGCCTGCGACCCACCGTGCAGTGCGCCTTCGAACAGGAAGCGGCCGGTGCTGCGGGTGGCGTCCGGGGCCAGCACATTGCGCCCACGCAGGGTCAGGCGTTGGCCGTATTCGAGCAGGCGCAGTTCTTCGGCGGCATCGATCAGCACGTTGGAATCGGAGCCGACACCGAAACGGCCACCCTCGCGCGCGAACGCCTGCATCGGGAACAGACCGTCGCCCAGGTTGGCTTCGGTGATCGGGCACAGGCCGGCCACGGCCTGGCTGGCCACGATGGCGGCACGCTCGTCGTCGGTGATGTGGGTGGCGTGCACCAGGCACCAACGCGCATCGACCGGTGCGTGGTCGTACAGCCACTGCACCGGGCGCTGGCCGCTCCACGCCAGGCAGGCCTCGACTTCACGCATCTGCTCGGCGATATGGATGTGCACCGGGCCATCGGTGAGCGGCAACAACGCACCCAGTTCCTCGCCCGTGACAGCGCGCAGGCTGTGCGGTGCGATGCCGAGCACCGCATCGGGCAGCGCGGCCAATGCCGGCTTGGCGGCATCCAGCAACTGCGCGAAGCCGTCCACATCGTGGATCAGGCGACGCTGAGCGGGATTCGGCGCTGCCCCGCCGAAATCGGCATGCGCATAGAACACCGGCAGCAGGGTCAGGCCGATGCCGGTCTGATCGGCCGCCGCCGCGATCCGGGCACTCATCTCGGCGCGGTTGGCATAGGCGCGGCCGTCGGCATCGTGGTGCAGGTAGTGGAATTCGCCGACGCGGGTGAAGCCGCTTTCCAGCATTTCCATGTAGGCGTGGGCGGCGATGGCCTGCACAGCGTCCGGGCGCAGATGGGCCAGGAAGCGGTACATCAGTTCGCGCCAGCTCCAGAAGCTGTCACCGTCACCGCCGCCGATCTCGGTCAGGCCGGCCATGCCGCGCTGGAAGGCGTGGCTGTGCAGGTTGGGCAGGCCCGGCACCAGGATGCCGACGCGGGTGTCACCGTCCTGCGCGCCCTGCCCCGTGCTGATCGCGGTGATGCGGCCGTCCTGAACCTGCAGGCGGACATCACGGGCCCAGCCCTCGGCCAGCAGGGCGTGGGCGGCATGGAAACAGTGCGGGGAACGCGAATCGGACATGGCTGGACAACCCGAAATGGACGCCTATATTGTATAGACATATAAGCACAGCCGCGTTGTGGATGCCATGCACGTCGAAACCCTCTGGTCCAACGTCCACCTGATCACCCTTGATGGCGAGGGGCTGGGTGTCATCCGCGATGGCGTGCTGGCCTGCGCCGACGGCCGCATCGTCCATGTCGGCCCGGCCGGCAGCGACGCCCACCTGCAGCCGACCACCCGCATTGACGGCGAGGGCCGCTGGATATCGCCGGGCCTGATCGACTGCCACACCCACCTGGTCTACGCCGGCAACCGCGCCAACGAATTCGAGCAGCGCCTGCAGGGCGTCAGCTATGCCGACATCGCCCGTGCCGGCGGCGGCATCGTCTCCACCGTGCGCGCCACCCGTGCCGCCACACCGGAACAGCTGGCCCGCGAAAGCCGGCCGCGCCTGCTGGCAATGCGCGCCGAGGGCGTGACCACCCTTGAGATCAAGTCCGGCTACGGCCTGACCCTGCCCGACGAACGCAAGCAGCTGCAGGTGGCGCGTGCATTGGGTGAGGAATGCCGGGTCAACGTGGTGACCACCTTCCTCGGCGCGCACGCAATTCCGCCAGGCCGCGAAGCACAGGAGTACACCGATGAGGTGTGCAACGTGATGATTCCGGCCATCGCCGCCGAAGGCCTGGCCGAGGCGGTGGACGTGTTCTGCGAGAACATCGCCTTCTCGCCGGCGCAGGCGCGGCAGGTCTTCGAAGCGGCGCGCGCCAACGGGCTGGCGGTGAAGATCCACGCCGAGCAGCTGAGCAACCAGCATGGCGCCGAACTGGCCGCCAGCTTCGGCGCACTGTCGGCCGACCATATCGAACATCTGGATGACGCCGGCATCGCCGCGATGGCGGCGGCCGGCACTGTCGCTGTGCTGCTGCCGGGCGCGTTCTATTTCACCCGCGATACCACCCTGCCGCCGATCGCTGCATTGCGCGCGGCCGGCGTGCCGCTGGCGCTGGCCACCGACAGCAACCCCGGCACCTCGCCGCTGACCAGCCCGCTGCTGGCGATGAACATGGGCGCCACCCTGTTCCGCCTGACCGTGGACGAATGCATCGCCGGCTTCACCCGTGAAGCGGCGCGCGCACTGGGCCATGGCGAGCGTATCGGTCGCCTGGCCGTCGGCATGGACTGCGACCTGGCGATCTGGGACATCGACGCCCCCGCCGACCTGGTCTATCGCATTGGATTCAACCCGCTGCACGCGCGCGTGGTGCGCGGGCAGCCCGACCTGCCTGCCTCCTGGAGCAACACATGAGCAACACCCTGGTTCTTCGCCCCGGCCATGTCACTCTCGCCCAGTGGCGGCAGATCTATCGCGGCGCGCCGCTGGCACTGGATCCGGCCGCGCTGCCGGTAGTGCGCGCCAGTGCTGCTGCAGTCGCCGCCATCGTCGCCAAGGGTGCGCCGGTGTATGGCATCAACACCGGCTTCGGCAAGCTGGCCAGCGTGCGCATCGAGCGCGAGGACCTGGCCACCCTGCAGCGGAACATCGTGCTCTCGCACGCTGCTGGCGTGGGCGAACCGATGCCGGCCAGCGTGGTGCGGCTGATGATGGCGCTGAAGCTGGTCAGCCTCGCGCAGGGCGCTTCCGGCGTGCGCGAGGAAACCCTGCTGCTGCTCGAAGCGATGCTGGTCAGGGGCGTGCTGCCGGTGGTACCGGCGCAGGGTTCGGTCGGCGCCTCGGGCGACCTCGCGCCGCTCTCGCATCTGGCCAGCGTGATGCTGGGTGTCGGCGAGGCGTTCATTGGTGACGAACGCCTGCCCGCAACCGACGCACTGGCGCGTGCCGGCCTGCAGCCGATCGAACTGGGCGCGAAGGAAGGCCTGGCGCTGCTCAACGGCACCCAGTTCTCCACCGCCTACGCGCTGGCCGGCCTGTTCGAGATCGAAACCGTGTTCCAGGCGGCACTTGTCACCGGCGCGTTGTCGGTGGAAGCGGCCAAGGGCTCGGACACCCCGTTCGATCCGCGCATCCATGCCATCCGTGGCCAGCGCGGGCAGATCGCCACAGCGGCCACGCTGCGCACCCTGATGCAGGGCTCGGACATCCGCGAATCACACCGTGACAACGACGTGCGCGTGCAGGATCCGTACTGCCTGCGCTGCCAGCCGCAGGTGATGGGCGCGGCGCTGGACATCCTGCGCCAGGCCGCAACCACACTGGAAATTGAAGCCAACGGCGTGTCCGACAATCCGCTGGTGTTCACCGATACCGGCGAAGCGCTGTCCGGTGGCAACTTCCATGCCGAACCGGTGGCCTTCGCTGCCGACATGCTGGCGATGGCGGTGTGCGAGATCGGCTCGATCAGCGAGCGCCGCCTGGCGATGCTGGTGGACCCGGCGCTGTCCGGCCTGCCGGCGTTCCTGACCCCACGCCCGGGCCTGAATTCCGGCTTCATGATTCCGCAGGTGACCGCTGCGGCGCTGGTTTCGGAAAACAAGCAGCGTGCCTACCCGGCCAGTGTTGATTCGATCCCGACCTCGGCCAACCAGGAAGACCATGTGTCGATGGCCGCGCACGGTGCGCGCCGCCTGATGCAGATGGCCGAGAACGCCGCCAACGTGATCGGCATCGAGCTGCTGGCCGCCGCGCAGGGCTGTGATTTCCATGCCCCGCTGCGTTCCAGCGCCGCGCTGGAAACCGTGCGCGCCACCCTGCGTGCGCAGGTGCCGACGCTGGAAGAAGACCGCTACTTCCATCCGGACATGGTGACCGCCACGAATCTGGTGCGCAGCGGCGCGCTGGTGCAGGGCCTGGCCGAGCTTCTGCCAAACGTGGAACCGCAGGCATGACGACCCATCCCGAATGGCTGACCGTGCACGAGGGCGACGCCCCCCTCATCGTCAGCTTCCCGCATACCGGCAGCGAGCTGCCGCACGACCTGATCGGCGACTACCACTCGCCGTGGCTGGCACGCCGCGATGCCGACTGGTGGGTGCATGAGCTGTACGACTTCGTGCGCGGCATGGGCGCGACCACGGTGCGCTCGGCAATCTCGCGTTCGGTGATCGACCTCAACCGCGATCCCAGCGGCGTGTCGCTGTACCCGGGCCAGAACACCACCGGCCTGTGCCCGCTGACCACCTTCGACAACCAGCCGCTGTACCACGCGGGGCGCGAGCCGGATGACGCCGAGATCGCGCGGCGCCGCGACACGTATTTCCTGCCCTACCACGATGCGCTGGCCGCACAGATCACCCGCCTGCGCGCGCAGCACGGTACGGTGGTGGTGTACGACGCGCATTCGATCCGCTCGCATATTCCGCACCTGTTCGATGGCGAGCTGCCGCAGTTCAACCTCGGTACCGCCGGGCCGTCCGGCGCACCCGACACGTCCTGCGACAACGCCTTGAGCGATGTTGTGGAAAACCTGCTGAAGATCAGTGGCATGAGCCAGGTGCGCAACGGCCGCTTCAAGGGCGGCTGGATCACCCGCCACTACAGCAACATCGCCGGCGGCGTGCACAGCCTGCAGATGGAGCTGGCCTGCCGTGGCTACATGCACGAACCCCTGCCGGACCAGGTGGACGAACACAGCTGGCCCACCCCGCTCGACCCCGACCACGCCGCACCGCTGCGCCATACCCTGGCGCAGGTGCTCAACGCCTGCCTTGAATTCGCTACGAACCGGAGCGCCGCATGACCCGCAACGACCCGTCCCGCATCATCGCCGCGCCGACCGGCACTACGCTCAATGCCAAGAGCTGGCTGACCGAAGCGCCGCTGCGCATGCTGATGAACAACCTGCACCCGGATGTGGCCGAGCGGCCGCAGGAACTGGTGGTGTACGGCGGCATCGGCCGCGCCGCGCGTGACTGGGAGAGCTTCGATGCCATCGTCGAAACGCTCAAGCGCCTGGACGATGACCAGACCCTGCTGGTGCAGTCGGGCAAGCCCGTAGGCGTGTTCCGCACCCATGCCGATGCGCCACGCGTGCTGATCGCCAACTCCAACCTGGTGCCGCGCTGGGCCAATTGGGACCACTTCAACGAGCTGGATAAGAAGGGCTTGGCCATGTATGGCCAGATGACTGCCGGCAGCTGGATCTACATCGGTGCGCAGGGCATCGTGCAGGGCACCTACGAGACCTTCGTGGAAATGGGCCGCCAGCATTTCGGTGGTGACCTGACCGGCAAGTGGCTGTTCACCGGCGGCCTCGGCGGCATGGGCGGTGCACAGCCGCTGGCCGCAGTGATGGCCGGCGCCTCCTGTCTGGCGGTCGAATGCCGCAAGAGCAGCATCGACATGCGCCTGCGCACCGGTTACCTGGATACCTGGACCGACAATCTGGACGAAGCACTGCGCCTGATCGAGGAATCGTGCAAGGCCGGCACCCCGAAGTCGGTGGGCCTGCTCGGCAACGTGGCTGACGTGCTGGCCGAACTGCTGGAACGCGGCATCAAGCCGGACCTGCTGACCGACCAGACCTCCGCGCACGACCCGGTGAATGGCTACCTGCCGCAGGGCTGGACCGTCGAGCAATGGGACGAGAAACGTGTCTCTGCACCGAAGGAAGTGGAAAAGGCAGCGCGTGCTTCGATGGCTAACCACATCCGCGCCATGCTCGGCTTCCACGCACTGGGCGTGCCCACCGTGGATTACGGCAACAACCTGCGGCAGATGGCGCTGGAAGAAGGCGTAGAAAACGCGTTCGACTTCCCCGGTTTCGTGCCGGCCTACATCCGCCCGCTGTTCTGCCGTGGCATCGGTCCCTTCCGTTGGGCGGCGCTGAGCGGCGACCCGGAAGACATCGCCAAGACCGATGCCAAGGTGAAGGAGCTGATTCCGGACAACCCGCACCTGCACCGCTGGCTGGACATGGCCGCCGAAAAGATCAAGTTCCAGGGCCTGCCGGCGCGCATCTGCTGGGTCGGTCTGGGTGATCGTGATCGACTCGGCCTGGCGTTCAACGAGATGGTCGCCAACGGTGAACTGAAGGCGCCGGTGGTGATCGGCCGTGATCACCTGGACAGCGGCAGTGTGGCCTCGCCGAACCGCGAGACCGAGGCGATGGCCGACGGCTCCGACGCAGTGTCCGACTGGCCGCTGCTGAACGCTCTGCTCAACACCGCCAGCGGCGCGACCTGGGTGTCGCTGCACCACGGTGGCGGCGTCGGCATGGGCTTCTCGCAGCACGCCGGCATGGTGATCGTGTGCGACGGCACCGAGGCAGCGGCCAAGCGGATTGGCCGCGTGTTGTGGAACGACCCGGCGACCGGCGTGATGCGCCATGCCGATGCGGGTTATGAGATCGCGATCGACTGCGCGAAGGAGAAGGGGCTGGATCTGCCGGGGATTCTCGGCTGATCGCAGGGGTGCCGGCCACTGGCCGGCACTACCGCAAGGCACCTGTAGAGCCGAGCCATGCTCGGCTCAGTGCTTCCAGGGTCACGACGCCTGACCGGAAGGCTGCCGAGCATGGGCTCGGCTCTACATGCCAAGATGCGCCATCACCGCTGACGGACCACTGCGATGCATCGCGCTCTTGCCGTTGCACTTTCCTGCTTCCTGATGGCCACCCTGCCCGTTTCGGCGCGCAGTGCTCCCGACAACCTCTCGTCCCAGCTGGATACCCAACTGCAGACCAACCGCGAACGCTACGGCATCGCCGGCCAGGCCGTACTGGTCGCCCACAACGGCCAGGTGCTGTACCAGGGCGCCAGCGGCGAGCGTGATCCGGCCACCCACGCACCGGCCACCATCGATTCCATTTTCACTGCGCAGTCGATGGCCAAGCTGCTGACCAGCACGCTGGTGATGCAGTTGGTCGACCAGGGCAAGATGGATCTGGATGCGCCGGCCAGCCGCTATGTGCCGGACCTGCCGGCCGCATGGAAGACGATCCCGGTGCGCGACTTCCTCAACCACAGCTCCGGCATCGCCGAGTACTACGACCGTGTCGACAACCGCTGGGTGAGCAAGGGCTACAGCGGCGTTGCACCCAGCCTTGCGGCAGCGCTGAAGGTCGCCGCGGCCGAGTCGATGCAGTTCGCCACCGGCAGCCGCGTGCAGTACACCCAGGCCAACTACCTGGTGCTGACGGCGTTGCTGGAAGCGCACTACCGCAGGCCCTACCCGGCCATCGCACGCGAACGCATCCTGCAGCCGCTAAAGATGGCCAGCACCTCCTGGGGCGTGGCCAGCGTGCCGGCGCAGCGTGCGGCGGTGGCCTACATCGGCAAGGACGGCACCTTGCAGCCGGCCAATGAGGATCCCTGGCCGGACTACGGCTGGGGCCATGCCGATCTGCAGACCACCGTGGGCGACATGAACCGTTTCCTGCAGGCGCTGGCGACCGGCAAGCTGCTGCGCACGGCGACCCTGGAAAAGCTCTGGCAGCCGCAGAAACTGAGCGGTGGCGGCAGCAATTTCTTCTCCACCGGCTGGGACACCACCCGCAGCGACGGCTACACCCAGGTCGGTCACGATGGCGGCACCCGTGTACGTGCGCGGCTGGCCTACAAGGGCACGCTGGCCAGCGGTTACTGGGTGTTCGTGTATCTGACCAACGGCAGCGCGCGCAATGCCTGGTCGAGCACGCTGGTGGAGAGCGCGATGGCGGTGGCCGCGCCGCAGGAGTTTCCGCACGCTGTGCTGTCCGAGCGGTTGATCGGCTATGCGCTGGATGACAGCGCCGATGCGAAGCCGCTGATGCGTAGCTGGCTGCGCGACAGTAATGGCGTTCCCACCGGCGAACTGGAGCGCGCGATCAATGCCGATGGCTATGCCATTCGCGAGAGCCTTGGTGCACGCAGAGCGTTGAAGGTGTTCATGCTCAACACCGAGCTGTATCCGGATTCGGCCAACGCGTGGGACAGCCTGGCCGAGTGCCATGCGGCATTGGGCGAAAGGGAAGCGGCTGATCGGCTGTATGCGAAGGCCAAGGCGCTGGCGAAGCCCTCGCCCTAAACCCTGCTGTAGAGCCGAGCCCATGCTTGGCTGCTCTTTCGTTGCGATCGCAGGAGACCCACGCGCGCTGCGCGCGATAGCCGAGCATGGGCTCGGCTCTACATGGATGTTGCGGGCGGCCATACGCGAGCGACGGGTGACGTGACGGCGCCGACCTGTTAACTTGCGCGCCACTTTCGTGGTTTACAGCATTTCCGCATGTCGCTCTCGTCGTACCGCCCCACCCGATCACTGCTGTTCCTGGCCGTTTCCCTCGGCCTTTCCTCCACTGCCGCCGCGGCCCCGCAGGCCACCACGCTGGATGCCGTGCAGGTCACCGCTGCTGCCGATGCCAGCGCGCAGGCGCGCGAGGCGCTGAAGCGCGTACCCGGCGCCGGCAACGTCATCGACGTGGCCAAGGCCGGCAGCCGGCTGTCCAGCAGCGCCGATGTGCTGGCCTACCAGCCCGGCATCAGCGCGCAGTCGCCGGGCAACGAGGGCACCAAGATCTCGATCCGTGGCTCGGGCATCAACCGGGGCCCGGGCGCGCATGCTTCGGGCATCGCCGTGTCGATCGACGGGCTGCCGCTGACCGGCCCGGGTGGCACGCCCTACGAGCTGCTGGAACCGCTGTGGCTGTCGCGCGTCGAAGTCCTGCGCGGCGCCAACGGCTTCGAGCGCGGCGCGCTGGCGCTGGGCGGTGCCATCGACTACGTCAGCCGCAGCGGTCGCGATTCGGCGGGCGTGCAGCTGCACTACGAAGCGGGCAGCCGTGGCTACCAGAAGCGTGGCCTCAGCTGGGGTGGCGTCAGCGGTGATGTCGATTACTTCCTGGCCTACACCGATACCGAGTTCGATGGCTATCAGCGCCATGCCCGCGGTGATGGCAAGGGGGCAATGGCGAACATCGGCTGGCAGATCACGCCCGACCTGCAGACACGGTTCTTCGTGCGCTACCGCGAAACCAATCACGAAACACCCGGTCGCCTGACCCGCGATCAGATCCGCAACGATCCGCATGCGGCAAACGCGGCCAACCTGGCCATCGATGCGCGCCGCCCGCAGCCGGGCAGTACCTGGGTGGCCAATGTCACCACGCTGCAGATCGACGAGGATTCTTCGCTGCAGGCCGGGCTGGTCTACCACACGTACCCGATGGACTTGAACGAGAGCCTGTACCGGCAGCAGCTGGACTACGCCAACCTCAACGCCACGCTGGACTACCGCCATCGCCACCGGCTGTTCGGCCTGGACAGCGAGACCACGGTCGGCCTGCGCGCCACCCACGATCTGGACGCCGATGTGCGCGAGTCACTGCGCTTTGCCAGCAACGGCTACGCTGCCGGCACGCGCACGCGTGACTTCCGCCACCACGGCACCGACAGCACGCTGCACGTCGGCAATACCCTCGCCTTCAACGACCGCCTGCGCATGCAGACCGGGCTGGCACTGATCAGCACCCGCCGCGACGTGCAGGTGACCTGGCCGAGCAGCGGCGGCCGCCTGCGCGACCACGACTGGGACTACGCGCCGCGACTGGGCTTCACCTGGCAGCACAGCGCGCAGACGCAGTGGTTCGGCAACCTCAGCCGTTCGGTGGAGGCGCCGCACCCGTGGTCGATGATCTGGGGCTCGAACCAGTACTTCGGGCCGGGCAATGGCCCGTCTACCGGCCGCCAGCGCGCGCCGGTGCCGATGCAGAACCAGACCGCCACCACGCTGGAACTGGGCGCGCGCGGTGACGCGGCGCTGGGTCGCTGGGAACTGACCGGCTACTACGCCCACGTGAACCATGAATTGTTGAGCGTGGAGCTGCAGCCGGTACCGAACCTGTTCATCGCAGAGAACAACGCCAGCCCCACCGTGCACCGTGGCATCGAAGCCGGATTGGACAGCACACTGTGGCAGGCCGCGCCGGGGCGCCTGTCGTTGCGCCAAGCGTACACCTTCAGTGATTTCGGTTACCGCCACGATGCGCGCTTCGGCAGCAACCGCCTGCCGGGCCTGCCGCGCCACAGCTACCAGGCCGAGCTGCGCTTCGATCATGCCTCCGGCCTGTACGCCGCGCTGAACAGCGAATACGCCTCGCGCATCGCGGTGGACTACGCCAACAGCTACTGGGCCGACAGCCACGTGATCTTCGGCAGCCGCATCGGCTACGAGGCACCCGGTGGTCGCTGGCAGGCCTGGGCGGAGATGCGCAACATCGGCAACCGCCACTACGCCGCCACGGTCACGCCGGGCTACGACGACGCCGGCAAGGATGTCGCGCGCTCGACGCCAGGCGAAGGCCGTGGCGTCTATGCGGGCGTGCGCTGGCGCTTTGACTGATGGCCGCAGGCGGCGCCGGGTCTGACCCGGCGCCGTCGTTCCAGGGTCAGCCGATACGCCAGGCCGGCAGGCGTTCGCTGCGCTTCCAGATGGAAGGCGCGAAACCAATCAACACCAGCGCCGCCAGCCACTTCGGTGAGGTAGTGAGCAGTGTCGAGGTGAGCGAGCCATCGACGGGGGCGGCCATGTCCTGCCACGGGTTGTAGCCCAGGTAGACGACGCTGCCAGCCCACCACAACAACGCCAGGCCGATGCCCACCAGCAACAGAGCCAGCGTGCGGCAGGTCCAGCGCTGCGACGTGGTGCCCCATTCCCGGGACGCTGCGATCAGCAGACCCACCACCAGCAGCGATACCAGTGCAACCAGTCCAATATCGACCTTGGGCCCGATACGCTCATAGCTGCAGGCGCGGCATTGGGCCTCTTCCGCGGCAGTGGCGGCTTCGGCGCCATCGGCCTGCCCGGCTGCGGGCTGCGCCAGTGCTGCAAACGGCATCAGTACCGCCAGCAGCGTCACCATGATCCAACGAAACAACGTCCTGTTCCTGCGTGCAGCGACATCCATGCGCTCTTCCTCGTCAGTGGTTGTACGTCCAGGGCCGCAGTATGCGGCCGTCCCATACGCCGCCCAGACCCCGTTCCGAGCGGTCGGCCATCCAGCGTCCTTGTTCCCGATGCAGCACGACAAGCTCCCGGTAGACGAAATCGTCGGAACACGAATCCCGGGCGACCGCAATCATAGCCCACTGCCCATCGACGCTGAAAACAGGCCGGGTCAGATAGGCGACGTGGTCGTATGTCCGAGTCGGCCCATGCACCGTTGCCCCGTACCCCTGCTCCCGCAGCGCTCGAAGCCCCGCGCCGCCCATCCGCTGCGCACCGGCCAATGCGGCCGCAGGCACTGGCGTGGACCGGCGATTGGCGGGAACCAGGTCCGCCTGCAGCTGCAACCGCAGCGCATGGATGTCCGGCGGCCACCAATCGTCCAGCGGCAGGACCAGATCGTCCACCTCCTGGCAGATGGAGGCACTGCTGCCCGGCCAGCAATAGGGCAAGGTCTGCTCCATCACGTAGATGTCCTCCCCCACCGGGTCGGTCAACTGCGGCTGTTCCTGCGGGCGCCATTGATCAACGCGCGTGAACGGTGTCTGCGGTGCGCTGGGCACCTCGCTCAGCGACGATGGCAGAACTGGCGTTGGCTGCGGCACTGGCGGGGGTGGAGGGGGGAATGGGGGGCGCTCTGCCGGATCGCCAGCGCCATCGCCTCCGCCTGCATCTGCGCTGTTCCCAGGTTGATCGGTAGCCGACCGATCTCCTGCTGCCACCTCGGGCGCAGGCTGCAGATCCCGGCCATGAGAGCCAAAGCCGACAGCGCCGCCGCCAGCGATGCAATGCGTCGCCAGGTGATCCGTTGTTGGCAGTCACGGTCTGGCTTGAACGAGTATCTGTCATCACGACTCCGCCAACGCGGGCCACAGGCCGTGTCCAACGCTCATATGGCGGACAGGTTCCACTCGAATACGCTCCCATCCGCTCTTCCTGCGGTGCAGAAGGTAGAGGACGCGCATCGCCGTTCCTCCACTGCACAGATCCGAGGCGACCGATGCCATTGCCCAGTTCCCCTCCTGGCTGAACACAGGACGCTGCAGATAGACAACGCCCAGATCGGGATTGCCCGGGCCACCCGTGCATCCCTCGATGCCACGCGCACGCCGTTGCTGAAGCTCGTCCCACGTCATCCGTTGCGCTCGCACATGCGCAAGCTCAAACGCAAGGTCGGGTACGCGTACAGCCCGGCGGTTCGCAACCTGCAGCATCGACTCCAGATGCTGCTGCAGCTGAATGGACGCCGCACTGTCATCATCACGCCATTCCACGACGCTGTGACGAACCTGGCAGACAGGGGCGGGGTCTCCTTCGCCACAGGTAGGCGCAGTCCATTCCATCACGACAAATGGCATGTCGGGCTCCCAGCCGCGCGGCTCGAAGTGTGCTGGCGCGACATCTTCCAGCGGCACTGCCGCGGTCGCGGATCCACTCTTACCGGTCAGCATCGGGGAGAAGATTCCCTTGATTGGAATCGGTGGTTCCGGCGGCTTCCCTGGTGGTGTCGGTCGCAGGTCGATGAGCTCTGCCATCACTTCGGCCTGCATCCGTGCCGTTCCCAGATTGATCGGAGGCGGGCCGACTGCCTGCCGCCATTGCGGGCGCACGCTGGCGATCAGCGCTACGACTGCAACCATCGATAGAACGACCGTTGTGGCCAGGACGCGTTTCCGTGCAATGCGCTGTCGCATGAAGTTCCTGGAAGAAATGAAGCAGGTTGGGATATCGGCCGGGGACGTGACGCTACAGCGCTTGAATGACCTGCAGCAGATGGGTCGCATCTGGCGCGACTTCCTGCGCGAGCCAACCCAGCACCACGAAGAACAGCAGCAGGCCGAGCAGCGGCCAGATCGTGTGCGTCACGCATACCCGCCGCCACCCCTGCTCGTGCATGCCCTGCATGCGCAGGTACAGGCCACTGGCAATGGCCGCGTCCACCAGCAATTCGGCCATCAGCACCGGTGCCGACCACACCACCCACACGCTCGCCAGCAGGACGGACGCCACCAGCGCGACGATGCCGAGGATCGCCAGCAACGGCAGGCCCGCTTCGTCTTCGGCCAGGCCGGTCAACGGCAGCTCACCGGCATCGCCGCCGCCGGCCTGCGCCGACTCATTCCACGAAGCTGACGCGCCGCCACCTCCAGAACGGCCACCGACGCCGCCCCACGGTGATTCCACGGTACTTCCGCGAGGTGAAGGGCTGCCACTGCCCACATCCGGCGACAGGCCATCCAGCACGTTGTCCCAGCGCCAGCGGATCCAGATCCACATCAGCAGCAGGAACACGCCATAGGCCAGCAATACGGCCATCGGGTAGCGAAGCAGCATCGCGTCGATACCGGCCAGACGCAGCAGGTGCGAGGCAAGGAAACCGGCCGCACCGGTCAGGGCCACGATCAGTGCCATCTGCAGGCGTGGCCAGCCGCGTTCCCGCAGGTGTTGCCGTGCGCGCACAAGCTCACCGGCGCGGTTCACCGGCAACTTCAGCGGGCTCCGCGCAAAGAAACGGGTGCGTTTCATCGGCACCACCGGGTGCCGCGGATCGTGGAGCGTGGAAGCTCAAGAACCTGATACAGCATGCGGACATCCTTGCCGGGCACGCGCGGGTAGTGTTGCGCGGATTCTACCGCGGCCGGGGCCTCTGTCCAGGCGACGGGCCGAGGCCATTGATCATCAACTGCGGTCGACGATCCGCACGATGCGACCGTCCTCAAAAGCGAACTCGCTGTGTCCCTGCAGTGCCAGTTCCGTACCCGCGCCGGGACCATCGGAATGTCCTGCGCGAACACGCCACGCCAGTCGATGCTGGCCAGCACCACGCCATCCTTGAAGATCAGCTCCAGCAACCGCTGCTCGCGCTCGCGGAACAACGGCGCCGATTGCCGTGCCAGTTCGCCAAAGGCATCGATGCCTTCGGTGACCATCGTCAGCTGGCCACCGCTGTGGTTCTCGAAACGCACGTTATGCGCCAGCACCGCCAGCATGGCGTCGATGTCGAAGCGGTTGTAGGCCTGCAGGTAGTGCTCGATCAGATGGCGGCAGTGCGATTCGTCCACGGCGGCGTCCAGTCAGGGCCTGCGCCGAGTCTCCCGCGACCGTTCAGCCGTATCAAGGAGGCGCGGCGGCCTTCAGCAACTGCGCGGCCACCTGGTCGAACGGGGCGATGTCCTGCAGTGCGCGGCACATCGCCACCGCACCTTCCACACTGGCAATCACCAGATTGGCCAGCCCACCCGCGGCGACCGGATCGTGGCCGTCGGCGATGAACGCTGCGGCCAGATGGGCCTGCCAACGTGCGAACACTTCAGCAGCTGCTGCACGGGGCTGGCTCGGCACTGCCTCCACCGGCTCCTCCACGGCAGCGGCCAGTACCGGGCAGCCCGCCCGGAACCCGGAGCGCAGCAGGCGCTCGCGCCACATTGCCAGGAACTGCTGCAGGCCCTGCACGGCCCCGCCCTTCAGCAGCTCCACCAGCAGCGCTTCCACCTTGTCGCCAGCCATGTGGGTGGCACGCGCCAGCAGCTCCTGCTTGCCGCCGGGAAAATGGTGGTAGGTGGAGCCCAGCGGCGCCTCGGCCAGCTTGGTCACCTCACGAATGCTGGTGGCATTGAGGCCTACCCGCGCCAGCATCTGTGCTGCGGCATCAATCACCCGTTGCGGGGCATCAGAGGGTCGTGGGCTCACGGCGATCGCCTTGCTAAGACAGTCGTCATAGATTAGCGTACCGGCCGTTCTATAACAGTCGTCATAGCCATGAATCTCTGGTTCCGCCTGCTCCATCTGCTGCTTTGCAGCCTGTTCCGGCCGAAGCTGGAGGCCCCGTTCGGGGTCTCGCGCCTGCAGTTCCGTGTGCTGCCCAACGACCTGGACAGCAACCTGCACATGACCAACGGCCGCTACTGGAACATCTTCGATCTGGGCCGGCTGGACCTGATCCTGCGCATGGGCTTGGGCCGGGTGGCACTGCGCGAGAAGTGGGCGCCGATTGTCGGCGCCGGCACCATCCAGTTCCGCCGCGAACTCAAGCCGTTCCAGCGCTTCACCCTGGAAACGCGCCTGGTGGGCTGGGTCGGCTCGCGCGGCATCATGGAACAGCGCGTGCTGATCGGGCCCGAGCAGAAGATCGCCACCCGTGCGCTGCTGGTCACCGGCATCTACGACCGTCGAGCGCGCCAGTTCCTGAGCATGCCGAAGATGATGGAAGCGATCGGCGTGGTCGCCCCACCGTCGCCGTCGCTCAGTGCAGCCGCCGAGGCGTTGCTGGCGGCCGATGCCGCGTTGAAGCTGGACGATGCCTGAGGCACGTCACCCTACCTTCGGCATGTTCTTGGTCACGCAATGGATGCCACCTCCGCCGCCGGCGATCGCATCGATATCCACCTGTTCGATCACGCGGCCGGGATACATGTCCTCCAGCAGTTCACGGCAGTAGCCATCGGCTGCGTCGTCACCGAACTGCGGCGCGACCACCGCGCCGTTGATCGGCAGGTAGTTGATATAGCCCGTCGCCAGATCGTCGTTGTCGCGGGTATGCACGTTGTCGCGCCCGTCCAGCGGCGGCGGCAGCGTATGCACCTGCAGGCGACGGCCATCGGCATCGGTGGCCTCGCGCAGGATCTGTAGATGTTCGCGGGTCAGGTCGTAGTCGTAGGACTCCGGATCATTGTCCAGGTTGGCAATCACTACACCCGGGCGCACGAAGCGCGCATAGAAATCCACATGCGCGTCGGTGATGTCCTCGCCGGCGATGCCGGGCAGCCAGATCACCTTGCGCAGGCCCAGGTGATGCTTCAGCTCGGCCTCGATCTCCGCGCGCGACCAGTCCGGATTACGGTTGCGGTTCACCCAGCAGCTTTCGGTGAGGATGGCGGTGCCATGGCCATCGACTTCGATGCCACCGCCCTCGCCCACCAGATCGCTTTCCAGCAGCGTCGCGCCGGTCACCTGTGCCAGCCAGGGCGCCACCGCGCCATCGTTGCGTGCGCTCTGCTTGCCTCCCCAACCGTTGAAGTTGAAGTCGACCAGCCCCAGCCCGCCCCGGTCATTGGTGACGAAGCAACCGCCGTAATCGCGCACCCATATGTCATCCAGCGGCACCTCGAGGAACTCGATGTTGTCGCGGCCGCAGCGGTCCTGCGCCTGCTTCAGCTGGTCCGGGCGGCACAGCACGCTGACCGGCTGGTGGCGGGCGATGGTGCGGGCCAGCCGTGCCACGGCGGTGTTCACCGCATCGGCCTGCGCGCCCCACACCCGCGGTTGCGCGGCGAAGGCCAGAAAGACACGTTCCTGCGGCCCGTGCTCGTCCGGCATGCGCCAGGGGCCCGCAGCTGGCTCCGCTGCGGATACGCGAGCCGGCAGCCCCGCCAGACCGAGGGCGGCCAGGCCGCCAAGACCGGCGGCGCCCGCCAGCTGGGTGAGGAAGTGACGACGGCTGCTCATGACGGGCTCCAGGGCCGGTGTGGGATGGAAGCTATGCTGCGCTTGCCTATCCATAAGAACAAACGATAGATTCAGCCATCAATTGAACAGTTTTACTTACCTGAAATGCTCAAGCATTGGCCACCGCTGAACGCGTTGCGTGGTTTCGAGGCCGCCGCCCGCCTGGGTAGTTTCCACAGGGCCGCCGAGGAACTGCATCTGACCCAGTCGGCCATCAGCCAGCAGATCCGGGGCCTGGAAGCCTCGCTGCAGCAGCCGTTGTTCTTCCGGCAGGGCCGCAGCGTCACCCTCACCGACGCCGGCATCGACCTGCTGGAAACCACCCAGTCCCTGCTGCGGCAGCTGGCCAGTGGCATCCGCCGGCTCGATCAGTACCGCAAGCCGAATCAACTGATCGTCAACACCAGCCCGGCCTTTGCGCGCCATTGGCTGGTGCCACGCCTGGCCGGGTTCCATCGCCTGTATCCCGGTGCCGACCTGTGGCTGCTGACCAGCGAGGACGCGCCGGACATGACCACGCAGACGCTGGACGTGGCGGTACGCGATGACCTCGACTCACAGGCGCAGTGCCAGCACCGCGTGCTGCTGCAGGACCGGCTCTATCCGGCCTGCCATCCGGCCCTGCTCGCCACACCGGTGCACGAACGACTGACCCTGCATGGCGAGCGCGAGATGGATTGGAGCCAATGGCAGGTGCAGGGCGGCGCCGATGTCGGCCAGCGCCGCGAGGGCATGAATTTCTCCGAGCCCGGGCAGCTGCTGGATGCCGCATGCCAAGGGCTGGGCATCGCGCTGGTCAGCGAGCTGCTGGCGTCACGCGCCTGCGAGCAGGGCCTGCTGCAGCCGCTGGATGAGGCACGCGTGCGTGGTCCGCGCTGGAGCTGGCTGGTGCATGAGGACAGCGCGGCCGATCCGCTGGTGATCAGTTTCTGCGAGTGGTTGCTGGCGAGTCTGCCCGCGGGAGCTACTTCTGCTGCAGCGCGCGCTTGACCGCCGCTTCGGCCAACGGCGCCATCACCGCATAGCCCTTCGCGGTGGGATGCACGCCGTCCTCGGCCAGCTGCGGATCGAGGCCACCAGCCGCATTGGCCATCGGCGTGTAGTAGTCCAGATAGACCAGCTGCTTCGCCTCGGCATAGCGCTTCAACGCCGTATTCAATGCGCGCACCTTCGGCGCAGGCGTGATGCCCGGCATCCACGGGTACTCGCTCACCGGCAGCACGGAGGCCAGCACCACGGCGATGCCATGTGCACGGGCCAGCTCCATCATCGCGTGCAGGTTGTCTTCGATCATCGCCTGCGTGGACGGGCCGGTGTTGCCGGCGATGTCGTTGGTGCCGGCCAGGATCACCACCACCTGTGGCTTCAGTGCCAGCACGTCCTGCGGGAAACGCACCAGCATCTGCGCCGTGGTCTGGCCACTGATGCCGCGGTTGAGCCAGCCCTTGCCGGGGAAGAAACCGGCATTGCCTTCCCTGCCCCAGCCCTCGGTGATGGAGTCACCGAAGAACACTACGCGTGGCTGGCCCGGCACTGCCGCAGGCAGTCGCGCGTTCGCGTCACGATAGCGTTGCAGCTGCGGCCAATCGGCCAGGCGCTGCTGCATGAAACGAACTTCGTCGGGGCGCAGCTGGTCGATCGGCGTCTGCAGCAGCGGATTGACTGCGACGGCTTCCGCAGCGCCCAGCGGAAAAGCCAACGCGAGGCCCAGCGTCACGACGGTGGCAGCGGCAAGCTCAACAGATCCACGCATGCGAGTACTCCTGAAATCATCTTCCGCAGTCTAACGCCCCGCCCTGTGCTCAGCGTGCAGCCGTACGCGCCGCCACACCCGTGACTTTCGCCGGCATCCACATGCCCGGCGTCCAGCCGCTGGCAGCGAGGATCGCCTTCGGGTTGTCCTGCTGGATCAGCGCACGCACCGCATCACGCTTGTCCTTGGCCTGCAGGTAATAGGCCTTGGCGATGCGGTAGCCCACCCAGTACCCGAGGTCGTAAGGCTCCTGCGAGCCCGGCTTGTAGTTGTACAGCCACGGCGACAGATCGGTGCTGTCCAGATCCAGCGCGAACGCGCTTTCGATATGCACTTCCCGGCCACGGGTCCAGGCCGCGTGGCGCCCGTTGCCGACGTTGCCGGAAATCAGTTCGGCGATGAACTCGGCGATGCCCTCCCCCAGCGAAACACGCAGCACCGTCGCATGCGGGTCGCCCGGCTCGAAGTCGGTCAGGCCCGTCTGCTGGATGTGCACGTACTCGTGCGCAATCACGTGCACGAAGCGGTCCTGCACATTGGGATTCATGAAATCGGCTGCGCACAGCGCTTCCAGGCCGATGATCACCCCGCTTTTCGAGGTCAGCCCGACCGGACGGCCACGGCCCACCGCGATGGTCACCGGCGGAAACGCAGCCTGCGGGTAGATCGCCTGCAGGTTGGAAAACACCTGCGTCAGGCGTTGTTTCACCGCTGGCAGTTCGGCCAGGCAGCTTCGTCCCTGCGCATACAGTTCCGGCTGGTTGGCGATGGACTCGGCAATGCGCTCGGGGGTGACCCGGCGCGCCTTCGCCAGTTCGGCCAGGCCCGCCGAACCCTCGGCCATGTATCCACGCAACTGCGCAACGCTGGGTTTGCCACCTGCGTTGTCGTACAGCGCGTAGAAGCGACTGACATCGTCAGTGACAATCTGAGGCCCGGCCGGTACCGCCGCCGTGGCCATGCCAACTGCCCCGGCACAGGCCAGGGCCAACAGGCCGCGCAGGATCATGGACATCGCTCCGTCCTTGGTGGAGTGCAGGCGAAGCGCGCAATCTATCACCCCGGCCCGGCCGCCGCAGCAAGCAGATGCGGGCACTCCGGCGCTGTGCCAGACTCGATTCGGCACCTGCCACGGAAGATGGAGCACCCCGCGATGATGATCGTTCCCGCGTACTGGGCTGAAGCCCGCCTGCAGGCCCGCTTCCGTGGCCGGCCGGTGGTGGTGCGCCGCTTCGGCTGGTCCGACGAAGGCCCAGCAGAGGCGCAGGTGCACGCCGACCGCCGCGCCAACGAAGCCCTCAATGCCATCCTCGCCGGGCAGGCGCTGCCGCGCCGCGAAGTGCGCAGCAACTACGGCGTGGAGGGCGTGCCGATCCGCGAGCAGATCGTGCAGCGCGACGGCGACGTCATCATCACCCGCAACAGCTATGGCGCACTGTGCCTCAACAGCCCCGACGTGCTGTTCGCCGACATCGACCATGCGCAGCCGCCAGCCGGCTGCGTGATGCCGGCCATTGTTGCGGCGGTCGTGCTGCTTGCCGGCGCCGTCACTGGCACGCTGCTGTGGCACTGGCTGGTGGGGCTGGTGCTGGGCGTGGCGGCGGTAGTTCTGGTCAATGCCGCATTGCTGTTGCGCCGGAGGCAGCGTCTGGCCGCCGCCGGGGGTGCCGAAGGGCTTGCGCTGCGGCGCGTGGAAGTCTTCAGCGAACAACACCCCGACTGGCATCTGCGCGCTTACCGCACGCCTGCGGGACTGCGCGTGCTGGCGATGCATGCCACCTTCTCGCCCGAGGACGAGCAGCTGCAGGCGTTCTTCAAGGCACTGGGCACCGACACCTTGTACGCGCGCATGTGCCGACTGCAGCATTGCTTCCGTGCGCGGCTGACACCGAAGCCGTGGCGCGTCGGCCTGCGTTATCGCATCCGCCCGCCGGTGGCCGCGTGGTCCGCCGAACAGGCCAACAACCCGGACCGTCTGGCCTGGATTGCGGAGTACGAAAAGAAGAGCGCCGGCTTCGCGGCCTGCGCTTATCTACGCAGTTTCGGCGATACCACCCGGGTGCATGCCAAGGCAGAACATGTGCGCGACCTGCATGACCGGCTGTCGCGCGCGCAGGACCGCCTACCGCTGGCGTGAGGGCGGGTACTCAGTCAGCGCTCTGCACGAACGGCTGCCCTGCCAGGGTAGTGCCCAGCCGCACCGCGATCTGTTGACCGTCCTTTTCGAAGGTCGTCGCACATTGCTTTCCATCCTTCTGGCATCCGACTTCCGGAAAGCCGTCCAGCGATTCCGGCGCGCCCTGCGCAGGTTTTGCCCGCCAGCCTGCGGCATCCAGCAGGCGCTTGGCCTTGGCGTAAGGCATGCCGGCGATGATCCCCAGCTGCGCCAATTCGGTGGGCAATGGCTGCGCACCTGCAGTTGAGACCAGGACCAAGGACAACGTTGCAGCAAGAAGGATGGCTTTCATTGCACCGACCTGGAACGAGCTATCAGGTTCAGCCTAGACCATTTGCGCGGCGTGCGAATGTGCCGGTAACACGTCGTTACCGAGTCTCCACAGTTGATTGCATAGCACCTGCAACTGTTTACAGGCCAACGGATAGCCGAGCGTGGGCTCGGCTCTACAGCAGGATGCAGGAAGGCCGCCCGAAGGCGGCCTTCTGCAAAGCGGTCGAGCAAGCTCGACTCTATTTGGCGTTCTTCACGTAGGTGTCGAACCAGTTCAGCATTTCCGCCACCAGCTGTTCGTTCGATTCCAGCGCGGTGTACCAGTGCGGCTCGTTCGGCAGCATCACCAGGCGGGTGGTACCACCGTTGCCACGGATCGCCTGGTACAGCTTGCGCGACTGGAACGGCTCGGTGCCCGGGTTGGCGTCGTCCTCACCGTGGACCAGCAGCAGCGGCAGCTTGATCTTGTCGGCGTAGAAGAACGGCGACGCCTTCAGGTACACGTCCTGCGCCTGCCAGACCGAGCGGCGTTCGTTCTGGAAGCCGAACGGGGTGAAGGTCTTGTTGTACGAACCGCTGGTCGCCACACCGGCCTTGAACAGCTTGGTGTGCGCAATCAGGTTGGCGGTCATCAGGCCGCCATGGCTGTGACCGGTCACGCCGATGCGGTTGCGGTCGACCACGCCCATGTCCACGGCCTTGTCCACCGCCGCCTTGGCGTCGGCTTCCAGCTGCTCCAGGTAGGTGTCGTAGGCGTTCTTCGGGTCACCCACGATCGGGAACGAGGCGTTGTCGATGATCGCGTAGCCGGCCAGCAGCATCAGGCGGTACGGCTGCAGGCGGGTGAAGGTCTGCTGCGAACCGGACACCTGGCCGGCCTGCGCGGCGTTGGCGAAGTCGGCCGGGTACGCATACAGGATCGCCGGCACGCGCTGGCCCTCCTTGTAGCCCGGCGGCGTGTACAGGGTGAACGACAGGTCCACGCCGTCGGCGCGCTTGTAGGTCACCAGCTGCTTCTTGATCTGGCGCACTTCCGGGGTCGGGTCGACCAGCTTGGTCAGCGCGGTCGTGGTGGACGCGAACTGCGCCTCGCCGGCCTTCGCGTCGGCCACCGCCTCACCCTGCTGCCGAATGAAGGCATTCGGCGGATCGATCACCGACTGGTGCCAGGTCAGGTAGCGCCCCGGCGTGTTGCTGAAACCGAGGAACTGTTCGTAGGCATCGGCACTGCTGCGGAACAAGCGCTCGCTCTTCAGCGTGCCCAGGTCCAGGCGGTCCAGGAACGGACGGTCGCCCTGCGGCGACGCGCCACGGCCGCTGAGGAACACATGGTTGCCCTCACGGCGCACGACCTGCGCGCCATTCGGCAGGCGGGTGAAGACCAGGTTGCCGGGGTTGCCGTACAGCTCATCGCTGGACATGTCCCACAGCAGGCGGCCTTCCTTCTTCGGCTGGTCCACATCGACGATGCGGGTCTGCATCCAGTGGCGGTTCTCGTCGTTCTCGAACTGGAACGCCACGGACGGATCGGCGGACCACGCAAAACCTTCAAAGCGCTGCGTAGTGCGGGTGATTTCGGTCGGCTTGCCGTTGAACGGCGCCTTCAGCATCAGCACGCGATCGCGATGCGGCACGTTGACCTTCCAGTCGCCCTTGTCCAGCGCTTCGGCATAGACCAGGGTGGCCGGATCGGTGGCACGCCAGTCGAAACCGCGCGGACCTTCCGGTACGCCGTGCACCGGCACGCGGTCGGCCAACGGCAGGCTGGCGATCGGCGTGGACTTGCCGCTGGCGATGTCCAGCACGGCCACGTCGTTGGCGAAGCGCTGGTAGGTCACCGCATGCGAATACGGTGCCTTGATCGATTCGGTCAGCACGTGCACGCCATCGGGCGCGGCGCTGACTTCATTGAACAGCGCCGGTTGCCCGACCGGGCGCACGCGGTTGGCGACGGTATCGACCACGGCCAGCTGCGAAGTACCGTAATAGGCGAACAGCTTCTCGTCATGGACGCTGGTCAGCGTGTCGCGGGCTTCGTAGGTGCTGCTTTCGCCGCTGCTGCCCAGCGACTCCTGCGCGTCCGGACCGGTCGGCACGCCGCCATTGGACGGCGCCGGGCCCTGATTGGCCGGGACCAGCTTCACCAGCAGATTCTGGCTGCCGCCCAGCCACTGCACGGTGTAGCCGAAGATCGGGTTCAGCTGCACGTTCGGCACCTGCTTCACCTGGCCGGTGGCCGCATCGCCCACCCACAGCTGCACGCTGGTATCGACCGCATTCTGGAAGGCGAAGTGGCTGCCATCGGCCGACCACAGCGCGCCGGTGGCGCAGCCCTGCGGCAGGTTGACCTTGGTCTCCTTGCCGCTGCCGATATCGACCAGGGTGAAGTCGGCCACGCAGGCCGGAATGCCGTAGCCACCGGGGGTGTCATGGCGGCTGCGATTCTTCGGCTCCAGGCGCACGCCGGCCAGCTTCAGGTAAGGCTGGGCGACGCGGCTGATTGACGGGTAGGTCTGCGCGGTGGTCAGCAGCAGGCGCTGGCCGCCCGGGGCCACGTTCGGCGCCGGCGGCGGCGGTGCCTTCAGCACCTTGAGCAGGTGTTCCGGCGGCTTGGCGTAGTCGGCAAGCGCCGGGCCAGCGGCCAGCAGGCCGACGGTGGCGACGGCAACGGCCGCCGCCAGAGAGGTTCGACGGATCAGCATCCTTATCCCCTGGAGTGTGAATGGGTACCCGGAATCGGGCATGGACCCGAATCTAGCACCGCAGGGGTTGTCGTGAATGGGCCGGAAGGGCTAGTGGCCGGATGGGGCAAAGTGCAGCTCCGGGAGGTGCCGGGGAACTGCCGGCACCTGCCAGGCATGGCTTGGCACTACTGCTGCGCGTGCAGGTCCCAGGTGGCCAGGTAGTCGGGGTCGACCACGATCATGCCGCTGGTGTGCATGCGGTACTCCCCGGGCTCGGCTGGCTGGTACTGGTCCAGCATCGGCGGCAGGTAGCGCTCGTGGCCATCATTCTCGTCGGCCAGCACCACGCCCTCGTCGGCGCTGATGCGCAGCACCGTGCCGGCATACTGCTCCAGCCCCTTTACCTGGCCGTCGCCGCCATAGCGGGTCACACCTACCAGTACGACCTTGCCGATCATTTCCTCGACCTTGGCGTCGTCCAAGGGCGGCAGCATGGGAGTGAATTCGTCGCTCATCGGTGCACCTCCGTAGCCTGTAGGACATCGTGGATGAGGTTTCCGCTTCGCAGTGCGCGTCGCTGGCAGCCGAGCAGGTGCCCGGCCTGAAGCCTCTGCATCGAGAGTGCCAGTACGCCCATGAACCCAAGGGTTCCTGGAGCACGATGCTGCCATCGCAGGCGGAAGGGACAGGTGAAGGCCGAACTCGGTCCTCGCCGATCAGGGGGTTGCACCTGCACCACGCTAGAATGCGCCCATGCGCACCGTACATGCCCTCCGCTACATCACTCCCTTGCGGGAAGGTGGCTCCCTGCCGGCCGTGGTCGAGACCGACGACGACGGCATGGCCGTGCTGAAGTTCCGTGGCGCAGGCCAGGGCCCGAAGGCGCTGATCGCCGAGCTGATCGCCGGCGAAATGGCGCGCACGCTGGGCCTGCCGATTCCGGAAATCCTGTTCGTGGAGCTGGACCGCGAGTTCGCCCGCACCGAACCGGACCCGGAAATCCAGGAGCTGATCCGTGCCAGCGAGGGCCTGAACCTGGGCCTGGACTACCTGCCCGGTGCGATCAACTACGACCCGGCGGCGATGCCGGTGGATGCCGATCTGGCCTCGCGCATCGTCTGGTTCGATGCGCTCACCAGCAATGTCGATCGCACCACGCGCAATCCGAACCTGATGGTGTGGCATCGAAAGCTGTACCTGATCGATCACGGTGCGGCCATGTACTTCCATCACGACTGGGCCAACGCCGGCGATGCCTGCGAAAAGCCGTTCGTGCTGATCCGCGACCACGTGCTGCTGTCGTTCGCCAGCCGCATCGCCGAGGTGGATGCCGAACTGGCCGCGCGCCTGACCGATGCCGAGATCGAGCGCATCGTCGGCCTGGTGCCGGACAGCTGGCTGGTCAACGAGCCGGCATTCGACAGTCCGCAGGCCTATCGCCAAGGCTACATCGACTATCTCAAGCATCGCCTGAAAGTGCGTGCGGTGTTCGTGCAGGAGGCCATCCGTGCCCACGCTGCACACGTATGACTATGCGGTCATCCGCGTGGTACCGCGGGTGGAACGCGAGGAATTCATCAACGTCGGGGTGATCGTCTCCTGTCCTGGCGCGCGTCATCTGGAGGCGGCCATCGAGATCGATCCTGCGCGCCTGCGCGCCTTCGCGCCGGCGCTGGACCAGGAGGCGCTGCAGCCGTGGCTGGATGCGATCGTGGCCATCTGCCGCGGCGACGCCAGCGCCGGCCCCATCGCGCAGCTGCCCGCGCGAGCGCGCTTCCATTTCCTTACCGCCAAGCGCAGTTCGGTCGTGCAGATGTCGAGCACGCATGTGGGCCGCACTGCGGACCCGGCGGGCGTGGTGGAACACTTGATGACGAAGATGGTGCGGGTGCCGCGCTGATGCGCCCGTCTCTCACTTCCTGGCGCGCGCCCGGTACCAGGCAATGAGTGCACAGGCTACCGCAGCGGAAATCAACACCCACCCGGCTGCTGCCTGCCCATGCAGGTAGCCTTGTGCATACGCAGCACTGGTACCTTCGCTGGCCATCGCCGGGACACCCCTGAGTATCACGTGCACCCCGCGCAGCAGGAGCACCATGCTGGCGACCAGACACACCACGGGAAGGAATCGGCTCATGGACCGATTCTGGTCCGCCAACTGCCCCAGCGTCAACATCGCTGCAGCACAGTCGCTCGGGGCTACAACGGCACTCTTCGCGCGATGTAGTTGACCACGTTGCTGATCGCATCCGGATCGACATTGGCCAGGCCAACGATCACATACCCCTGTGCGGGCATCACCACGATGGCACTGTTCGATCCGGGCGCACCGCCTTCGTGGCCGTACTGGTGCTCCCTGCCCTTGCCCTGCACCACGAAGCCGAATCCATACCAGCCTTTGTGGTTCTGCGCCGTGGTGGCCTGCTGCAGCAATGCAGGTGAGACCAGCTTTCCACTGCGCAATGCCTCGGCGAACTTCACCATGTCGCCCACCGCGCTGTAGCCACCACCGGCTGACATGCCGCGCCAGGGCAGCGACTTCGTTTCACGGACCCATTGCCCGTCCTTCTTCGTGTAGGCGACGGCACGCTGCGGGACGTTCACTGTTTCCGGTTCGAAGCCGGTGCCCATCATGCCCGCCGGGCGCAGGATGTGTTGCTCCACATAGGCGTAGTACGACTGCCCGGAGACGGCCTCGATGATCCGCCCAAGCACGATGAAGCCATAGTTCGAGTAGCTGTCCTGGCTGCCTGGCGTGAATTGCGGCGCATCCTTGGCAAAGCGCCGCACGTAGTCATCCAGCGTCTTCAACGACGCGGAATACTGTTCGAAATCGTCGCCGAAGAAGTCGCCCAGGCCACTGGTATGTGACAGCAGCTGGCGAACGGTTACGCTGTTGGCAACGGCCTTGTTCGGATAGTCCGGCAGGCGACTGCCGATCGTGTCATCGAGACTGAGCTTGCCGTCCTGCACCAGCTGCAGGACGGCCACTGCGGTGAACATCTTGTTGGAGGACGCAAGGCGGAACTGTGTATCCACGTCCACTGGAATGCCAGCGGTGCGATCGGCATCGCCACCGCGCCAGTCCAGCAGCACCTTGCCATTCTGCGCCACCTGCAATGCACCCGACAGCGCGTCCTGCGCCCGCAGCGCCTCCAGCCTTGCCGCGGCATCAGCCATCAGCGCAGGCAATGCAACCCGTGCCGGCTTGTATTTGTCTGGCGTTTCAGTGCCCTCGATCTGGAACTGCTTCACGTGCGACGGGTTGGCCGGGTCCATGACCGCCGTCACCCACATCGCACGTTCGCTCAGCTGGCCCATCACCAGCACCTTCGCCTGGCTGGGCGCGCGCTCGAGTGTTTCCAGAACGCCCAGCGGGCCCGTGCTCTCGCGGAACTCGAGATAGTCCTTGGGCGTGCTGCCCTCCTGCTTGGCATATCTGTCGGCGAATGCCTGCAACCCCTCGAGGCTGCCCGCATTGAAGGCGGCAAGCCAGTCATCGATGGCATCCCGCGCGCGTGGATGTTCGCGCTCGGAAGATGCTGCGCCAACTGCCGGAAATGCCGAGGCGGTCACCAGGACCAAACAGGCCAGCGCATTGCAGAGAAACAGGCGTCCAACAGCCCTCATGGCAATTCCTTTGCGGGTATCCCTGGGCGCATCCTAGACGATGGATCGGCCCGCTGCATCCACGCTAGGGACGCTGCCGCACCACCTCGACAGTGACGTTGAATGCCTCGATGCTATGCCATTGGCCCCGTTCGTACGGCAGCGATTCCACCCCCATGCCGATCTGATACCTCACCGCATCCGGACCTTCGCGCCAGTAGTAGGGTGCGCCGTTGCTCCAGCCACAACAGACGTAGCGCAATGCAGGCAGGCCGAATGCCGTGTGCAGATAGGCTTCGACCTGCGCCGCTTGCGCGCCTGAAACACGATAGTGGGCCTCCATCGGCTTGATGTAGGACACGTCATCCTGGCTGCAGCTTACATACTGCAGTTCCGGAGGCTTCCGGCCCATTGCCTGCAGGAAATCCTGGCATTCAGTATCAGGTCGCGCCAGGCCATCCGCGCGCCCTTGCACCTCCCACTCGGCCAACGCCTGCGCAGGCGTCTGCTGCGCAAGCACGCTGGCGCTGGAAAATGACGCCAGCAGCAGGACGCGGGCGGCATGCTGCGGCAACGGGAGAGACATCACGGGGCGAGTCCTTCGCATGGGAGCACAGGAATGCTGATCGATGCCATGCTATCGCCTTGCCATCGTCTGCTCTGTGAAACGCGCCACGCAGAAGTCCAGGAAGCTGCGCAGCTTGGGCGTCAGCTGGCGGTCGCGCGGATACACCAGGTTGATCCACGTCGATACCGGCACATGGTCCGGCAGCACTTCCACCAGTTCACCACGCGCCAGCGCAGCGGCAAGCATTTCGTAGGGCTGCAGGATCAATCCCAGCCCACCCACGGCCGCTGTCAGCAGCGGCTCGGCCTGGTTGACCATGAAGCGACTGGACACCGGCACGGTCAGCACGCTGCCATCGGCATCGCGGAAACTCCAGCGTGTGCGGATGATCGAATGCGCGAAGCCCAGGCACTCGTGGCGGCTCAGGTCATTGGGATGGGTGATGGCCGGGCGCGAAGCCAGGTAGTCCGGCGAGGCACATAGGACGAGCGGATACGGCCCCAGCCGTCGCGCCACCAGCCCGCTGTCGGCCAGGTCACCGGTACGGAACACCAGGTCGTAGCCGTCCTCGACGATGTCCACCAGGCTGTTGGACAGATTCAGATCGACCTGCACATCCGGATACTGCTGCATGTAAGCCACCACCGCCGGGCCGAGTGCGTGCACGCCGAAGGTGACCGGCGCGCTGATGCGCAGGCGCCCCATCGGCCGTCCACGCGCCACTTCCGCCAATTGCTCGGCGCCCTCCACTTCCTCCAGGATCACCCGCGCCCGCGCCAGGTAGGCCTGGCCGAAGTCGGTCAGGCTCTGCTTGCGCGTGGTGCGGTTGAGCAGGCGCATGCCCAGGTGCTGCTCCAGCGCCTGGATATGCTTGCCGACGAGCTGCGGCGACAGGTCCAGTGCCTCGGCAGCGGCGGCGAAGGAGCCGACCTCGGCCACCTTGGCGAAGGTCCGCAGGGGAGCGATCAGGTCCATTGCAAACAATTGTTCTTCAATGAAACACCAGATTACCCCTTATTCTGGATGCAGACTACGCGCACAGTAGCCGTGACCCTTTCGCCGGCGCCCTCGTCGGCCCTTTCTCGGAGCCCCCATGAGCCAGATTGTCCGCATCCACGAATATGGCAGTGCCGATGTGCTGCGCATCGACGATATCGACGTTCCCGCCCCCGCCCCTGACGAAGTCCAGATCCGGGTGAAGGCAATCGGCCTGAACCGCGCCGAGGTGATGTTCCGCAACGGCGCCTATCTGCAGGAAGCGCAGTTCCCCAGCCGGCTGGGCTATGAGGCCGCTGGCGTGATCGAAGCGGTCGGCAGTGCGGTGAGCGGCTTCACTGCTGGCGATGCGGTCAGCGTGATACCGCCACTGGACATCGCGCGCTGGGGCACCTATGGCGAGCTGGCCAACGTGCCGGCACGACTGGTGGTCAAGCACCCACAGGCGTTGGACTTTGAAACGGCGGCCGCGGTGTGGATGCAGTACGTCACCGCCTGGGGCGCGCTGCTGGAACAGGCTCATCTGGCCGCCGGGGATTTCGTCATCATCACCGCCGCCAGCAGCAGCGTCGGCCTGGCCGCCATCCAGATCGCCAATGCAGTAGGCGCCACGCCGATCGCGGTCACCCGTGGCCCGGGCAAGCGCCAGGCCCTGCTCGATGCCGGTGCCGCCCACGTCATCGCCACCCAGGAGCAGGATCTGGTGACCGAAGTGGCGCGCATCACCGGCGGTGCCGGTGCCCGTGTGGTGTTCGATCCGATCGGTGGCCCGCAGTTCGTGCCGCTCACCGAAGCGATGGCCCGTGGCGGCATCCTGCTGGAGTACGGCGCGCTGAGCAGCGAACCCACGCCGTTCCCGCTGTTCAACGTGCTGGGCAAGTCGCTGACGCTGAAGGGCTATCTGTACTCGGAAATCGTTTCTGACGATGCCGCACTGGCCCGCGCCAAGGCGTTCATCGTCGATGGCCTGGACAAGGGCACGCTGGCGCCAAAGATTGCCAAGGTGTTCCCGTTTGCGCAGATCCAGGAGGCACACCGTTACCTGGAATCGAACGAGCAGATCGGCAAGGTGGTGGTGACGGTGTGATCCAGCGTCATGCAATGGGGGTGGATCATCGCCCCCCATTGCGGTTACCTGGGCAACGCAAACGCCATCACATAATCGCCGTTCGGGGTTTCCATGAAATGGTGGCCGCCGGCCATGATCACTACGTACTGGCGCCCGCCCTGCTCGTACACCATCGGATTGGCCTGGCCGCCCGCGGGCAGCTTGGCATGCCACAGTTCCTTGCCGGTCTTCAGGTCAATGGCACGCAGCAGGTCATCGGTGGCAGCGGCGATGAAGATCAGGCCGCTGGCGGTGATCACCGAACCACCATTGTTCGGCGTGCCGATCTCGATCGGCAGGCCGGAACGGATGCCGAACGGTCCGTTGCCGCGCGCACTGCCGAATGGACGGTCCCACAGCAGCTTGCCGGTACGCAGGTCGATGGCACGGATACCGCCATAGGGCGGCTGCTTGCACAGCAGGCCGGTGAACGGCAGCCGCCAACCAGCGTTGACCTGGATGCCATACGGCGTGCCCACCTGTGGGTCGCCCGCGCCTTCTGCACCGCCCTTGTCGAACCGGATCTTCTCGCGTGGCAGCCAGCCCAGCCGGTCGGCCTCGGCGCGTGGCACCAGCCGGTTGTAGTTGGGCATGTCGTTGTAGTTGGCCACGATCACGCCGCGGCGCGTATCGATGGACACGCTGCCCCAGTCCGAGCCGCCGTTGTAGCCAGGGTACTCGATGGAATGGCGCTCGCTGCTCGGCGGCGTGTAGAAGCCTTCGTAGTACGCCTTGCGGAACTGGATGCGGCAGACCAGCTGGTCGATCGGGGTGATGCCCCACATGTCGCGCTCGGTCAGGTCATGTTCGCGGCGCAGCGTGTGGTACAGCGAAAACAGCTGGGTGGGTGAACGCTGCTCGGGTTCGACGCCGCCGACCGGCACCTTGCGCTCTTCGGCGGCGGTAAGCAGCTGGCCGTTGCGGCGATCGAGGATATATAGGTCGCCCTGCTTGGTCGGCAACAGGATCGCCGGCACCTTGCCCGCCGCCGTCGGGTAGTCGATCAGGCTGGCCTGCGAACCCAGGTCGTAGTCCCACACATCCTTGCGCACCG
Organism: Stenotrophomonas geniculata ATCC 19374 = JCM 13324; assembly: GCF_001431625.1. GTDB lineage: Bacteria > Pseudomonadota > Gammaproteobacteria > Xanthomonadales > Xanthomonadaceae > Stenotrophomonas > Stenotrophomonas geniculata. The sequence goes on from NZ_LLXT01000105.1 coordinate 42,282, forward strand.
CCTGGAAATGCCAGACCGGCTTGCCGGTGGCCACGTCGATCGCCACCAGCGAGGTTGCATAGCGGTTCTGGCTCTCCGTGCGCGAGCCACTCCAATAGTCTCCCGCAGAATTGCCCAGCGGCAGGTAGACCAGCCCCAGTGCTTCATCACCGGTGGCGGTGGTCCACATGTTGGGTGTGCCGCGCGTATAGGTCTGCTCGCGCGGCGGCAAGCCGCTGCGCTCGGGCTGGCCCATGTCCCATGCCCAGCGCAGCTTGCCGGTGATGGCATCGTAGGCCTGGATCACGCCCGAGGGAGCATCGCGGCGCTGTCCGTCGAGCACCTGATGACCGGTCACGATCACGCCGCGCACGATGGCCGGCGGCGAGTTGATCGACACGTAACCCGGTGGCACCTCGCCCATGCCCAGGGTGATGTCGACCTGGCCGTTGTTACCGAAATTCGCGCAGGGACGGCCGCTGTCCGCGTCCACCGCGATGATGCGACCGTCCAGCGTGCCTTCGATGATGCGCGCCCAGCATGCCGGACGACTGCCCGGTGCAACACTGCGGGTGATGCTGGGCGGCGGTTCCGGCAGCGCCAGATCAGCGGCGACATCGGCCAATGCCGCATCAGCAACGGTCGGCGTGCTGGGCTGCTCGTAATAGCTCACACCGCGACAGGCAGCGGTATAGGGAATCGAAGCATCCTTCACCTTTGGATCGAAACGCCACAGTTCCTTGCCGCTGGCAGCATCAAGCGCGATCAGGCGGTTGCGTGCGGTGCACAGGTACAGGCGATCGCCAATCTTCAGCGGCGTGGTTTCCGCGCCCCAGCGCTTCTTCGGCATATCGCCGGTACGGAACTGCCAGGCCGGCTGCAGCGTGGCCACATTGGCCGGGGTGATCTGCTGCAGCGGCGAATAGCGGGTGGCCGCATTGCTGCGGCCCCACGCCGGCCAGTCGCCCTCGGCGGGCTGGTCAGCCGGCTGCAGGCCCGTGGTATCGCGCGTAGGTTCCAGTCCGGCGCTGACCGCGCCTTCCGGGAACGGCAGGTGCCCGTCCACTTCACCATGCGGCGCAAAGGCCAGGCCGAAGGCAGCTACGAACACCAGCATCAGCACGCCCGCCACGCTGCGCGACAGGCGCTTTGACACCGGTTCGCGCAGGGTCGGTGCCAGCAGCGCCACCACGATGCCCAGGGCCGTAACGAGGCCCTGGCGCGGCACCCAACGCCAGTAGTCGCTACCTGACTCCCACCAGGTCCACAGCAGTGTGCCGATGAACACCAGCGCGTACAGCAGCGCGCCGCTGCGACGGTTGCCGAACAGCAGGAGGCCGCTGGCCAGCAGGCCGAGCCCGGCGATGGCGTAGTACGCCGAGCCGCCAAGGCTGAGCAGCCATGCGCCGAGCCCGCCGATGACCAGGCCGAGCACGACCAGCAACAGCGACAGCACGGTCACCAGCGGATGGCGCGGGGTTCGGACAGGAGCAGGATCGGACGGCGGCGTGACGGACATCGTCGATCTCCGGGGGCAGCATGCGCCCTTATCCCACCGCCGGCGTGAAGCGCGCGCGTATGTGTGGCGTCCGGATACGACGACGCCGGCACAGGGCCGGCGTCGTCGGGTACTTCAGGCTCGCGGCAGGATCACTCCTGCGCGGCGTCCTCGCTGCTGGCCGCAGCCGGGGCGCCGTCGGTCGTGGCCGGGGCGGCAGCCGCCACCTCGTCCTCGTCCTCTTCGATGGAGGCATCCATGCGCTCCACCGCCTGCAGCTTCTCGTCCTTGGACAGGCGGATCAGGGTGACGCCCTGGGTGTTGCGGCCGACGCGGCTGATTTCCGAGCCACGCGTACGCACCAGGGTGCCGCCATCGGAGATCAGCAGGACTTCGTCGCTGGAGCCCATCAGCACCGCGGCGACCAGCTTGCCGTTGCGCTCGGTGGTCTGGATGCCGATCACGCCCTGCGTACCACGGCCCTTGCGCGGGTAGTCCGGCAGCGGGGTGCGCTTGCCATAGCCGTTCTCGGTGGCGGTGAGGATGTACTGCACGCTGGCGTCGTCATCGCCGTCGATCACCGCATCGCCATTGGCGGCGGCTTCTTCGACACCGTTGTCGTCCTCGTTCTCGTCCTCGATGCCACCGGCACTTTCGGCCACGATCAGGCTGACCACTTCCTCGCCGGCCGGCATCTTGATGCCACGCACGCCGGTCGCGGTACGGCCCATCGAGCGGACCTTGTCCTCGCCGAAGCGCACGGTCTTGCCGTTGGAGGCGAACAGCAGGATGTCGCGCTCGCCGTCGGTCAGGCCGACGCCAACCAGCGCGTCGCCCTCGTCGAGGTTGATCGCGATCTTGCCGCGGGCCAGACGGAAGGCGAACTCGCCCAGCGGGGTCTTCTTGACCGTACCGTTCTTCGTGGCGAAGAACACAAACTGGCCATCCGCGTACTCGCGTACCGGCAGCACGGCCTGCACGCGCTCGCCGGGTTCCAGCGGGATCCAGTTGATGATCGGACGGCCACGAGCGTTGGAACCGGCTTCGGGCAGCTGGTAGACCGGCAGCCAGAACACCTTGCCCGAACTGGTGAAGGTCAGCAGCGTGTCATGCGTGTTGACCAGCCACAGCTGTTCGATGAAATCCTCTTCCTTGGTCGCCGCCGCACTGCGGCCACGGCCGCCACGGCGCTGCGCGCGGTACACGCTCACCGGCTGGCGCTTCACGTAACCGGCGTGCGACACGGTGACCACCACGTCTTCCGGCGCGATCAGGTCGAGGATGTCCAGGTCTTCTTCGCTGTGGCGGATCTCGGTACGACGCTCGTCGCCGAACTCGGCCTTGACGCTGACCAGCTCTTCGCGGATCACCTGCAGCAGGCGGTCGGGGTCTTCCAGGATGTGGATCAGCCCGGCGATCACTTCCAGCAGCTGCTTGTACTCGTCGGTCAGGCGGTCCTGCTCCAGCCCGGTCAGGCGGTGCAGGCGCATTTCCAGGATCTGGGTGGCCTGGATCTCGGTCAGCTGGTAGCCGCCCTCGATCAGGCCCACGCCCTTGGGCAGGTCTTCCGGACGCGAGGCTTCGGCACCGGCGGCGCCCAGCATCGCACCGACCAGGCCCGGCTCCCACACGCGCGCCAGCATGCGCTCGCGTGCTTCGTTCGGGTTCGGCGAGGTCTTGATCAGTTCGATCATCTCGTCGATGTTGGCCAGCGCGACGGTCAGGCCTTCCAGCACGTGGGCACGGGCACGCGCCTTGCGCAGCTCGAACACGGTGCGGCGGGTGACCACTTCGCGACGGTGGCGGACGAACGCCTCCAGCATCTGCTTGAGGTTCATCAACTGCGGGCGGCCATCGACCAGCGCCACCATGTTGATGCCGAACACCGATTCCATCTGCGTCTGCTGGTACAGGTTGTTCAGCACAACCTCGGCAGATTCACCGCGCTTGATCTCGATGTAGATGCGCATGCCGTCCTTGTCGGACTCATCGCGCAGCTCGCTGATGCCTTCGATCTTCTTTTCCTTGACCAGCTCGGCGATCTTCTCGATCAGACGCGCCTTGTTCACCTGGTAAGGAATCTCGGTGACGATGATCGATTCGCGGCCGTTGTCGGCCACTTCGATATCGGCCTTGGCACGGATGCGCACGCGGCCACGGCCGGTGCGGTAGCCGGCGACTATGCCGGCGGTGCCATTGATGATGCCGGCGGTCGGGAAATCCGGGCCAGGAATGTATTCCATCAGGCCGTCGACGTCGATTTCCGGGTTGTCGATCAGCGCGATGCAGGCGTTGATCGATTCGCTCAGATTGTGCGGCGGGATGTTGGTCGCCATACCCACCGCGATACCGGCCGAACCATTGACCAGCAGGTTCGGGAACCGGGTCGGCATGACCGTCGGCTCGAGTTCCTTTTCGTCGTAGTTGGGCTGGAAATCGACGGTTTCCTTGTCGATGTCGGCCATCAGCTCATGCGCGAGGCGCGACATGCGCGCTTCGGTGTATCGCATCGCTGCGGCGGAGTCGCCATCGATGGAGCCGAAGTTACCCTGGCCATCGACCAGCATGTAGCGCAGCGAGAACGGCTGTGCCAGGCGCACCAGCGTGTCGTACACCGACTGATCGCCATGCGGATGGTACTTACCGATGACGTCACCGACGATACGCGCCGACTTGAAGTAGGGCTTGTTGCTGTGCGCGTTCAGTTCATTCATCGCGAACAGCACGCGGCGATGCACCGGCTTGAGGCCGTCGCGCGCATCCGGGAGCGCGCGGCCCACGATCACGCTCATGGCGTAATCGAGGTAGCTCTTGCGCATCTCGTCTTCCAGGTTGACCTGGATGATTTCCTTGGCGGTTTCTGCCATTCGGGTTCCGTTGTCTGGTAGCGGTCCAGTCCGGCGCAGCCCTCTGCGGGAGGGGGTCGTGCCGGAACCTCGATTCAACCTGTGGATACTACCACAACAGGCCGTTTTCCGCCTCCCTTTACGGGGATTTTACCGGCACAAATCAGGAACTTAGGGCCCCATACCGCCCCTGTAGCGCCGAGCCCATGCTCGGCTGCGGCGGATTCGCTGGCTGAGCCGAGCGTGGGCTCGGCTCTCCAGACATCCGCGACCCTGCCCGCCTCAGCCGCCGAAGGCGGCGCGCATGTTGTCGGCGGTCGGGTTCAGGATCACCCCGCGCTCGGTCACGATGGCATCGATCAGCTCGCCCGGAGTGACGTCGAACACCGGGTTCCAGGCGGCGATGCCCTCGGCCACGGTGCGGGTACCGCCCACGCCGTACAGCTCGCCCGGATCGCGCTGCTCGATCTCGATCTGGCTGCCGTCCACAGTTTCCATGTCCACCGTCGAGGACGGCGCCACGACCATGAACTTCACGCCGTGGTGGCGCGCGGCAATGGCCAGCTGGTAGGTACCGATCTTGTTGGCGGTATCGCCATTGGCGCAGATGCGGTCCGCACCCACGATCACCCACTGCACAGCACCGGTCTTCATCAGGTGCGAGGCGGCCGAATCGGCAATCAGGGTGGCGTCGATGCCATCCTGCTGCAGCTCCCACACCGTCAGGCGCGCGCCCTGCAGCCACGGCCGGGTCTCGCCGGCGAACACGCGGGCAATGCGGTGCTGGGCCATGCCGGCACGGATCACGCCCAACGCGGTACCGAAGCCGGCGGTGGCCAGCGAGCCGGTGTTGCAATGGGTCAGCACGCCGCTGCCGGCCTCGATCAGGCCGGCGCCCAGCGCGCCCATGTGGCGGTTGGCCGCCAGGTCTTCCTCGGCGATGGCCTGCGCCTCCGCTTCCAGCGCGGCCTTCCAGTCGGCGCCAGCGGCGTTCAGGCAGCGGCGCATGCGCGCCAGCGCCCAGGCCAGGTTGACAGCGGTCGGGCGCGACGCGTTCAAGCGCTGCAGCGCCGGCTCCAGCTGCTGCAGCGCATGCGCGCCATCAGCGGCCTGCACGTCACGTGCGGCCAGCACCACGCCCCAGGCCGCAGCAATGCCGATGGCCGGCGCGCCACGCACGGTCAGCGCGTGGATGGCGGCGGCAACCTCGTCACTGTCATGGCAGACCACGTGCTCGACCACGAACGGCAGCTTGCGCTGGTCCAGCAGTTGCAGGGCATCGCCGGTCCAGAGGATCGGGCGGATGTGGTCGTAACGGGCGTAGTCGATGTCGGAGGCAGTGTTCATGGCCCCATTGTAGGGCCACGCCCCGCGCGGTTGGAGCCTGCCCCGGCTCAATTCACCGAGAATTCGGCGCGGCAGCCGCCGTCCACCCAGATCCCGTTGCGGTTCCAGCCCCAGGTGTTGCCTTCCTCGCACGGGGTGCTGGACAACTGTTCGGTGACGACGGCGCCGACCGAAATGCTCGCGCCACAGAAGCGGCGCTTCTTCGACTTCGACTCGCAGGTCAGGCGGCGCGGCACGTCGACAAAACGGCCGTCCTCGTCCGCCACTTCGAAATCGCCCTGGCAACCACGGCTGGTCCAGACTTCATTGCGCTTGTAGCCCCAGCCCTGCCCTTCGCGGCACGGCAGCACCGAGAGCTGGCGCAGCAGGCGCACCGGCGCCCCGTCCAGGCGCACCGGGCAACTCTGCGGGCGGCCATTGGATTCGCAGCGCACCACACGGCGGACCAGGCGCTTGCCTTCCGTTGCCGCAGGCGCTGCACCTTGCGCTCGACGCGCACGGAACTCGGCCCGGCAGCCCAGGGTGACCCACACGCCACTGCGGTCGGTGCCCCACTCGCTGCCTCGGATGCAGCTGTTGCTGGACAGCTGGCGCACAAGGTCGATGCCATTGCTGACGTCGATATCGCAATGCACCCAGCCCATGTCGCGCGATTCGCAGGTCACCACTTCGCCGTCATAGCCCGCCTGCTGGGCCGACGCCGATGACGGCAGCCAGGCACCCCAGAGCGCGATGGAGTACACCGGTGCAGCGACAACCGCAAACCACTTGACCAAAGCCTTCCCCAGCAGGAATGGATGAACTGCGTGCCAGTGTCCGGCATCTGCCGTGATAAGAGCATCATCCTGCTTACCGAAGCAAGCGCAGAAACGCGGAATTCCGTTCAGTCTTCGATGTTCAGGAACGTGCGCACCGCGCTCACGCGTGGGCAAAGTCGTAGGCCAGCACATCGGCGATATGCGGCGTGCGGTTCATCGCCATCAGCAACCGATCAACACCCACCGCCACGCCGGCGCAGGCAGGCATCGAGGGCAATGCGGCCAGCAATGCTTCGTCCAGCGCCGGCTGCACCTGGCCGCGCTCATGGCGGCGCTGCAGGTCGCGCTGGAAACGCGCACGCTGCTCGTGGGCGTCGTTCAGTTCGTGATAGCCGTTGGCCAGTTCCACTGCCCCCAGGTACAGCTCGAAACGCTCCGCCAGCGGCGGCGCGCCGGCACGGATGCGTGCCAGTGCGGCTTGGCTGGCGGGCCAGTCATGGACCACGGTCATCACTGTGTCATCGAAGTGCGGCTGGATATGATGGGTCATCAGCAGATCCAGCCAGTCATCGCGGGTCAGCCCGACCAGGTCGATGTGCACCTCGCCCAGCGCGGCACGCAGCGCAGCCTCATCGGCATCGAACGGATCCACGCCCACGTACTGCTGGAACAGCTCGCGGTAGCTGAGCACACGCAGCGTCGCACTGCGCCCGACCAGGGCCAGCGCCTGGCCAACCAGCTCGGCGGTTTCCTGCACCAGGCGATGGTGGTCCCAACCGACCCGGTACCACTCCAGCATGGTGAATTCCGGATTGTGGCGGCCGCCCGCCTCGCCATTGCGGAACACCCGGCCCAGTTCGTAGCAGTCACCCACGCCCGCCGCCAGCAGGCGCTTGAGCGGATACTCCGGCGAGGTGCGCAGCCAGCGGCGGCGTCCGCCGGCATCGACATGGCCGGTGAAATCGGTATGGAAGCTGTCGATGTTCGGCTCGGTGTTGCCGGCCACCGACAGGATCGGCGTCTCGACCTCCAGCACATCGCGCTCGGCGAAGAAGCGGCGCACCAGCGCATTGAGCGCGGCGCGCTGCTGCAGCATGCGCAGCAGGGCCTCGCTCACAGGATGCCCTCCGGGCGCGGGTGGTCCAGCGGCAGAGTCAGCAGATCGCGGGTGTCATCGATGTAGCCGCTGGCCAGGTACAGGCGCCGGGCCAGTTCGTTGTGGTGGTTCACTTCCAGGCGCAGGCGACTGACGCCACGACCCCGTGCGCGCTGTTCGCAGATGGCCAGCGCCTGCTTGCCGCGGCCACGACCGCGCGCGCGATGGCTCAGGTACAGCTCGTCCAGCAGCATGAAGTGGCCGCCCTGCTCCAGGCTGAAGCCCATCGCGATCACTGCGTAGCCGACCACCTCGCCCGCCTCGTCCAGCCACAGCAGTACTTCGCCATTGCGCGGGTCAGCCAGCAGCGCATCCACACCGCGACGCACGCGCGCGTCATCGAAGTCGATCCTGTCTTCGGCGTAGAACTCGCGCATCAGCGCGATCAACTGCCCCTCGTCAGCTCGGGTGGCCAGGCGGAAATCCAGCGGGGCGGTCTGCATCGGTGTTCCTTTGTCTTTCATGCCGGGCGCAGGGGCACCCGGCGGGGTCATCATTCGTGTTCGGCAAGATAGGCCAGCAGGCGGTCTTCGTCCCACACCGGCACGCCCAGCGACTGTGCCTTGTCCAGCTTGGAGCCTGCCTCGGTACCGGCCACCACAAAGCTGGTCTTCTTCGAGACGCTGCCGGAGACCTTGGCGCCCAGCGCCTCCAGGCGCTCCTTGGCGGCATCGCGGGTGAGCTGCGCCAGGGTGCCGGTCAGTACCACGGTCTGCCCGTCCAGCGGGCCCGCAACGATCTCGGCCAGCGCCGGCGCCTTGGCCAGGATCTGCTGCATCGCCTTCTCGGCGGCCAACAGCATCGCGCCATGGCCTTCGGCGTCCAGCCACTCCGCTAGACCGCGCGCAGTGTCGTCCGGTAGGCCGGCGTTGACGAACTGGCCATGCTCGGCGTCGAGCACCGCCTGCGCGCCAGGCAGCGCAGCCACCAGCTTTTCCGCGCGCAGGCGGGTAATGCCGGGGATCTCCGACTCGACCAGCAGCTGCGCCAGATCCAGGCCCTCGCGCAGCTTGGCACTGGGCGCGTGCACATCGCTGATGCGCACCTGGCCAACCTGCAACAGGTCATCGATGGCCTGCTGGTTGCCCTGCTGCTCGAAGAAATGGCCGAGCGAGCGCGCCACTTCGCCACCGATGTCCGGCACACGCTTGAACAACGGCCACGGCAGATGGCGGATCAGCTCCAGGTCACCGAACCACTGCGCCAGCGCCTTGGCCGTGCTTTCGCCCACATGCTCGATGCCGAGCGCGAACAGCAGGCGCTCCAGCGTGGCATCACGACTGGCGTCGATCGCCGCGATCAGGTTGTCGGCCCACTTGGTGGCGATCTTCTTCGTGTTCCATTCGAAGCTGGCCGGCTGCACCAGCGCCCGCGCACGCCAGCCCGGATCGTTGCCGTCCAGCTTCAGCACCGCATTGAGCACCGCACCACTGCCCTCGGCGGGCAGGTGCAGCTTCAGCGCAGCGGCCAGTGCTGACGGATCCTCGGCGTCCAGTACCAGTTTCAGGTGCAGCAGCTGGTCACGGCTGAGGCGGTACAGGTCGGCCACGCTCTTGACGATGCCGGCGTCGACCAGGGTTTCGATGTACTTGTCACCCAGGCCATCGATGTCCATCGCGCGGCGCGAGGCGAAATGGGCGATGGCTTCCTTGCGCTGCGCCGGGCAGGACAGTTCGCCCGAACAACGCCACGCCGCTGCCCCCTCCTCACGCACGATCTCCGAGCCACAGACCGGGCAGCGCGTCGGCATCTGCCACGGCGCCGTGCCCTGCGGGCGGCGGTCGAGGATGACGCTGACCACTTCGGGAATGACATCGCCAGCACGCCGCACGATCACGCTGTCGCCGACGCGCACATCCAGGCGTGCAATCTGGTCGGCGTTGTGCAGCGTGGCGTTGGACACGATCACGCCGGCCACGGCCACCGGCGCCAGGCGCGCGACCGGTGTGGCCGCACCGGTGCGGCCGATCTGGATCTCGATCGCCTCCACCGTGGTGCTCTGTTCCTGCGCCGGGAATTTGTGCGCGATGGCCCAGCGTGGCGCGCGAGAGACGAAGCCCATCGCCTGCTGACCCGCACGGTCATCGAGCTTGTAGACCACGCCATCGATATCGAACGGCAGGCCATCACGGCGCTCACCGATGTCGCGGTAGTAGCCGAGCAGGCCGTCGGTGCCGTCCACCACCTTGCACAGCTCACTGACCGGGAAGCCCCAGGTACCGAGCTGGGCCAGGGTGCCCGAATGGGTGTCCGGCAGTTCGCCGCCCTGCACTTCGCCGGTGCCGTAGGCGAAGAAACTCAGCCTGCGCTGCGCACTGATCTTCGGATCGAGCTGGCGCAGCGAGCCGGCCGCGGCGTTGCGCGGATTGGCCAGCACCTTGCCACCGTGCTGGCGTGCACGTTCGTTGTAGGCCTCGAAATCGGCGCGCGCCATGTAGACCTCGCCGCGTACCTCCAGCACATCCGGCCAGTCCTTGCCGTGCAGGCGCTTGGGAATGTCACCGATCTCGCGCAGGTTGGCGGTCACGTCCTCGCCGGTACTGCCATCGCCACGGGTCGCGCCGAGCACGAAATGACCCTCTTCGTAGCGCAGGCTGATCGCCAGGCCGTCCATCTTCGGCTCGGCCGAGAACCGCAGGCTGCGACGACCCAGGCGCTCATCGATGCGGCGCACGAAATCGGCCACTTCTTCATCGCTGAAGGCATTGGACAGCGACAACATCGGTACCGCGTGGCGCACCTCCGGGAAACGGCCGGAGGGCCGCGCACCGACCTGCTGGGTCGGGCTGTCGGCACGGGCCAGTTCCGGGTGCTCGCGCTCCAGCGCTTCCAGCTCGCGCACCATCCGGTCGTAGTCGACGTCAGGGATCTCCGGCGCGTCCAGCTCGTGGTAGGCGCGGTTGGCCTGGGCGATCTGCCGGCGGAGGTCTTCGGCGCGTTCGGCTGGGCTGGGGCTCATCGGGATCCGGTGGTTCTGGGATGGCCGGGAATTCTACCGCGCCCGGCCGTCAGGCCCGGTAACGGCCCCGCTTTTGTAGCGTCGAGCCATGCTCGACTGCCCCCCCCTCCGCTCTGGCAGGTGCCAACCTTGGTTGGCACGTCTGTAGTCGAGCACGGCTCGACGCTGCAAATGCAGCTTGCCGCCCACCCTCACCGGCGCTAGCGTGCGACGGTCTGCCCTTCGGAATCCTGCCCGTGCCCCTGCCCGCTTCCCGTCGACGCTTCCTGCAACTGGCCGGTGCTGGCCTCGCCGTCGCCGGCAGCGGGCTGCCGCAGCTCGGCCATGCCCAACCCGCGACAGCCGCCGCCGCCGCCCTCGCCCCCGCCGAAGGTGCGGTGCTGCTGAATTTCAACGAATGCCCCTACGGCCCCTCGCCCGCAGCCCAGCAGGCGGCACGCGACAGCATCGCCGGTTGCGGCCGCTACCGTTTCGCACTGGCCGGACAGGTGCGCGACGCCTTCATCGAACAGGCACGCATTCCGGCTGATCACGTGCGGTTATATCCGGGTTCCAGCGAACCACTGAACCGTGCCGCCGTGCTATGGACCGGCCCGCTGGCGGGACTGGTAGTCGCCGACCCGACCTTCGAGACGCTGGGCGAGGTCGCCGCCGCACACGGTGCCCACGTGCAGAAAGTGCCGCTGCGCGACGACGGCGCACATGACCTGCGTGCAATGGTTGCCGCCGCGCATGCACGCCCGACCGGACTGCTGTATGTGTGCAACCCGAACAACCCGACCGGCTCGATCAGCCCACCGGATGAGCTTGCCTGGCTGCTGGCCCACAAGCCCGCCTCCACCCGCGTGCTGCTGGACGAGGCTTACCTGCAGTACAGCGAGCAGCCGAGCCTGATCGCGCAGGTGGCGCAGCGCGACGACCTGATCGTGTTGCGCACGTTCTCCAAGCTTTATGGCATGGCCGGCCTGCGACTGGGCGTGGCGGCCGCGCATCCCGACCGCCTGCGCGAACTGGCCAGCCTGGGCGACAACCCGCTGCCCGTGCCGGCACTGGCCGCTGCACTGGCCAGCCTGCGCGATCCGCAGTTGATTCCTCAGCGCCGCCTGCAGAATGCCAAGGTGCGGCAGGCCACCATCGCGTGGTTGGGCAAGCGTGGTTTCAGCTGCGTGCGCTCGGAAGCGAACTGCTTCGTGGTCGACGTCCAGCGCGATGGCAGCGCGTTCGCCAAGGCAATGGCCGACAACGGCGTGGTGATCGGGCGAAGCTGGCCGATCTGGCCACAGCGCGTGCGCGTGACCGTCGGCACCGAAGAGGAGATGGCCGCGTTCCGCAATGCGTTCGCGAAGGTGGCCGGCGTACCGGCCTGACCCTGTTGGTGGGGGCGAACCTTGGTTCGCCCCATCCACGCTTGGCGCGGATCTACTGTTGTGGGTGCCGACCGTTGGTCGGCACGCCATGCCGCTTACCAGCGCGGGGTCTTGGTCAACGGCGGAGCCTGGTGCTGACGGTCATAGGCGCGCAGCTCGTCACGGATGTGCGCGATGCGCTGGCGCCCCAGGGCGTTGCGGCTGTCATCCAGCACAACGCCATCCAGCAGCTCGGCCATGCGCTGCACGGTCGGCAGCATTTTCTCCCAGGCATCCAGCGCGGTCAGCGGCGCCGGCAGGGTCAGGAAGAAGGCGATGGCCGGGGTCTCCATGGCACGGATGTTGGCCATGTCGAAGCTGCCCGGCTTCATGATGCTGGCCATCGAGAAGATCGGGCCGCGCTCGGGGTGGCCTTCCACCAGGCGGTGGAACACGTTCATGTGGCCGAACACCAGGCCGGTCTTTTCGGCCGCCACCACGATGTCTTCGCCACGCAGCTGTTCGCCGGCCCGAGCGGCCACGAACAGCGAGACGATCTTGTCGAAGTCCTGGGTGGCGCGCTTGCCGAGGTCGCTGGCGCCCGGATCGGTTTCGCCCAGGCCGAGTTCGGCCTGCTCACCTTCCGTGCCCATGCCCGGTTCGACGCGGCCATCGGCCACGGTGACGCCGTCTTCGCCCAGCACCGGCTCGCGGCGCTCGCCGCTGTTCGGTTCCGCGCTTTCCACGCGGCGGCCCTGGGGCTTCTTCTTCGGACGGCCAAACAGGAAGATCGCGGCGATCAACAGCAGGCCGGCGGCCAGGATGCCGATGCGCAACAGTGCCGTGTCGGACATTCGATAGGTTCTCCGGCTAGTTCATTCAGGTAACTAGGATGGCACGTCAGGCCGCGCCCGCCAATCGCGCGGCTTCTTCCAAGTCCACGCTGACCAGGCGGCTGACGCCCGGCTCGCGCATGGTCACGCCCGACAGCTGGTGCGCGGCCTCCATCGTCGCCTTGTTGTGGCTGACGAACAGGAACTGCACCTTCTCGCTCATTTCCTTGACCATGTTGGCCAGGCGGCCGACGTTGGCTTCGTCCAGCGGCGCATCCACCTCGTCCAGCAGGCAGAACGGTGCTGGATTCAGCTGGAAGATGGCGAACACCAGCGCCACCGCAGTCATCGCCTTTTCGCCGCCGGACAGCAGCGAGATGCTGGACACGCGCTTGCCCGGCGGGCGCGCCATGATGGTCACACCGGTGTCGAGCAGGTCTTCACCGGTCAGCTCCAGGTAGGCGTGGCCACCGCCGAACAGGCGCGGGTACAGCGCCTGCACGCCGGCGTTGACGCGGTCGAAGGTGTCCTTGAAGCGGCCACGGGTCTCGCGGTCGATCTTGCGGATCGCATCTTCCAGGGTTTCCAGCGCCGTGGTCAGGTCGGTGTGCTGCGAATCCAGGTAGTCCGAGCGCTGCGACGCCTCACCGTACTCGTGGATGGCAGCCAGATTGACCGGCTCCAGCCGGCGCATGCGGCCATCGATCTGGTGCACGGCCTGCTCCCAGTCGCCCAGGCGGGCATCCTCGGGCAGCGCATTGAGCACGTCCTGCAGTACGAAACCGGCCTTCTCCACCGCCCCCTGCAGGGTCTCCGCGCTGAGCACCAGCGCCTGCTGGTCCAGCTTGCGCTGCGAAATGCGTTCGCGCTGGGCCAGCGCCTGTTCGTCGCGCTGGTGGCGGGTCTGTTCGTAGTTGCGCAGTTCGGCATCGATGCCGTCCAGCAACGTGCGCGCCTCGGTCAGCACGCGATCGGCGCGCACGCGCTCTTCCAGTGCATTCTGATGTTCGGCCTGCAGCGCTTCGACCGGCGAATCACCTTCATCCAGCTGCGAATGCAGTTCGCCCAAGCGCGAATCCAACTGCCCGCGCTGGGTACCCATGCGCTCCAACGCCTGGCTCAACGAGGCCAGCTGTGCCCGCTGCGATTCCAGGGTCAGGGCCAGCGAGTGCGACCGCTCGCGCACCGCACGTGCAGCGTCGCGGGCCAGGTCGCGGGCCTCGGTCAGCTGGCGGCGCTCGCCCTCCAGCCGCTGCCGGGTCGATTCCAGGTCGCCCATGCTGCTGACCGCGTTCTCCAACCGCGAGCGCGCCTCACGCGCCTGCTCGTTGTTGGCTTCCAGCGTGTCCTGCAGCTGCTTCAGCTCACCTTCGATGCGGTCGATGCGCGTGCGCGCGGCCTCCACCTTGCCCTGCTGGCCCTGCAGCTGGCCGGCCAGTTCAGAGACCGCGCGATGGGCCTGGTACAGCGCACGCTGCGCGTCTTCGCGCTGCTGTTCGGCGGCCTGCAACTGCTCACGGAAGCCTGCCAGCTGTTCCTCCAGCTCGGCCTCGCGGTCCTGCAGCTGCTCGATCTGCTCACGCAGTTCGTTGATCTCACGTTCGCGCAGCAGCGCGCCCTGCTGGGCCGCACCGGAACGCGATACGCGCAGCCAGCCCTGACCCAGGCGCTCGCCACTTTGGGTGATGATCGAATCGCCTTCCGGAAGGCTGGCCTGCAGCGCCTTGGCTTCGGCCAGATCCCTGGCACCGTGCAGGTGCGCCAGCAGGCGCCGGATCGCTGCCGGGCCACGCACGCGTGCAGCCAGCGAGGTCGGCGCGACCTTCAGGTCCGCGCCATCGTTGGCGACCAGTGCAATGTGGCCCTCGCCCAGTTCGCCCAGCGCGTCGACCAGGCTGGCCGGGTCATCGACCAGCACGCCTTCGATCAACTGGCCCAGCGCGCTTTCCACCGCGTTTTCCCAACCGGCATCGACATCCAGGCGTTCGCCGACACGCGCCGCCGAATCCAGCCCACGCGCCTTCAGCCAGGCCACGGCCGCGCCCTGCTCCTGGCCCAGCGCGGCCTGCTGCAGGGTTTCCAGCGAGGCCAGGCGGCCACGCAGGCCGTTGGCCTGCTTGCGCAGTTCGGCCAGTTCGTTCTGGCCATTCCGCTGCTGTTCCTGCACGGCCGCCACGCCCTGCTTGCGCAGCTCGACGTCTTCGCTCAGTTCATCCAGCGCGGCCTTCTGCGTGTCGTGCTGCAGGTGCAGCTGCTCGAAGGCTTCTTCCAGCGCGTCCACGTCCAGGCCTGCGCGTTCGGCGGCCAGGGCCTCGCGACGCCGGTCGGCGTCGAGGATCTGCTTGTCCAGGTAGTCCACGCGCGTGCGCTCGACATCGCCGGCGCGCGAGGCTTCCGAACTCTGCGAGGTGTGCTGTTCCCAGCGCTGCTGCCAGCTGGCCAGCCGCTCTTCAGCCTCACGCAGGCTTTCCTGCTTGATCTCGTTTTCTTCCTGCAGTGCTTCCAGCTGCGGAGTGGCGGCCTCCACCGCCTCGCGCAGCACCCTCAGTTTGGCCTCGTCGCCGCTGATGTGCTGGCCCAGTTCAGCCAGCGCCTGCTGGGTTTCATCGCGCGCCTTGTGCAGGCGCTGCGACAGCTCGCGCTGGTGCTGGATCTGCTGTTCCAGGCGCGCCAGCGTGCTGCCGACCTGGTAGACCGCCGCCTGCGCGGTGTTGAGCGCATCGGCGGCCTCTTCGCGGCGTACCCGCGAGGTCTCGATGCGGGCCTCGGCATCACGCTGGTCAGCGATCAGCTGTTGCAACCTGGTTTCTTCCTGCGACAGCCCTTCGCGCAGCTTCGACAGGCGCCCGTCGAGGCCACGGAATTCCAGCGCCTTCCATTCGGCATCCTTGACCCGGCGCTCTTCCTGCAGCGCCTGGTACTGCTCGGCCTGCTTGGCCTGGCGCTTGAGGTGCTCCAGCTGCTTGCTGATCTCGTCGCGCAGGTCGCCCAGCCGGTCCAGGTTCTCGCGGGTGTGGCGGATGCGGGTCTCGGTCTCCTTGCGGCGCTCCTTGTATTTGGAGATGCCGGCCGCCTCTTCCAGGTAGACGCGCAGGTCTTCCGGGCGTGCCTCGATGATCTGGCTGATCATGCCCTGCTCGATGATCGAGTAGCTGCGCGGGCCCAGGCCGGTGCCGAGGAACAGATCGGTGATGTCGCGGCGGCGGCACTTGGTGCCGTTGAGGTAGTAATTGCTGGTGCCGTCGCGGCTGACCGTGCGCTTGACCGAGATTTCGTTGAACGAGGCGTACTCGCCCGAGATCGTGTGGTCGGAGTTGTCGAAGATCAGCTCGACCGTGGCCTGCGAGACCGGCTTGCGCGCGTTGGACCCGGAGAAGATCACGTCGGTCAGCGAGTCGCCACGCAGGCGGCTGGCCGAGCTCTCGCCCATGACCCAGCGCACGGCGTCGATGATGTTCGACTTGCCGCAACCATTGGGCCCCACCACGCCGGTCATGTTGGTCGGCAGGTGCAGGGTGGTCGGATCGACGAACGACTTGAAGCCGGACAGCTTGATCGTGGAAAGACGCATAGGGGTTCCGGACTGGGGCCGGCAAGCGGCCTGCGTTTACCCTCCAAGCCATTGATCCTGTTGGGATCGATGCCCGTGGAACGGGTGTGACGCCCTGAGTATACCGATGTGGCCGTGTTCTACGAATGGGCGTGGAACATTGTCCAGCCCCACCCCGTCGGCCAGAGGTGGCCCGACACCACGAAACGGAGCCATAAAACAAAACGGGCACCCTTGCGGGCGCCCGTTCTGCGGTGATGCCAGGCCTTGCGGCGTGGGATCAGGCTTCGGCGACGACGACAACCTTGACGGTGGTCTCGACGTCGGCGTGCAGGTGGATCAGCACGTCGTACTCGCCGATGTTGCGGAAGGCGCCTTCGCCCAGGATGACTTCGCTCTTGCTGACCGGCAGGCCGGCAGCGGTGAAGGCATCGGCGATTTCGCGGGCGCCGACCGAGCCGTACAGCTTGCCTTCGGTCGAAGCGTTGGCCGGGATGGTCACGCTCGCGCCGTCCAGCTTGGCCTTGCGGGCGTCAGCTTCGGCGTGGATGGCCTGGGCCTTGGCTTCGTACTCGGCGCGCTTGGCTTCGAACTCGGCCTTGTTGCTCTCGGTGGCCGGCACGGCCTTGCCCTGCGGCACGAGGAAGTTACGGCCGTAGCCCGGCTTCACGTCGACCAGGTCGCCCAGGTTGCCGAGGTTGGTGACTTTCTGCAGGAGGATCAGCTGCATGGTATTGCTCCAGATGAGTTATTCGTTAGCGAGGCGATGCCCCGCAACAAAGGCTGTCCGAATAGCTGGCACAGCGGGGGCGGCACCGGGCCGCCCCGCCGGGCATCAGACGTCGTGGTTGTCGGTGTACGGGATCAGGGCCAGGAAGCGAGCGCGCTTGACGGCGGTCGCCAGCTGGCGCTGGTACTTCGACTTGGTACCGGTGACGCGGCTCGGCACGATCTTGCCGTTCTCGGTCAGGTACTGGCGCAGGGTGTTGAGATCCTTGTAGTCGATCTCCTTCACACCTTCAGCCGTGAACTTGCAGAACTTGCGGCGACGGAAGAACTTGGACATGGGAAGGCTCCTTAGGCGGCAGAAGCGGCGTCGTCGCCGGCTTCGTTGTCAGCGGTGGTGGTGGACTCGCCTTCTTCGTCGTCACGACGACGGCGCTCACCGCGCTCCGGCTTGTCACCCTTCTCGTCCTTGCTCTTCATGATCAGCGACTGCTCGGTGTCAGCCTCGTCACGCTTGATGACCAGGTTGCGCAGCACGGCGTCGTTGAAGCGGAAGCTCTCGGTCAGTTCGTTCAGAACGGCCTGGTCGGCTTCGATGTTCATCAGCACGTAGTGGGCCTTCACCAGGTTCTGGATCGGGTACGCCAGCTGGCGGCGGCCCCAGTCTTCCAGACGGTGGATGGTGCCGTTGCCGTTCTCGACCAGCGACTTGTAGCGCTCGATCATGGCCGGGACCTGCTCGCTCTGGTCCGGGTGGACCATGAACACGATTTCGTAATGACGACTCATGTTTTTTCTACCTTTCGGATGTGGCCTTGCGGCCGGACAGCCCCCCGCCGTTGAGACCGCGGTGGGGCAAGGGTTCCCGCCGGGTAGGCAGGAAGCCGCGCATTATGGCGCAGATGGGGAGGATGGGCAACCGGGGGTACCCGACATGCTGAACCGGGGTGCCCTGCCCCGGTGCCGATCAAGGTCGGCACCCACCAGGCGGGTAGCGCCGGGCCATGCCCGGCGGCCGGCCGTCAGGCCTTGTCGGCGTCGGTGGTGAAGCTTTCACCGCAGCCACACTCGGCGGTGGCGTTCGGGTTGCTGAACGTGAACGTCTCGCTCAGGCCGTGCTTGCCGAAGTCGATCACGGTGCCGTCCACCAGCGCCAGGCTCTTGGCGTCGACGTAGATCTTCACGCCGTCCTGGTCGAACACGGTATCGCCCTCGCGCTCGTCGCGGGCCAGGTCGGTGATGTGACCCCAGCCGGAGCAACCGGTCTTGGTCACGCCGAAACGCAGGCCCAGCGCGCCGGGGGTCTGGGCGACGAAGCGCTGCACGCGCTCGAAGGCAATGGGGGTCAGGCTGACGGCCATGGGGCTACTCCAGAGGTACGGGGACATTATAAGGAGCCGTTGCCGCGAAAAATGCCTCGCAAGCAGAACGCTGCAACCGGTAAACTCCCGTGTTCACAGATCGAGTCGATCAGCAGAGGATTCAAGTCATGACGGTGGTCAGCGTTGAACATGCGCTTGCCGGGAAGATCCCGGAAGGCGGCGAAGTCACGGTACGCGGATGGGTGCGCACGGTGCGCGGTTCAGCGAATCTGGCCTTCGTGAATGTGAGCGACGGCTCCTGCTTCGCCCCGATCCAGGTCGTGGCCAACGACACCCTGGCCAACTTCGACGAGATCAAGCGCCTGACCAGCGGCTGCTCGGTCATCGCCACCGGCACCCTGGTGAAGTCGCAGGGCAAGGGCCAGTCGTTCGAGATCCAGGCCAGCGCACTGGAAGTGGTCGGCTGGGTCGAAGACCCGCTCACCTACCCGATCCAGCCCAAGCCGATGTCGCCGGAGTTCCTGCGCGAAGTGGCACACCTGCGCCCGCGCACCAACCTGTTCGGTGCGGTCACCCGCATCCGCAACTGCCTGGCCCAGGCCGTGCACCGCTTCTTCCACGAGAACGGCTTCAACTGGATCAGCACCCCGATCATCACCACCTCCGACGCCGAAGGCGCCGGCCAGATGTTCCGCGTGTCCACCCTGGACATGGTGAACCTGCCGCGCGATGAGAGGGGCGCGATCGATTTCAGCCGTGACTTCTTCGGCAAGGAAACCTTCCTGACCGTGTCCGGCCAGCTGAACGTCGAGGCTTACTGCCTGGCGCTGAGCAAGGTCTACACCTTCGGCCCGACCTTCCGCGCCGAGAACAGCCACACCACCCGCCACCTGGCGGAATTCTGGATGATCGAGCCGGAAATCGCCTTCGCCGACCTGGCTGAAGACGCACGCCTGGCCGAAGAGTTCCTGAAGTACCTGTTCCGCGCGGTGCTGAACGAGCGCGGCGACGACCTGGCCTTCATCGCCGAGCGCGTGGACAAGAACGCAATCACCAAGCTGGAAGACTTCATCAACGCACCGTTCGAGCGCATCGACTACACCGATGCGGTCACCCTGCTGCAGAAGTCCGGCAGGAAGTTCGACTTCCCGGTCGAATGGGGCCTGGACCTGCAGACCGAGCACGAGCGCTGGCTGACCGAGGAACACGTCGGCCGCCCGGTGGTGGTGACCAACTATCCGGAGCACATCAAGGCCTTCTACATGCGCCTGAACGACGACGGCAAGACCGTCGCCGCGATGGACGTGCTGGCCCCGGGCATCGGCGAGATCATCGGCGGCAGCCAGCGCGAAGAGCGCCTGGACGTGCTGGATGCGCGCATGGCCCAGTTCGGCCTGGATCGCGAGCACTACAGCTGGTACCGCGATTTCCGCCGCTATGGTTCGGTGCCGCACGCCGGCTTCGGCTTGGGCTTCGAGCGCCTGGTGGTCTACGTCTGCGGGCTGTCCAACATCCGCGATGCGATCCCCTACCCGCGCGCCCCCGGCAGCGCGGACTTCTAAGCCCCACACGACCACGGAGGTACTGCCCCATGACCCTGTTCTTCGCCCTCTGTTTCGTCGGCGTTGCAGTGGCCGGGTTCAGTGCCTTCGTGATCTTCTGGCCGCTGACCCTGGTGCATGTGCGCGACCGCCATCCGGCGCTCGCCGAGCGCTTCGGCAGCGGCGCCTTCCTCAAGCCCGATGCCCTGGCCTGGCTGCTGCGCCGCGACTATCGCAAGCAGCCGGACCGCTCGCTGTCCGGGCTGGCGACGCCGGCCTGGGTATCGCTGCTGACCCTGCTGGCCGGACTGGGCATGGCCGCCCTGCTCTGGCTGGTCTCGCTCTGGTAACACACCCATGAATGACCTCACCGCCTCGCGCGACAGCTGGTGGCTGGCCAGCCTCGGCAACACCCTGATCTGGGCGCGCCTGCGCGTGCGCCCGGCCGGCACCGCCGAAGTGCTCGACAGCGATGGCAACACGCTGAGCTATGACAGCGAAGACACCGCCCGTTCGCAGCTGTTCGACGCCGAGTTCGTCGAGTACGACGGCCTGGACGAAGAAGACGCGCTGGTGCGCGGCTTCAGCCTGCACGAAGTGCAGCCGCCGCAGGCCGACAGCGACGAGGGCCTGCGTGGCCGCATGATCCAGTCGCTGGGCGGGCGCGCCTGAACCCAGCATGTTCACCCCGCGCGCCTTCGCCGAGACCGACCTGCTCTGGCTGGACCGCCTGCTGGCGCGCGATCCATTCGTCACCGTGCTCACCCCCGGCAGCGATGGCCTGCCGGAGCTGACCCGGATGCCGGTGCTGTACCGGCGTGACGGCGAACAGATCGAACTGCGCGGCCACTGGGCCCGCGCCAACCCGCAGTCGCGCCACAGCGGCGCGGCCAAGGTGCTGGTCGACGGCCCGCACGGCTATGTCTCGGCCAGCTGGTACCCGGACAAGGAACCTGCGGCGCGGGTGCCGACCTGGAACTACGCCGCTGCCGAACTGCGTGGCCAGCTGCAGACCTTCGACGACACTGATGCGCTGGCCGAACTGGTCGGTACGATCAGCGACCGTTTCGAAGCCAGTGTCTGCCAGGCCTGGCAGTTCGATGCCACGCGTGCCGAACACGGCCCGGAGCTGCGCGCCATCGTCGGCTTCCGTTTCCAGGTCGAGCAGGTGCAGCTCAAGCTCAAGCTGAGCCAGAACCATCCCGACGCCAACCAGCGCGCCGTGATCGCCGAACTGGAACAGCTCGGCACCTCCTCTTCCACCGAGTTGGCGCAGTGGATGCGCTGGCATCGCGAACAGGCCGCCCGCAGCGACTGAACGCCCCAGATTCCCGCGACGACGCAGCCGGATGGCTGCGGCGCGCCCCCACCCGACGCCAGGGACCCGTACATGAAAGACATCCACAAGCTGCTGCAGAACAACCGCGACTGGGCCGACCGCATCGAGAAGGAAGACCCCGAGTTCTTCCACCAGCTGGCCAAGCAGCAGCACCCGGAATACCTGTGGATCGGCTGCTCCGATTCGCGCGTGCCGGCCAACCAGATCATCGGCATGGCCCCGGGTGAAGTGTTCGTGCACCGCAACGTCGCCAACGTGGTCGCCCACACCGACCTGAACTGCCTGAGCGTGGTGCAGTACGCGGTGGACCAGCTGAAGGTGAAGCACATCCTGATCGTCGGCCACTACGGCTGCGGCGGTGTGCATGCCTGCCTGCACAACACCCGCGTCGGCCTGGCCGACAACTGGCTGCGCCATGTGGGCGACGTGATGCAGAAGCACACCGGCATCCTCGATGCGATCGAGACCGATGAGCTCAAGCACGCTCGCCTGTGCGAACTGAACGTGATCGAGCAGGTTGCCAACCTGTGCCGCTCGACCATCGTGCAGGACGCCTGGGCCCGCGGCCAGAAGCTGATGGTGCATGGCTGGGTCTACAGTCTGAAGGACGGACGCGTGCGCGAGATGGGCATCGACGTCGGTTCGCAGGAAGAGCTGCAGCCGGCGTATGAAAAGGCCCTGTCCTACATTCCGCGCAAGGGCAAGCGCGACTGATCCCTTACGGATGACCACCATGCTCGCTTCGCCGATCAACCTGCACGCCTGGATCGAAGAAAACCGCCACCTGCTGAAGCCACCGGTGGGCAACAAGATGATCGACAACGGCGACTTCATTGTGATGGTGGTGGGCGGGCCGAACTCGCGTACCGACTTCCACTACGACGAAGGCCCGGAGTGGTTCTACCAGCTCGAAGGCGAGATGGTGCTGAAGGTGCAGGAAGACGGCGCGGTGCGCGACATTCCGATCCGCGCCGGCGAGATCTTCCTGCTGCCGGCAAAGGTGCCGCACTCGCCGCGGCGTCCGCCCGGTGGCATCGGCCTGGTGGTCGAGCGCAAGCGCCTGCCGCATGAGATGGACGGTGTGATCTGGCATTGCGAACACTGCAACCACAAGCTGCACGAAGAGTACTTCCCGCTGCAGAACATCGAAACCGATCTGCCCAAGGTGTTCGCGCGTTACCACGCCAGCCTGGAGCTGCGTACCTGCAGCCAGTGCGGGCACGTGGATCCGCTGCCGGTGCCTGCGGCGGGCTGAGCACCTGCCCCTGTAGAGCCGAGCCCATGCTCGGCTTCGTGGCCCGGCAGCCGAGCATGGGCTCGGCTCTACAGGTTCGGCGGCAGGCACGCCGCCAAGCGCTACACTGGCAGCCCCGTTGCAGCCTGTTGCCCGACCATGTCCGACCTGCTCAGCCGCACCCACGCCATCGCCCTGGACGCCGCCGATCCGCTGCGCCCGCTGCGCAATGAATTCCTGATTCCGCGCCATGGTGGCGGCGAGCAGACCTACTTCGTCGGCAACTCGCTGGGGCTGCAGCCGCGTGGCGCACAGGCGGCCGTGCAGGAAGTGATGAAGCAGTGGGGCGAGCTGGCCGTGGAAGGCCACTTCACCGGCCCGACGCAGTGGCTGTCCTACCACCGTCTGGTGAGCGCGCAGCTGGCCCGCGTGGTCGGAGCATTGCCCAGCGAAGTGGTGGCGATGAACACGCTGAGCGTGAACCTGCACCTGATGATGGTCAGCTTCTACCGGCCAACGGCCGAGCGCCCGGTGATCCTGATGGAGGCCGGTGCATTCCCGACCGACCGTCATGCGGTGGAAGCACAGATCCGCTTCCATGGTTTCGACCCGACCGAGTGCCTGGTGGAAGTGCAGCCGGACGAGGCCAACGGCACGATCTCGCTGGCCGCGATCGAGCACGCCATTGCCGAACACGGCCCGCGCCTGGCGCTGGTGCTGTGGCCCGGCGTGCAGTACCGCACCGGCCAGGCTTTCGACCTGGATGCGATCACCCGTGCCGCCCGCCTGCAGGGCGCACGCATCGGCTTCGACCTGGCGCACTCGGTCGGCAACCTGCCGCTGCGCCTGCATGACATCGCACCCGACTTCGCCGTGTGGTGCCACTACAAGTACCTCAACAGCGGCCCTGGCGCGGTTGCCGGCGCCTTCGTGCACGAGCGCCACCATCGCGACACCAGCCTTCCGCGTTTCGCCGGCTGGTGGGGCCATGAAGAGTCCACCCGCTTCCAGATGGCACCACAGTTCACCCCGGCCATCGGCGCCGAAGGCTGGCAGCTGAGCAACCCGCCGATCCTCGGCCTGGCACCGCTGCGTGCCTCGCTGGAGCTGTTCGAGCGTGCCGGCATGGAGGCGCTGCGCAGCAAATCGCTGGCACTCACCGGCATGCTCGAAGCACTCGTACGCGCGCGCCTGCCGCAGGTGCTGGACATCATCACCCCGGCCGACCCGCAGCGTCGCGGCTGCCAGTTGTCGCTGCGCGTGATCGGGGGCCGCGAACGTGGCCGCGCACTGTTCGAACACCTGCGCGGCATCGGCGTGCTCGGCGATTGGCGCGAACCCGACGTGATCCGTATTTCGCCCACCCCGCTCTACAACCGCTACCTGGACGTGCACCACTTCGTCGAGGAAGTGGAAGCCTGGGCCGGCCTCTAAGCCGGTCCCTTCCCCTACTGCTGGACAGTTCGTTGATCGCACACGCTTCCCGCTCGTTGAGCATTATCGGTGCCGGCCTTGCCGGGTCCCTGCTGGCCATCCTGCTGTCACGCCAGGGCTGGCGCATCACCCTGTACGAGCGCCGCGGCGATCCGCGCGTGGCCGACTACGAGAGCGGCCGCTCGATCAACCTGGCGCTGGCCGAGCGTGGGCGCAATGCGCTGCGCCAGGCCGGCGTGGAAGACGAGGTGATGGCGCGCGCGGTGATGATGCGCGGCCGCATGGTGCACCCGCGCGAAGGCGAACCGCAGCTGCAGCGCTATGGCCGTGATGACAGCGAAGTGATCTGGTCGATCCACCGCAGCGACCTGAACACCACGCTGCTGGAACTGGCCGAACAAGCCGGCGCCACCGTGCACTTCCATCGCCGCCTGCACACCGTCGATTTCGATGCCGGCTACGCGCGCTTCATCGATGATCGCGACGACAGCCCGCACGACATCCGCTTCGACACCCTGATCGGTGCGGACGGCGCCGGCTCGGCGCTGCGCGCGGCGATGAACCGCCGTGCGCCGCTGGGAGAGGACATAGCCTTCCTCGACCACTCCTACAAGGAGCTGGAGATCCCGCCGGCCGCAGATGGCAGCTTCCGCATCGAGCGCAACGCACTGCACATCTGGCCGCGCGGCCACTACATGTGCATCGCCCTGCCCAACCACGAAGGCACCTTCACCGTCACCCTGTTCCTGCCCAACCAGGGCGAGCCCAGCTTCGCCACGGTCAACACCGGCGTACAGGCCGAGGCGCTGTTCGCGCGGGAGTTCGCCGACACCTTGCCGTTGATCCCGAACCTGCGCGCGGACTGGGAACAGCACCCACCCGGTCTGCTTGGCACGCTGACGCTCGATCGCTGGCACCAGCAGGGCCGCGCCGTACTGATCGGCGATGCTGCGCACGCGATGGTGCCGTTCCACGGCCAGGGCATGAACTGCGCATTCGAGGATTGCGTGGCTCTGGCCCGCCATCTGATGGAAGCGGACGACCTGGAAGGCGCGTTCGAAGCCTTCGAAGCCGAGCGCAAGCCGAATGCACGTGCCATCCAGCAGATGGCGCTGGAGAACTACCTGGAGATGCGCGACCGCGTGGCCGATCCTGCGTTCCTTCTGCAGCGCGACCTGGAGCAGGAACTGCAGCGGCGCTGGCCGACCCGCTTCGTACCGCATTACACGATGGTCACTTTCCTGCACACGCCCTACGCCGAGGCGCTGCGCCGCACCGAACTGCAGCGCGAGATGCTGGCGGCGGCCACTGCAGGTCACCACTCACTGGACAACATCGACTGGACGGCACTGGAAGCGCAGATCCACGCGCAGCTGCCGATCCTGGAGGGCGCGCACTGATGGCTGACAGCTTCCTGTTCTACGATCTGGAAACCTTCGGCCAGGACCCGCGACGCACGCGCATCTCCCAGTACGCCGCCATCCGTACCGACGCCGACCTCAACGAGATCGATACCCCGGTCAGTTTCTTCGTGCGCCCGGCCGACGACCTGCTGCCCTCGCCGATGGCCACCCTGGTCACCGGCATCACCCCGCAGCAGGCCCTGGCCGAGGGCATCAGCGAGGCCGAAGCCTTCGACCGCATCAACGAGCAGCTGTCGCGCCCCGGCACCTGCGCACTGGGATACAACACCCTGCGCTTCGACGATGAATTCGTCCGCTACGGCCTGTTCCGTAACTTCCATGACCCCTACGAACGCGAGTGGCGCAACGGCAATTCGCGCTGGGACCTGCTGGACATGCTGCGACTCATGCGCGCGATGCGTCCGGACGGCATCCAGTGGCCGCTGCGCGAGGACGGCGCCACCTCGTTCAAGCTCGAGCACCTGGCCGAGGCCAACAACGTGCGCGAAGGCGACGCGCACGAAGCGCTGTCCGACGTGCGCGCCACCATCGGCATGGCACGCCTGTTCAAGCAGTCGCAGCCGCGGCTGTGGGAGTACGCGCTGAAGCTGCGCGACAAGCGCTTCGTCGGCAGCCTGCTGGACGTGACCGCGATGAAACCCGTGCTGCACATTTCCATGCGCTACCCCGCCAGTCGCCTGTGCGCGGCGCCGGTGCTGCCCTTGGCCGTGCATCCCACCATCAGCAACCGCGTGATCGTGTTCGACCTGGATGGCGACATCGACGACCTGCTGGCACTGCCGGCCGAGGTGATCGCACAGCGCCTGTACATGCGCGCCAGCGAACTGCCCGAAGGCGCGGCGCGGGTGCCACTGAAGGAAGTGCATCTGAACAAGGTGCCAGCACTGATCGCCTGGAACCACCTGCGCGCCGATGACCACGCGCGACTCGGCCTGGACGTGGCCGCGATCGAGGCCAAGGTCGAGCGCCTGCGCGCGTTCGCCCCGCAGCTGGCCGAGAAGGCGCGCCAGGTCTACAACCAGCCCCGTGCGGCCACCGTGGCCGACGTCGATGCCTCGCTGTACGACGGCTTCCTCGGCAATGGCGACAAGCCGCTGCTGGCGCTGGCCCGCACCACAGCGCCGGAACAGCTGGCCGCGCTGGAAGGCCGCTTCCGCGACCCGCGCCTGCCCGAACTGCTGTTCCGCTACCGCGCGCGCAATCATCCCGACAGCCTCGCGCCGCCTGAACGCCAGCGCTGGCAGGATTACCGCCGCCAGCGCCTGCTCGGAGACGGCGGCCTGGGCGAACTCAACCTGCCCCAGTACCAGCAGCAGCTCGATGCACTGGCCGCCGAAGCGCCCGATGACACCCGGCGCCAGGCCCTGCTGCAAGCGCTGCGCGACTGGGGCCAGCAGCTGCAGGAGACCTTGTGAGTACCTATTTCTCGGACGCCAGCTTCAAGTTCCTGCGCAGCCTGGCGCGGCATAACGAAAAGGCGTGGTTCAACGATCACCGCCAGCAGTATGAAGACCACGTCCGGCAGCCGTTCCTGCGCCTGCTGGGTGACCTGCAGCCAGCGCTGGCGGAGATCAGCGACCACTTCCGCGCCGATACCCGTGGCGTCGGTGGCTCGCTGTTCCGCATCCACCGCGACGCGCGCTTCTCCAACGACAAATCCCCGTACAAAACCTGGCAGGGTGCGCGCCTGTTCCATGAGCGCCGCCGCGAAGTGGCCGCGCCTTCGTTCTACGTGCACCTGCAACCGGGCGAGAGCTTCGTTGGCGCCGGCCTGTGGCATCCAGAACCGGAGACCCAGCGCCGCGTGCGCCACTTCATCCTCGACAACCCGGGCAGCTGGAAGGCGGCCGCGCATGCTCCCGCGCTGCGCAAGCGCTTCGACTTCGAGGAGAGCGAAAAACTGGTGCGTCCACCGCGCGGCTTCCCGGCCGATTTCGAGTTCATCGACGACCTCAAGCATCGCAACTGGGTGATGTGGCGCTCGCTGGACGACGCCACCATGACCGGCCCTCGCCTGCTGTCCACGCTCGGCAGGGATCTGGCAGGGCTGGGCCCGTTCGTCGACTATCTGTGCGCGGCACTGGACTTGGAATTTTGATGCCGTTGGCGCACCAACGCCGCACGCTGGGCCGCACCGGCCTGGCGGTTTCGCCGGTGGGCCTGGGCTGTTCCGGCTTCTGGGGGCATCGCCGGTTCCCGGAACAGTCGGCCGCGCACGTGGTCGGGCATGCACTGGCACAGGGCGTCAACCTGTTGGACACCGGTCACAACTACTCCGGTTTCCACGCCGAGCCGCGGCTGGGCCGCATCCTGCGCCCGTTGCTGAAGCGATACCCGCGCGAGTCGCTGGTGATCTCCAGCAAGGGCGGCACGCTGACCGGCCAGGCCGGCACCAGCGGCGCCGAGCAGCGCAATTTCTCGCCCGCCGCCATCACCGCCAGCTGCGAAGCCTCGCTGCGCAACCTCGGCCTGGATTACCTCGATATCTACCAGCTGCACGGTGCCAGCCAGCACGACATCAACGATGACCTGCTGGCCGCACTGCAGCGACTGCGCGAACGCGGGCTGATCCGGCACACCGGCATCAATACGCACACGGCGTCGACCCTGTGCTGGATGATCGACCATCCCATGCTGTTCGATGTGGTGCTTCTGGACTACAACGCCCTGCAGCAGGACCGTGAACCGCTGATCGACCAGTTGCACGCGGCGGGCATCGGCGTGCTGGCCGGCACCGTGCTGGCGCAGGGCCATCTGCTGCCGTCACACGCCCGCCTGCCGCGCCCGGCCGACGCCTGGTACCTGGCCAGAGCCTGGCTCAAGCCAAGCAGCCGCGCACTGATGCACAGTGCACGCCGGATGCGCCACGCCATCGCTACCATCCGCAGCCAGCGCCCCGCCCAGACCGCGTTTGCCTACGCCCTGGGCCATCCCGGCGTGGCCAGCGGCATCCTCGGCACCACCCGCACCGTCAGCCTGGACGAAGTACTGGCGACGCGGCTTGAGGCACTGACCGCAGCCGAACGCCAGCAGCTGGTGAACGCCTTCGGTGATGGGCGCGGATCACCCAGTCATTGAGTCTTCACCCCATGCCGCTGCGGTTGCGGCAGTCTGTGCGGCATGAAGAAACTCACTGTACTCGTTGTGCTGCTGGTCCTGGCCTTGGCCGCCTGGTGGTTCGGTGGCCCCTACATGACCGTGCGCGGGCTGTCCCAGGCCATTGAACAGCGCGACACCGCGCGCCTGGAGCGCTACGTGGATTTCCCGCGCGTGCGCAGCAGCCTGCGGGCGCAGCTCAACGACTACCTGGTGCGCCAGGCCGGCCCGGATGTGGCGGCCAGTCCCTTCGGTGCCCTGCTGTATGGGTTGGGCGACCAGCTAGGCGGTGCCGCGGTGGACACCATGGTGACCCCGACCGGTATCGGCGCGATGCTGCAGGGCCACGTGCTGTGGAAGCGCGGCCGCAATGAACTGCAGGGCGGCGATGCCTTCGGCCCGACCGAGCCGGCGCGACCGCTGAAGCATGCCGAGCATCATTTCGAAGCGCTGGACCGCTTCGTGATCGATGTCGATCGCGGCCCCGGCCAGCCGCCGATGAAGGTCGTGCTGGAGCCGCAGGGCCTGCGCTGGAAGGTGGTGGACCTGCAGCTGGGGATGTCGGGCAGCCCTTGATCGTACCCGGGGCCTGAGGGCGATGCCGACCTAGGTTGGCAACTACCGGGGCATGCGGCTCTGGTAGATGCCCACCTTGGTGGGCGCCGATGCATGGCAGTGCCAACCGACGGTCGGCACCTACCCGGCATGGCTTCAGCCTTCGTTGGCGACGCCGTGCGGTACGTGGCCGGCGGCCACATGCTCGCGGGCGCTGTCGATGTTGTGCTGCGAATCATCGAAGAAGATGTCGGCGCCGAACGCCTGCAGGAACGGGCCCTTGTGGCGGCCGCCGAGGAACAGCGCCTCGTCCAGGCGCACGCCCCACTCGCGCAGGGTGCGGATCACCCGCTCGTGCGCCGGTGCCGAGCGTGCGGTCACCAATGCGGTGCGGATCGGTGCGCTTTCGCCGGCCGGGAAGACTTCCTGCAGCGTATGCAGGGCCGACAGGAAGCCACGGAACGGGCCGCCACTGAGCGGTTCCCGGGCACGTTCGCGCTCGTGGCGGCCAAACGCTTCCACGCCCTGCTCGCGCGAAATGCGCTCGCTCTCATCACCGAAGATCACCGCATCACCGTCGAAGGCGATGCGCAGCTGCCCGGCCGGGCGGGTGATGTCGATCTGATCGGCTGCCGCCGCGGCGGTTTCGCCGGGCGGCTTGGGCAGGATGGTGGCCGCAGCGATGCCATGGCGCAACGCGCTGCGCACTGATTCCGGGTTGGCCGACAGGAACAGGTCGGTGCCGAACGGCTTCACGTAGGGCCAGGTCGGCTCGCCGGCGGTGAACGTCGCGCGGATGATGCCCAGGCCGTAGTGCTGGATCGAGTTGAAAATGCGCAGGCCGGTATCGGCCGAGTTGCGCGACAGCAGGATGACCTCGACCCGCGGGTTCTCCGGGCTGGCGCCCTGGTTCAACGCCAGCAGCTTGCGCACCACCGGGAACGCCACACCCGGGCCGAGGATGTCGTCTTCGTGCTGACGCTGGAACTCGGCATAGGCCGCCACGCCATCGCTCTCGAACAACGCGTGGCTTTCCTCGAGGTCGAACAGCGCGCGCGAGGTCACCGCGACGGTCAGCAAACGGGGGGAGTTGTCGCCCATCGGTGGGGGTCCTTCAAGCGGTCGGCATGGCCGGCCGCCTATTGTCCTCAAAAAACGAACTGTTCGCTCAGGATCCGGTCTTCCAGATTGTGCTCCGGGTCGAACAGCAGGGTCACGCGGCGGTCCTTCGACTCGCGGATGGTCACCTCGACCACGTCGCGGGTCTCGTGCGAATCGGCGGTCACGCTGACCGGACGCTTGTACGGATCAAGCACGCGGAAGCGCACTTCGGTATCCGCCTTCAGGATCGCGCCGCGCCAGCGCCGTGGGCGATAGGGCGCCAACGGCGTCAGCGCGATGGTGTGCGAGCCCAGCGGCAGCACCGGGCCATGCGCGGAATAGTTATAGGCGGTGCTGCCGGCCGGGGTGGCCACCAGCACGCCGTCGCCGATCAGTTCAGCCACGCGCTCCTGGCCGTTCAGGTCGATGCCGATATGCGCGGCTTGCCGGGTCTGCCGCAGCAGCGAGACATCGTTGTAGGCCAGCGAACCGGTACTGGTGCCCGATTCGGTCAGCGCGACCATTTCCAGCGGGCGCAGGTTGGCCGGTTCGGCGCGCGCAATGCGGGCCTGCACGTCATCGTCGCCACGGTACTGGTTCATCAGGAAACCGACCGTGCCCAGCTTCATGCCGAACACCGGCTTGCCCAGGTGCCCGTGCCGGTGCAGGGTCTGCAGCATGAAGCCGTCGCCACCCAGCGGGCACAGTACGTCGGCCTGCTCCGGCGTGTGATCGCCATAACGCGAAATCATCGCCGCGCGAGCCATCTGCGCAGGTTCGGTGGTGCTGGCCAGGAAAGCGATGCGGGGGGTGTCGCTCATCGGTGGATCCGGGGGGAAGGCATGAGGGAGAGCATAACCGAGCGCCGGAGGTTGGACTCCGCTGGGCGGATGACCGGCCCGTCCGCCGGGACACGCCGTAAACCCATTCCTGGGGGCTCGGTCGCGCCATCCATGGCGCTCACGGTCCCGGCGGACGGGCCGGACATCCACCTGACAGGTCGACGGCCGGCGTCGGGTCAGTGATCGCAGAATAGACAGGCAAAAACAGAACGGCCCCGCTTTCGCGGGGCCGCTGTGTTTCACGCATGCCGGGCAGCGCCCGGCGTTACATCACTTACGCACCGTGCGCGGCCAGCTGGCCCAGGCGCTGGACTGCGACCGAAACGGTCGGGTAGTCCAGGGTCTTCTGCTCGGCCAGTTCGGCCAGCATCGCCAGGGTGAAGCGCAGGCTGTTGTCGTCACGGCCCATCCAGGCTGCGACCTTGGCCTCCGCGCTGCTGCCCTTGGTGCCCAGCACCTGGCCGGCCAGGTTGCGGTGGTTGGCCGCCAGTTCGTCACGCAGCACGCCACGTGCCACGGCGTGCCAACGACCGTTGACCTCCAGCGCGTCGACCTGCTCGAACAGCCACGGCAGCTGCAGGGCATCGCCCAGGCGGAAGTGGACCTTGGACACGTCCACCGGCTTCAGCTTGCGGGTGCGGGCCAGTTCGATGATGTCGAACGCCGGCTCCAGGAAGTGCAGTTCGGCCAGCTGCTGCGCCAGCGCGGACGGCAGGCCCTTTTCCTTCCACTCGGCCACCAGGGCTTCGTAGGTCGGACGCTGCGAATCCGGCAGCACACCCGAAGCAACGCGGATGTCGTTGAACGGACCCTGGTAGCGGTTGACCGCTTCGGTGATGCCCGGCATCGCACCCGGGCGCGACAGCAGCCAGCGCACGAACGAGCGCTGCAGCTTCCAGATCACTTCCAGCGCATCGATCTGCACCGACTCCGGCACTTTGCCGTCGAGGGCATCGATCTGCGCCCACAGCGCGCGTGCATCCAGCGTTTCGCGGCTGATGGTGTAGGCCTTGGCGACCTCGGCGATGGAACGGCCGGTGTCTTCCTGCATGCGCATCAGGAAGGTAGCGCCCATGCGGTTGATGGTCTGGTTGGTCACGGCCGTGGCGATGATTTCGCGCTTCAGGCGGTGACGCTCCATCGCGTCGGCGTACTTCTTCTGCAGCGGGGTCGGGAAGTAGCGCTGCAGTTCCTTGGACAGGTACGGATCTTCCGGGATGTCCGAATCCAGCAGCTGGGCGAACGCCACCAGCTTGGAGTAGGACAGCAGCACCGACAGTTCCGGACGGGTCAGGCCCTGGCCACGTGCCTTGCGCTGGGACAGCTCGGCGTCGGACGGCAGGAACTCGATCTGGCGGTCGAGCAGCCCCTGCTGTTCCAGGGTACGGATGAAGTGCTGCTTGGAACCCAGGCGCTTGACCGCCATCCGCTCCATCAGGCTCAGGGCCTGGTTCTGGCGGTAGTTGTCATTCAGCACCAGCTCTGCGACTTCATCGGTCATCGAGGCCAGCAGCTTGTTGCGCTGCTCGACGGTCAGCTTCTTGGCCCGCACCACATCATTGAGCAGGATCTTGATGTTGACTTCATGGTCGGAGGTGTCGACACCGGCCGAGTTGTCGATGAAGTCGGTGTTGAGCAGCACGCCGGCCTGCGCGGCTTCGATGCGGCCCAGCTGGGTCATGCCCAGGTTGCCGCCCTCGCCCACTACCTTGCAGCGCAGCTCGCCACCATTCACGCGCAGCGCGTTGTTGGCGCGGTCGCCGACATCGCTGTGCTGCTCGCTGGCAGCCTTCACGTAGGTACCGATGCCGCCGTTCCACAGCAGGTCGACCGGTGCCTTCAGGATCGCGCTCATCAGATCGTTCGGCGACAGCGCCTTGACGTTGTCGTCCAGGCCCAGCGCTTCACGCACCTGCGGGGTGATCTCGATCGACTTCAGGCTGCGCGGATAGATGCCGCCGCCCTTGCTGATCAGCTTGGCATCGTAGTCCGCCCAGCTCGAACGCGGCACGGTGAACAGGCGCTCACGTTCGACGAACGTGGTGGCCGCATTCGGGTTCGGGTCCAGGAAGATGTGGCGGTGGTCGAATGCAGCGACCAGGCGGATGTGGCGCGACAGCAGCATGCCGTTGCCGAACACGTCGCCGGACATGTCGCCGACGCCGACCGCGGTGAAGTCCTGGCTCTGGCTGTCACGACCCAGCGCACGGAAGTGGCGCTTGACCGACTCCCACGCACCGCGTGCGGTGATGCCCATGCCCTTGTGGTCGTAACCGACCGAACCACCGGAGGCGAATGCATCGCCCATCCAGAAGCCGTGCGCAATGGCCAGGCCGTTGGCGATGTCGGAGAAGGTCGCGGTGCCCTTGTCGGCCGCCACCACCAGGTACGGATCGTCCATGTCGTGGCGCACGACATCCACCGGCGGCACGATCTTGTTGTTGACGATGTTGTCGGTGATGTCCAGCAGGCCCTGGATGAACAGCTTGTAGCAGGCCACGCCGTTGGCGAAGATCGCATCGCGATCGCCATTCACCGGCGGCATCTTGGCGAAGAAGCCACCCTTCGCGCCGACCGGCACGATGACGGTGTTCTTGACCATCTGCGCCTTGACCAGGCCCAGCACTTCGGTACGGAAGTCTTCGCGACGATCCGACCAGCGCAGGCCACCACGGGCCACGGCGCCAAAGCGCAGGTGGGTACCTTCCACGCGCGGGCCGTAGACGAAGATTTCGCGGTACGGGCGCGGCTTCGGCAGGTCCGGCACCAGCGCCGAATCGAACTTGAAGCTGATGACATGGCCGTGCTGGCCGTTGGCATCGGTCTGGTAGTAGCTGGTACGCAGGGTCGCGTCGATCACACCCATGAACGAGCGCAGGATGCGGTCCTCGTCCAGGCTGGACACGCGGTCCATCAGCTTCAGCAGCGCATCGCGCGCAGCCTGCATCTGTGCGTCGCGGTCACCCTTGCGGGCGTCGACCACGGTCTTGAGCACCTTCAGGGTGGCGTCGTCGCCAGCAGCCAGCACATCGAAGTGGGCCTTCAGCTGGGCCTGGCCGGCAGCGATGTCGTCCTTGCTCTCGTGGCCGGTGGCCGGATCGAAGCGCGCTTCGAACAGCTCGACCAGCAGGCGGGCCAGCAGCGGGTAGCGCGCGAAGGTGCCTTCCACGTAGGCCTGCGAGAACGGCACGCCGGTCTGCAGCAGGTACTTGCAGTAGCCACGCAGCATGGCGACCTGGCGCCAATGCAGGCCGGCAGCCAGCACCAGGCGGTTGAAGCCATCGTTCTCGGCATCGCCGTGCCAGACGCGGGCGAAGGTCTCGCCGAAGGCTTCATCGACGCTGGCGGCATCGATCGCGCCGGCGGTCGATTCGACCTCGAAGTCCTGCACGTACACCGGCGCGTTGTCGACCGACAGGCGGTACGGACGCTCGGCGATCACGCGCAGGCCCATGTTTTCCATCATCGGCAGCGCATCCGACAGCGGAATGTCGTCCAGCTGGCGATACAGCTTCAGGCGCAGGCCATCGCCGCTTTCGCGCGGCACGGCCTGCAGGCTCAGGCGCAGGTCGTCCGGGCCGGTCA
This sequence comes from Stenotrophomonas geniculata ATCC 19374 = JCM 13324, assembly GCF_001431625.1. Lineage (GTDB taxonomy): Bacteria > Pseudomonadota > Gammaproteobacteria > Xanthomonadales > Xanthomonadaceae > Stenotrophomonas > Stenotrophomonas geniculata. The sequence goes on from NZ_LLXT01000105.1 coordinate 76,753, forward strand.
GGGCGTCGAGCTGACTGACATCGTTGGCGGCAACCGCGGTGCTGTTGTCTTCGATGTAGCCGGCCGGCAACGCCTTGCCGATGCGGGCGGCGATGCGCAGGCCTTCGGTCTCGCCATGGCGGGACACCAGCGCTTCGCGCAGGTCGTCCTGCCAGTTGCGCAGCACCTGGGCCAGCTTCTGCTCCAGTTCGGCGGTATCGACGTCGAGCATTTCACCCGGCTTCGGGCGCACGATCAGGTGCACCTGGGCCAGCGGCGATTCGCCCAGCACCACCGAGCTGTCCACGTACTCGCCGTGCAGCGCTTCCTTCAGCATTGCTTCGATGCGCAGGCGCACGTCGGTGTTGAAGCGCTCGCGCGGCAGGTAGACCAGCGCGGAAATGAAACGGCTGTACTTGTCGCGGCGCAGGAACAGGCGGCTGCGCACGCGCTCCTGCAGGCCCAGCACGCCCATCGCGGTGCGGAACAGTTCGTCCTCGCTGGACTGGAACAGTTCTTCGCGCGGCAGGGTTTCCAGGATGTGGCGCAGGGCCTTGCCGCTGTGGCTGGCCGGGGCCAGGCCCGACTGCTTCATCACGTGCTCGTGGCGCTGGCGCACCAGCGGGATTTCCCACGGGCGACGGTTATAGGCGCTGGAGGTGAACAGGCCGAGGAAGCGCTGCTCGCCGATGATCTTGCCCTTGGCGTCGAATTCCAGCACGCCGATGTAGTCCATGTAGCCGGCGCGGTGCACCCGCGAACGGGCATTGGTCTTGGTCAGGATCAGCGCGTCCTTCAGCCCGGACGTGGTGTTCAGGCCCTGCGCGGCCAGGGTCTTGACCGGACGGGCGGCGGACTTGTCCTTGCCGCGCATCAGGCCCAGGCCGGTGTCGTTCAGCGGCGCCAGCACGTCTTCCTTGCCCTGCTTCTCGACGCGGTACTCGCGGTAGCCGAAGAAGGTGAAGTGGTTGTCGGCGGCCCAGCGCAGGAACTCCTGTGCTTCCTTGCGCGACGCGTCGTCGACCGGCAGCTGGCGGCTGCCCAGGTCGTCGGCCAGTGCCAGCGCCTTGTCCTTCATCGGCTGCCAGTCGCGCACGATCGCACGCACTTCGTCCAGCGCCTTGTTGATGGCCTGCTCGATGGCGGCCATGGCGTCGGCCGGCTGGCGGTCGATCTCCAGCAGCATCACCGACTCGGCATCGCCTTCGCCGACCTTGACCAGCTTGCCGGCCTTGTCGCGGGTGAAACGCAGCACCGGGTGGCCCAGCACGTGGACACCCACGCCCTGTTCGGCCAGCGACATGGTGACGGTGTCGACCAGGAACGGCATGTCGTCGTTGACGATCTGCAGCACGGTGTGCGGCGACTCCCAACCGTTGGCCTTCGCGGTCGGATTGAACACGCGGACGTTGGCCTTGCCGGCCTTGCGGGCACGGGCGAATTCCAGCGTCTCAGCCGCGAGAGCGGCCCACTCTTCAGCGCTGTGGTGCGGGAACTCGTCCGACTCCATGCGCTTGTAGAAGTCAGTGGCAAATGCCACTGCTTCGGCCTGTGCGGCCGCGGGGTAGCGCTTGCGCAAGGCCGTGTACACCGGCTCCAGGGAGAAACCAGCGGTCACTGCGACCTCCGCTTCTGCTGGTTTGGTCTTGTTTTTCACGGTCTTGGCTGCGGTTTTTTGCGGTTTCATGGCAGAGCGATGCGCTTGCTCAGTTGGGAAAATGAAATTGTAGCCCTACCGCACGAAAAGGCCTTGCTGCAGGACGGAATAACCAGATTCGGGTTTGCTGCGGTTTAGACGCCTATTCAGTTCGCACCGGTATGGTGCTGGCGCCCGCTTCAGCACTGCCGACAGGATCGGCAAAGCGCGTTACCGGAAGACACACGCGGCGACACCGATTCGATTCCACAATCCTGAACTGGACGGTATAGTCCACCGCGTGAATCCGGCCTACCTCCCCGTTGCCCTCGACGCACGCGATGAGCGCGTGTTCGATGCCGTGCGCGAGCTGCTGGCCCAGCAGGGCATGCAGATGAGCATGGATGCGGTGGCCCAGCACGCCGGCTGCTCCAAGCAGACCCTGTACTCGCGTTACGGCAGCAAGCAGGAACTGCTGCGCCGGGTGATGCAGCGCCACGTCGGCCACGCCACCGGCGCCATGGTTCGTGCACTCCGCACTGACGACCTGCGTGCCAGCCTGCTCCAGTTCGCCACCGACTTTCTGGAGCACTTCAACCAACCGCACGTGGGCCAGGCCTGTCGGCTGATCGCCGCCGATGCATCCCAGTTTCCCGAAGAGGCGCGTACGCTGTACCGGCATGGTGCCGGCGCGCTGACGCTTCATCTTGCTGAATGGATTGAAACCGTTTGCATGCGAGGCCAGCTCCGGCATGACGACCCGCACTTCATGGCCGAACTGCTGCTGAGCATGATCGCCGGTCAGGATTTCGACAAACAGCGCTTCCATACCCCCCATCGTGATGACGCGCAGCTGCGTCGGCGCTGGGCAGAGTTCTCCGTCGACAGCTTCCTGCGCGCCTTCGCGCCTCAGCCGTCGCCGGCCCCGTCTTCAAACCAACCCCGGAGTTCCTCCTGATGACCGCCCCACTCCGCACCCTTGCCTTGACGTGCGCCGTTGCTGTCGCGCTGGCTGCCTGCAAGAAGCCGGAACAGCAGACGCCCCCGCCGCCGGAGGTGGGCGTGATCGACGCCAAGCCGCAGACCCTGCCGCTGCAGCGTGAGCTGGTCGGCCGCCTGTCGCCGTTCCGCAGCGCCGACGTGCGTGCGCGCGTGCCGGGCGTACTGCTCAAGCGCGTCTACCAGGAAGGCTCCCAGGTCAAGCAGGGGCAACCCCTGTTCCTGATCGACCCGGCGCCGCTGCGTGCCTCGCTCAACGCCTCCGAGGCCCAGCTGGCTTCGGCCCGCGCCACCTACGCCAATGCCAAGGTGGCCGCCGACCGCGCCCGTTCGCTGGCGCCGCAGCAGTTCGTCTCCAAGTCCGACCTGGACAACGCCGAATCGGCCGAACGCACCGCGCTGGCCGCGGTCAAGCAGGCCGAAGCGGCGGTGACCTCCTCGCGCATCAGCCTGGGCTATACCGAAGTGACCGCACCGATCAGTGGCGTGGCCAACAAGCAGCAGGTCACCGAGGGCGCACTGGTCGGCCAGGGCGATGTGACCCTGCTGACCACCGTCGACCAGCTCGACCCGCTGTACGTGAACTTCTCGCTGAGCGTGGATGAGCTGACCCAGCTGCGTGCGCAGCAGGCCAAGGGCGCGCTGGCGCTGTCGGGTGACGGCAAGGCCACGGTCAACGTCAAGCTGGCCGACGGCACCACTTACAGCGAGCCGGGCACGCTGGACTTCTCTTCGACCACGGTCGACCCGGCCACCGGCGCGGTGTCGCTGCGTGCGCTGCTGCCGAACCCGCAGCAGATCCTGCTGCCGGGTGCCTTCGTCAGCTTCCAGGCCAACCTGGGCGAGCGCAACAACGCCTACCTGGTGCCGCAGCAGGCACTGCTGCGTGACACCACCGGCGGCTACGTGATGGTGGTCGGTGCCGACGGCAAGGTCATCCGCAAGAACGTGAAGACCGACGGTGCACAGAACGGCAACTGGCTGGTCAGCGACGGCCTGGCCGCCGGTGACAAGGTGATCGTGGCCGGCGTGCAGAAGGTCAAGGAAGGCGCACCGGCAGTCGCCAAGCCGTGGACCCCGGGGCAGGACGCCAACGGCAAGCCTGCCGCAGGCGGCGCCGCTCCGGCGGGCGCGGCACCGGCCGCAGGCAAGGCACCGGCCGACGCGGCCAAGCCCGAGCAGGCCGATGCGGCCAAGCCGGCAGCCACCGATTCGAACAAGCAGTAACGGGAACCTTCCGTCATGCCTAAATTTTTCATCGAACATCCAGTCTTCGCCTGGGTGGTTGCGATCCTGATCTCGCTCAGCGGCGTGATCGCGATCCTCAACCTGGGCGTGGAGTCCTATCCCAACATCGCCCCGCCGCAGGTCACCGTCTCGGCCACCTACCCGGGTGCCAGTGCCGACACCACGGAGAAGTCGGTCACCCAGGTGATCGAGCAGCAGCTGACCGGTATCGATCACCTGCTGTACTTCAGCTCCTCGTCCGCCTCCAACGGCCGTGCACAGATCACCCTGACCTTCGAGACCGGTACCGATCCGGACATCGCCCAGGTGCAGGTGCAGAACAAGGTCTCGCTGGCCACGCCACGCCTGCCCTCGGAAGTCACCCAGCAGGGCGTGGTGGTGGCCAAGGCCAACGCCGGCTTCCTGATGGTGGTGGCGCTGCAGTCCGATACCCCCGCCATCAACCGTGACGCCCTGAACGACATCGTCGGTTCGCGCGTGCTCGACCAGGTCTCGCGTATCCCCGGCGTCGGCAGCACGCAGCAGTTCGGTTCCGAGTACGCCATGAACATCTGGCTGAACCCGGAAAAGATGCAGGGTTATGGCCTGTCGGCCAGCCAGGTGCTGGCGGCGGTGCGCGCGCAGAACGTGCAGTTCGCCGCCGGTGCGCTGGGTTCGGACCCGTCGCCGGAAGGCCAGCACTTCACCGCCACGGTCTCGGCCGAAGGCCGCTTCAGTTCGCCGCAGGAGTTCGAGAACATCATCCTGCGCGCCAATGCTGACGGTTCGCGCGTGCTGCTGAAGGACATCGCCCGCGTTGCCTTCGGTGCCAACAACTACGGCTTCGACACCCAGTACAACGGCAAGCCGACCGGCGCCTTCGCCATCCAGCTGCTGCCGGGCGCCAATGCCCTGAACGTGGCCGATGCGGTGCGCGCCAAGATGGACGAACTGCAGCCCAGCTTCCCGGCCGGCGTCACCTGGTTCTCGCCGTACGACAGCACCACCTTCGTCAAGATCTCGATCCAGGAAGTGGTCAAGACGCTGTTCGAGGCGGTGTTCCTGGTGTTCCTGGTGATGCTGATCTTCCTGCAGAACTTCCGCGCCACCCTGATCCCGACCCTGGTCATCCCGGTGGCCCTGCTCGGTACCTTCCTGGGCATGTGGATGATCGGCTTCACGATCAACCAGCTGACCCTGTTCGCGATGGTGCTGGCGATCGGCATCGTGGTCGATGACGCGATCGTGGTGATCGAGAACGTCGAACGCATCATGACCGAGGAAGGCCTGGCGCCGAAGCCGGCCACGCAGAAGGCGATGACCCAGATCACCGGCGCGGTGGTGGCGATCACCGTCGTGCTGGCTGCGGTGTTCATCCCGTCCGCCCTGCAGGGCGGCGCCGCCGGTGAGATCTACAAGCAGTTCGCCCTGACCATCGCCATCTCGATGGCGTTCTCGGCGTTCCTGGCCCTGGGCTTCACCCCGGCGCTGTGCGCGACTTTCCTCAAGCCGACGCACAACGACAACCCGAACATCATCTACCGCACCTTCAACAAGTACTACGACAAGATCAGCCACACCTACGTGGGCCACATCACCTCGGCGGTGCGGCATGCGCCGCGCTGGATGATCCTGTTCGTGGTGCTGACCGCTCTGTGCGGTTTCCTGTTCACCCGCATGCCGGGCAGCTTCCTGCCGGAAGAGGACCAGGGCTATGCGCTGGCGATCGTGCAGCTGCCGCCGGGCTCGACCAAGGGCCAGACCAACGAAGTGTTCGCGCAGATGCGTGGCATCCTGGAAAAGCAGGATGGCTATGAAGGCATGCTGCAGGTGGCCGGTTTCAGCTTCGTCGGTTCCGGCGAGAACGTGGGCATGGGCTTCATCCGCCTGAAGCCGTGGGAGGAACGCAAGTTCACCGCGCCGGAGTTCATCCAGAACATGAACGGCGCGTTCTATGGCATCAAGGAAGCGCAGATCTTCGTGGTCAACCTGCCCACCGTGCAGGGCCTTGGCCAGTTCGGTGGCTTCGACATGTGGCTGCAGGACCGTAGCGGTGCCGGTTACGAGCAGCTGACCCAGGCCCGCAACATCCTGCTCGGCCAGGCCGCGCAGAAACCGGACCACCTGGTCGGTGTGCGCCCGAACGGCCTGGAAAACGCGCCGCAGCTGCAGCTGCACGTGGATCGCGTGCAGGCGCAGTCGATGGGCATGTCGGTGTCGGACGTGTACAGCACCATCCAGCTGATGCTGGCCCCGGTGTACGTCAATGACTTCTTCTATGAAGGCCGCATCAAGCGCGTGACCATGCAGGCCGATGGCCCGTACCGCACCGGCCAGGAGTCGCTGAAGAGCTTCTACAGCCCGTCCAGCCTCACCACCAATGCCGACGGTACCAACGCGATGATCCCGCTCAACACGGTGGTCAAGTCCGAATGGGTGTCGGCACCGCCGTCGCTGAGCCGCTACAACGGCTACTCGGCGATCAACATCGTCGGTTCGCAGGCACCGGGCACCAGCTCGGGTGAGGCGATGCAGACCATGGAGGCGATCGTCAACGACGACCTGCCGGCCGGTTTCGGCTACGACTGGTCCGGCATGTCCTACCAGGAAATCCTGGCCGGCAACGCGGCGACGCTGCTGCTGGTGCTGTCGATCGTAGTGGTGTTCCTGTGCCTGGCCGCGTTGTATGAAAGCTGGTCGATCCCGGTGGCGGTGCTGCTGGTAGTGCCGCTGGGCGTGCTCGGCGCCCTCGGCCTGTCCATGCTGCGTGGCCTGCCGAACGACCTGTTCTTCAAGATCGGCCTGATCACCGTGATCGGCCTGGCGGCGAAGAACGCGATCCTGATCGTCGAGTTCGCGGTGGAGCAGCGCGCAGCTGGCAAGACCCTGCGTGATGCCACCATCGAGGCGGCACGCCTGCGTTTCCGACCGATCCTGATGACCTCGTTCGCGTTCATCATGGGCGTGATCCCGATGGCGATCTCCACCGGCGCCGGCGCCAACTCCCGCCACGCCATTGGTACCGGCGTGATCGGCGGCATGCTGTTCGCCACCCTGCTCGGCCTGTTGATGATCCCGGTGTTCTTCGTGGTCGTGCGCCGCATGCTGGGCGACAAGCTGGATGAACCGTCCAAGGAGTTCATGGAACGCCAGCGTGATGCGGATGCTGCACACCGCCCGGATCGTTGATCCGGTGGTGAGCTGAAACGAGAAAGGCCCCGGAGCGATCCGGGGCCTTTTTTCTGCTTTTGAATGCATCCCAACCAAGGTTGGCATCTACCAGAGCAACGACATGCCCGACGGCTGGCAATCACCAGAGCTGCGGCATGCCCGGTAGCCGCCAACCTTGGTTGGCGCCGTTCGGGCCACGTCTCAGCGCAGCAGCGCAATCACCACGCACACCACCACGAGAGCCAGCGCAGGCCATTGCATCGGCAGGAAGAAGAAGTGATGGGGTGCGGCCTCGCCCTTCTGCCGGGGCACACGATTGAGCCACAGGCCCAGCAGTACGTTCACCGCTGCGCCGATGCCTGCACCCAGCAGCACCTGGGGCAGTGGAGTGTTGCCCTTGGAGCCTTCATGCGGGAAGAAGTACGCCAGCAGCAGGATGGCTGCGATCGGCGTCACCAGCGTCATGAATCCCCAACCTCGATAGATCATCTTTGCAGACCGCGTAATAAACGACCTGTATTGGAACAGATCGGGTATCGCCCGGCCAGGAAGACCGTGTAGATCCACGCATGGCGTGGATCTACCGGCCGCGCCGCCGTTGCAGCGGCGCGGCCCTTGCCACTCAGCGCAGTCCGGTCTCGTTGCGGGCGATCACCAAGCGCTGGATTTCCGAGGTGCCTTCGTAGATCTCGGTGATCTTGGCATCACGGAAGTAGCGCTCCAGCGGCATTTCCTTCGAATAACCCATGCCGCCATGGATCTGCACCGCCTGGTGGGTGATCCACATCGCGGCTTCCGAAGCGGTCAGCTTGGCCACCGCGGCTTCGGTGCTGAAACGCTTGCCCTGGCCCTTCACCCATGCGGCGCGCAGGGTCAGCAGCAGCGCTGCGTCCAGCTTGCACTTCATGTCGGCGATCTTGGCCTGGGTCATCTGGAAGGTACCGATGGCCGCGCCGAACGCCTTGCGCTCCTTCACGTATTCCAGGGTCGCTTCATAGGCGGCACGGGCGATGCCGATGGCCTGCGAGGCGATGCCGATGCGACCAGCATCAAGCACGCTCATGGCGATCTTGAAGCCCTCGCCTTCCTGGCCCAGCACGTCTTCGGCCTGCGCCACGTAATCGTTGAACTCGATCTCGCAGGTGGCCGAAGCACGGATGCCCAGCTTCGGCTCGGTCTTGCCGCGGCCGAAACCCGCCTTGTCGGTATCGATGATGAAGGCGGTGATACCACGCGCGCCCTTGTCCGGCTCGCTCATCGCGAACAGCACGATGTACTTGGCCACCGGGCCGGAGGTGATCCAGCTCTTCTTGCCGTTGATCACGAAGGTGCCGTCGGCCTGCTTCACCGCGCGGCAGCGCATGGCGGTCGCGTCCGAACCCGACTGCGGCTCGGTCAGCGCGAATGCACCGATGGCCTCGCCTTCGGCGATCGCACGCACGTAGGTCTGCTTCTGCGCTTCGGTACCGTGAGTGAGGATGCCGTTGCAGAACAGCGAGTTGTTCACCGACATGATGGTCGAATGGGCTGCGTCGGCGGCGGCGACCTCCACCATCGCCAGCACGTACGCGATCGGGTCCATGCCCGCGCCGCCGTATTCGGTCGGCACTTCGATGCCCATCAGGCCGTTCTCGCCGAGCAGGCGGATGTTGTCCAGCGGGAACTCGCCGGTACGGTCATGGTGCTCCGCGCTCGGAGCGATCTTCTCCTGCGCGATCCGCCGCGCCACGTCCTGCAACATCAACTGCTCTTCAGTAAAGCTGAAATCCACAACACCCTCCCGGGTACATGATGTTATGGGCCGCGCACGGCGTGCCCAGGTGCCCCGATTGTACCGGGGCCGGCGGCTTCCGTACGCCAGCGACTTGACCGCGGCAGGTCTTCTCAGCGAATATATCTCTATATCGCGATAGGTAGATATTTATGGATCTTGAAGACTGGTCGACCCGCCTGAAGGTGTTCGCCGATGCGACCCGCGTGCGCCTGCTGGCGCTGCTGGAGCAGGAGGAACTGACCGTGGCCGAACTGTCGGCGATCACCCGGCTGGCACAGCCGCGGGTGTCCACCCATCTGGCGCGCCTGAAGGAAGCCGGCCTGGTTCGCGACCGCCGTGCCGGCGTGTCGGCCTATTACCGCTTCGACGAGGCCCAGCTGGACCCGGCGCAGCGTGCATTGTGGCATGCCTTGAGCAATGGAAGCGACGACCCGCTGCTTCGCCAGGACGCCGAACGCGTCGCCGCCGTGCTGGCCCACCGCGCCTCCGACCAGAACTGGGCCGACAGCGTGGCCGGCGACATGGAGCGCCACTATTCTCCAGGCCGGACCTGGGAGGCCCTTGCGCGCACCGCGCTGCCACTGCTGGAAACCGGCGACGTGCTGGACATTGCCTCCGGTGATGGCGTGCTGGCCGAACTCGTCGCCCCGCATGCCAAGCGCTACATCTGTATCGACACCAGCGCACGCGTGGTCGCCGCCGCCAGCGAGCGCCTGCGCCGCCTGCCCAATGTGGAAGTGCGCGAGGGCGACATGCATGCCCTGCCGTTCAAGGACGGCAGCTTCGACCTGGTGGTGCTGATGCATGCGCTGACCTACGCCAGCAAACCGGCGCAGGCGGTGACCGAAGCCGCACGCGTGCTGCGCCCCGGTGGCCGCCTGCTGCTGTGCAGCCTCGCCCGCCACGAGCACAAGGCAGCAGTGGAGGCTTACGGCCACGTCAACCTCGGTTTCAGTGACAAGGAACTGCGCAGGTTCGTCGACAAGGCCGGCCTGCAGGTGTCCAGCCTGGAGACGGTTACCCGCGAAAAGCGTCCGCCGCACTTTGAAGTGATTTCACTGATCGCCAACAAGCCCTGAGCCGAGACCGCCATGCCTGCCCTGCCCTGGTTGCATCCTGATCGTGCCAACGCCCTGCTCGACGCCCTGCGCGAGCGGATCCTGATCATCGACGGCGCGATGGGTACGATGATCCAGCGCCATGGCCTGCAGGAAGACGATTACCGTGGCGAGCGCTTCGCCGATGGCTACGACCATCTGCATGGCCCCGGCTGCGATCACGCAACACCGGAAGGCCATGACCTGAAGGGCAACAACGATCTGCTGCTGCTGACCCGGCCGCAGATCGTCGCCGACATCCACACCGCCTACCTGGAAGCGGGCGCGGATCTGGTCGAGACCAACACCTTCAACGCCACGTCGGTCAGCCAGGCCGACTACCACCTCGAACACCTGGTGTACGAATTGAACAAGGCCGGTGCCGCAGTTGCGCGAACCTGCTGTGATGCAGTGGCTGCGACCACGCCGGGCAAGCCCCGCTTCGTGATCGGGGTGATCGGCCCCACCAGCCGCACCGCCTCGATCAGTCCCGACGTCAATGATCCGGGCTTCCGCAACACCAGCTTCGACGAGTTGCGCGACACCTACCGCGAAGCGATCGAGGGCCTGATCGACGGCGGTGCCGACACCCTCATGGTCGAGACCATCTTCGACACGCTCAACGCCAAGGCGGCGCTGTATGCGCTGGAAGAGGCTTTTGATGCGCGTGGCGCGCGCTTGCCGGTGATGATCTCCGGCACCATCACCGACGCATCCGGACGCACCCTGTCCGGGCAGACAGCGGAAGCCTTCCATGCCTCGCTGGCGCATGCACGACCGCTGTCGATCGGACTGAACTGCGCGCTGGGTGCCGATGCCATGCGCCCGCACGTGGAAACCCTTGCACAGGTCGCCGGCTGTTATGTCAGCGCACACCCCAATGCCGGCCTGCCCAATGCCTTCGGCGAGTACGACGAAACGCCGGAGGACATGGCCAGTACCCTGCGAGGCTTCGCCGAAGATGGCCTGCTGAACCTGGTCGGCGGCTGCCGCGGTTCCACCCCGGACCATATCCGTGCAATTGCCGAGGCCGTGGCCGGGCTGCCGCCGCGCGCCCTGCCCGGTTCCCAGGAGCAGCAGGCCGCATGAGCACCTCGCCCTACACCCGCCTGTCCGGGCTGGAACCGCTGGTCATTACCCCGGATCTGCTGTTCATCAACGTCGGCGAACGCACCAACGTCACCGGCAGCGCGCAGTTCCGCAAGCTGGTCAAGGAAGGCCGCTACGAAGAAGCGGTGGACGTGGCCCGCCAGCAGGTGGCCAGCGGCGCGCAGATCCTCGACGTCAACATGGACGAGGGCCTGATCGATTCGGAAGCGGCGATGACCCGCTACCTCAACCTGATCATGTCCGAGCCGGACATCGCGCGTATCCCGGTGATGGTCGACTCCTCCAAGTGGAGCGTGATCGAGGCCGGCCTGAAATGCCTGCAGGGCAAGAGCGTGGTCAACTCGATCTCGCTGAAGGAAGGCGAGGCACTGTTCCGCGAACACGCACGCAAGGTCCTGCGCTATGGCGCCGCCGCGGTGGTGATGGCCTTCGATGAAAGCGGGCAGGCCGATACCTGCGCGCGCAAGGTCGAGATATGCACCCGCGCCTACCGCATCCTCGTCGACGAGATCGGTTTCCCGCCGCAGGACATCATCTTCGACCCGAACATCTTCGCCGTCGCCACCGGCATCGAAGAGCACGACAACTATGCAGTGGACTTCATCGAAGCCACCCGCATCATCAAGCAGACGCTGCCGCACTGCCATGTGTCCGGCGGTGTCTCCAACGTGTCGTTCTCGTTCCGTGGCAACGAAACGGTACGCCAGGCCATCCACTCGGTGTTCCTGTACCACGCCATCGCCGCCGGCATGGACATGGGCATCGTCAACGCCGGCGCCATGCCGATCTACGACGAGCTGGAGCCGGAACTGCGCGAGCGCGTGGAGGACGTGATCCTCAACCGCCGCAGCGACGCCACTGAGCGCCTGCTGGAAATCGCCGAGCGCTACAAGGGCAAGAAGGGCGCGGCAAAGACCGAGGACCTGGCCTGGCGCGAGAAGCCGGTGGCGCAGCGCCTGGCGCACGCGCTGGTGCATGGCCTGGACGCCTATGTGGAAGAGGACACCGAACTGGCCCGGCAGGCCTCCAGCCGCCCGCTGGATGTGATCGAAGGCCCGCTGATGGACGGCATGAACGTGGTCGGCGACCTGTTCGGCGCCGGCAAGATGTTCCTGCCGCAGGTGGTGAAGTCCGCGCGCGTGATGAAGAAGGCGGTGGCCTACCTGCTGCCGTACATCGAAGCGGAAAAGGCGCGCAGCGGCGACACCGCCAAGAGCAACGGCAAGATCATCATGGCCACGGTGAAGGGCGATGTGCATGACATCGGCAAGAACATCGTCGGCGTGGTCCTGGCCTGCAACAACTTTGAAGTAGTCGACCTTGGCGTGATGGTGCCGGCACAGAAGATCCTCGATGCCGCCCGTGAACACAACGCCGACCTGATCGGTCTGTCCGGGCTGATCACTCCGTCGCTGGAGGAGATGAGCCACGTCGCCCGCGAGATGCAGCGCCAGGGCTTCGAGCTGCCGCTGCTGATCGGTGGCGCCACGACCTCGCGTGCGCATACCGCGCTGAAGATCGACCCGCATTACAAGGCCCCCACGGTGTGGGTGAAAGATGCCTCGCGCGCGGTCGGCGTGGCCCAGTCGCTGATCTCGCGTGACCTGCGTGAAGCCTTCGTTGCCGCCAACGAGGCCGACTATGCCGAGATCCGCGCGCGCCACCGCAATCGCGGCGATGCCAAGCGCCTGGTCACGCTGGAACATGCACGCGGGCAGAAATTCCAGGGAGGATGGGACAGCTACACGCCGCCGGCACCGAACCAGCCCGGCCTGCACGTATTCGACGACTACCCGCTGGCCGAACTGGTCGACTACATCGACTGGACGCCGTTTTTCCAGGCCTGGGAGCTGGCCGGCAAGTTCCCGGCCATCCTCACCGACGAGATCGTCGGCACTCAGGCCAGCGATCTGTACAAGGATGCCCGCGCGATGCTCGAGCGCATCGTCGGCGAAAAGTGGCTGACCGCCAAGGCCGTGTTCGGCCTGTGGCCGGCCAACAGCGTCGGCGACGACGTGCGCGTGCAGCACCCGCAGGGCGAGACCACGCTGCACTTCCTGCGCCAGCAGGTGGACAAGCCGGCCGAGCGCCCCGATTTCTGCCTGGCCGATTTCATCGCGCCGGCCGACAGTGGCCAGCAGGACTGGATCGGCGCCTTCGCGGTGACCGCCGGCATCGGCATCGACGCCCACGTGGCGCGCTTCGAGGCCGACCATGACGATTACAACGCGATCCTGCTCAAGGCCCTCGCCGACCGCTTCGCCGAAGCGTTGGCCGAGCGGCTGCACCAGCGCGTACGCACGGAATTCTGGGGCTACGACCACGCCGAGACGCTGGACAACGAGGCGCTGATCGACGAACAGTATCGCGGTATCCGCCCCGCGCCGGGCTATCCCGCCTGCCCGGAGCACAGCGAAAAGCGCTGCCTGTTCGATCTGCTGCAAGCCGAAGCGAACGCCGGCATGGCGTTGACCGAGAGCTTCGCGATGCTGCCCACCGCAGCGGTATCGGGTTACTACTTCAGCCACCCGCAGAGCCAGTACTTCGTGGTCGGCCGGCTCAGCCGCGAACAGGTCGGCGACTACGCACGCCGCAAGGGCGTGGACCGCGCCCAGGCCGAGCGCTGGCTGGCCTCCAACCTCGACTACGATCCCGAATGAGGCGGTAGCGCCGGGCCATGCCCGGCGTCATCTCCCGTCCGCCGGGCATGGCCCGGCGCTACCGTGCATGATTCCCGCGATGACTGTCCCCGTTGCCCGCCTCTCCAGCTTCTACCTGTTCTACTACGCAGCGCTCGGTGCGTTCACTCCGTACTGGAGCCTGTTCCTCACTGCGCGCGGCATGAGCGTGACCGCGATCAGCGTGATGATGGGCCTGTGGTATGCAACGCGTGTGGTTGCGCCCAGCACCTGGACCTCGCTGGCGGCGGCCTCGCCACGGCCGATCCGCCTGCTGCGTATCGGCTGCCTGCTGACCCTGATCAGCTTCGCCGCGTTCCTGCTTCCTCTGCCGCAGCCGTGGATGTATCCGGCAATGGTGGTGTTCTGCTTCTTCTACAACGCGGTAATGCCACAGTTCGAGTCGATCACCCTCACCCATCTCGGCAGCGACAGCCATCGCTACGGCCTGATCCGGGTCTGGGGCTCACTGGGCTTCATCGCCATCGTGACCCTGTTCGGCTGGCTGATCGAAGGTGACGGCACCTCCAGCCGCGCCGGGCTGCTGCCGTGGATGATGCTGCCGCTGTTCGTCCTGCTGGTCGCTTCCGCCTTCAGCAATCACTACGCGCGCGGCATCGGCCGGACCGAAGGCGACGCCAGCGGCTTCTGGCAGATCGTGCGCCGCCCTCCGGTACTCGCGTTCTTCCTCGCTGCCTTCATGGAGCAGCTTTCGTTCGGACCGTACTACACGTTCTTCTCGGTCTACATGGACCATCACGGCTACCGCACATCCACGCTCGGCCTGCTGTGGACCATCGGCGTGGTGTTCGAGGTCGGCGTGTTCTTCACCATCGGCCGTTTCTTCCGTCGCTACGACGCCAGCTGGATGCTGCTGATCGCGCTGGTCAGTTCCTGCCTGCGCTGGGCGGTCACCGCGCTGTTCCCGGAGAACCTGCCGGTGATGCTGCTGGCCCAGACCGCGCATGCGCTCGGCTTTGCTGCTTTCTTCGCCGCAGCCATGCAGATGCTGGCGACCTATTTCCCGGGCCGCCTCAACGGCCATGGCCAGGGCCTGCTGTACGGTTTCTCGTCCGGTGTCGGCGGCGTGCTGGGCGCGCTCATTGCCGGCCAGCTGTGGAAGATCGACGATGGCCGCACCGCATTCCTGGCGGGGAGCGGGTTTGCCATGGTCGGCGCATTGCTGTGCTTCTTCGCACTGAGCCTGCCGTTGATCCGTGCACGCCGCAGCATTGCGCGCGCCCGGTAACGAAAACGCCGGGCAATGCCCGGCGTTTTCATCGTGCAGCAAGTGTAGTTACCAGACCAGGTCGTCCGGCACCTGGTACTGCGGGTCCGCGTACGGATCTTCCTCGGCCGGCGCATCCGGATCGACCTTCAGCGCCACCGAGGCGGCGAACACCGCTTCGGACTGTGCCAGCACCTCGGCAGTCACCAGCAGGTAACGGCCATTGAGCTGCACCACGCCCAGCTCACCGGCATTGAGCGCGGTCAGCTGTTCGGCGGTCACGTAGATGCGCTTGATCTTGCCGCCATACGGGAAGTGGCGCGCGATGTCCGCCGCCTCGGCGTTGAGGCTCTTGTCCTTCAGCAGTTCTTCCA
Source organism: Stenotrophomonas geniculata ATCC 19374 = JCM 13324 (assembly GCF_001431625.1). GTDB lineage: Bacteria > Pseudomonadota > Gammaproteobacteria > Xanthomonadales > Xanthomonadaceae > Stenotrophomonas > Stenotrophomonas geniculata. The sequence continues at coordinate 92,026 of NZ_LLXT01000105.1, forward strand.
GCTTGGCCTTCGCCTCGCGGCGAACGCGTGCTTCTTCCTGCTTCAGGCGCTCGGTCTCGATGCGCTCTTCCTTCTCCCGCTGCGCGCGGATGGCATAGGCCTTGGCCAGGTCCATCTCTTCGGCGCTGCGCGGCTTGCGCGGGCCCTGCTGTCCCTGGCCACCGCGCGCATGCCCGCCGGGCTTGCCCGCGCCACCATGACCGTGCCCGCGACGCTCGCCGGGCTTGTGCTCGCCCTTGCCTGCGCCCTGCGGCTTTCCATTGCCGTTGCCACCCTTGCCCTGCGGGCGGCCATCACGGCGGGGGCCATCATTCTTGCGCTCGGGCTTGGGCGCGGGCTTGAAGCCCAGGCCCATCAGCTGGTCGCGGAGGGTATCGCTCATAGGATTCGGATCAGTAGTGCGGCGGCGGTTCGCTCGCCGGATCAGAAGAATTCAGTGCGTTGCGGACCTTGCCCAGGTCTTCCAGCAGCACGCGCAGCACATCGGCGTTGCGCATGCCCTGCATGCGGGCATCAGCCAGCGCATCGCTCAGTTCGGCCAGCGCCTGTTCCTGGAAGGACACGCGCATTTCCAGCTCGACCAGGCGCGCTTCCAGCGCCTGCTCGCGTTCAGTGGGCATATCAGACATGCAACGAGCGCCCCCGGCCAATGCCGTAGTACGCAAGACCTGCAGCTTCCACTTCGCCCGGCTCATACAGGTTGCGGCCGTCGAACACCACTGCGTCCTTCAACTGCTCGCGCAGCTTCTGGAAGTCGGGGCTGCGGAACTGCTTCCACTCGGTGACCACCACCAGTGCATCGGCGCCCTGCAGTGCTTCGCCTGCCGTGCTGCAGAACGTGAGGTCGTCGCGCTCACCGAAGATGCGCTGCGATTCATGCATCGCTTCCGGGTCGTAGGCACGCACCGTGGCACCGCCTTCCCAGAGCTGCGCCAGCAGGCGACGGCTGGAGGCCTCACGCATGTCGTCGGTGTTCGGCTTGAAGGCCAGGCCCCATACGGCGAACGTCTTGCCGCGCACGCCTTCGTCCTCGCCCTTGTCGTAATGGCGCTGGATGAGGGCGAACAGGTGGCCCTTCTGTGCATCGTTGACCGCTTCAACCGCATTGAGCAGCTTCGGCTCCAGGCCATACTGCTGGGCGGTACGGGCCAGTGCCTGCACGTCCTTCGGGAAGCACGAGCCACCGTAGCCGGCGCCCGGATAGATGAAGTGCCAGCCGATGCGCGGGTCCGAGCCGATGCCCTGGCGGACCTGCTCGACGTCGGCACCCACGCGTTCGGCGATGTTGGCGATTTCATTCATGAACGAAATCTTGGTCGCCAGCATCGCGTTGGCGGCGTACTTGGTCAGCTCGGCCGAGCGCACGTCCATTTCCACCACACGGTCGTGGTTGCGGTTGAACGGCGCGTACAGGCGACGCATCACCGCCACCGACTCCTCGCTGGTCGCACCGATGATGATGCGGTCCGGGCGCATGCAGTCGGCGACTGCGTCGCCTTCCTTCAGGAATTCCGGGTTGGACACCACGTCGAAGGCGATGTCCGCGCCCCGCGCGGCCAGCTCTTCAGCGATGGCTGCACGCACCTTGTCAGCGGTGCCGACCGGCACCGTCGACTTGTTGACCACCACGGTCGGCACGCTCATGTGCCGGCCGATGGTGCGGGCCACGGCCAGCACGTACTGCAGATCGGCGCTGCCATCCTCGTCCGGGGGCGTGCCAACGGCGATGAACACCACCTGGCCATGCTCGATGGCGGCCGCCGCATCGGTGGTGAACGCCAGCCGCGAGGCGGCATGGTTGGCCTTCACCATCGGCTCAAGGCCCGGCTCATAGATCGGGATGATGCCCTGGTTGAGGCCATCGACCTTGGCCTGATCGATGTCCACGCAGACCACCTGGTGGCCTGCGTCGGCCAGGCAGGTACCGGTCACCAGTCCAACGTAACCGGTACCAAAAATCGCAACGCGCATATCCGTATTCGCTCCTGAATGACTTACGGCAGAACGCCCAGCAGCTCGACGTCGAACGTCAGCGTCGCGTTCGGGCCGATCGGGCCGCCCGGGGTGCCGTTCTCGCCGTAGGCCAGTTCGCCCGGGATCCAGAAGCGGTACTTCGAACCGACCGGCATCAGCGCGACGCCTTCGGTCCAGCCCTTGATCACCTGGTCCAGGCCGAACTCGGCCGGCTGGCGGCCGTAGGAACTGTCGAACACGGTGCCGTTGAGCAGCTTGCCTTCGTAGTTCACGCGCACCTTGCTGCTCGGCAGAGGACGCTCGCCGCTACCCGGGCGGATCACCTGGTACTGCAGGCCCGACGAGGTGGTCACCACGCCCGGCTGGGTCTTGTTCTTGGCCAGGAATGCGTTGCCTTCCGTGCGGTTGGTCTGCGCAGCCTGGGCGGCCTTGGCCTGCATTTCAGCCTGCTTGGCACCCATGAAGGCCTGGATGGTGGCGGTCGCGTCAGCTTCCGTCATCTTCGGCTGGCCCTTGGTCAGGCCGGTGCTGATCGCGTCAAACAGCGAGGCGACATCGATATCGTCCTTCAGCTGCGCCAGCGACGGGCCCACCGAGTAGGAGCCGATCATCTGCGACACCTTGACGCGGTCGACCTTCGGCGGCTGCGAACCCGGTGCCACGCCCGGCACCTGCTGGCCACTGCGGGCCATCACGACCTGGCGCAGGGCGGCATCGGTGGCCTTGGCCTGTTCCTGGGTGATCTGCGGCTGCAGGCCCTCGAACGAGCGCTCAACGGCGGTGCGCAGGGCGGCCACATCGATCTCTTCGGCGATCGGGGTGAACGACTTGGCCACGTCCAGGCCGATGGCATAGCCGAGCTTCTGCTTGGGGGAATTCAAGGTTGCGGTCTCCTTGGCGGCTGCGGGGGCAGCCGGTTGTTGCGACAGAGCGACACCCGAAGTGCCCATCGCCAGAATCAGAACCGACGCCGCGGCGCCGCGCATTCCCATCTTCATTCGCTGCATTCCTGGAAGTGTCTGGGCGCCGACGTCGGCGCGAAAAGAAGCATTGTCGCACGCATGCCGTCGATGTCGAGGCATGCGTGCCGGATATCAATGCGTGGCGGCTGCCGCCAGCGCCTTGTCGATGGCCGCGGTCAGCTGCGGATCGTCCGGCGTCACCTTGCTGGCGAACTGGGCAATGACCTTGCCATCGCGGCCCACGAGGTATTTGTGGAAGTTCCAGGCCGGCGCAACGCCGGTCGCTGCGGTCAAGCGCTGGTACAGCGGCGTGGCCTGGGTACCGACCACATGCACCTTCTCGAACATCGGGAACTTGACGCCATAGGTCAGGGTGCAGAAGTCCTGGATCTGCTTCTCGTCACCCGGTTCCTGGCCCTTGAAGTCATTGGAAGGGAAGCCCAGCACCGCGAAACCGCGGCCGGCATAGCGCTTCTGCAGCGCCTCCAGCCCTTCGTACTGCGGCGTGTAGCCACACTTGCTGGCGGTGTTGACCACCAGCAGCACCTGCCCGTGATAGCGCTGCTGCAGATTCACCTGCTGCTTGCTGGCCAACGGCCGGTATTCCAGATCGAGCAGGTCGGCCGCCAGCGCACTGGCGGAACCGGCGACACCGGCCACCATCAGGGCCAGCAGGGACAGGCCGCGCAGGCGGCACGGGGAAACGGTCGGCAGGGGCATCAGAGGCGGTCCGCGGTAGCCATTCACAAGGCCCGGCCAGCGCTGGCCGGG
>NZ_LLXT01000106.1 GCF_001431625.1 Stenotrophomonas geniculata ATCC 19374 = JCM 13324
GCTCGGCTCTACACACAAAAAAAAAGACGCACGGCCATCCAGCCGTGCGCTTGGGAAGTATCGGCCGCGCCCCGATCAGGCCCGGCCGACAACGACATGCTAGTCTCGCCATCATCATGGGTACAGCACCAGATGGCGGGAAATTCGATGGATACAGATGACCAGAGCGCGATGATCCCACCCCGCTACCAACGGCTGTCCGACGAACTGGCCGAGGCCATCCACGGCGGCCGGCTTCCAGTAGGCAGCCGCCTGCCCTCGCTGCGACAGATGGCCCTGCAGCGCAGGCTCAGCCTGAACACGGTGATTGCCGCCTATCGCCAGCTGGAGGACGCCGGCCTGGTGATTCCGCGGCCCAAGGCCGGTTTCGAGGTGGCGCCACGACTGTCGGTGCCGGAACGTTCGCTGCGTGACACCCCGTCCGCGCCCACCGCACCACTGCAGCAGGTACTGATGGCCCGCGTGCTGGAAGCACAGCGCCGCCCGGGCGTGATCGACCTGGCCTTCGCCGGCCCGCGCGGTCGCCAGTTCTACCCCGGCGCGCAGTTGGCCAGGCACACCGCGCAGGTACTGCGCCATGGCCAGCAGACGGTGGAGACCTACGCGCGCCCGAATGGTTCGCCGCGGCTGCTGGCGCAGATCGTGCGCCGTGGTCCGCGCATGGGCCTGCACACCCACGCCGAGCGCCTGCTGCTGACCCACGGTGCAATGGAAGCGCTGCAGCTGGCGTTGCGTGCAGTCACCCAGCCAGGTGATGCGGTGGGCATCGAGGCGCCGTCCTACTTCAACCTCTACCCGTTGTTGGCCAACCTGGGCCTGCAGGCCATCGAACTGCCCACCCACCCGCAGCACGGCCTGGACGTCGACGCGCTGGATGCGCTGCTGGAGCACACGCCGCTGGCCGCACTGGTGGTGATGCCGACCGTGCACAACCCGCTGGGCTGCACCATGCCGACAGTGGCCAAGCAACGCCTGGCCGAGCTGGTCAACGCACGGCAACTGCCGCTGATCGAAGATGCGGTTTACGCCGAACTGCAGTTCTGCGAACCGCCGGCGCCCTTGCTGAAGGCCTTTGATCGCGACGGCTGGGTGATGGTGGTCGGTGGTTTCTCCAAGACGCTGGCGCCGGATTACCGCATCGGCTGGCTGGATGGTGGCCGCTTCGCCGAGCGCATCGCGCTGCTGAAATTCCAGTCCACCGGCGGCGAGCCGCAGCTGCTCGGCGATGCAGTGGCCGCGTACCTGGAAGCGGGCAGCTACGAGCACCACCTGCATCGCATGCGTCGTCTGTATCGCGAACAGGTGGGGCGGCTGCGCCAGCTGGTGGCCGAACATTTCCCGCCCGGTACCCGCGCCACCGAACCACAGGGCGGGTTCCTGCTGTGGCTGGAACTGCCGGGCGTGGATACGCGCGAGCTGTTCGAGCGTGCACTGCAGGAGGATATCGTGTTCATGCCCGGCCAGGTGTATTCGCGCGGCGCGCGCTACCGGCATTGCCTGCGGCTGTCGTGCTGCCAGACGCTGGATGCGCGCTTCATCGGCGCGGTGGAGCGGCTGGGTGCGATTGCGCGGGAGCTGGCGGCGCGCCAGCTCCTGTAGAGCCGAGCCTACGCTCGGCTGCCCTTCGCCAATGGTCCCCGCTGAGCCAAGCATGGGCTCGGCTCTACAGGAAGCAGGTCAATCGAGCAGGTGCGTGCTCAGGATCTGGCCATCCGCCCCCGGAAGATGCGGCAGCCGCCCCCAGCACGGCATCGGCAGGCGCTGCCGCAGCGTGGCGAAGTTTTCATCCTGCCGCTGCATCGCCGGGTCGATGTGGTTGCCGATCCAGCCCAGGCACTCCACGCCGCTGGCCTGCAGCGACTGCGCGGTCAATCGCGCGTGGTTGACGCAGCCCAGCCGCATGCCCACCACCAGCAGCACCGGCAACTTCAGCGCGCGCACCAGGTCGAGCTGATCCAGCGTGGCGGAGACCGGCGCCAGCCAACCGCCAACACCCTCCACCACGACGATATCGGCCTTCGCGCGCAGGCGTTCGAACGCGGCCACGATCGGCGCCAGCGCCACCTGCACGCCGTCCTCGGCAGCGGCCAGCTCCGGTGCCAGCGGCTGCCGCAGCGCATAGGGATTCAGGTCGGCATAGTCCGGCACCGGCCAGCTGGCCGCCTGCAGCGCCAGCGCGTCCTCGTTGCGCAGGCCCTGCCCCAGATCCTCGCTGCCGCTGGCCACGGGCTTCATGCCCACCGCGCGCAGGCCACGCTGGCGCAGTGCATGCAGCAGCGCGGTGCTGGCCGCGGTCTTGCCGATCTCGGTATCGGTGCCGGTAACGAACAGGGCGGGCGGCAGCGTAGCGGGCAACGGCATCGATGGGCTCCAACAGGGCAACAGTGCGTGCATTATCGCCGGCCCGGCGCGCTTGCTAGACTGCAGGCATGTTCGCCAATGCCTCGCTCACCGGCAGCAAGCCGGAACAATACGCCCAGCTGCTGGAACAGGCCCGTGGCCTGGTCTACGCCGAGTCCGACCGCATCGCCAACGCGGCCAACCTCTCGGCACTGGTCTACCACGCCCTGCCCGACCTGAACTGGGTGGGCTTCTACCTGTACGACGGCAAGGAGCTGGTGGTCGGCCCGTTCCAGGGCCTGCCGGCCTGCGTGCGCATTCCGCTGGACAAGGGCGTGTGTGGTGCCGCCGCCAGCCAGCGCGTGACCCAGCGCGTGGACGACGTCGATGCCTTCCCCGGCCACATCGCCTGCGATTCTGCCTCGCGTTCGGAGCTGGTGGTGCCGCTGCTGCGCGGTGATGAACTGATCGGCGTGTTCGATATCGACAGCCCGAAGGTCGGACGCTTCGATGCCGACGACCAGGCCGGCCTGGAAGCCATCGCCCGCGTGTTCGTCGAGGCGCTGGGATGAGCGCACCGAAGCTGCGCAACATCGGCCCGAAAAGTGCGGCGTGGCTGCGCCAGGTCGGCCTGCGCAGCCGCGAAGACCTGGTTGCGACCGGCGCAGTCGGCGCCTTCGTCAAGGTCAAGCGCGCGGGCTTCAAGCCCAGCCTGAACCTGCTGTACTCGCTGGAAGGCGCGCTGCTGGACTGCCACTGGCAGGAACTGAGCGAGCCGCAGCGTGAGGCGCTGGTGCAGGATTACGAAGCACGCATCGCCGCGCATCCGCTGAAGGCGGCCGGCCCGGCGTCGGGCCCGGTACATGAGCAGCGCTTCGATGCCGACGATGACGCTGAAGACAGCGTTGCCGAGGGCGCGGACGAGGATTGAGCCGCGTCCTTCTGTAGCGCCGAGCCCACGCTCGGCTGGCTTTTCTGATCGAAGTGCAGCCGAGCATGGCTCGGCTCTACAAGAGCAGATCAGGGCTGCTGCAGCTCCAGCAGCTCGCCCACCAGCCCGACCTCACCGCGTTCCAGCCACACCCGCAGCCGCGTGCCGTGGTCGATGCGCAGGGCCCAGCACAACGACATTGGCAGGCCGCAGACCTGCGACAGCACCATGCGCAGCGGGCCACCATGGCTGACCACCAGCGTCGGCACCGGATCGTCCTCATCGAGCAGGCGATCGAGCGCGCGCGCGATGCGCCGTTCAAAGTGGCCCCAGCTTTCGCCGTTGGGCGGCGGGAATGCATGCGGATCGGCGTGGAAGGCCGCCAGTGCATCCTCCGGCAGGTCGAACAGCGACTGCCCGTCCCAATCGCCGAAATCCAGCTCTTCCCATTCCTCGTCCGCTTCCACGTCCAGCCCACGCGGGGTGGCCAGGGCCATCGCCGTGTGCAGCGAGCGCAGCCGTGGCGAACTGATCACCCGCTCCCAGGGCTGCGCGGCGTAGGCGTCGACCAGTTCCTGCGGCAGGCGGGCCAGCTGCGGTGGATCGCTGCGGCCATCGAGGAACTCATCGCGACCGTTGCCGGCATGGCGGACCAGGTCGAGGATCATGCGCGCGTCCTGTACAGGCGACGCGGGAACAGCGGAAAACAGGCGGACATCGGCAACGGCACCACGGGATCAAGGGGCCATTCTAAAGGCACGGCAAAGGCAGTCGAGCACGCGCGGCGCTACGGGCCGCCTGCGATGCCGTAGACTGCGCGCACTTCCAGGTGACCTGCGGCCGTGGCCGACAGGTTGAAACGGGAAGCCGGTGACGCGTATTCCACGCCAGGCCGGCGCTGCCCCCGCAACGGTAAGCACGTCAGTTCCAGGCTACACCGCCACTGTGCCGCAGGCATGGGAAGGCGCCTGGACGGTGGCCCCAGGCCACCCGGCGGCAAGCCCGGAGACCGGCCCGGAAGCCTCAGGTCGCGATGCGGTGGGCATGGCGCTGGATGACCGCAGCCTGCGCTGCGGCGTCGGCGCATGCCTGCCTTCGCGGCTCCTCCCCTTCGCCACGCGGGCGTGCGTGGCACCTGGAGTCCCCCATGAAGCTGCAGTCCCGAATGCTGTCCCTGGCCGTGCTGGCCACCCTGCCCGCGCTGGCCCAGGCCGCCGATGACACCACTGCGCTCGACCAGATCCTGGTCACCGCCACCCGCACCCCGATCGCGCTGCAGGACAGTATCGCGCCGGCGCAGGTGATCGACCGCGCGCAGATCGAATCCAGCCAGGCCACCTCGCTGCAGGAGCTGCTGCGCGGCCGCGCCGGCATCAACCTGACCAATGCCGGCGGCCTCGGCAAGCAGAGCTCGCTGTTCCTGCGCGGCACCAACTCGGGCCACACCGTGGTGCTGGTCGACGGCGTGCGCATCAACAGTGCCGACCTCGGCCTGGCCATGTACCAGGACCTGCCGCTGGCGCAGATCGAGCGCGTCGAAATCGTTCGCGGCCCGCAGTCCAGTCTGTACGGTGCCGACGCCATCGGTGGCGTGATCCAGATCTTCACCCGCCGCAACCAGGGCGATTTCGCTCCGCACTTCCAGCTCGGCGGCGGCAGCAACGGGCTGCGCGAAGCCAGCGGCGGCATTGGTGGCGGCACTGAGCGCGGCTGGTTCGGTGCCGACATCGCCTACCAGCATTCCGACGGCATCGATGCCTGCCGCGGTTCTTCCTCGGTGTTCACTGCGGGCTGCTTTGCCGACGAGCACGACCGCGACGGCTACCGCAACCTGTCCAAGAGCCTGCGCGGCGGTTACAGCTTCAACGACCAGTGGAACGTGGAAGGCAGCGCACTGCGCGCCGATGGCAAGAACCATTACGACGGCTACTACAACTACTCCGAGACCCGCCAGCAGGTGCTGGCCGGCAAGGTGCGCTACACCCCGTCGGAGCGCCTGGCGTTCACCGCCAACGTCGGCCGCAGCGACAATGAATCCGACAACTTCGGCGCACCGGGGGTGTTTGGCAGCGCGCAGACCCATCGTGACAGCGCCTCGCTGCAGGGTGACTTCGGTGTGGCCGAGGGCCAGCTGCTGAGTGCCGGCGTGGACTGGAGCGAAGACAATCTGGACGGCAGCAGCGCCGGGTATCTCGTCGACAGCCGCCGCAACACCGGCGTGTTCGTGCAGTACCAGGGCCGCTTCGGCCGCCACCAACTGCAGGCCAGCGCCCGCAACGACGACAACCAGCAGTTCGGCAACCACGCCACCGGCAGCGTTGGCTGGGCGATGGAACTGGGCCACGGCCTGCGCGTCAACGCCAGCTACGGCACCGCGTTCAAGGCACCGACCTTCAGCGACCTGTACGACCCGTGGAGCGGCGTGCCGACGTTGAATCCGGAGAAGTCCAAGAGCGCCAACCTCGGCGTTTCGCAGCAGGGCCAGGGCTGGCACTGGGGCATGGATGTGTACGAAACCCGCATCGATGACCTGATCACCTACGATGCGTCCACGATGAAAATGCAGCAGGTGGAGAAGGCGCGCATCCGTGGTGCCGAGCTGACCGGTGGCGTGCTGCTGGCCGGCTTCGACATCAACGCGCAGCTGAGCTACACCGACCCGCGCAACCGCACCCACGGCAGCACCCAGTTTGACAACTGGCTGCCGCGCCGTGCACAGCAGACTGCGCGCCTGGACATTGACCGTCGCTTCGGCGATTTCCGCGCCGGCCTGACCGTACAGGGCGCGGGCAAGCGCTTTGACAACGCCAGCAACTCGGTGAAGGTTGGCGGCTACGGCACGCTGGACCTGCGCACCGAGTACGCGCTGACACCGGAGTGGTCGCTGCTGGCGCGTGCCGCCAACGTTTTCGACCGCAGGTATGAGACGGTGGCGTGGTTCAACCAGCCGGGCCGTGAGTACCAGTTGAGCGTGCGTTACCAGCCGAAATGAGGAAACGCGCCGGGCATTCCCGGCGCTTTCTCTGTAGAGCCGAGCCCATGCTCGGCTCAGGCAGCAAAGCAGCCGAGCATGGGCTCGGCTCTACACCGGGACGCCGGCGGCCAACCCCGGCAATTCACGCAGATCGTCGATCACCGCCACCGCATGCGCGGTGGCCATGTCCAGGCCGCGCGGGTAGCCGTAACGCACCAGCACGATCGGCATGCCTGCCTCTTCGGCGGCGCGGTAGTCGGTCAACGAATCACCCACCATCAGGCAGGCATCCACCGGCAGCCCGAAGTGCGCAGCGATGTGCCGCAGCGGTTCGCCACTGGGCTTGCGCTGCGGCAGCGAATCGCCGCCCAGTATCAGCGCGAACGCATCACCGATGCCCAGGTGCTGCAGCAGCGGTGGCACCAGCGCTTCGGGCTTGTTGGTGCAGATCGCCAGCGGCACGTTGCGTGCACGCAGTTGCGCCAGCGCTTCACCCACGCCATCGAACAGGCGCGGGCTGCGCAGCAGGCATTCGCGGTAGTGCACCATGAACACCGGCATGACCTCGACCAGGTCGACCTCACGACCCGCGGCATGCACGGCCTGCTCGACCAGGCGGCGCACACCGTCGCCGATCCAGCCCAGCACCGTGGCTTCCGGTACGCGTGCCACACCGATGTCCTCCAGCGTGCGGTTCAGCGCTTCGGCGATATCAGCTGCGCTGTCGACCAGCGTGCCATCAAGGTCGAACACGACCAGTGGATACGGATACGACAAGGGACGGCACCTGCATGACGTGGGGCCGTCCATTGTACGCCGCTGGTTTTTGCACCGATCCGCCTCAGCCGATCCGGCGCGCGCGGGTAGCCAGGAACGTGGGCAGGTAACGGTCGATCAGGAAACGCGGCTGCGGCTGCCAGTCCTCCATGAAGCGATCGATGATGAAGCCGGCATCCAGCTGGCCACCGATCAGTTCGGTCAGGCTGTGGCCGAAGGTCAGTGCATCGCCCCGTGCCAGCTTCGCCTCGCGCTCGGCTGGCGGCAGGTCTTCCAGGTCCGAATAGGGAATGGCGTACTGCGGCCGGATCAGGCCCTGTGCATCCAGCTGCGGATCGCGCGCACCGACGAACAGCACCGGGTTGTAGAAGCTGGCCATCAGCATGCCATCGCGTGCCAGCACACGGCGGCATTCGGTCCACACCGGGCGCACGTCAGGCACGTACAGGTTCGAGATCGGGTGGAACACCACGTCGAAACTGTCGTTGGCGAACACGTGCAGATCGCGCATGTCACCCTGCACGGTGCGCAGCTGCAGGCCATCGCGCGCAGCGACCCTGCGGTCCTGTTCCAGCTGCCCGTCGGACAGGTCGAACACGGTGACGTCAGCACCCGCAGCGGCCAGCACCGGTGCCTGCTGGCCACCGCCCGAGGCCAGGCACAGGATGCGACGGCCGCGCACATCACCCATCCAGTCCAGCGGCAGCGCGCGGGGCGTCAGGTGCACCTGCCAGCGGCCTTCGCGCGCGGCGGCAATCGTTGAACTTTCCACCGGGCGCGACCATTCGCGCACTTCGCTGGCCTGGCGGTCCCAGGCAGCACGGTTGTGGTCGATCAAGGCCTGTCCATGGTTCATGTGTTCTCCTTGCCCGGTGGGCGCCAATCCAGATCCTGGAAGGCCGGGCTGGCGAAACACTCGCCCAGGAAATCCAGGAATCGCCGCATGATAGCGGGCTGCTGGCGCCGTGACGCGTACACGGCATGAATGCCGAGTTCGTCCAGGCTGAATTCGGGCAGCAGTTCGATCAGCTCGCCACTGCGCAGCAGCGGCGCCACCTGGTAGGTCGGCAGCATGGCGATACCGGCACCGGCCCGCACCGCCTCCAGCAGCAGCGAGGCCTCGTTCGCGCTGATGTTGCCGCCCACCGCCACCGACAGCGAACGTCCATCGCGGTGCAGCTGCCACAGGCTTTTACCGACGTAATGGTGGGTCAGGCAGTTGTGCGCGGCCAGGTGCTCGGGGGCGGTCGGCGTGCCACGCGCCTGCAGGTAGGACGGCGTCGCGCACAACACCGAGCGGCAGGTGGCCAGGCGCCGTGCGATCAGGCTGGGGTCGATCTGGCGCGCGATGCGCACGGCCAGGTCCACCCGCTCTTCCACCAGGTTCACCGTGCGGTCGACCAGCAGCAGCTCGATGCGTGCCGCCGGATGGCGCGCAACGAAGCCGGCAACGGCCCGTGCCAGGTGACTCTGCCCGAATGAGACGCTGGCGGTCACCCGCAGCGTTCCGTGCGGCTCGGGATCATCACTGGCCAGCTCGCCCTGCAGTTCTTCGCCGATCGCCAACATCTGCCGGAAGCGCGCCAGCGCCGCCTCGCCGGGGCCGGTCAGGCTGATCCGGCGCGTGGTCCGGTGCAGCAGGCGCGCACCCAGCCACCCTTCAACCTCGGCCAGGTAGCGGGTGACCATCGCCCGCGACATGTCCAGCACCTCGGCAGCGGCGGTGAGGCTGCCGCGCTCGGCGACCTCGACGAACACGGTCATGGCGGTCAGTCGGTCCATCTGCTCGATTCCTGCAACAAACAAGCGCGTTATACGCTGTTTTTCGATCAACTGCAGCAGCCTAGAGTGACCCCATTCCCACCCCACACCGCCCCACGGAGTCCTGCCATGAAGATCGCCCTCGTTGGTTCCACCGGCAACATCGGCCGCCAGATCGCCCGCCACGCGCTGGCCCGCGGCCACGAACTCACTGTCATCGTGCGCAGCGCGCAGGACCTGCCGGCTGAACTGGCCGGTGCGCATCCGGTGGTCGCCTCGCTGGACGACCTGGATGCGCTGGTCGCCGCCATTGCCGGCCACGACGTGCTGGCCAGTGCCTACGGCCCGCGCCCCGGCGATGACATCGGCCGTGTGGGCGAGGTCGCCGCGCAGCTGGCCGCCGCCGCACGCAAGGCCGGTGTACCGCGCCTGGTGGTGGTCGGTGGTGCCGGCAGCCTGGAAGTCGCGCCCGGCGTGCAGCTGGTCGATACCCCCGACTTCCCGGAGGCCTACAAGCCGTACGCGCTGGCCCATCGCGAGGCGTTCAACCGCCTGCAGGCAGTGGACGACCTGGACTGGACCTTCTTCTCGCCGGCCGCAGAAATCGGCCCGGGCGAAGAGCGCGGCCAGTACCGCGTGCAGCCCAAGGCCTTCCTGGCCGATGCCAGCGGCCACAGCCGCATCAGCTACGCCGACTATGGCGCGGCGTTCGTCGCCGAGCTGGAAGCGCACGCGTATCCGAAGCAGATCATCACTGCAGCGTATTGATCCACGCACGTCCCATGTAGAGCCAAGCCCGCGCTCGGCTCTACGCGAACATGCAGCCGGGCATTGGCCCGGCTCTACACAAGGAATTCCCATGCGTACCGCTGCCCTGCTGCTTCCCCTCGCCCTGGCCGCCAGCTTCACCAGTGCGCCGCTGATGGCCGCATCGGCCACCCCGGTGCCGGCCACGGCAACGAAATCCCAGCTGCACCTGCAGACCTTCCATCCCGGTCCGCAGGCAATGTTCTCGGTGTCCTCGGTGCTGATCGAAGGCCGCCACGACGCGATCCTGGTCAATGCGCAGTTCGGTGCCAGCGACGCGCGCAAGCTGGTCGAGCTGATCCGCGCCAGCGGCAAGCAGCTGACCACGATCTACATCAGCCACGGCGATCCGGACTACTACTTCGGCCTGGCCACGCTGCAGGATGCGTTCCCGAAGGCGCGCATCGTCGCTACCGCGCAGACCGTTGCCCACATCCAGCAGACACAGGCCGGCAAGCTGGCCTACTGGGGCCCGAAGATGGGTGCCGACGTGCCGGCCCGCATCGTGGTGCCGCAGGTGCTGGATGGCGATGCCCTGCAACTGGAAGGCCAGCGCCTGCCGCTGATCGGCCTGGACGGACCGACCCCGGACCGCACGGTGCTGTGGGTGCCGTCGCTGCGTGCGATCGTCGGTGGCATTCCGGTGGTGGCCGGTGAGCACGTGTGGATGGCCGACACGCAGACGCCGAAGTCGCACACCGACTGGCTGCAGACCCTGCAGCGGTTGCAGGCGTTGAAGCCGAAAGTAGTGGTACCGGGGCATTACGCACCGGGTGCCGCACTGGATTCGAGTGCGCTGCGCTTCACCGCAGATTACATCCGCGCGTTCGATGCCGAGGCGGCGAAGGCCAAGGACAGTGCGGCACTGGTGAAAGCAATGCAGTCGCGCTACCCGAAGCTGGATGGCGTCGCATCGCTGGAGCTGAGTGCGAAGGTGGCCAAGGGCGAGATGCAGTGGCCATGAGGTAGGAAGTTTTCTTTTGCAGGGCTGCGCCCTGCACCTGCTCAATGCAACGGCAACAGCCGAAGCAACAGCAAAAGCTGGTCTCCTGAGGGTTGGCAGGGTGGGTCCGGTTGCGGGGGGCGCTGCAAGTACGTCCATGTA
>NZ_LLXT01000107.1 GCF_001431625.1 Stenotrophomonas geniculata ATCC 19374 = JCM 13324
TGGCTGGCGCGCCAGCCAGGGCCAGGAGATCTACCTGTTCAATCCCTTCGCCGAAGATCGGCGCACGCACCGCTGGAACCCGCTCAGCTATGTGTCCGATGATCCGGCGTTCCGGGTTTCGGACCTGATGAGCATTGCCGCGATGCTGTATCCGGATGGGGCCGAGGACCAGAAATTCTGGGTCAGCCAGGCGCGCAACGCGTTCATGGCCTTCACCCTGTATCTGTTCGAGAACTGGGATGACGAGCGCAGCAGCGGATTCCCGGGCGGTTCGGGCACGCCCACGCTGGGCGCTGTCTACCGGTTGTCATCGGGCGACGGCACCGATCTGAAGAAGTACCTCAAGGCTTTGTCGGAGCGGTCGTTCCTCAGTGGCAACGCCCGTTCGGCGTTCGCCAACATGCTGTCCCAGGCCGACGAGACCTTCGCTTCGATCCTCGGCACCTTCAAGGAGCCGCTCAATCCCTGGATCAACCCGGTGCTGGACAAGGCCACCAGCAGCAACGACTTCCTGCTGACCGACGTGCGCAGGAAGAAGATGACCATCTACATCGGCATCCAGCCGAACAAGCTGGCCGAGAGCCGGCTGATCATCAACCTGTTCTTCAGCCAGCTGATCAACCTCAACACCAAGGAACTGCCCAAGTCCAACCCGGACCTGAAGTACCAGTGCCTGTTGCTGATGGACGAATTCACCTCGATCGGCAAGGTCGAGATCATCGCCTCGGCGGTGTCCTACATGGCCGGTTACAACATCCGCCTGCTGCCGATCATCCAGAGCATGTCCCAGCTCGATGCCACCTATGGCCGGGAAGTCTCGCGAACGATCATCACCAACCACGCGCTGCAGATCCTGTACGCGCCGCGCGAGCAGCAGGACGCCAACGACTACTCGGACATGCTGGGCTACACCACCATCCGCAAGAAGAACGTCACCCATGCCCGCGAGAAAACCCACAACTTCACCGAGGAGCGGCGCGCACTGATGCTGCCTCAGGAGCTGAAGGCGATGGGGCCGGACAAGGAAGTATTCCTCTACGAGGGCATACCGCATCCGGTGAAGTGCGACAAGATCCGCTATTACAAGGACCGCTATTTTACGTCGCGGCTGCTGCCGAAGGTCGACGTTCCGATGCTTAACGTCTAATTCACGTCGCTAAATTTGTGACATGGATTCATATTCACTGACATGAAATCGTGACCTGAGTCAAAAATTCGGCATCTGTTCATAGATTTTCAGACTTGTCTGACATGGAATTGACGCGTGGTTGTGTAACTCTGTGTTCGTCATCCAGAAGTGTGTGCTGGATGGCAAAAGTTGTAACGCAGGGTGGCCAGGAGTTTGTGCCATGGAAACAAGGATGGTTTCGACGTTGGTGAGGGTGTGCGGGTGTGTCGTCGGCAACGTCTGGCGGCCCCGCGACCTGGTTGGCAGCTTTCGGGCTGCAGGGGAGCCGGGGCAGGTGTGCTGCATGCCAGCGCGTCTCCCCGATTCCGGCGTGCGCCATGCAGCGCCGGACGACCAGGGAACCAATGCTCGGGACTGCTTTTTCGTACGTCAAAGTGAAGCCCGTATGAATCAGGCGTTTATCGCGAAAATGTCCATCGCCGCAGTCGCGGCGCTGATGGTGGCAGGGTGTGCCACCAAGTCCGCCCCCGATTTCGGTGGGCGCTGGAAGCCGGTCAATCGCTTTGCCGTGGCGACGACCGAGATCCCGCTGTACTCCAGCTACGTCTACCAGGCCTCGCCGATGGATGGCACGCTCAAAGCCATGCTCGAGCGCTGGGCCAAGGATTCCGGACGAACACTGGACTACCGCCTCAACTCGGACTTCACGCTGTATGGCGCGGTCTCGAAGATCGACACCACCAATGCACAGCAGGCTGTGATCGATCTGACTTCGGCGTATTCGGCGCAAGGCATCTCCGTCTCCATTGTTGGCAACCAGATCGTTGTGCAGAGCGCTGGCTCGACGCCCACCGCGTCGGCGCAGGGCGCTGATTCCAACAGCGGCACCTGAGTCCACCTCGAAACCATCGAACGTGCTGCTCCCCGCGCCTGTCGCAGGGGCTCCATGCCCATTGATGTTTCAGCAGTACGGAAGAATCCATGTTCCGCAAGAAGGATCCCGGCAACAGTCCCAAGGTCGAGCAGTCGGTCGCCAAGGCGGTCAGCTACGAGATCACCGTGGCCGACATGGCGCGTCGCAGCGAGCGGCGCGCGTGGTGGGTCGCCACGGGCTCGTTGCTGATGTCGCTCGCACTGGCGGGCGGCTACTACTACATGCTGCCGCTGAAAGAGAAGGTGCCGTTCCTGGTGATGGCCGACGCGTATACGGGTACCGCGACGGTCGCGCGCCTGCGTGGCACGTTCCAAGGCGAGACCATCACCGCCAACGAAGCCATCAATCGCAGCAACGTCGCCCAGTACGTGCTGGCGCGCGAATCGTACGACTC
Organism: Stenotrophomonas geniculata ATCC 19374 = JCM 13324; assembly: GCF_001431625.1. GTDB lineage: Bacteria > Pseudomonadota > Gammaproteobacteria > Xanthomonadales > Xanthomonadaceae > Stenotrophomonas > Stenotrophomonas geniculata. Next base: position 2,458 of record NZ_LLXT01000107.1, read on the forward strand.
GGCGGTGATGGGCCTGCGCGACTGGGAACTGGTGTTCGTGATGTCCAACGGCCCGGTGTCGCAGTCGATGCGGCAGCGATATGCCGGCAACAACCCGCAGAACCCGTTCGTGATGTATGGCCGGGAGAAGGCCATCCGGGTCAAGATCCTCAGCATCACGCCGCTGGGCGCAGAGCCCAATGGCAGCTTCCGCGGCGCCTCGGTACGCATCCAGCGCAGCCTGCTGGACAAGCGAACTGGTGCGTCCACGTACCTTGACAACCAGCTGGTGACGATGCGCTTCGAGTACAACCAGAACCTGGCGCTGTCCGAGCAGGATCGCATCCTCAATCCGCTGGCCTTCCAGGTCACCGAGTATCGCGTCGACAACGACTACTCGCGTGGCGTTCCGGTGCCGGACGACGGCGCCATGCAGGCGCAGGCGCAGCAGGCGGCACAACAGGCAGCGCAGCAGGCGCAGGGCGTGTACGACCCGAACAATCCGGCCGCCGCCACCATGATCGACCCGGCCACCGGCCAGCCGGTCGCGGCACCGGTGCCGGCCAACGGCCAGGTCGCGGGCCAGCCGATGCCAGGTCAGCCTGTGCCGGGACAGCCCGTGCAGGGGCAAGCAATGCCGGGGCAGGCCATGCCCGGACAGCCGGCCATGAGGCCGGTGCAGAACAATTCCACCGGAACTGCTGATGGAGCAAGCAACCGATGAGTAGTCGAAAGATCAGGGGACGCGCGCTGGCGCTGCTGTCGATGTTGTCGCTGTTGTTTTCTGCAGCAGCGATGGCGCAGGCGGTGGACCACTACGAATACGAGAAGGACCGCATCTATCCGGTTCGCACCGGCCTGGGACTGACAACCCAGATCGAGCTGAGCCCGAACGAGAAGATCCTCGACTACAGCACCGGCTTCAGCAGCGGCTGGGAGCTGACGCGCCGCGAGAACGTGTTCTACCTCAAGCCGAAGAACGTTGACGTGGACACCAACATGATGGTGCGCACCGAAACCCACTCCTACATCTTCGAACTGAAGGTGGTGGCGACCGACTGGCGTCAGCTGGAGCAGGCGCGTCGTGCCGGCGTGCAGTACAAGATCGCCTTCGTCTATCCGAATGACACCGTGTTCGGCGTCGCCCAGGAAGCGGTCGAGGAAGAAGCCAAGCCGTTGCTGAGCGCTGAACTGGCCAAGGATCGCCAGTACAACTTCAACTACTCCTACTCGACCAGCAAGGCGAAGAAGATGGGCTGGCTGATCCCGGTCAACGCCTATGACGATAGCCGTTTCACCTATCTGAAGCTGCCGAACTCGCCCGAATACAAGACCGGCATCTTCCCGGCCGTGTTCGGTCGTGAAACGGAATACGGTGAAGACTTCGTGGTCAACACCACGGTTGAAGGCAACACGCTGATCGTGCACGGGACCTACCCGTACCTGGTCATCCGCCACGGCGACTTCGTCGTCGGCCTGCGAAGGAACGTGAAGAAATGAGTCAGCAGAACACCCCGGGCAACGACCCGAACCCGTCTCCCTATTCCCAGGGCGCCGCAGGCCAGGAGCCGCCGTCCAATCCTTACTTCGGCAACGCAGCCGAACAGCAGGCCGCGCCTGATCTTGATGCAGGAGCCCCGCAGCTGCGCTCGGCAGAGGAACAGCGCCTGAACCGCAAGGCGTTGCTGTTCCTGGGCGGTATCGTGCTGCTGCTGATGGCTATGGGTTTCCTGCTGTTCCGAAAGGGGCAGGACGATGCAGCCGAGCAGAAGAAACCACAGGAAGAAGCACGCGCCACCACGCCGCAGCTTCCGAGCGTTGTCGGGGCGACCGAGCCGGCGCCCCCGATCGCGGTTGCCGATCCGATCCCGATGCTGCCGCCTCCGCCGCAGCAGGAAGTGCCAATGCCGGGCTTCCCGATGGGCAACGAGGCCAAGGCGGATCATGATCGTGGACCGACGCTGATGGACCGTCGCATGGGCAGCGGCTCCGGCGTGGGCGGGGGCGAGGCGGGCGGCGCCGCCAACGGCCAGAGCGGCTCCGACTACAACCAGGCGATGATCGCGGCCATGCAGGCGGCGGCCAATCCGCAAGCGCAGCCGCAGAAGGTGCGCCGTGGACCGGATGTGGAGGATGTCTCCAGTGCCACCTACATCCGCAGTCCGGATGCACTGCTGGTGCGGGGCACGTACCTGCGCTGCGTGCTGGAAACCCGCATCATCACCGACATCGCCGGCTACACCTCGTGCCTGCTGACGGAGCCGGTGTACTCGATCAATGGCCGCAACCTGCTGCTGCCGAAGGGCTCCAAGATCTATGGCGCCTACGGTGGTGGTCCGACCGGAAAGCGCGTGGAAGTCATCTGGGATCGCATCACCACCCCGAATGGCATCGACGTGGCCATGTCCAGCCCCGGTACCGATGGTCTGGGCGGTGCGGGCCATCCCGGTCAGTACAGCGCGCATTGGGGCAGCCGTATCGCTTCGGCGCTGATGATCAGCCTGCTGGCCGACGCGTTCAAGTATGCCGCTGCAGAGCACGGTCCGGAGACCACGACCGTGGCCAACAACGGTATGACCATCCAGTCGCCCTATGAAAGCGCCACCGCACGCACCATGGAGCGCCTGGCCAACGAAGCTCTCGGCAGCAGTCGCCGTCCGCCCACCGTCACCATCAACCAGGGCACCGTGGTGAATGTCTACGTCGCCAAGGACGTCGATTTCACCAACGTGCTGCATCCCCGCCGGTAACCCAACGAACGACCATGGACGCTGAAGTGTCACCCCTCGCCCTCGTCTCCAGCGATTTCCTGCGCTATCAGTACGAAGTGCTGGGCATCGCCGAGTACATGACTTCGCCGGAAGTGACGGAAATCTGCATCAACCGTCCCGGCGAGCTGTACCTGGAAACCCGGGCCGGGTGGCAGCGGGTGGAGGTGCCGAGCCTGACCTTCGAGCGGGCCCGGCAGTTCTGCACGGCAGTGGTGAACGAGAGCAACACCGGGCAGCGCATCACCGATGCCGATCCGGTGGTCTCGCTCACGTTCCCGACCGGTCAGCGCGCCCAGTTCGTGATTCCACCGGCGTGTGACGCGGGCAAGGTGTCGATCACCATCCGCCTGCCGTCCAAGCACACCAAGTCACTCACGCAGTATCACGAAGATGGATTCTTCAACCAGATCCTGGAGAGCGACGGCAGCATCAGCGAACACGATCGCGAGCTGCTGGAGCTGCGCCATTCGCGTGAGTACGCCGAATTCTTCCGGCGTGCGGTGATGTACCGCAAGAACATCGTGGTATCGGGTGCGACGGGTAGCGGCAAGACCACCTTCATGAAAGCGTTGGTGAATCATATCCCGGACAGTGAACGCCTGGTCACGATCGAGGACGCGCGCGAACTATTTCTGACCCAACCAAACGTGGTGCATCTGCTGTACTCCAAGGGGGGGCAGAGCGCAAGCAATGTCACCGCCAAGAGCTGCATGGAAGCGTGCCTGCGCATGAAGCCCGAACGCATCATCCTGGCCGAGCTGCGCGGTGACGAGGCGTTCTACTTCATCCGCAACTGCGCATCGGGCCATCCGGGGTCGATCACGAGTTGCCATGCCGGCAGCCCGGAGCAGACCTGGGACCAGCTGGCGCTGATGGTCAAGGCCTCCAGCGAAGGCTCTGGGCTTGAGTTCAACGTGATCAAGCGACTGCTGATGATGACCATCGATATCGTCGTCCACATCAAGGCACATGCCGGTTCCCGCTACATCACCGGTATCGATTTCAACCCTGGGCGCGCCCAGGGGCAGGAGGGCTGAAGGATGCTGCCAGGACTGGAAATGATGGCGTGCCCGGAGATGGCCGTGTCGATGGACGTGATGCAGCACGTCATCAATGTCGAATCGTCGCGCAATCCCTACGCGATCGGCGTGGTGGGAGGAGCGCTGGTGCGCCAGCCCAAGGCGCTGGACGAGGCGTTGGCCACAGTGCGCATGCTGGAAGAGAAGGGCTACAACTTCTCCATCGGCCTGGCCCAGGTCAACCGCTACAACCTAGGCAAGTACGGGCTGGATTCGTACGAGAAAGCGTTCCAGCAGTGCCCGAACCTGCAGGCCGGATCCCGCATCCTCGCCGAGTGCTACAAGCGCTCGGGTGGCGATTGGGGAAAATCGTTCAGCTGCTACTACTCGGGCAATTTCGAAACCGGCTTCCGTCACGGCTATGTGCAGAAGGTCTACGACTCGATCCGCCGTGGGCAGCAGGTCGCCAGCAACGGCGTCACGCCGATCGACGTGATCAGCCGTGGCGAACGGCGCGCGGTAAAGGTCGAGCATCACCCGCAGCTGGCGTCGCCGGCACAGGCGCGCATTGTCGCCCAGTCGAACGGACCGGTGTACGTTCCTTCGGATGATCCAGCGCGTGCGTACGTGGTGTACCCGTCCACCGGTGCGATGGCGCGCGGCAGTCTGCTGAATATTGCCGATCAGGCGCTGTCCAAGGTCGTCCTGGGGTCGGTGGACCGGATGATGCAGCCCCAGCAGGCAGGTCAGCAGGGCGGGGCTGCACAGCCGCAGCAGGCGCAGTTCCCGCAGGGCATGGCCCAACGCCTGCCGTCCCAGAACAGCTTGGCAATGCCGCAACAGCTTCCTGGTGCCGCGGGCGGCACCGACAATGGCCCGGTGATGCTGCGTCCGTGGAGCGAACGCAACCTACCGGTGGCGGAAAGCGCAGATTCGTACAACGCGCCGGCGCAGGGCGCGCCGGTGCAGCAGATTCCCGCAGGGGATGCGGCCTTCGTGTTCTGACGAAGTCGTGGTGCGGCCAGTCCCCCGGCTGGTCGATTCAGTTGTGTTAGTCCATCAACAAGGAAATCAATCCATGAAGCGATCCAATCTCGACCTCGTCCAGGCCCAGCGCACGCTGAAGACCCTGCTGATGGCAACGATCTTCGTCGGCGCATTGTTCGCCCCGCAGGTGTTCGCCACCAACGGCGCCACCAACTACGGCGGTACCGACGGCAAGGTCTGCGGCTTCTTCTCCAACATCAATGGCCTGCTGAACATGGCCTCGATTGCCGTCGTCACCATCGCGGTCATCTTCGCCGGCTATCAGATTGCCTTCGCGCACAAGCGCATCAGCGAGGTCTCGCCGATCCTGATCGGTGGCGTCCTGATCGGTGCCGCCGGCCAGATCGCCCGCATGCTGCTGGGTGACGAGTACGGCACCTGCGAAGGCAAGACCGCCATGCTGATCCAGCAGGCAGTGCTCTACTACAGTGCATAAGAACGTCGTCTTCCGCGGTTGCACTCGCCCGGCAATGTTCCTGGGCGTTCCCTACCTGCCATTCTTCATGGTGGCAGGTGGGTTGCTGCTGCTGAGCGTCTACACCAATTTCTGGTTCCTGCTCACCATTCCGGTAGCAATCTTCATCATGCGGCAGATGGCCAAACGTGACGAGATGATCTTTCGTCTGATGGGCTTGCGCCTGATGTTCAAGCTGCGGGTGCGCAACGTGCAGCAGCACGACGGCATGTGGGTATTCAACCCGAATCATTACCGCAACAAGCCGGCCCGAATGGATTGAGGTCCGGAATGGCCTGGCGGTCGCGTGCTGCCCGCCAGGCCACCTCGAAGTTCCCTGGCAGCAACTCTTTGGAAGCAGTCGTATGTTCAGCCCAGATACCTCCATCAGTGAGTTCATTCCCCTGTCGACGCATGTCGCCCCGAACGTGGTCAAGACTACGGGCGGTGACTACCTGTTGACCTGGTACCTGGAGGGGTTGCCGTTCGTGGGTCGCGAGGAATGGGAACTGGAACATCGGCACAACACCTTCAATCGCCTGCTGCAGACGCTGCGTGCGCCGGACTTCGTCAACGTGGCTTTCTGGGTGCACGATATTCGGCGCCGTCGCACGCTGAAAGGCAAGAGCACCTACCGGCAGCGCTTCAACCAGGACGTGTCCGATCAGTACATGGGCATGCTGTCCTCGCAGCGCATCATGCAGAACGAGCTGTACCTGACCATGATCTACCGCCCGGTGGTATCGGGTAAGCGCTTCGTGGAGAAGTCGGCGAACGTCGATCGCCTGCGTGCCGAGCAGGAACAGGCCATCGAGAAGCTGATGGAGCTGGCCGGCAACGTCGAGGCCGTGATCCGTGATTACGCGCCGTATCGCCTGGGCATGTACGAGGCGAAGAATGGCGTGGTGTTCTCCGAGACGCTGGAGTTGTTCGGATACCTGATCAACCGCATCGACGAGCCGGTGCCGGTGCTGCCGGCGCCGATCAAGGATTACCTGCCGGTCAGCCGGCACATGTTCTCGGCCAAGACCGGCGACTTTGTCATCAACACCCCGAATGGCGCCAACCACTTCGGTGCCATCCTCAACATCAAGGAGTATGCCGAGGGCACCTACCCGGGCATTCTCAACGGCCTGAAGTACCTGGACTACGAGTATGTCATCACCCATTCGTTCAGCCCGATGGGGCGCCAGGACGCGCTGAAGGTGCTCGACCGCACCAAGGGCATGATGATCTCCTCCGGCGACAAGGCGGTCAGCCAGATCGTCGAGCTGGACCAGGCCATGGATCAGTTGTCGTCCGGCAACTTCGTGCTGGGCGAGTACCACTTCATCATGGCGGTGTACGGCGACACGCAGGCCAAGCTCTCGCAGAACGTCGCCTCGACCCGGGCCGAGCTGTCCAACGCCGGATTCGTGTCGACCAAGGAAGACCTGGCGGTTACCTCGTCCTTCTATTCGCAGCTGCCGGGCAACTGGCGCTACCGTACGCGCCTGGCCAATGTCAGCTCGCTGAATTTCCTGGGCCTGTCACCGCTGCACAACTTTGCTACCGGCAAGCAGCACAACAACCCCTGGGGCGACTGCGTCACCACGCTGCAGACCACCAACGGCCAGCCGTATTACTTCAACTTCCACGCGACCCATCCGTCGGAGAATTCGCTGGGCGAGAAGGCGATCGCCAACACCATGGTGATCGGTAAGTCAGGTACCGGTAAGACCGCGCTGATCAACTTCCTGCTCAGCCAGGTGCAGAAGTACGAGCCGTCGCCGACCATCTTCTTCTTCGACAAGGATCGTGGTGCGGAGATCTTTGTGCGTGCCTGCGGCGGCAACTACCTGGCCCTGGAGAACGGTGCGCCGACTGGCTTCAACCCGTTCCAGTGCGAGAACAACGAGTCGAACGTGCAGTTCCTGGCCGACCTGATCAAGGTGCTGGCCGGCAAGCGCGAGTACAGTGCCCGTGAAGAAGAGGACATCTACCGCGCAGTGGAGAGCATGCTCGATACGCCGATGCACCTGCGCAACATGACCAACTTCCAGAAGAGCCTGCCCAACATGGGCGATGACGGTCTCTACGCGCGCATGCGCCGCTGGACCTCGGGCAATTCGCTGGGCTGGGTGTTCGACAACCCGGTCGATACCGTTGACCTGAGCAAGGCCAACATCATCGGGTTCGATTACACCGACATCATCGACAACCCTGAAGTGCGCGTGCCGGTCATCAATTACCTGCTGCACCGCCTGGAGTCGCTGATCGACGGCCGTCCGCTGATCTACGTGATGGACGAGTTCTGGAAGATCCTGGACGGCGAGGGTGGCCTGAAGGAGTTCGCGAAGAACAAGCAGAAGACCATCCGTAAGCAGAACGGCCTGGGCATCTTCGCCACGCAGAGCCCGGAAGATGCGCTGAAGAGCGACATCTCCGCGGCCCTGATCGAACAGACCGCCACGCTGATTCTGCTGCCGAACCCGAACGCCAGCAAGAGCGACTACATGGATGGCCTGAAGCTGACCGAGGCCGAGTTCAAGGTGGTTACCGCGCTGGACGAGCGCTCGCGCTGCTTCCTGGTCAAGCAGGGTCATGCATCGAGCGTCTGCCAGCTCAACCTGCGCGGCATGGACGACATCCTGTCGGTGATCTCGGCCTCGACCGACAACATCGACATCATGCATCGCGTGCTGCAGACGGCAGCGGTCCGCAACCGTGTGACGGTGGACGAGTTGACCCCGGATCAGTGGCTGGACGCGTTCTACAAGAATCGAAAGGGCTCGGGCAAGCGGGCCGAACAGGATCAGGAGGAGACGGCATGAACCTGCCCACTCAAACGAACAAGGAAACTGCCATGACGACCGAAACCCAACGCAAGCCCATTCGCCGGCGTCGCATGGCGCCCCTGATGGCAGCCGTACTGACGCTGGGCCTGACCGTGAGCACCGGCACCAGCCCGGCGCAGGCGATGACCGTCTATGACCCGTTCAACTGGGTCATGAACTTCCTGCAGGAGATGAAGGCCGGCAAGGAGTACTTCGAGACGGCCGCGCGCTGGAGCCAGACGGCAGAGCAGTACGGCAAGACCATCGACAACTGGCTGTCCAAGCTGCAGAACTGGACCCAGATCATTGCTTCGCCGCTGATGCCGCCGACGCCCACGCTGACGAAGATTCCCGAGAACTGGAACGTGGCCGAAAAGTGCGGTGGCGATTCCATGATCAGCATGAGCGGCCTGATGGCGGTGCTGAACATGAGCCCGGGTGGCGATATCGGCGCGCAGCAGCGTGCGATCTGCTCGTACATCCAGGTGCTTGAGAACAAGAAGTACAATGAGACCGTCGAGGTCGTGCAGATGTCCATGCCGGCAATGGAGCAGATGCTGCAGCAGCTGCGCCGGATCCGCAATGCGTTCAAGAACGAAGGCGCGCTGCAGGAGGATATCTCCAACAACACGGCAACTGCGGTCGAACTCGATAAGGCATTCAAGAAGTGGGAAACCACCGTCAAGGTCTACGATCAGCAGATTCTTGCCCTTCAGGGGCGGCAGAAGAACCTGGCCGAGCGCGCGTTGCGTGGCGAGCGCAATCCGATTGGCAGCGTCATCAAGGCCGGCGCGCTGAAGGCCGCGCTTTCGAAGTGAATCACGTGCGCAACGCACTCCAGCAGGGCCCCGATGCGGGGCGGGTGATGTGATGAGTCAGGGAATGATGCACGGTATGGTGTTCAATGATCTGTTGCACGGCACGTTGTTCGCGTCGGTGGGCGACTTCGTCTTCTTCCGGCTGATCCTGGATTATCTGCGCGACGAGATCACCAACTTCGGTAACGGTATCCTGAGCCGGATGATGACCTGGGTCGGCACGATGGCGTTGGTGCTGATGACGCTGTGGGTGCTCATCCAAGGCTTCCGCATCGTGACCGGACGGAGCCGTGACTCGATGGCTGCACTGATGACGAACATGGCGCGCGCCGCCCTGATCGTTACCGTCGCGACGTCGATGGCGATGTTCGGAACCAAGCTGCAGAACTTCCTGACCGGCGATGTGCAGGACCAGATCACCTACATTGTGACCGGCAAGAAGTCGACCGCGGAGGAGCTGATCGACAAGAACCTGGGCTACATGCAGCTGGCACTCACGTCGGTAAGCGTGCTGGATGTGGCCGGCGACGTGGCGCTGGATAGTGCCAAGACCCGCGCGATGTGGTTCATCGGCCTGGGAACGGGCGGTCCCGCCGTGACTGCGGGTGCGATGCTGCTGCTGTACCAGATCGCGCTGGCGCTGTTCATCGGATTCGGACCACTGTTCATCCTGTGCCTGCTGTTCGAGCAGACAAAGTCGCTGTTCCAACGATGGTTGTTCTATGGCATCGGCACCATGTTCTCGATGGCGGTGCTGGCGGCGATGACCGGCATTGCCATGGAAATGGTGGCGCGCGTGGCGGCTTCGTTCTGGGGCGCGTCCGCGCTGGGTGCACTGCTGGGGTCGAACCTGACCGAGGGCATGAGCAGCATGGCGCTGCAGCAGGGCGGCATGGGCCTGATCCTGACGACGCTGATCCTGACTGCGCCCCCAATGGCCGCGATGTTCTTCCAGGGCACCCTGGGTACCTTCATGGCATATTCGCAGATAGGCGGTAGCGCGGTGCCGACGTCGCCGGGTCCGAATGGGCAGCCGCCGGGTTCTAGTGGGTCGAATGGCGGAGGATTCTTTATGCCAGCGATGCCTCCTGCTGATACGCAGATGCGAACGGGTGCTGCTGGGGCCCAGCGGTCAGGATTCACCGGCGAAGCGGCGCCTCATGCAGGCCAACGGGGTGCTGCGAACAACGATCGGAATTGAGGTCTGACTATGTCTAAACGATTTATGCGAGCCGTCGTCGCAACAATGCTCCTTCTAGTATTCTCGTCTGCAAGTGCGGAGGGGAACTGCCCTCCCGGTATGTATCCGATTGGAGGGCAGGGAGTACAGGGCTGCGCGCCGATTCCAGGAGCCAGTTCTGGGGGTAGCGCCACGATTCCTACTCCTCCTCCCAGGCCCTTGGGTGAATGGGTTAAGACCTGGGGCGCACTCGCTGGCTCATCCAGCGGTTCGGAGGGGGGCGCATCTGTAGGTGAACCCAGTGAGCGTGCTGCGAAGAGGGCCGCGATTTCGAATTGCGAGAAGAACGGTGGACGTTGCAGGATCGAGTTCACCTACCAGAATCAATGTGTGGCTGCTGTCACCTCGGAACTGGCATCCACCGGTACACAGTACGCCAGTTCGGGGACCGTGGAGAGCGCCGGGGAGCAGGCCATGCGAGACTGTCAGGCAGCAGGCGGGGCGCATTGCAAAATGATCTACTCGGCATGTTCCGCGCCGATCTTCCGCAAGTATTGACGGTGTGTCCAGGCCTCGCTCGGATGCCTGGTGGCTTTAGAGGGCCCTATGTTGGCGCAGGTCGGTAAACCGCCGTCACTACCTTCAGGCAAATTGCTCTGCAGCCGGGCGAACACAGCTGCTGCCACCATTCTTCAATCTCGTCCTGGATGACTGATGCGGTACTTTTTGGGATTCTGGCAATGGTGGTTTTGTTCTGGTCCTCGCCGTTAGCGGCGGAAGGCAACTGCCCGTCTGGTTTCTACCCAATTGGCGGACAGGGTGTCAGCGGGTGTGCTCCGATCCCTGGTGCGGGCAGCGCCTCTTCCCAGCAACAGTTGCCATCGCCCCCACCGCAGCCAACAGGGCGTTGGCATAAGACCTGGGGTGCCGTTGCCATGGGTGAAAAGGGGGATACGGGAGTTGCAAAGCAGAAGTACTCCCGTGAAGAGGCTGAGTAGGAAGCGCTAAGTCAATGTGCAACCTGGGGTGCGCGAAACTGCGTGGTCAAGATCTCGTATGAGAACCAATGTGTGGCGATTGCGTCTCCCACGGCCTCACAGACCGGCGCCCATATCGCGCGTGATGGCAGTATTGCCAGAGCAGGTGCTGTAGCGCTTTCGGGTTGCAAGAAGCAGGGGGTGTCGGGTGTGAGGTTATGTACTCCGAGTGCAGCGATCCCATCTTTGAGAAGTTCTAGAAGCCTCTAAAGACTGCAAGATCGATACAACTTGTAGAAATCAGTGTGTGGCATATCCTGATCCTGCCCCTGGCAGTAAGGGTACTGCTCGGAATCTTTTTTTGAGTCCCTCTAGCTGAGTCAATTCGGGGTATTCGTGGGTTCGCCGACTCGCCCGGTTTGCAGGGCGACAGTGAGGCTTTCGTTCTCCTGAGTCTTGGCTGACGCACGTATTCAGCCTTATGAGCCGTGGTACAAAAAAAGAGGATTGAGGCTGAGCCCGGGTTTTGTAGCTGCGCTTGGGCCCGTCTTAAAGGTGAGGGTTTCATGCGATCTACTCTATTCAACCTGCTGTCTTTGGGAATCGTTGCAGCTTCAGCTTTCTCTGCACGTGCAGAAGGCGGAGCCTGCCCTCCCGGTTACTACCCCGTAGGGGGACAAGGAGCAATGGGGTGCGCACCAATTCCCGGCGCGGCATCTGGTGGCGCCGCCCAGCAGTCTCCACTTCGTCCTCCGCAGCCTACGGGTGAGTGGATCAAGACCTGGGGTGGAATTGCGGTATCCGCCAGCACTTCCGATGCCGGCGTTTCTACCGGGCACCGGTCAAAGAAGGAGGCGGAACGCAAAGCCGTCTCAGAATGTGCTGCCAGTGGAGCAAGCGATTGCAAGGCCAGCATGACCTATTTCAATCAGTGCGTTTCTTGGGTGATCCCGAGCGGGAGGACCGGAAATGGCCTGTCAGGAATTGGCACCGGTCCAACTCCGGGTGATGCCGAGCGGGCTGCTCAGGAAGTCTGCAAAAATGACAGGCCGGGAGCCTGTGCTCCCGTGTATGCAAATTGTACCGAGCCCTTGTTCAGGAAGTACTGAAACGGCCGTGCTCGGGATGATTGCATTGACGCGGGTCGCTATTTCTGCGATCTGGGAATGTGGAGTTGCATCAGGTGATTAGGAGGAAGAGGCATGCCTATCTTGAACCGGCTCGCCGTTGCGTGTGTCAATTTGACACTTGGCGCATTGCTGTTCTGTGCATGGACGCCAATCGCCAAGGCTGAAGGGAACTGCCCGCCGGGTTTCTACCCCGTGGGAGGGCAGGGTGTGCAAGGTTGTGCTCCGATTCCCGGTGCTGGATCTGGAGGGCAGCAGCAGGTCGGTATACAGGCAAGCCATCCCACGGGCCGGTGGCACAAAACGTGGGGCGCTATTGCGACAGGCGGACAAGGCGATACTGGTGTGTCCAAGCAGAAGCTCAGCAAGAGAGAAGCCGAACAGGAAGCCCTTTCCCAGTGTGCCACTTGGGGGGCAACGAACTGCCAAGTCAAGTTGACCTACCACAATCAGTGCGTTGCTATTGCCTCGCCTCAGGCCTCGCAGACCGGTGCGTTCTTCGCGAGCGCGGCTGAAGTTGGAGACGCGAAAGAGGATGCGATGGCTGGCTGCGGAAAGAAGGGAGGTGTGCAATGCAAGGTCATGTATTCAGCGTGTAGTGCTCCTGTTTTCGAGCAGTTCTGACCCAGTTGTACCGGCTGGGTGGAATGGTTGGGCATGCGGCAGCTGTCGCATCGCAATGCCAAGGTAGGGAAGGCACACGACAGCTGGCTTCAGACCGTTGACTTGGCTGCAGTTTTCAGGGTTGAGAGCAGGAGTGAGAGCAGTGGCTAGATTCATTCTTGTGGTCACGCTACTGGTAGTCCCTTTTGCCGCGCTGGCGGAGGGCAGATGTCCCCCTGGGCAATACCCTGTTGGGGGGCAAGGCGTCGGCGGGTGCGCGCCAATTCCTGGTGCAGTTGGTGGAACGGCATCACCCTCTGCTCCCGCTCCTGCTCAGCCGTTGGGGGAGTGGTTGACGAGATGGGGAGCCGTGGCTGAATCGCCTACGTCAAATCTCGTCGGCACCGCAGCCAATGAGTCCAGCGAGCGGCGTGCGGTGGAGGTGGCGATCAAGAAGTGCGCGGCAGAGGGTGCAAAGGACTGCAAGTCTTCGGTCACCTATTACAACCAATGCGTTGCATTCGCTGTACCGTCCTCAGGAAAGGGGCAGGGCTCCTTGGATACGGCGGTAGATGCAGAGACCGTCGCTGGAAATGCAATTGGTCATCGTCGGGATACCGGAGGCGGAAAGTGCGCCGTCGTCTATTCCGAATGCTCCTTGCCCGTCTTCCGGAAGTACTGATAAGACATCAGATAGGTCAACGGCGCAGAACGGGAAGCTGTGTAAGCGTGCGCCGCCTTTTGGGCGCGTGATCAGGGGCGGCATGACTTCCTTCAATTGGTGCGCTTTCTGGATCACCCTGAGCGGGGGAAGTACATAGTCCCTGTCCGGCATGGATACGGTCTGGCGCAGGCGGAGGCTACGGGGGCGCCTCAAGGGAGGTGCTGGAACCAACCGTCGTGAGCACGTATAGCATCGTACGCAGATTGCACTGAGCCTCTGTTCAATGTTTAGAAGGTGCTGATCCATCGATGCTTCAGCTGAGTGTTCGGCATGCGAACCAGGATAGCCACGCTGTACAAGGTGTCCGTAGCGGATGCTCACGCGAAAGACTAAGCACTCATTCACGATAACCGTGCTTTTTGCATGATCAAGTCCGTTTTTCGCTCTAGCCCCCTTCGACGACCGAAATCTCCACGCAGTAAGCTGCGTGCGCGAAAGAAGTCCGGCGCATCGGGGCCATTGGCAGCAGGGCGGCATGGGCCTGATCCTGACGAGACTGATTCTGACCCCAATGGCCTCGATGTTGTTCCCAGGGCACGCTGGGTACCTTCATGGCATATTCGCAGATAGGTGGTAGCCCGGTCGCGCAGGCGTCCAGCTCAAAGGGTCAGCCGCCGGGCATTTACATGCCGCATTAGACTTCTAATGCTAAGAAGCATGTTTCGCCACCAGTGACCTATGCAACCAGTGGGAGGTCGAAATGCGCCTCTGTGAATGGTGGAGGCGCGTGCGAAGTGGCCTACTCGGCCTGCAGTATGTCGGAGTTCAGGGCGTATCGTTGATCGCCAGGTTCTGCATGATGGCTGTCAGCAGACATGCATGCCGCGTCGGAAGGGGGGCACTATGCGTGACAGCGTCTGATATGGCTTGGGCTTTTTCCAGCGTGCCCCGGAGACTTCATGCATGTTCGCAGATGGTTGGAAATTGTATCGGACGCGAGTGAGTGACAATGACTAGTCGTTTGATGCAAGTGGTCGTAGCAGCAATGCTCTGGCTCGCATTCTCGTCCGCAAGCGCGGAGGGCAACTGCCCCTCTGGTATGTATCCGATCGGAGGACAGGGAGTACAGGGCTGTGCGCCTATCCCGGGAGCAAACAATGGGGGGATGACCGCTCCCGTTTCGTCGCCACAACCGTCTGGAGAATGGATCACCACCTGGGGTGCAATTGCCACATCCAAGCGAACTTCGGATGCAGGTGTGTCGACAGGGCAGCGAAGGAAGAGTGGAGCGGAGCAGGAAGCCCTTGGCAAATGTTCTTCCGCGGGTGCGAACGATTGCGAGGTTGTGCTTGCCTACTTCAATCAGTGTGCGGCATGGGTAGTTCCCAGCGGCCGGACAGGTCAGGGTGGCTCTGGCATTGGACGAGGGCCGACACTCGACGTGGCAGAGCGCGAAGCTCAGAAAGGCTGCACGAATGATCAAGCAGGGGCATGCGAGGTTTTCTACTCGGATTGCACAAAGCCGATCTTCAAAGCGTATTGATGCTGCGGCCTCTCCGCTGTGCCACTGAATCAGGAGGTTGGGATGATGAAATGCGGTCTGGCCGGGGTGTTGGTTGCTGCTGCCGCCGGGTTCGTTTGCGGTGTCAGTTCCGCGCAGTCGCGTTGGGAGGGGTGAGGCTCGCGCTTCGGGCCCCGCGGTGGGTGGGCTGCCGGGAGCCCATGCGTTGATGGTAGCGTGCGCCGAGCCGTGACCCACCGCGCCGGGTCCGCACGAACAATTGCCGGGCGCTGACGGATGGTGCATCCCGAACCGGGATCCATCAGCGCCACTCCCGCTTTTATGTGATCAAGTCCGCTTTTCGCTCCGTTCCCCCTTCGACGACTGAAGGCTCCTCGAAGTAAGCTTCGTGCGCGTCAAAATTCCGGCGCATCAGTGCCATCGAACGCAGGAGCTTTCCCGTCCATGAGGACGCTGACGACCCGCGGTGCGGGTGACGCACCCCCACAACACCACCGCCGCAGGGCCGGGGCTATCATCCGCTCTGGCGGACACCGGGGCCTGCGGCGCACTGCGCGGTGTCCCGGCCGGCGCACGGGTACTGGCAAGACGGGATCGAAGGAGTGGCAGCGGATGCAGAAGGGGAGCGGCACGAACATGGACAATGCGTTGGCGTTCGTGCCGTCCGGCGCGAACCTGCTGGAAGCCGTGCGCGGTGATCTGACCGGCAATGGCATCGACGACCAGTTGCTGGTGATCGATCAGCCCGCCCCCGATGGCCTGGTGCCGGGCGAGCACGGTCCCAACCGGGTGCTGTTGTTGCTGCTGGGCGATGCTGCCGGCCGATGGCAACTGGCGGCGCGCAACGACAAGCTGGTGCCATGCTCTACCCGCGGCGGCATTGCTGGTGATCCCTTCGCCTACGTGACGATCGAGGATGGCGCGTTCAGCGTGATCACCAACGGCGGCAGCCGCGAGCGCTGGAGCAGCACCTACACGTTCCGCTACGCGCCGTCCGAGCAGGTCTGTTGGGTCCATGGCGTGCAGCGCCGGGTGGTCGACACCGAGACCGAGGCAACCCACACCCGTGACTTCTCGGCGGCCGAGCTGGGTAGGGTACGGTTTGAGGACTTTGACCCGTCCGTGGTTGCCGACGTGAGCTTGCCTTGAGTGCCGCGCCTGCGAGGAGGCAGGAGGACCCCACGATGATCGAGCAGGAGTTTGACCGTGTCGCAGGATAGAGAGTCGCAATTGTTGCGACAGGCCACGGAGGCCGGCATCACCTCGTCCCGGGAACTGGCCAACTTCATGGCGCAGGCCGGGCATGAATCCCGTGGCTTGAGCCGTCTCAACGAGAGTTTCAACTTCACCCGGGGCATCTCGCAGATCCCGGTGGAAGCAGCGTGGCGCAATGGCAACGGTGCGCTGGAGAGCGCCCGCCAGGAAGCGCTGCGTGGCCACCCGGAAAACCTGGCTGAGCTGATGTACGGCGGGCGCATGGGCAACGATGCCCCTGGCGACGCACTGAAGTATCACGGCCGCGGCTATCTGCCGCTGGTCGGCAAGGAGAACTATGAGCGTGCCGGCAAGGCGCTGGAACTGGACCTGGTGAATCACCCGGAACTGGCCGCGCAGCCCGAGCACGCAGGTCGCATTGCCGTGTGGCAGTGGCAGACGCGGGTGCCGGAGGCGGCGCGCGAGGATGTGCGCGAAGCCACGCGTGCCCTGAATGGCGCGCTCAACGGCATCGAAGCCCGCCAGCAGCGTTTTGACGTGTGGCAGCAGAAGCTGACCCCCGATGTGATGGCGCGCCTCGAGCGTGGCGAAGTGGGGGCGCCTGCCCAGCAGGCAACGGGACGCGACATGTCGCAACCGGGCGAGCCGGGATACACGCTGTTCTCGGGAGCGCGCCAGCACCTGCAGCAAATGGGGCCGCAAAGCGGTCTGCGCAGCGTGCAGGAACTGGACAATGCCGCCGGCGCACTGGCGCTCAGCGCGCAGAAGGCCGGAATGTCGCGTATCGATCACCTGTTGGCCGGCAATGACGGTCGCACGTTGTTTGCGGTACAGGGTGGGCTGGGCGATCCGGCCATGCTGCGCGCATCGGTCGATCGCGAACAGGCGGCGCAGCAGCCACTGGCGCAGAGCAGCCAGCAGTTGGCTACCAGCGTCGCCCAGCAGGACCCCGCGGCCGCGCTCGCCCGCGAGCAGGAGCAGCGTTCTCGATCCCTGTAGCACCTGATGCCTGCGGGCAGGGTACCCGCAGGCGCTTTACGTACGACGCGTGGCGCCCTGTGGCGCCGACATGGAAACCCACTCGTAAGGACACCACATGCGAATCGTTCCCCCGAATGCCCGGCACGCCGCCGCCCACTGCAGTGCATCCGTGCGCCGCCTGCCGCCGCTCTGGCTGCTGTCACTTGGACTCGCCGCAGCGTCGGCACAGGCTCAGGAGGCCGCAGCACCCCTCGTGGAGACGCCCCCCGCTGCCGAGGCGCCCTTTGACGCGCCTGCAGGGACGGCGCACGTTGCAGCACCCACGGCGGCCGAAGCTGTTGCCGCGGCACCGGCTCCCAAAGTGCCGGCTGCCGTGACACCTCCTGTGACACCTGTGGTGGACGCGCAGCCGGCGCCGGCTGCGGACCCGGCGCCTGCGCCCGTTGCGCCCGCAGCGGCGGCGCCTGTGGCTGCACCGCCTGCCGTCGTCGAGCCAGCCGTCCCGGCGGTAGCTCCCGCGCCACCCGCCTTGGTCATCGTGCCGTTGCCGCCCGAGCAGGCGACCGAGCGTGCGCTCGGTGCTCGTTGTCCGGTGGATCTGGCCGGACGGCTGGCGGCCCAGGGCGAGCTGTTGATCGGCGCCTGCCAGGGCACGATGCCGGCGCATCTGGCCGCGCTGCTGGTCGCGCTGCCCCAGCAGGACATCCACCTGCCGCGCAGCTGGCGCGAGCGTGAGGTGCAACAGAAGGCGTGGTTCAAGGCGGTGCCGGGCTACGGCCAGCGCTCGGACTTCATCGTGCGGATGGGCGAGATCTGGGTGCGTTCGCTGGAAGGGCGCGACGCCGACAGCACGTTCTATCTGGTGTCAGCGCCGTTCACCTGCAGCGACCAGGTCGCCAACCGTGATGAGTTCGGCGCGGAACCGGTCCGCGTGCCAGCGGGTGATTGCCGCGAGGCCTATGTGGGCCAGCGTGTGTACCAGGTTCGCGGGGATGCGACGCCGAGGGATGTGACCGCCGAAGCCATGCCGGCCATCCCCCCGGTCACGGAAGCCGACCGTGCGCGCCAGCTGTCGCGCGAGGGTCGGATCAGCCTGGACCACAGCAAGTTGCAGTACGGCCCGGCCATGCGCTGGTTCGTGCAGTACCCGGAGTCGGCGCAGAAGGGTGGTCCGCGTGCCTACAGTGACTGGAACCGCGAGCACCTGGCCTTCGTGGTCTGGACTGGGGATCGCTTCGAGCTGCGTGAGAAGGTCGCGCGGGCGCAGTGGCCTTGTGACCCGGTAGCACCGGGCGATCGCGCCTGTGGTGGCTTCCCGGATTCCGGGCCGGATCTGTTCGTGACGGCCGGTACCCCCGCGCCGATGGCTGCCTCCGGTCCCTGAGCCGGAGTGCCGACGTGCAGCGGGAGCCGGGATGACCGGCTCCCGTGCAGTCCATCAGGCCTGCATGCTGCGGGTCTGGTTCTGCTGCTGTTCCAGTTGCTGGTCACGCTCAAGTGCATGGCGCTGACCGGCGGCCTGCTGGTCGATGCGCTGGCTGCTCTGCTCCAGCGGGGTGTTCATCGCCACGGCCGTGTCCACCGACACGCGAAGGTGAGCGGGGTCGCCGCCCTGGCCCTGCACCGCGAAGCTGCGCGAGGCATCGGCATTCATCACCACCTCGTCGATGCGCTTGCCGCCTGCCGCGTGCATTTCGGCGGCGAGGCTGCCCGCCAGCTGAGTACTCATCACGTCCGGCACGCGTCCGACCCGCACGTCCTGCGCATGCACGCCGCGGATCGCGTCGTTGAACAACGGGTTGCCCAGGTGGTTGGCATCGTCCATGCGCAGCATGCTGGTGTGATGGCCGTTCTTCTCCGCTTCGCGGCGTGCCGGTTCACCGGGCTGCAGCGGGCCGCGGATGTGGTCGTACAGATCGATGGCGCCGCCGGGGATGCCCCGTGCCGCGCGGGTGACGCCGCGACGCAGTGACTCGACGTCATCGCGGTACTCCTCGATCATCTTGGCGTTGTCCTTCGCCAGCTTCTGCGTTTCCGGATGTTTCAGCACCGAGCCTTCGTCGAGGAAGTTGCCCAGTTTGTGCGCGCCGAACGAGCTGGTCGCCGCAATGATCGGCCGGTCCGGAATCAGATCACGCAGGGCGTGATTGCTGAAGCCGTTCGCTGCCAGCGTCTTGATCTCGTCGGGCTTGGCATAGATGCGGACCTGGCCGAAGTGCGGCGAGGCGGCGCTGACCGGATCGGAGGCCATGACGTGGTTGATCATGGTGTTGCCGCCTTCCGGAATGCGGTAGCTGAGGCTGACCGCGCCGTAGGCATTGAAGGTCTCGCCCTTGACGTTGAAGTGGTGCGAGGTGATCTGGGCCAGGGCGCCGCCGAGGGAGTGGCCGGTGACGGTGACCTGGGGTGCAGGTCCGCCGCTCAAGCGGGACTGAAGTGCGGCGCCTTCAATTGTCCTCTGCGTCAATGCGATCGCGTCAGGTGCCTGGACATTGGTGCGTGCAACCACCATTCCGCCATCGGTCAGAATCGCATCTCGGGCGATCTGCTCGGTGCCACGATGGGCAATGACGATTTCTTTACTGTCTACGCGCTGATAGACCGTGCCCTGATAGCCGTTGAGTCGATTGTTGACATGCTCAAGAATCTTGTACTCATGCCCGTTCAACGTGACCTTTTCTTCCTGGCCGGGCGCACGTCGGCCTACGGCGCGATCCTTGTATGCATCATCGGATAACGCTGCGTAATCCTGGGAGGTGATGGTCACGGCGCCACCTCACTTGCGGAGAGGGAGATCGTAAACAGCTTGTCCTGCAGATCAGGGGCGTAACCGCTGCGATCGGGCTCACCACTGGCCGGGAAATTGGGCACGCGATCTGCCCGCGGATACACCAGATCCGGATAGTAGAGCGTATGGGCGCCACCTTCGGTCAATGGCTTGGCGTCTACGAAGGTCAGGAAGCGGGTATCTTCTTCGGCACCCGTTGCTTTCAGCATTGCCCCGGCACCGGTGAACTCCCACTTGCACACGCCACGGCCGTAGTAGTCCTCATCCAGCATGCGGTCCACATATAGCGTGCCACGGTACTCGCCGTCAGCGACCTTGCGCAGCTCCACCGGCTCCTGGCTGGTGATGCGTGCGGCGGTACCGGTGGCCGGTTCGATGTGCCCGCACTGGTCTTCGTTGGTCACGTCGTACTGCGCGACTCCCTCGACCACCGCGAAATCGCCGGGGGCATCCTTCAGGCGCAGCACCAGCTCATAGGCCTTGCGCGGGCTGGGGTTGAGCTTGGCGAGGCCACGCCCACCCTGGGCGACATCGGCTTCAGCAGCGGCACGTTCCTGGTTCATGGCGGTCTCCGGATTGCAGGCGGTCAATAGAAGCAGAGCAAGGCACGGGATCATCTTGTGGCGCAATGTCGGCCTCCTTGGGGGTAGGGATGGTTGAACTGGCAGCTCATGGCGCGAGTTTCTGCACAGTGGTGGTGGTTGAGAACAGCGCATTGCGCAGATCGGCGCGATAGCTGGAAGGATCTTCCTCGCCGCTCGCACCGTATCCGGTGATCTCTTCGATTCGGGGGTAGTCGGCGCGTGGGTAGTACCGCGTCAACGGGCTCCCCGCGTCCATGCGCTCCTTGTCGATGAACGTCAGGAATCGCGTATCCGCCTCGCCGCCCGTCGCGCGCAACATCGCACCGACACCCGTCAGCGTCCAATGGCAGACGCCACGCCCGTAGTAGTCCTCGTCCTGCATGCGGTCGAGGTAGAACGTACCGCGGTACTCGTTCTCACCCACGTGGCGCAGCACGACAGGTTCCTGGCTGGTGATGCGGCCCGCAGTGCCCGTTGCAGGCACGATCTGCCCGCATGCTGCGTAGTTGCGGGCGTCGTACTGGGCAACGCCCTCGACCACCGCGAAGGGACCGGGGGCATCCTTCAGTGTCAGTACCAGCTCGTAGCCCTGCTGCGGTGACGGGTTGAGCTTGGCCAGGCCGCGTCCACCTGCGGCAACGTCACGCTCTGCGTCTGCGTAAGGCGAGCAGGCCGTCAGTGTCAGAAAGAGGCCCATCGGTACGAGATGGCGTACCTTGCGTGTCGGGATGGCTACATCCATGGCGGCATCCTGCATCGTGCGTCCGTGTCCATATATCCTTCCCTGGTGACAGGTTTATCGATTATGGAGTGTTCTGGAAACCTGGCGCCAGCGACTGCTAGGCGTCGGCGACGGAATTTTGACGCATTCAGCGTTCGGCCGCGTCGCCGAATCGATTGCGGCACAGGCGATTCGAGGTTCGCGGGGCGATTGCGCCTTGCGCTCGACATTTCGCCGCCAATTTGTGACAACGGTCGCAAATTCACGCAACTCTCACGCAAGCGAACATTACGCCATGAACTACACGATCCGTGCCGAAGCCATTGATGATCACGCCATTCTCCATGCGCTCACCGAGGCCGCATTCCGGGACGCTGCGCACAGCAGCCATACCGAGCAGTTCATCGTCGACGCCCTGCGCGCCCGCGGGGAGCTGAGCGTTTCGCTGGTGGCCGAGATGGACGGCAAGGTGATCGGCCATGTGGCGGTGTCGCCGGTGACGATCAGCGATGGCAGCACGGGCTGGTTTGGCCTGGGGCCGATCTCGGTTTTGCCCGCGTGGCAGGGGCAGGGCATCGGTGCGGCCCTGATGCACGCCGCACTTGAAGCACTGCGGCAGAAGGGTGCACATGGCTGTGTATTGCTGGGCGAGCCGGCCTATTACGGTCGCTTCGGCTTCCGTGCCGAGCCGGGCCTGGTCCTGCCGGGTGTGCCTGCAGAGTACTTCCAGGCACTTTGCCTGCAGCCTCCGCTGGCGCAGGGCGAGGTGCAGTACTCACCTGCCTTCGAGGCGACGGCCTGATCCGGGCCTGGCACGTTCCCGCTCAGGGCGCGCGCCAGACGGTCGGTTCGGGTTGCGGCTTCGGAATGCGGTAGCCGCCGATGTGTTCAAGCAGTTCGTTGGTACGGCGCTGCTCGACCAGTACCTCACGCAGCAGGTTGCGCACGGCGAAGATGGCGAACGGCACCAGGATCCAGACCAGGCTGATGCCCAGCGCAAACAGGGTCAGCAGGGCTTTTGCACCATCCATGCACGGCGTTCCTTGGTCGAAAGCAGCCACGCTAGCACGTGGCCGCTGCCGACGGATGTCAGCCGTTATGCCGAAGATGGATGAGCGGATACGGACGGCCTTGCGAATCGAGCGGTGAGCGGCCGCTTTCGACGAAGCCCATGCGCAGGTAGAAGCCGACGGCCTGTGCGTTCTGTTCGTTGACGTCAGTGCTCAGCTGCGGATGCTGGGCAAGTGCATGTTGCAGCAGTTGCCGGCCGATCCCGGTGCCACGTACCTCGGGATCGATGAACAGCGCTTCCATGTGCGTGCCGTCGATCAGCATGAAGCCCAGCGGCCGATCCTGTGCATCGACAGCAACGGTCATCGGCGCCTGCGGCAGGAAACCGGCCACTTCGGCATCGATGGCCTGGCGGTCTTCGGCACTCAGGAAGTCGTGGGTGGCGTCGACGGCGCGACGCCAGAGGTCGACAAGGGCGGCGCCGTCGTCGGCGCGAGAGGGGCGCAGGGTGGTCATGGGTTCACCAAGGTGCTTCGGAAGAGTGCGAAGTATGAGGCTTTCCGGTAGCGCCTGCAGGCGAAGATTCATCCCGCGTCGCGGTGGCGGATGAAGGGGCTGTGCGCAGTCGCGTCCGCGCGCAGCACCACCCCATCCCCGAAGTCATCGCTGTCGTTGAAGGGCACGATTGGCCACTGCCGCCAGTGCGTCAGTCGCTCGCGGTAGGAGAGGGTGGCTGCAACCAGTGCTTCGTCGTGGGCCTGCACGCGTTCCGCTGCAAGCCCGGAACGCACGCCATGCACCACGCATGGCTCCATCACCTCGAAGCCGACGTAGCGCAGGCTGTACATCAACGGCCACAGCAGCAATCGGGTGTCGCCTTCGCGGCCGTCCACCGCGCATGCCCGTGCCGATGAACCGGTGGTGACGCTCAGCAATGCACGCTTGCCCTGCATCACGCCATGTTCGTGGCGCTGACGGCTGTTGTACATCGGCCCATATACCAGCACGCGGTCCAGCCAGCCCTTGAGGATGGCTGGCGCCGCGAACCACCACAGCGGGAACTGCAGGATCACCAGGTCTGCGACCCGCAGCAGGTGCAGGTGACGTCGCACATCGGCGGGTAACTGCTCCAGTTCGGCGCTGTGGCGTTGTTCGCGCTGGGCATCGAAGCGCTCGGGCTGCAGGCGCCGTGGATGGTGCCAGGCCGCTTCCAGCGGATCGAAGCCTTCCGCATACAGGTCGACCACATCCACCTGCGAGTGGTCGTGCCTCAGCTGCTCGGCCGCCTGCGCGGCGAGGTGGGCATTGAAGGAGCGGGGTTCGGGGTGGGCAAGCAGGATCAGGGCGCGCATGGGCGAGGTGTTCGAGGAGTGTGCGACCATCCTCGCGGTGCCGGCATGCCCCGGCAATTACGCACCTTGAGGTAACCATGGCCTATCCGGGCGATGTCTATGCCGCCGATTGCTCGGCGCGCGATGCGCTGGCGCTGATCTCCGGCAAGTGGGTGATGCTGCTGCTGCCGGCATTGGCGCAGGGCCCGCTTCGCAACGGCGCGTTGCTGCGGAAGATCGAAGGCATCTCGCAGAAGGTGCTGACCCAGACTCTGCGACAGCTGGAGCGCAATGGGCTGGTCGAGCGGTGTGACCGGGGCAGCAAACCGCTGCATGTCGAGTACCGCCTGACCGAGGTCGCGCACGGTCTGGTCGAGACGTTGTCCGCACTGGACCGCTGGGCGGAGCACAATTTCCCGGCGCTGGATGCGGCCCGCGAGCGCTTCGACGCGCGCTAGCGGCGCCTGTACGGCCCGGGGCGTACAATGCGGCCCCGGCGGCCATCCTGGCCCTGCACACACGCGAGAACCGCCATGACCGACGCCCTGGGCGTGCCGGTGCACGACACCGATGAACACTGGATGCGCCACGCGCTGGCGCTGGCCGAGCGCGCGCAGCGCGAGTTCGACGAAATTCCGGTCGGAGCCGTGCTGGTGGGTGCCGATGGCCAGCTGCTGGGGGAGGGCTGGAACCTCAACATCGCCTCGCACGACCCCAGCGCGCACGCCGAGATCGTGGCGATGCGGGCCGGCGGAAAGCTGCTGGCGAACCACCGCCTGCTCGGCAGCACGCTGTATGTGACCCTGGAGCCGTGCGCGATGTGC
This sequence comes from Stenotrophomonas geniculata ATCC 19374 = JCM 13324, assembly GCF_001431625.1. Taxonomy (GTDB): domain Bacteria; phylum Pseudomonadota; class Gammaproteobacteria; order Xanthomonadales; family Xanthomonadaceae; genus Stenotrophomonas; species Stenotrophomonas geniculata. The sequence goes on from NZ_LLXT01000107.1 coordinate 26,890, forward strand.
GCGATGGCGATCGTGCATGCACGCGTCGCCCGTCTGGTCTACGGCGCCAGTGACCCCAAGACGGGCGCCTGCGGCAGCGTGTTCGACCTCATTGGCGACGCCCGCCACAACCATCGCGTCGAGATTCACGGCGGGGTGCTGGCCAAGGAAGCCAGTACACGCCTGACCAATTATTTCCGCGCCAAACGTGGCAAGCCGCCGCTGCTGCTGGAAGACCACGCCGGCGAGGGCTGAGGGGCGAACGGGTATGATGGGCGCCTCTTTTCATTACCGGTGGGCCGCGCGCCTGCCCAGCAACGAGGCGACACAATGGCGGACACCGGCGCGGCCAACGAGCGACTGATCTGGATCGACCTGGAGATGACCGGGTTGGACACCGACAACGATTCGATCATCGAGATCGCCACGGTGGTTACCGATGCCCAGCTCAACGTGCTGGCCGAGGGCCCTGAATTCGCCATCCATCATCCGCTGGAAACGCTGGAAGCGATGGACGAGTGGAACCGCAACCAGCATCGTCGTTCGGGCCTGTGGCAGCGCGTGGTGGACAGCACCACCACGCTGGCCCAGGCGGAGGCGCAGACCGTGAACTTCCTGGCACAGTGGATTCCGGCCGGCCTGTCGCCGATGTGCGGCAACTCGATCTGCCAGGACCGCCGCTTCCTGCACCGCCAGATGCCCCGCCTGGAGAAGTATTTCCACTACCGCAACCTGGACGTGTCCACGGTGAAGGAACTGGCCAAGCGATGGGCGCCGACCGTGGCCGCCGGCGTCGGCAAGAACAGCAACCACACCGCGCTGAGCGACGTGCACGACTCGATCGCCGAGCTGCGCCACTACCGCCAGTTCATGGGGGCGCTTTCCGGCCTTTCGACGCCTTGATCGGTAGTGCCGGCCGCTGGCCGGCAAGGCGCCGGGGGCGGATGCCTTTCCAGCGGAAAGGGCTCTGACCCCTCTGTCGTGCCCCGCGACGAACTGTTCAACTCCCTGGCGCTAAGATCGGCGCCATGAACGAGCCCATCCTGCTCCCCCGCGACATCGCCCACGACGCCCGCGACTGGTCCGACCTGCAGCGGGCGGTGGCGCTGCTGGAAGCGCCGACCCTGACCGCGCGCATGGCCAACCTGGTTGGCACGCCGCTGGAGTTCGCGGTGAAAGCACTGCCCAGTTCGGTCTCCAACCGCATCCACGGTGCGGTGCAGGCGGCGCTGACCAAATCGGCGCAGGCCGCGCTGTGGAGCATGGACAACACCCCGGGCAAGGGGGCCTCCACCCGCTGGCACAAATTGGCGGCGGCCACCTCCGGCGCGGTCGGCGGGGCATTCGGCTTTGCGGCCTTGTTCATCGAGCTGCCGGTGTCGACCACCATCATGATGCGCGCGGTGGCCGACGTGGCCCGCAGCGAGGGCTTTGACCTGTCCGAATTCAGCACCCGCCAGGCCTGCCTGGAGGTGTTCGCGCTGGGTGGCAACTCGCCGCGCGATGACGCCAGCGAGACCGGCTACTACCTGGCCCGCGGCTTCACCACCGACGTGATGCGCCACCTGTCGGCCGAATTGGCCGGGCGCGTGGTGACCGGCCGCGACCTGACCCTGAGCGTGGCACCGAAGGAGGCCGGCAAGCTGCTGGCGAAGATGGTGGAGAAAGTGGCGGCGCGTTTCGGCGTGGTGGTCACCGAGAAATTCGCCGCGCAGGCGGTGCCGATTGTCGGTGCCGCTGCAGGTGCAACGCTCAATACCATGTTCACCGACTACTACCAGGACATGGCGCGCGGTCACTTCATCGTGCGCCGGCTGGAGCTGAAGTACGGGGAAGACGTGGTGCGCACCTGCTATGACCGCGTGGCGCATGGCGCGGTAAAGATCGAACCCCGCCTGGAGTAGATCCACGCCATGCGTGGATGAGCCTTCATGCCGGGCCATCCTTGCCTGCCGGGCACAACTGTTTTGCCACAACACGCCTGTTGCCTTTCGCAGGCGGTCCCCATTCTTGCTGGCACTCCCCCCGCAAGAGATGTCCGCCATGTTGTTCACCTCCCACCGTCTGGGCCCGCTGACCCTGCCCAACCGCATCGTGATGCCGCCGATGACCCGCTCGCGTGCGGCTGCCGGCAACGTTGCTACCGCCGAGATGGCGACCTACTACGCGCAGCGTGCCGGTGCCGGCCTGATTGTCAGCGAAGGCACCCAGATCAGCCCGCAGGGCCAGGGCTATGCCTGGACGCCGGGCATCCACAGCCCCGAACAGGTAAAGGGCTGGCGGCAGGTGACCGATGCGGTGCACGCCGCCGGTGGCCGCATCTACGCGCAGTTGTGGCACGTCGGCCGCGTCTCGCATGTGGCCCTGCAGCCCGATGGCGCAGCGCCGGTGTCTTCCTCGGCATTGCTGGCCGATGGCGTGAAAGTGTTTGTCGACCCGACAGGGGCAGGTCCCGAAGCCGGCGTCGGCGAGATGATCCAGCATTCGATGCCGCGTGCGCTGCGCGAAGACGAGATTCCGGGCATCGTCGCCGATTACGCGCAGGCCGCCCTCAATGCGCTGGAGGCGGGCTTCGACGGCGTCGAACTGCATGGCGCCAATGGCTACCTGATCAACCAGTTCATCGACTCGCAGGCCAACCAGCGTACCGATGGCTATGGCGGTTCGCTGCAGAACCGGCTGCGCTTCCTGCGAGAGGTCGTGCAGGCGGTGGTCGAGGTTGCCGGTGGCGAGCGTGTGGGCGTGCGCCTGGCGCCGCTGACCACGCTGCAGGGGGCGGTGGACGATACGCCGCAGGCGACCTATCTGGCTGCCGCACACCTGCTCGGTGAGATGGGGGTGGGCTACCTGCACATTGCCGAAGCGGATTGGGATGATGCGCCGCTGATGCCGGTGGCGTTCAAGCAGGCGCTACGCATGGTCTACCCGGGCACGCTGATCTACGCCGGCAAGTACACCGCCGAGCGCGCCGGGCAGGCGCTGGCCGAAGGCTGGGCCGACCTGATCGGTTTCGGCCGGCCGTTCATTGCCAACCCGGACCTGCCCGAGCGCCTGCGTACGGGTGCAGAACTGAATCCGCCGGATCGCGCCACATTTTTCGGTGGTGGTGCGAAGGGTTTCACCGATTACCCGGCGCTGGAAGAGGCCGCCGAGGCCTGATGCCCATCGGTGGGTGCCGACCGTTGGTCGGCACTCCCGGGTTGGATCAGGGCTTGTCGCGCACCAGCGCGTCCGCTTCGACCACGCCGCCATCCTTGCCATGCAGGTACAGGTGCATGTCCTGCTGCGGGTACGGGATGTTGATGCCGGCCTTGTCATAGCCCAGCTTCAGCTGTTCCAGCAACGTGACTTTGGTACCGAACCAGTCGGCCGACTTCACGTAGCAGCGGATGCCGAGGTTGATCGCGTGCGCGCCGAGTTCGTATACCACCACGTCCGGTGCTGGCGTCTGCAGCACGCGCGGGTCGGCCTTCATCAGCGCCAGCGCGGTGTCGCGTGCCAGCTGGATGTTGTCTTCGTAGCCGATGCCGATCACCAGTTCGACGCGGCGCGTCGGTTCGGCGGTGAGGTTGATGATCGGCGCGGCGGTGATCAGTGTGTTCGGAATGGTGGTGTGCTGGTTGTCGGCGCCGGTAAGCACGGTCTGGAAGATGCGCACTTCGCGCACGGTGCCGGTCTGGCCGGCCACGGTGACCACATCGCCCACGCGGAACGGTCGCAGCGTCACCAGCATCACGCCCGAGGCGATGTTGGACAGCGAATCCTTCAATGCCAGGCCGACCGCCAGGCCAGCGGTGCCGAGCACGGCCAGCAGCGGGGTGATCTGCACGCCCAGCGTGCCGATCGCCAGCACCACTACGATCACAATCGATGCGGCATACACCACGTTGCGCAGAAAGCTGCCGAGCATCGGATCCACGCCCATGCGCGCAGTGGCGCGCGGCATCGCATTGGACAGGCGTCGTGCCACCCACATGCCGACCAGCAGCACCACGATGGCGGCCAGCAGCGGCACACCATAGGTCTCCAGCAGGCGTTCCCAGTCGAGCGAGTGGAACCAGGGCGTTGCGGCGGGGATTGAGGCGGGTGGGGCAGTAGCAATCATGCGGGCTCCTTGTCGAACCGGGCGCGGCGCTCAAGAGCGCCAGAAACGAAAAACCCCGCAGAGGCGGGGTTGCATGCGGGCAGATTATCGACATGGCGAGATGAACGTGGTGTCAGCCGCCTTCGATCAATGCGCCTGTGCCCTTGAGCAGCGAGCGTAGTCCTTGCACCAGATGTGGTTCTACCGTGCTGAGCCAGAGGCGGCCGGGCACCAGTTCCTCCAAGGCGCAGCCGGGAGTGCCTTGCAGTATCTCCGCCAATGTCTTGCCGGGCGCGACGGGCGCACCCAGCTGCGCTGGATTCAGCAGGCTAAGGGGGAAAATGTTGCGGGCCCTGCGCAGGCGAACCTCCGGCGGAGCGTCATACCAGATCTGGTTGCGGTCTTCTTCATCCTGCGGCTGTGTTCCATCACAGTAGCCACTGATGTAGGCCTGCGGGCTGCGCTCAAAGGGGGGATGAGTGACGTAGCCGAAGTCCCAGTCATACAGGGCGATCAGCCCCGCCAGAAGCTCCCGGAATGAATGCGGTTCCAGAGGGAAGCGAGCATCCTTGGAGAACAGAGCGAATTCCGTTCCAAGCTCGTGACTTGAGAGGAAATCGACGGATACCGTCAGATCGTAGGCGGGCGCGTCGCTTCCTTTGGGTACAGCGACAACACTGAGGAGCGTCAGCTCGTTGAAGCCACAGGCCAGAAGTCTTCGATGTGCTGCATTGCCCAGCTTCGCCAAATTGCTGCTGTGGCCCTTCCCGTCAGATGCAAAGTAGGTGGCTTGAACTCCACGCTCTTCGAGCATGGATATCGCTAGCTCATGAAATTTCTGGAAATCCTGCGCTCCTGCCAGTGGGCCAGAGTAGTTGAACAGTCCAAGCGCGAAGGGGATGGTCATGAGGCGAATGTTGCCGGGAAGTGATTTCAGTCCTCGCAGTGTGCGTCGGCCAATTCAGGGCGCCTACTGGAATAGTTGCAAATGCCGTATCGGGCCCGTAGGTCTTCCCCAAAAGCAGAAACCCCGCCGAGGCGGGGTTTCTGTTTGCAGCTTGTAACGGGATCAGCCGTTGGCTTTCAGCTTGGCCAGGCGCAACCAGGTATCGACCACGGTGTCCGGGTTCAGCGACACCGACTCGATGCCTTCCTGCATCAGCCACTCGGCCAGATCCGGGTGATCGGACGGGCCCTGGCCGCAGATGCCGACATACTTGCCCTTGGCACGTGCTGCCTTGATCGCCATCGACAGCAGCTTCTTCACTGCCGGGTTACGCTCGTCGAACAGGTGCGCGACGATCGACGAGTCGCGGTCCAGGCCCAGGCTCAGCTGGGTCAGGTCGTTGGAGCCGATCGAGAAGCCGTCGAAGATTTCCAGGAATTCATCGGCGAGCAGTGCGTTGGACGGCACTTCGCACATCATGATGATCTTCAGGCCGTTCTCGCCCTGCTTCAGGCCGTTCTGTTCCAGCACCTCGATGACCTTGCGGCCTTCTTCCAGGGTGCGCACGAACGGAATCATGACCCACAGGTTGTCCAGGCCCATTTCGTTGCGCACGCGCAGCACGGCCTTGCACTCCAGCGCGAAGGCGGCCGAGAAGCTCGGGTCGACGTAACGGCTGGCGCCGCGGAAGCCGATCATCGGGTTCTCTTCGTGCGGCTCGTAGTTGCTGCCGCCGATCAGGTTGGCGTACTCGTTGGACTTGAAGTCCGACAGGCGCACGATCACGGCGTTCGGTGCAACCGAGGCGGTGAGGGTGGCGATGCCTTCGGCCAGGCGGTCGACGTAGAAGCTGACCGGATCACCGTAGCCGGCGATCTTCTCGTCGATCTTCTTCTTGGTCGCCGCGTCCTGGCGGTCGTACTCCAGCAGCGCGTTCGGGTGGATGCCGATGTGGCTGGCGATGATCATTTCCAGGCGGGCCAGGCCGATGCCGGCGTTCGGCAGCTGGCCGAAGTCGAAGGCACGTTCCGGGTTGGCCACGTTCATCATGATCTTCAGCGGTGCCGGCGGCATGTTGCCCAGATCGGTGGTGGTGCGCTCGAAGCCGAGCTTGCCTTCGTAGATGAAGCCGGTATCGCCTTCAGCGCAGCTGACGGTGACCAGCTGGCCATCTTCGATGACCTTGGTGGCGTTGCCCGAACCGACCACGGCCGGCACGCCCAGCTCGCGCGCGATGATCGCGGCGTGGCAGGTACGGCCACCACGGTTGGTGACGATGGCCGAGGCGCGCTTCATCACCGGCTCCCAATCGGGATCGGTCATGTCGGCGATCAGCACGTCGCCCGGCTGCACGCGGTTCATGTCGTCCAGCGTCTTCACCACGCGGGCTACGCCCGAGCCGATCTTGGCACCGACGGCACGGCCTTCGGCCAGCACGTTGCCGCCCTTTTCGGTCAGCGCGAAGCGCTCGATCTGGGTGGCGTGGCTGCGCGACTTCACCGTTTCCGGGCGTGCCTGCACGATGAACAGCTTGCCGCTGACACCGTCCTTGGCCCACTCGATGTCCATCGGGCGGCCGTAGTGCTTTTCGATGACCAGCGCCTGCTTGGACAGTTCCTGCACGTCCTCGTCGCTGATCGAGAAGGTGTTGCGCAGCTCTGCCGGGGTGTCCTCGATCTTCACGCGCTCGCCGGGGACGTCCGAATACACCATGCGGATCGCCTTGCTGCCGAGCGAGCGGCGCAGGATCGCCGGCTTGCCGGCCTGCAGGGTGGGCTTGTAGACGTAGTACTCGTCCGGGTTGACCGCGCCCTGCACGACCATTTCGCCCAGGCCGAACGAGGAGGTGACGAACACCACGTCGCGGAAGCCGGACTCGGTGTCCAGGGTGAACAGCACGCCGGAGGAACCGACGCCCGAACGCACCATCAGCTGCACGCCGGCGGACAGGAACACGTCCTCATGCTTGAAGCCGTGGTGCACGCGGTAGGCAATGGCACGATCGTTGTACAGCGAGGCGAACACTTCCTTGACCTTGTGCACGACGTCGTCGGCACCGGTGACGTTGAGGAAGGTTTCCTGCTGGCCGGCGAAGGATGCATCCGGCAGATCCTCGGCGGTGGCCGACGAACGCACGGCCACGGCCACGTCGCCGCCGCCATTGTCGGCGCTCAGCTTGGCGTAGGCGGTGCGGATGTCCTGGTCCAGCTGCGGCTGCAGCGGCGCGTCGATCACCCAGCTGCGGATCTCCTTGCCCGCGGCGGTCAACGCGTTGACGTCCTCGACGTCCAGCGTGGCCAGCTTGTCGAAGATGCGCTTGGACAGGTCGTTGTGCGCGATGAAGTCCTTGAAGGCTTCAGCGGTGGTCGCATAACCTCCGGGAACGGAGACGCCCAGACCGGCCAGATTGCCGATCATCTCGCCCAGCGAGGAATTCTTGCCGCCTACGCGGGCCAGGTCGGCCAGACGCAGTTCGTGCAACCACAGGATGTTCTCGTTCAAGCGCGATGCTCCGTTTGGCCATCGCCCGAGGCGGGCTGAGTGGCCGCGTCCGTAGGAAGAAGCCGATATGATGCCGGGCAGACCGCTGTCGACACAAGCTTGTGTTGGCGGCCCTTTTAGGCTTCGTAGGGGGTAAAAGCGCGCATGTCGACCATCCGTCCGGTGTTCTACGTTTCCGATGGAACCGGTATCACCGCTGAAACCATTGGGCATAGCCTGCTGACCCAGTTCTCTGGGTTCAGCTTCATTACCGACCGGATGTCGTTTGTCGACGACCCCGAAAAAGCCCGGGAAGCCTGTTCCCGGATCCAGGCGGCGGGGGAGCGGTACCAGGTCCGGCCGATCGTGGTGAACTCCTGCGTGGACCAGAGCCTGAGCCTGATCCTGGCCGACAGTGGTGCCCTGATGCTGGACGTGTTCGCGCCGTTCATCGAGCCGCTGGAGCGTGAGTTGTCCAGTTCGCGCGTGAACCGTGTGGGCCAGGCCCATGGCATGGTCGACTTCGATACCTACCACCGCCGCATCAACGCGATGAACTTCGCGCTGACCCATGACGACGGTATCGCGGTGAACTACGACGACGCCGACGTGATCCTGGTGGCGGTGTCGCGCGCCGGCAAGACACCCACCTGCATCTACCTGGCCCTGCATTACGGGGTGCGCGCGGCCAACTACCCGCTGACCGACGAGGACCTGGAAAGCGACCGCCTGCCGCCACGGCTGCGCAACTACCGGCGCAAGCTGTTCGGCCTGACCATCGACCCGGACCGCCTGCAGCAGATCCGCCAGGAGCGCCGCCCGAACTCGCGCTACGCCAACCTGGATACCTGCAAGCGCGAGGTGGCCGCGGCCGAGGTGATGTTCCAGATGGAGCGGATCCCGACCCTGAGCACCACCCATACCTCGATCGAGGAGATTTCCAGCAAGGTGCTGGCCACGCTGGGGCTGCAGCGCGAGCTGTATTGAGGCGCGCGCCACGACCAACGGTCGTGGCCTACCGATGCTGCGGGAAACCCCTCGTGCGTGGTGGGTATCGACCGGTGGTCGATACCGGGCCCCTTTGGCCGGGGCGATCCCGCCCCCACGTTGAAGCACCAACGTGTAGGATCGACCCATGGCCCGCGCCTTGCCCCGCACCGAACGCATTCCCCGCCTGAGCCGGCTGAGCTGGCTCATGGGCCTGTATGCGGAAAACTACCGCCATCTGGTGCGCCTGTTCGAACCTGCTGGACTGGTGGCGGGCAGCTACATTTCCTCGATCGGCGACGGCCTGGATGTTCGTCTGGACGTGATCGAGTGCCACCGTTACACGGTGGAACTGCGCCTGACCTACGACCTGGCCGACCCGGTCACCGGAGAGCCGGACCCGTCGGCCTATGTGCGGCTGTACCGTGACGCCCGCCAGGCCGAGACCACCCACTGCTACGTGGGCCGCCGCTGGCAGGACACGATGGGCCTGTATCCGCCGCCGGCGGAGCTGATCAGCCATCGCATGCGGATGAACACCTTCCTCGGCAAGTGGCTGGAATACCTGGCCGAGCGCGGCCACGGCGTCGCCACCCTGCGCCGTGATCCCGATGGTGCCGGCACGCCCACTGAGCGCCGCCTGTCGCTGGTGCGCTGATCGGCCATAATCCATGGCTGACCTGCCGCTGGATGCATGCCCCATGCCGTATACCCCGATCGTCGCCACCCTGGGCTACGTGCTGTCGCCCGATCGTCGCCAGGTGCTGATGATCCATCGCAATACCCGCCCCGGTGATCATCATCTGGGCAAGTACAACGGGCTGGGTGGCAAGATCGAAGCGGACGAGGACGTGGCCGCCAGCATGCGCCGCGAGATCCAGGAAGAGGCCGGTATCGACTGCACCAGCATGCGCCTGCGCGGCACTCTCAGCTGGCCGGGTTTCGGCAAGCATGGCGAGGACTGGCTGGGCTTCGTGTTCGTCATCGATGGATTCGAGGGCACCCCGCACGGCGGCAACCACGAGGGCACGCTGGAGTGGGTGGACCTGGACAAGCTGGACACGCTGCCGATGTGGGAGGGCGACCGCAACTTCCTGCCGCTGGTGTTCGATACCGACCCTCGCCCGTTCCACGGCGTGATGCCGTACAAGGACGGCCGCATGGTGAGCTGGTCCTTCAGCCGTCTGTAACCTGGCGAATCGTGTGGGTGCCACCCATTCCGGTGGGGGCCAACCGTGGTTGGCACGCTCTTCTGGTTGATTAATGCCCGGGTAATATTGACGGCCGCAAATTACCCGGGCAATATTGGTGCATCGCCTCTGATGCCATTGCCATGCCTGCGTCCCGACTCCCTCCCTTCAGTTGCTTCGACGGCCATCGCCTGGTCGCTTCCGGTACCCCGGAGGTGGCGGCGCTGGCGCTGAAACAGCTGCGCGCCGGCAACGCTGCCGGACCGCTGCTGGTGTTCGACAACACTACCGGCCGCACCCGTGATTTCGATACGCGTGGTAGCGACGCAGAACTGCTGGCGCGGGTCATCGAAGCGTTTCCCGCAGCCGTCGAGGCGGATGCCGACATCACTGCTGAAGATGTGCCGGCAACCCCGCGCGGCCGTGGCCGCCCCAAGCTGGGCGTGGTTGCCCGCGAGGTAACGTTGTTGCCGCGCCATTGGGCGTGGCTGACCGAACAGCCGGGTGGCGCCTCCGTGGTTCTGCGCAGGCTGGTGGAGGCGGCCAGCCGTGCCGGTGCGGACAAGGACCAGCAGCGCCGCCACAGCGAGCGTGCCTATCACTTCCTGCAGACCATCGCCGGCGACCTGCCGGGTTTCGAGGAGGCGATCCGTGTCCTGTTCGCGCACGACCGGGCGGGCCTGGAAATGGCGTTGCGCAGCTGGCCCGAGGACGTGCGCAACCACGCCCTGCGCCTGGCATTCGAGAGCGCCGACGGCTGAGCCATCGCGCCGTCGTTGAGCGGCGGCGCCACCTGATCGCGGGCCACGGCCCGCTTCCCCTGTGCGTGCTTTGCTGGCGGAAACGCCGGGCAGGGCAGCCCTTGCCCAGAGAGTCCCATGACCCCCCCTGTACATCCGACACCCCCGGCCGCACCACCGCTGTGGCGCACCTACCTGGCCCTGCTGCTGCCGATGCTGCTGACCAATGCGCTGCAGCTTGCCGCAGGCACGCTGGACAACATCTACCTCGGCCATCTGCTGGGGACGCAGGCGGTGGCTGCCGCCGCAGCGTTCTTCCCGGTCTTCTTCCTGCTGTTGGCCCTGGTAATGGGCCTGGCGACCGGTGCGATGGTGCTGATCGGCCAGGCCTGGGGCGCGGGCCGGCCGCAGCAGGCGCGCGCTGTGGCTGGCAGCGCGGTGGCGCTGATCCTGCTCATGTCGGTGCTGGTGATGGTCGTGGGCGGCGGTTTCGCTCCAGAGCTGCTGGTGGCACTCGGTACGCCGGCCCCGATCCTCGGCGAATCCATCGTCTATGCCCGTATCCTGCTGCTGGCGGTACCGGTGTTCTTCCTGCTGTGGCTGGCCACTGCGGTGAGCCGCGCGGTGGGCGATGCGAAGACGCCGCTGCATGCGCTGCTGCTGGCCACGGTGGTCGGCCTGCTGTGCACGCCGCTGCTGATCCTGGGCTGGGCCGGCCTGCCGCAGCTGGGCGCAGCCAGTGCGGCAGTCTCGGCGGCGCTCGCCTCGCTGCTGGCCCTGGCCTGGCTGATGTGGCGGTGGCAGCGGATGGGGCACCCGTTGGCACCGGGGCATGAGTTGCTGCGAGCGATCCGTTTCGATGGAGCACTCATCCGTCCGATGCTACGCATCGGCGTACCGTCCTCGCTGCAGATGCTCAGTCTGGCCGTGGCCGAGATCGTGCTGCTGGGCTGGATCAATCGCCACGGCTATACCGCCACGGCCGCCTACGGCGCGGTCAATCAGTTGATGAGCTGGGTGCAGCTGCCTGCGATGTCGCTGGGCATCACCGCCACCATCCTCGCCGCGCATGCGCTGGGGGCGGGACGTACGGCACGGCTGCCCGCCATCGCCCGCACCGGCGTGCTGCTTGGACTGGCGATACTGAGTGGGGTGGTGATGCTGGTTGTGGCGCTGGCGCCCTGGTTGACTGGCCTGATCCTGGCGGCGACCGACGTGCGCGAACTGGCCACGCAGCAATTGCGCACCGTGGTGTGGGGCGTGCTGGCGATGGGAGGCAGTGCGGTGCTGGTCGGAGTGATGCGAGGCGGCGGCACGGTGTTGTTGCCGGCGTTGCTGGGCATGGCGGCCGTATTGCTGCTGGAGCTGCCACTGGCGATGTGGCTGCAGTCCCGGCACGGACTGGCCGGGCTGTGGTGGGCGTGGCCGCTGGGGTTGCTGGCCATGCTGGTGATGCAGGTGCTCTGTTTTGCTCGCTGGAGGCGGGTGCAGGCTGGGTAGTGCCGGCCGCTTGCCGGCAATCCGGAATCTTCGGGGCAGCCGGCCAGCGGCCGGCTCTACCACTCGGTCAGGCGGGCAGCTTCAGCGCCGCTGTGCCAACAGCAGGTGGAAGTGCTTTTCGCGGGTCTGGCCGTCATTGCCGGCCGCGGATTCCCGGTGGCTGCGCCAGGCCGAGACACGGAAGCCCGATACCCGCAGTGCGAGCTCCACCACATCCAGCTCATGCAGTTGGAAGTCGGCAGCGAATGGCAGGCTGCGCATGAAGCTGGCGTCGCCAAAGGCCAGGCACAGGCGGCCGCCCCGGCGCAGTACCCGCGCCAGCTCATCCAGCACCGGGGCCAGGTTCGGCCAGAAGTACAGGGTGTTGACCGCCAGCGCGGCATCCATCGCGGCATCGGCGACCGGCAGCGCATGGGCGTCGCCGTGCCGCATCGCCGCACGCTCGGCCAACCCGGCGCTGGCCAGCCGCTGGTTGCCGGCCTCGACCATGGCGGTGGACAGCTCGATGCCCAGATAGTGGCTGCCGGTGGCCTGCAGCATCAGCGGCGCGAAGGCCGCATTGCCCGGGCCGACCTCCAGGACCTGTTCACCGGCGCCGACGGCCAGCAGCCCGATCGCGGCCAGGTTGAGTGCGCCGTTGCTGCGGTTCATCGAGTCGGCGACCGCCAACGCGGCCTCGCCATGGGGCTGCCGCAGTTGTGCGGCCAGGGTGGGAGCATCCAGCATCATCATCGTCCATTACAGAGTTTCGGACGTGGCGGCGGCGGGTCCGCCGGTGACCATAGCGCCGACCTTGTGGCTTGGGAAGTAGGGAAACCCCGATGCAGGGTGATGAGGAAATGTCCAACGTCGCAGTCGGTTAGATCTGGTTGTCCACAGGGGGTGTGGATTACGCGTGGGCAACTTTGTGGATAAGCTGCGACAGGCGCCACCCCCCTAGGCTGTCAAGATGGGTGGCGAAAAATTCACCGCTGGTGAGGACAGGTGAGGGAGCGGTGAAGGCTGGGTCCTGCCAGCGCTGTCGCCAGTGGCGGCGCTCGCGGTAACCTGTGGGCCTTGATGCTCCGTGAGACCCCATGAAACGTCACTTCTCGATGCTGCGCGAATTCCAGCTGGCCGACTGGTTCACCCTGGCCAATGCTTTCTGCGGCACCGGTGCGGTCTTTGCCGCGATGCGCTTCCTGCAGGACGGCGAGCGCGGCTACCTGCTGTTCGGCATGGCGTTGATCCCGCTGGCTTTCATCTTCGATGCGCTCGACGGGCGCATCGCGCGCTGGCGCAAGTCCAGCTCTACCCTGGGCCGCGAGCTGGACTCGCTGTCCGACGTGATCTCCTTCGGCGTGGCGCCGGCGGCGCTGGCCTATGCCTGCGGCATGCAGGGCGGCTGGGACTGGCTGGTGCTGAGCTACTTCGTCTGCTGCGGCGTCAGCCGCCTGGCGCGCTACAACGTCACCGCCGAGGCGCTGGCCGGCGACGAGGGCAAGGTCAGGTTTTTCGAGGGCACTCCGATCCCGACCAGCCTGGTGCTGGTGATCGTGCTGGCGATCGCCGCCGGTACCGATGCCATCGGCCAGGACCTCTGGTTCGGCCAGTGGCAGATCGGTCCGTGGCAGCTGCACCCGATGGTGCTGCTGTTCGCCCTGTCCGGGTCGCTGATGATCAGCAAGACCCTGCGCATTCCCAAGCCATGAGCCAGCCCTGCGGAGGCCTGTGATGACCAGCTCGGCCCATGACGCCGGCAGCAGCGATTTCGAAGCCCTGGCGCGGCAGTACTTCGGCGCCTGGGGCGATGCCCTGCGCCATGCGAGCACGCCCGGTGCGCCGGCCGGTGACGACCCCGGCAGCTGGCAGCGGTTATTCGACTGGTGGGGCCAGCTGTTGCCCGAACAGGGGCAGGGCGCACCGGAAGATGCCGTGCGCCGGTTCCGCGAACAGGCGGGCAGCTGGTACGGCACCATGCAGGAAGTGGCCGCGCGTTTCGCCGGCCGCGACGCCAGCAGCGCGGACGTGGCACAGGCCTGGCGCGAGGCGGTGCAGGGGCAGGGCGACGGCATGCTGCAGTGGATGCTGCAGGGGGCCAGTGGCAGCACCCACGCCGGCGCCGCCGTGCCCGAATTCGCCGCATGGCTGCAGCAGTTCCAGCTGCAGGCTGGCCCGTGGCTGCAGAGCCCGGCATTCGGCCCGGGCCGCGAACACCAGGCGCGCTGGCAGGCACTGCTGCGCGCACAGGAGGAATACCAGCAGCATTCGCGCGCCTACGTTGATCAGATCAGGCAGGCGCTGGATGAGGCCTTTGCGCTGTTCGAGCAGCGCCTGGCCGAGCACGAACAGCCCGGCACCCAGCTGACCAGCGCCCGCGCGATGTTCGACCTGTGGATCGAAGTGGCCGAAGAGGCCTACGCCAAGGTCGCCATGTCCGAGCCGTTCCAGCAGGTATATGCCTCGCTGGGCAACGCACAGATGCGCCTGCGCGCCGGCCTGCAGCGTGAGGTGGAACAGATGAGTGAACGCATCGGCCTGCCGACCCGCAGCGAGATGGATGCCGCACACCGCCGTATCGCCGAGCTGGAGCGCAGCCTGCGTCGCCTGCAGGCACAGGTGGCGGTGCTGGCTGGAACTGCCGAGGTGGACCCAGTGGCGCAGCCGGCGCCGGCGAAGGTGAAGCCGGCCGTACGCAAGGCCGCGAAGAAGGCCGCGCCGGCAAAGAAGGCGGCTGCGAAAAAGGCGTCAGCGAAAAAGGCCACACCTCGCACTTCCACTCGGACGCGTGACCGATGAAGGGGCCGCTGGGCTTCAACGCCGATGACCTGATGCAGGAAACCCTGGCCATGCAGCGCAAGCTGATGGAAGGGCTGAAGCTGCTGCCGCAGGTGGAAGACGTGGACTATGGCGTGACCGCGCGTGAGGAAGTCTGGCGCGACGGCAAGGTGGTGCTGTACCGCTTCGTCGGCGAACAGTCACCGACCCGGCGTACGCCGCTGCTGATCGTCTACGCGCTGGTCAACCGGCCGTACATGGTCGACCTGCAGGCTGACCGTTCGCTGGTGCAGAAGCTGCTGGCGCTGGGCCAGGACGTGTACGTGCTGGACTGGGGCTACCCGGATCGCTCGGAGCGCTTCCAGACCCTAGAGGACTACCTGCTGCGCTACATCGATGGTGCCGTCGATGCGTTGCGTGCGCGCAGTGGTGGCCCGGTCGACCTGCTGGGTATCTGCCAGGGCGGCGTGTTCGCACTCTGCTACGCCGCGTTGCGCCGGCAGAAGCTGGGCAAGCTGATCACCATGGTCACCCCGGTCGATTTCCAGACGGACGACAACATGCTCTCGCATTGGGCGCGGCAGGTGGACGTGGACCTGCTGGTCGACACGCTGGGCAACATCCCGGCCGACCTGATGAATGCCAGTTACCTGATGCTCAAGCCGTTCCGCTTGAACGTGCAGAAGTACGTAGGCCTGCTCGACATCCTCGATGACAAGGCCGCGCTGGAGGACTTCCTGCGCATGGAGAAGTGGATCTTCGACTCGCCGGACCTGGCGGGCGAGGCGTTCCGCGACTTCATCAAGCAGTTCTACCAGGGCAACGGATTGATGAACGGCACGGTGCGGATCGGCGAGGAAGCGGTGGATCTGTCGCAGGTGACCCTGCCGGTGCTGAACATCTACGCCGAGCAGGACCATCTGGTACCGCCGGACGCCTCGCGCGCGATGCGTGGGCGCTTGGGCACGGACGACTACACCGAGTCCAGTTTCCGCGGTGGCCATATCGGCATCTACGTGTCCGGCCGTGCGCAGCGCGAAGTGCCGGCCACGATCGATGGCTGGTTGAAGGCGCGTGACCTGTAGAGTCGAGCCATGCCCGACTGACCTGGGGGGATGATGACGTACCGGATTCTGTTGATTCTTGCGGCACTGCTGGCAGCGCCGCTTGCCCACACCGCACCCAGTGCGGATGCACGGCGGGAGATCGCCCAGCTGATCGCCAGCCTGGACGGCTCCCAATGCCGCTTCCAGCGCAATGGCAGCTGGCACGATGGCAGTGATGCGCGCGCGCACCTGCAGCGCAAGTACGACTACCTGCTGAAGAAGGACATGGTGGACAGCGCCGAGCAGTTCATCGAGCGCGCTGCCAGCCAGAGCAGCATGAGTGGCAAGCCCTACCGCATCCAGTGTCCGGGACAGCCTGAACAGACCGCAGCCGCTTGGTTCGGCGCACGCCTGCAGGCCCTGCGCCACCGCACGCCGTAGACATGGGGGCGGTGTAGAGTCGAGCCATGCTCGACTGCTTTTTCCCGCAGCCCAGGAGAACCGCCATGAACACCACGCCGCGCACGCTGTCGCGTTCGTTGAACGACCGCATGATTGCCGGCGTGATGGGCGGCATCGCCCACCGCTTCGGCTGGAACCCCACGCTGGTGCGGATCGTGTTCGTGCTGGTCTCGATCGGCTCGGCGGCCTTCCCTGGCATCCTGGTCTACCTGATCCTGTGGCTGCTGATGCCGAACGAGGCCGATTGAAGACTGCCCCTGAGCCCTGGCCGATCTGGCTGCGCGCGCTGCAGGTACTGGGCGCGGTGTGGACGTCACCCAATTCCCTGATCGGCCTGATCGGCGGCCTGGCCGGCATGCTCGGCGGCGCGACATTGCGCTGGAGCGGCCGTGACTGTGCGTTGGTGTTCGACCGCTGGCCGTGGGGGCCGGGTGGGGCGATCACGCTGGGCAATGTGATCCTGCATACCGGTCATGATCTGGGCATTTCGTGCCGGACCTATGCGCATCAGGCGGGGTGGGGCGTGGAGCCGCTGATCCGGCTGGACGACCACGAACGCGCGCACGTCTACCAGTACATGGTGCTGGGGCCGCTGTACCTGCCGGTGTACCTGCTGTGTGGCGGGGTGAGTGCGCGGAATCCATTCGAGCGCGCAGCCGATTATTTCGCCCGGTACGGGCGTGGCTGGTGGCCGTAGGTTCCAGCCAACGGCGCAGCC
>NZ_LLXT01000108.1 GCF_001431625.1 Stenotrophomonas geniculata ATCC 19374 = JCM 13324
GTTACTCCAGCTCTTCCGGGGTGGCCGGTTCGTCACCGAGGACGCCAGCATCCTGGTAGGCCTGCGCCTCTTCCCACGTCATCTCGATCCACGCCGGCGGCTTGACGACGACGTCGTTGTGCTTGAACGGGCTGAGCACTTCGAAGCAGGCAGACAGCCAGAGACCGTTGGACAACGCGGGATCCGTCGAATGGTCGCCCGTTGCAACAGCATCGAAAGAGGTAGAGGCGTCACCCGAAGGCGTACCCGCCTCGGCGCCGGCATCCTGGTCCGCTACAGACTGATCGCCCGGCGGTTGGTCGACGGCAGCGCCATCGACCTCCGAGGCGACCGTCTCGGCGGGCTGAAGTTCGCCGCGGCCTTCCTCCGGAACCCAGCCGCCCTGCGCCGGCGACGCGTCGGCAGCCTTCTCTTCCGTGACGGCCGGCACATCGGCCGGCTTGCCGTCCTGGACGGGCTTGGGTGCGCTGGGCGGCGCAGTGCGGGGCTTGGCCATGACGAGATCTCCGAATAGGTGTGGTGCCGTGCTCTCCGGCTGTCACGCATGGTTTTGCTGTGCTTCGCACGGCCAGGTCCCGCGTTCGCCTGGTGCTGCCGCTCGCTGGGTTGTACGGGTAAAGCGGCAACTACGCCGACTATCCTTCGCCGGCTCCCTTCATCACGCTGCGGGCGCGCCTGCGTTCTGGATCAGGTAGCCC
This sequence comes from Stenotrophomonas geniculata ATCC 19374 = JCM 13324, assembly GCF_001431625.1. Classification (GTDB taxonomy): domain Bacteria; phylum Pseudomonadota; class Gammaproteobacteria; order Xanthomonadales; family Xanthomonadaceae; genus Stenotrophomonas; species Stenotrophomonas geniculata. The sequence continues at coordinate 699 of NZ_LLXT01000108.1, forward strand.
GCGACCATGCCGCTGAGCACCGGAGTGCGGTTGTTGTTGACCGGGTGAATCCAGGACTGGCGGTTCTCTTCGCGATAGGCCTGACGCACATTCGGCTCGCCCGCCATGCTGTAGGTGTAGCCATAGCTCGGTCGCGCGCGGTTGCGGCGGTTGCCGCCGCTCGGCGGGGCCACGAACGCTAGGATCACGTCCTGACCCCACACATCGCCCAGGTCATCATCCTGGCCGGTAGCCACCACCGCCTCACCAATGTAGATGTTCGGGATTTCCCACATCGACGCCAGGATTTGGGTGGTCAGTGCATTGAAGCCGCGATGCTTGAGGTAGTCCTGAATCTTCGGATTGGCCTTGGCTGCTTCGAATGCCGCCGCCGACAGGATCGCCGTGTTCGGCCGCATACCGATGCTGGAACGAATGGCCTCCTTGCCGACGCCAATATCAGCAGTCGGATCACCAGAGGCGCCGCGCCAACGATTGACGCCCACCAGAGCGACCTTGTGTTCGTTGTCGTAGTTGGCCGCATTGCGCGCTACGTCAGCGCACTCACACTCGTGTTCCAGCTCCATGATGTCCAGGACGATATCCACCGCGTCCTGCGAAGCGTCCAAGCCTGGGCCGTTGGCCGCCTCATTGGCGGTTTCATCCGGAACCACCGCCTCCAGTGCTGCAGGGATGATGGCGTAAGGCTTGCCCTGGTAGCCGAACTGGACGCGCTTGGTTGCTTCGCCCGGCGCGCGCTTGGTGTTGTAGCGACGGAAGCCTTCCTTTCCGAACGTCAGGATCTGACCACCAAAGGTGGCCACATCGACGCGCGGGAAGAGGTACTGGCCAACGTTGCCGGGGCGGACGTAGCCGAGTGCATGGGTGGTCAGGATCGGATCGATGATGCGAGCCTGACGGAGAGTCTGCTGGGACATGGAAGGTCTCTCTGCGAGATGGTGAGAACGATGAGCGGCGGCAGTTGTGGCTGAGATCAGCCGGTGGTCGCTGGCGCGTTGGGGATCAGGAGCACTTCGACGCGGTCACCATCTGCCGCGGCAGGCTGCAGAGCCTGAGCAACGACAACGCCGGTAGTGCGAGCAATGAGTTTTCCAGTAGATCCCACCTGCAGGTAGGCACCGTCGTCAAACGCTCCGCCAGCAGTGGCGATGCTGGTGCCCACCACATCAACGGGCACCCGGTCGCCCACCAGTCCACTGGTGTTGGTCACACCGAAGGCGTTGCCGCCGGCGGTGGCGTACTGTCCGTCACGACCGACGACGCGCTCGGCTTCCAAGGCGACTGCTGCGATGACAGCCAGGGTGAGCAGCGAGATTTTCTGAGTCATGGTTCTGCGCTCCAGCGCGAGGAATGAGTTGAGAAGCTGCGTTTGGATACAGGTCAGGAGACCGCTTTGACTGCCGTGAGGTAGTCCACCCCCGCGTGGGTACGCTGGTAGTCCAGCGCCTTGTTGTGCAGCGCAAGCCGTTCCGGGTCGACCTGGGTGCCAGCCGGTGCAGCGAAGTTGGCCGCGCCTGGCCCCACACCTTCACCACCAGACTTCTCACTGAAGTCCACGGCCTTGGGCAGGCTGGTCAGCAGCTCGCGCAGCACCGATTCGGCCGGCTTGGACACCGTCGTTTCACCCTCGGCGAAGTTCAGCGGATCCTTGCCATTGGGCTGAGCCAACAGCAGTTCCACCACGGCCGGCTGCTGGCGCGGCAGCAGCTTGCCTTCCTTCACCAGGCCTTCGGCGAACGCCACTGCGTCTTCGCGTCGCGCGGCCTGTTCACGGGCGGCGAGGGCCTTCTCGCGAGCGTCCAGGGTGGAAGCCTGCTGGTCGAGCTGCTGCTGGCGCTGTGCGTGCTCGACGTTGTTCTGCTGGGACATGGGGTCGATCTCCGATTTGACCTGTTCACGAGTGGGAGGCGGTGCCTGGACGGGCGCAGGTCCATCGAGGGCGCTGCGCGGGAACTGGGTGAGCAATGGCGATGCGAAGAGGGCCGACGTGCGCGAGTTTTCGTCATCGCGTGTGCTGCTCTCGATGCCGCGGATCTGCCAGTCCGGAATGACCTGGTCAGCCGTCTCCAGGCCCTGGGTATCGATCAGCCAGTCGCGGAAGCGGCGGAACAGATCCGTCAGCGTCCAGCCCAGCGGGGCCAGCGACATGGCAAAGCACGCAGCGTCATCGCCTTCGGCGAAGGAGGCCGACTTGAGCCCCTTTACTGCCGGCGGCTGCGCGCCCAGGAAGCCGATGTGGCGCAGGTAGTACTTGCCCGGCGTCGGGTTCCCCGGCGAATCGGGCATGAAGATGGAGGCGCTGATCTTCTTGAAGCGGCCGTTGTTGACCAGCTCCGCGAAGGCAGGATCTACCTCGTGCGGTTCGGCCATCAGGAGGCCGTCCTTGGCCTGAAGCACTTTGCTCCAGCCATAGGCCGGGTCGTCGGTTTTGGGATGGCCCACCACAATGGGCGCTTCGTGCAGCGCCGGATCGTAGCTATCGGCGATCTGCTGCACATCCGCCTCGCTGAAGGTCAGCGTGCGGCCGTCTTCGGCAACGTGCGTGCCGGCTTTGAAGATCTGCAGGGTGGCGGCGGGCTGGTTCATGCCGCCAGTTTTCCCGCGCCAGAGGTCGCTGTCTTTGAAACTGGTTTCCAACTTTCGAGGGCGGCAGCGGACTGGCTCATGCCCTCCTTTTTCCCGCAGTACCGTCTCACGTCTTGGGACGGTGCATTGCAGAGAATTTCAACCGCAGATGCACGATGCGCGTGCGGTGATCGTCCTGCGTGGAAACAAGTGCCAGTATCGGCCGCACAGGTGTGTCAGACACCAAGCCGGTGTGGGTGACGCCCGAGTGTGGCGGCGCGCCTGTAGCGGCGCGCAGAGCGCCTCCCACGCGACGATCAATCGAAGGCGCCGCTCACGTGATCTTGAGCGATATCCAGCAGCTCTTTCTCATCCTCGCGACTGACGCCAAGCCAAGGGCGAGCAGCGATGGTGTTCGTGTAAGCAGGCATCGTGATCGAGCGCCTATAGCGCGTATTCTTGCGATTGGCTTTGACGAACCGGCTACCGCCTTTGCCAGTCTTCAAGTAGATCTTGGCCGGGCGCGCCGGGTGACGGATGGTGCCGCCGAACTGATGGATGGCGCCATAGGGCGCATTGGTACCAACCAAGACGGCCTCATTCCCATCCGTTTGCCACGATGCCATGTCGCCGAGCATGTGGAAATCAAACTTCAGAATCGGGACGCCGGGGCGCTTCTTCTGTTTCCAGCGTTTGTAGCTTGGCTCCAGTGCACGCCATCGCTGTCCGGTCGGATCACGCTCCTTCTTGGCTCGCTCGCGTGTCGACCTCAGCAGGTACTCGCCCCAGTCTCTCAGGATCAGTTGCCGTGCTTCGCCCTCCAGCTGGCGCAGCGCATCAGCCAGCGCAGGTGTTGCCGAATCCAGGGTGACTTCGAGCTGCGCCATCAGAGTGCTCCCTGCAGCAGCTGCAGCGTGCCATCGGCGACGCTGCGCTTGAGATCAGAAGGCATCAGCATCTGCAGCTGGGGCTGGATGGTGCTGACGCCCGTTTCCGAGATGGCCACGTCGACCACCATGAAGGCCGGGCGCCCCACCGCAAGGACATACCGCAGGTGGCCTGCGGCCACGTCCAATAGGATGGCCACCGCATCGAGCAGGCGGATAGGCAGCTCGGCTGCGGCGATGGCGACCGCGCCAGGCCGAGTGATGGGGAGCTGCTCAGCCAACACTGCAAAGGCCGCCGTCGCTGGTCGAACGGCAGCGCGCTGCAGCTGCGACACCAGACCGGGAGACAGTGCGCCGGCCAGGTAGCGAGCAGCGTGCGCGGCATCGGCGTCAATGCTGGCCAGCCAGCTTGCGTAGCCGGCCTGCAGGGCGTCCCTGGCACGCGGCCGCGCCAAGGCCTGGGCGGCACTGGCGGCAGCGGGCGCCGCTGGCAGCCGCGCGCCCGTCTCCAGTGCACTCTGCAGAGCGGAGGTCAGTTGGCCTGTCAGCGAGGGCGGTGTGACCGGACCACCACGGCCACTGGGCCAGTGGTCCGCCGTTGCTCCAGGCGCGTAGCCGAAGCCAGGATCGACGCCTGCCGGCGTCAGCACCGTGCGCGGTCCACCGGGACTGCGCTGCCCGACCGTCACCGACTGCATCACAACCTCAGGGGCCGTGTCGGGGCCGTCCTTGCCCAAGCGGCGCAGATCGCGTTCGTTGAGCGCATCGACGTAGCACTGGCAGCCCCAGCCGTTGGCCGGATAGTGATAGCGCCACCAGGGATCATCATGGCGTAGCACCATGCCATTCCAGGACACGTGCAGTGGCCGGGGGTGTTCGACGGCATCGTTGTGGTTGTAGCGCCAGAACGGCCGTACCTTGATCAGCTGCTGCAGCTGGGCCCAGCGCCCGGCGTTGTAGCTCTGACGCAGGTTGGTTTCGTAGATCACCCGCGAGCGCCAGTTCCGGCCGCCGTTGTAATCCCAGCCATGCGTGGCCACGATGCGGTCGAAGTCTTCGCGGAACTGCTCCAGCGTGCGGCCTTCGGCGATGACACGGTCGATGGACTGCCGGAAGTCGGCCAGCAGTGCGTCACGGTTGGCACCGGCCACCATGAAGCTGGTGTCGTGCTCGGCCTCCCATACGTCCAGGTAGCTCTCGGTGAGCACGTTCTTCTTGCGACGGAAGAACTCGATCTGCTCCTGGAATGGAACTTGGGCGTAAGCAACTCCGGCCATTGGTCAGTCTCCTACACCTTGGACGTCGCTGCGGCCGGCCAGGGTCGCGGCCGTCATCGCATCGGCCATCACCGAGGCGTAGTCGTCCAGGGTCATGTTCGGGTGCAGCTCAAACAGCCGGTCGCGCAGTTGCTCCAGCGAGTCGACCTCATCGACCAGCTGGCGGATCTGCTCGACCCATCCAGCACCAATGGGCGACAGCCGGCGATCGAGCTGCTGGCCCAGCTCGACAGCAGGATCGGGCGTCTTCGGGGTGCCGTCGGCAAAGGCGGCGGGATAGTGCCTGCGCAGCAAGCTGACCACCGCACCGCCGGCGTCGGCGAACTGGGCGCCATCGATCGCCGTCGGTACCGCAGGCGGATCCTGCGGCGCCTGGACAGGCTCGTAGTTGTCGCCGTAGGTCTGATCCATGTAGACCTGCTTGGGCCTGTAGCCCAGGTCAAGGATCTTCTTGTCACGGCTGGCGGTAGCGTCCAGATCCTCCGGCTCTTCCGTGACGCGATAGACCCGAGGAATGGCCGCGCCAGGGAAGTTCCATTCGGTGAGCCAGCGCGCTGGCCCCTTGTTGAAGGACTCGCACACCAGGTCGGCATCGGAGGTGATGATGTCGCGGCGCACCTCGCGCTGCAGCTGGTCGTTGCCCAACTTGCCTGGCGTGCCTTGGGTACTGGCGGTCTGGCCCAGCACCACCTTCTGGATGGTGGCATCCATGTAGTCCTGCAGGGCCTTGTAGTCGGCCGTGCCACTACGTCCGGCCTCCAGCAACGCCAGCTCCATTCCCTTGGGCATGATGATGCCGCTGTCGGTCTGGATCGCGCGGGTGGCTTGCAGCAGCTTGGCCTTCTCCGGATCGGTTGCGTTGGTGTCGTACTTGCCCACCGCAGTGGGCATGCCGAACTTTTCAAGGAAGATCAGCCAGAACTTGAGCCCGTTGCGCTTGAACAGCACCGGCCAGTACAGCCAGTGCGCCAGGCCCAGGCCATATGGCTCATCGTCGTGGTCGGCACCGGAGCAGAAGTTCCAGAAATAGGGCGCGTGCGCAGGCACGCCCTCGGTCATCTGGGTCTGGGTGAGTAGGCGCAGGTCACCTTCCTTGCCGTAACGGAAGCGCCGACGGTTACGAACCTTGATGTCCTTCAGGCCGATGCGGGTGCCGTCGACCTTGTACAGGATCTCCGCCACGCCATAGCCGTAGAACACGCCGAAGAGCATCTTGCGGGTGACGTTGTCCCAGCCGATGCCGTGCAGCTGCTCCTGCAGATACTCTGCCGCTTGGCGGTCGATACGCTTCTCGCCGCCGGGCTCCACCTGCCATTCGCAGGCCACCACCGAATCCTGGCGAGAGCCGAAGGTGGTCTTCACCTCCGGGTCGGACAGCACCTGTTCGTAGATCTGAAGGTCGTAGCCGCCGCGGTTGCGCAGGACACTGTCAAAGGGCAGCAGCAGTGGCCCGGTGTAACCACGGGTGATGTCGGTGCCATCGGCAGTGGTGGCAATCTCGCGGCCGATCTCTGGGCGGGCGGTCGTCATGCAAATCCTCCAAAATCATTTCCGCCGCTGACCGTGCCGAAGGCATCATCGGTCACGACGGTGGCCACGCCGTCGGCTCGGCCGTCGCCGATGTAGGCGCGCGCGCCGGCCGCCTGGAACTCGATGGGCACCGAGGTGACGTGGTTGAGTGCGGCAAACTGCATCAGCACGCCGGCGATCGCGCCGTCGCCGTGGCGCACCAGCTCCGGATCCTGTAGGTCCTTGCGCTCCAGACGCGGCACCATCGGGATGCCGTCGACGTACTCCACTGCGCGGTGGTCGTCTTCCAGGGACGCGTCCCTGGGCAGACTGAGGAAGCCGTCTTCGAACAGCGCGATGTACTTGGGCATCCATTCGCCGTACCAGGGGCGCGACAGGGTGACCTCGTGGATTGGGCCACCGATGTAGCGGCCCGTCTCGGCATCGAGCTCAGCCCGGCCGTAGCGGTCGCCGGTGTACTCCATCAAGGTCTGGCCGGGACCAGTGGCATCGCCGGCGAATGACCAGCGGCCAGGGAATCCTTCCTTCAGCGCGTCCAACAGCGCCCACAGGATCTGCTCCTGCTGTCGGGTGGGCGCGTTGGCCATCTCGATCAGGAACGGCACGTCGCGGCGCAGATCCTGCCCGACCTTGGCAGGCTTGATGACCGAAAAGTGACGGTGGCGCGCGAAGTCCATGCCGATCGCCCAGCGCCCGGTGAACCCGGCTACCGCAGCGCGCAGCACTGGCAGCAGCGTGGTGGCGATCCAGACCGAGCACCAGATCTCGCGCTCCTTCTCAGAGCGCTTGGGGAAGTCATCATCAAAGACCAGGCGCAGCACTGGCCGGGCCTCGGGCATGGCCCGATCGATCCAGACCGAGGGGATGGCAGAGCCATCGCCATCGCGCGGGATGACGTCCAGCTCCTCGCGCATGGCGGCCTTGCGCGGGCCGTAGGCCGAGCGGATCGCGGTGTACCACTCTTTCTTGCCCTCGGCGGTGGCCACCTTGCCACGCATGGCGCAGACCCGCTCGTACAGGCCATTGGACACCGCATCATCGAAGCTGATGCGGATCACACCGGCCTTCTTGCCGTAGCGACCGGCTTGGACGTCCTGGACAAGCTGGTTGAACGGGTTCTTCTTACCCCGATGGGTGGACCACACTCGGATGCGACCGCCCCAGATCAGCAGCGCGGTGGCCGATTCGAGCACCTTGGCCACGTCCTTGTGAAGCGCCGCTTCGTCGATGTTCACACGGCCCTGTAGGCCGTGGATGTTCTCCGGGCGCGAAGACAAGGCGGTGATCCGGAAACCGCTGGCGAACCGAACACGGAATGCCTGGATCTGGCGGCTTGTGCCGTCAAGCAGCTGATCGTGGAAGATGTGCTGCTCGATCCTGGTGGCTTGGCCACGCGCAATGATCGGCGCGAACTTGGCGACGTAGCCGATGTACTCCAGGCCTTTTTCCCTGGTATCGGCGATGTACCAAATGTTGTCGCCGCCGTCCTCTTTTGAAGTGGCAGCAGTGATGGTGTCGTCCAACGCCTGGGCGAAGGTGACACCGGTACGTCGCCCCTTTTCGCAGACCGCGATGTCGAGCAGCGCCTGCATCCGCAGCCACGCGGTTTGGTGGGCCATCAGAACACCGGCCGCCAACGGGTCGAAGTCGGCAGGGATCTCACGGACGCAGTCGGGCAGCTCGTCCCATTCGACGAGGCGCTCGGTATCCGGCAGAGGCCGCAAACTGTCGACCACGGTCAAACTCCCATCAGCACTTGCTCGCGCCAGAACCGCGCATCCTCAGCGGAGAGGCCACGCGCCTGCGCTGCGCTTTCCACTCGGGTGGCAGCATCCAAGAGCGCTTTCTGGCGGACCTCGCCCGCCCATTTCTCGCGAACGATGGAAGAGCGGGTCAGTTCGGCAATGGCCTTGGCCGCCTTGCTGTACAGCGCAATGCGATCGGCTGGGGAAATGCTCTCATCGTCCTGGTCGGCCGCTTCTTGGAACTGCAGCAGCGCTTCGAACAGGTCGGTCTGCAGCAGGCCCAGCAGTGCACTGCCGCGCTCGGCGGCATTATCCGGCGCCTGCTCGGCCACCAGTTTCATGGCTTCGGTGCTGGCGCTGATCGAAGCCAGGCGGCGCTTGAGCCGCTTGGCGCGTTCGTTGACGGTGGTCTTGCTGATCTCGTAGCCCTGCTCGCCCAGCCATTCGGACAGCGCGATGCTGCCGCCGAAGGCGTTGGCAACCAGACGCCGTTCCAGCTCTTCACGCACGTCGGCCGGCAGCAGGTCGATCTTGCTCACAGGAGGCATGGGGTCACCAGTACTTCGGCGGGCGCGCGATGCCCGGCCCGCAGTCGATGCTGTACTCGACAATGTCCACACCGTGGCGCGTCAGCTCAGCCGACCACGGCCCCGAAGGGGATTTGGTGATTTGGATCAAGCGGCGAGTGTCCAGGTAATCCAGCTCCCTGCGCACTTCCAAAGCGGTGGCATCCGGATACATGTCTTGGGCGGCGCCGGCCAGGACGGCTTCGCCGATCGGATACGGGCGAGAGCGATCCAGCACCAGCAGCATCAGCCAGCGCAGCTGCTCCCGGCGCAACTTGCCCAGATCCGGGCCCTGATTTCCGTGACTCACGGCGTGTTCCCCTTGCTTTGCATGTTCGTGATCTTCGAGGCCACTGCATCGAGCTTTGCCTCGATGACGCTCTGCCCGCGGGCATAGTCCTCGCGGCGGACGTATTCCTTCGCAACTTCCAGGCGGAAGTCGGTGAGGTGGTTCTCAACCTCGCGCCAGCGCTTGCTGTCGTTGATCAGGATGGCCAACTGCTGATCAGTGCGTTGCTGTAGTTGGTTCACCAGCCAGCGACCGCCGGCGATCAGGCCGCCGAGCAGGGTGATGCCGATGCCGGCGAACCACACCAGGTAGAGCGGCTGCACTTCAACGATCATGGGCTGGTCTCGGCGGAGAGGCGCTGTCCAGTGAGGGCGCTGATGGAGCGCTGACAGGCCAGGACGTGTTTGTCGGCGTCGCGCCCGACTCGAACAAAATCGCCCGCAACCTCTGCTCGTAGTTGGGCGCTCGCATCACGTTCGACGGCGCCAGAGACGGCTTCGGACAAGCGGGCGGTGTGGCAGGTGGCAAGGTCGTTGCGCAGCCTGAGATTGCCAGAATGCACGTCAGCCACAACAGCAGCTGGGATGGACGCGGACGCCTCCCGATCATGTTCATGTTCGTCTCCGATCTGGGCCATCACCGTGGCCTGGGTGTGCTCGGTGTCGCGAGCGCTGCGCTCGTCTTCCAGCTGCGATTGAAGGGTGGTCACGCGCTGCTGGGACGTGGCGTCGCGAGCCTGGGCATCCAGGGCATTGCCGCGGTAGAGAAAGGCCGCGGCAATGGCCACCAGCAGGAGCACCAGCAGCAGGGCGATCGTTACGATCAGTGCGCGAATCATCAGTACCGGCCCTCGCACATCGCGCGCTCAGCGGTGCGGCGGCGTTCAAGCCCTTTGTATGGCCGGCCGCCGGCGTTGGCCCAGTTGCTTAGCTGGGCACATGCAAGATCCCAGCGACCTTGGTTGGCGTAGACACGGATCCGCGGCTGCTGGCCGTTGCGCAGGGTGCACAGGCCGTCCTTCACCCCGGCGCCGCCAGGGCCCACGTTGAAGGCGAACGACGTCAGTGCGGCTGCCTGGTAGTCGGTCATCGGCACCTTGATGCAGCTTTGCACGGTGTTCCAGGCGACACCGAGGTCCGACTGGAGCAGGCGCTCGCACTCTGCGCGGGTGTAGGTGCGCTGTTCTACCTTGGCCGTATGGCCGTAGCAGACCGTCAGCTTGCCGACGACATCACGATAGGGCTGGGCCGAGTAGCCCTCGAAGGGCTGCACCAACCCGAGCAGCAACGCCAGCATGGTTGCCAGCATTCCGCCCGCGATGGGCAGTGCCTTGTTACCGGGTTGCTCTGCTGCCATGCGCCATCTCCAGGGAAAGATGGCCGACGGGCAGACGAGGATGCCCGCCGGCCAGGTGCGCCATGCGCACACCAAACCGATGGGCAGAGTTTCAGTCTTTGACTGATCGTCGTCTTTGAAACTGGTTTCGAGGAATCTCACGCGCGCGCGTGGGACTGTGCAGATCCCTTCGCGACGTGCGTAGCTGCAGAAGACTATTCGCCCTTGGGCTTATGCGCTTCCCACCAACTGTTGACAGAGGCAGCGGGCGGTGTTTCCGGTTTGGAAGGTTGATAACCAGGATTTACAGCGGAAGGTGCGATCGCCGCAGGACCCGGGGCTTCTACCCTGGGAATTTCAACGTCTCCACATCGCTTGGCGGCAAAAGCCCCCTGAAGCTGAGCTCGCCTTTCCACTGACGTCCTCTTTGCTTCATTCCGTTCGATCACATTTCCGATCCCAAAGTCACCCAAAAAGCTGGCAATGGACATGCCGCTGAACTTTGCTTGCTGCTCGACCTGCCTATCAAAGGCATCCACCTTGGATAGTTCAATTCGGATCTGCTCACAAGAATAGTTCAACGTCTCGTAGCCAGTTAACGGCTGCAACCGGCCATAGCGTTTGGTGGCACAGCCGCTGACAGATATCACCAGCACTGCGCCAGCAATAGCGAGCACTTTCCACTTCATGTTTTCCCCCTGGTTGATTTGCTCTTACGCCACATCACTCTGACGAGCCGTGCTTTTTCGTTTTGAGTTCCGGTTTCGACTGGGCGAACGCAGCACTTGTTTTTTCAAGAGCCACCTTCGCGTCTTCAGGACTGTTCCGGTAGTTGTTCAGCAGCATCGCCTCGCGACTTGTCAACTGCACCCCTTCTCCTGATGCGCCCATGCCGGTGAGAAGCCAGAGCGGTTGAGTACCGAATAGCAGATTCAATTTAACGAGCAGTTCGACCTCTACTGGCCGCGTTCCCGCCTCGTACCGGATGAGCGTGGTTCGCCCGATGCCGAGCAGCTCAGCGAAGTCCTTCTGGCTTCTATCGCCCCGGATCAACCTAAGCCTTTCGCCGGTGTCGCGCCGGCTGTCGTTCTCTGAGTTTCCGTCAGTCATTTTGTTCCCGCTCGGGTATTGACAAGTGTTCCCGAACGGGAACATCATTACTTCCACTGGCAGCGCCTACAGCAGCCAACCAATGGAACAAGGATCAAAGGATACACGCGATGAGCGAACCCGCCCCCAGCCTGGATCTTCACCTCAAGGTCCGCACCGCCTTCGTTGGCAAGGGCACCAGTCTCCGCGGCTGGTGCATGGAGAACGGCGTCCCCCCGCAGAACGCCCGGGACGTCCTCATCGGGCGTTGGAACGGCCCGAAGGGTCAGGCCCTGCGGCGCCGGCTGCTGAAGGCCGCAGGCCTGAGCGCCTCAGCATGAGCACCGCCGGCCGCCCCCTGGACGAAGTCCCGACCCGCGAACTGGAGCTGTTGCTTGCCTCGGCCCGTGACCAGTACGCCACCGCTGTGAACAACTGGCAGTGCGCCGTCGAATCAGACGAGCCGCTGGCCAACACCCTGCCGCTGGCTGGTGCCGTCGACGCAGCCGACCGCCGCGCCGTCCGGATCCTGACGGAGCTGGCACGCCGTCAACAGGGTGCTGCGGCATGAGCGAGCAGAGCATCTTCACCCGCCTGCTGTTCACCCTGGCCGGGCACAGCCGCACCGGTCTGCGCCTGAAGCCGATCGCCGACGGCATCGGCGAATCCCCCAGCACCACGCTGCGCAACCTGCAGCGCCTGGCCGAAGACGGCCTGGTCGAACGCTCCCCCTTCGACCAGGAAAACTGGCGCCTGGCCCCCCGAATTGTCCAGATCGCCTTGGCCCATCAAGCCGAGGTGGCTCGTGAAGAGCGCCAGCTGGACGACTTCAAGAACCGCTACAGCCGTAGCCCCAACTGATGACGAGGATCGAAATGGCAGAGAAGCAACTCAACAAGCGCGGCGCCAAGCCGCTCGCCCAGGCCGAGCCAGTTGTCCAGGATCTGGACGCGGAAAAGCTGGCCGAGCGCAGCCAGGAGCTGGTTACCCTCGGTGAGCACCAGAGCGAGGTGGTGGATCAGTTCGGTGACGGCCTGCCGTGGCACCCGGACCACTACGAGAACGCCATTCGCGGCGAACTGCGCCGGGGCTGCGAAGCCTTCCTGCGCGCCGGCCGCTACCTGGTGGTTGCCCGCGAATGCGCAACGCATGGCGATTGGCAGGGAATGCTTGAACGCCTGAGCATCGAGCCCCGGCAAGCCCAGCGCATGATGGAGGCCGCTCGTCGCGTCTCCATGCTCCCAAATGCGTCGCATGCGACGCATTTGGTGGCTGCCACCAAGACCCAGAGTCGGCTGATCGAACTTCTTTCATTGCCGGAGGAGCAGTTCACCGAGCTCGCGGAACAAGGTGAGACCGGCGGGCTCTCTCTCGATGACGTCGAGACGATGTCCCGTGCCGAACTCCGCGCCGCCATCCGCGACGCCCGCGCCGACCTTGAGGCCAAGGATCAGCGCATCACCAAGTTGAGCGACGATCTCAACAAGGCGGAGGAGAAGACGGCAAAAGCGCAGAAGAAGTGGAAGAAGGCCACTCCGGACGAGCAGTCGCAGGAACTGCTGACCCAACTGGAGCTCGCAACCTCCCAGGTCCGTCTAGCCATCGCCACCGGCAGTGAAGAAGCCGGCTTCAGCGGGGCGGTGATCGCGCTCATGCAGCACGCCGAGCAGCACGACCTCAATGTTGATGAACAGGTGGCCGGGATCATCGCCAGCCTGATCAACGACCTGCGCCTTGTCCGCGACCACCAGGAGGTGGGCGTCACGGTGATTCATGACCGCCGCCTGGCCGACTGGAAGCGGGAGGGCTGACATGGCCCTCAGCGCCAGCTTGATCGAGCAGGCCGCCGCTGACCTGCTCTGCGCCGAGCACGGCCAGAAACGCGCCATTGCCGAGCGATACGCCGCCGAATGGGGCTGCAGCGTACAGACGCTGTACCGACAGGTCTCGAAGCTGACCTGTTCGCTGAAGCCGCGCAAGCGCCGCAGCGATCGGGGCAACTCCGACTGGACCCAGCAGGAACTGGAACTGATTTCCGCTGTGTTGCTGGAGTCGCGTCGCGGCACCGGCAAACGCCTGGCCAGCATCGGCGAGGCCATCGACATGCTGCGCGCCAATGGCATGGTGCGCGGCGAGACTGTGGATGCCGGTACCGGCGAGATCCGACTGCTGAGCGAGAGCTCGGCAGCCAAGGCCTTGCGCACCAACCGCTTGCACCCTGATCAGCTGTCGGCACCCGCACCGAAGGTACAGCTGGCCAGCGAACATCCCAACCAGGTGTGGCAGGCCGATCCCAGCCTGTGCGTGCTGTATTACCTCAAGCGCCAGGACGGCCTGCATGCGATGCCGGCAAGCGAGTTCTACAAGAACAAGCCCAAGAACCTGGCGCGCGTCGAGAACGAGCGCGTCTGGCGCTACGTGTTCACCGACCACACCAGCGGCGCCTTCTACGTGGAATACGTGCTGGGCGCCGAGAGCGGCGAGAACCTGTGCCGCACCTTCATCAACGCCATGCAGTACCGCGGTGCGGCTGATCCGTTCTGTGGCGCACCGACGATGGTGATGGTGGACCCGGGCAGCGCCAATACGGGTGCGATGTTCAAGAACCTGTGCGCGGCCCTGGGTATTCGCATCTGGATCAATCAGCCGGGCCAGCCGTGGGCAAAGGGCCAAGTCGAAAAGACCAACGACCTGATCGAACGCAAGTTCGAGCACCGCCTTCGCTTCGACAACGTGCAGAGCTTGGAGCAGCTCAACGCATCGGCGTGGCGTTGGATGCGCAACTTCAATACCACCGCTCAACACACCCGGCACAAGTCCTCGCGCTACCAGGCGTGGATGACGATCAAGCCCGATCAGCTGCGCCTGGTACCGGCGACCGAGGACTGCATGAAGCTGGCCACCCGCGCACCGGAACTGCGCAAGGTCAACCCGCTGCTGCGGATCAGCTTCCTGGGCAGAACCTACGACGTGTCGGGCGTGCCGGGCGTGATCGTGGGCCAGAAGCTCACGGTCGCCCGCAATGCCTTCGGTAGCGAGTTCGGTGCGCAGGCGCTGTTTACCGACGATGCTGGCCGCGACACCTGGTACACGATGGAGCCGCTGGAAGCAGACGCATACGGGTTCACCGGTGCGGTGGCGGTCGGCACATACCACGCGCACGCCGACACCCCGGCGGACACAAACCGCAAGCGGGTCGAGCGCCTGGCGATGGATGCCGAGACCGACGAGCAAGCCAAGGCGCAGCGCAAGGCCAAGGCAATGCCGTTCGGTGGCCGTATCGACCCCTACAAGTCGGTGCAGCAGGCGCCGGAGATCCAGCACCTACCGCGCCGGGGTCATCGCGTCGACGTCGCGGTCCCCGATGTGGTCGAGGCCCCTCGCTTCACGGTCGATTCGGTCACGCCCATCCGCGCCGAGCTGCCGCCGCTGAACCATGTGGAAGCGGCCATGCGTCTGAAGCCTCTGCTGGAGGCTGCGGGTTCGGCCTGGACGGCTGACCACTATGCCCGCACCGCCCAGCGCTGGCCTGAAGGTTTGCCGGTGGATCAGGTCGAATCCTGGGCACAGGCCTTGGCGACGCCTGAGCGTGGCGGCCTGCGCCTTGTGGAAGGAGGTGCTGCATGACGCTGCGTCTGAAGCGCCTGCTCACCGAGGCTGGCATCAAGCAGGGAGACCTGGCCAGTGCTGCAGGTCTGAGCCGTCCGGCCCTCAATGCCTTGATCAACCACGGCCAGTTGCCCACCAGCTGCGATCCGGCAGCGGTGCGCGCTGCCATCAGTTCCTGCCTGACCCAGCACGGCGTAACCGACGCCCACTGGCATGAAAAGGAGGGGCCGACGTGCGGGGTCACGCCAGCCCCGGTTTCCCCACCGCAAGACACCGATAACGACAACGACATTCACGACGAGGAAGATCCCATGCTACTGCGTTTTCAGGCTTTGACTCCACAGGCCAAGCGTCACTTCGGCCTCACCAGCAATCCTTTCGCCGATCCGGCCAGCGCCGAAGAGGTGTTCCTGTCGCCGGACATTCGCTATGTCCGCGAGAGCATGTACCAGGTAGCCCGCCACGGCGGCTTTGCTGCGGTGATCGGCGAGAGCGGTGCTGGCAAGAGCACGCTGCGCGAAGATCTGGTCGATCGCATCCAGCGCGAGGAACAGGCCGTCATCGTGATCCAACCCTACGTGCTGGCCAGCGAAGGCAGCGATGCCGTGGGCAAGACCCTGCGCAGCCACCATATCGCCGAGGCGATCATGGCCGCTGTCGCCCCGCTGGCCAAGCCGAAGAGCAGCCCCGAATCCCGCTTCCGCCAGCTGCACGAATCCCTGCGTGACAGTTCCCGCTCGGGCCACAGCCATGTGCTGGTGATCGAGGAGGCTCACAGCCTGCCGCTGCCAACCCTGAAGCACCTCAAGCGCTTCCGCGAGCTGAAGGACGGCCTGCGCCCGCTGCTGTCGGTGATCCTGATCGGCCAGCCCGAGCTGGGCGTGAAGCTCTCCGAACACAACCCGGAGGTGCGCGAAGTCGTGCAGCGCATCGAAATCATCACGCTTCCGCCACTGGATAACGAGCTGGGAGCGTACCTTTCGCACCGCTTCAAGCGTGCCCAGGTGCCTCTGGACAAGGTCGTGGAACAGGGGGCCATCGATGCCCTGCGCGCCAAGCTGGTCCCTTCGCGCGGCGCAGGGTCGCTGCTGTACCCGCTGGCCGTCCAGAACGCGCTGACCGCGGCGATGAACCGCGCCGCTGACCTGGGCGTGCCAACCGTCACCGCTGATGTCGTGCGGGGGGTGTGAGATGGCGATCCGAACTGAGGGCTGGCCGGTGGCAGAAGCGATGGTGAGGGCACCGCAGGGCGACCAGTGGCCGTTCGCTACCGAGGCCATCCTGATCCCCTTCGATGTTCAGGATAAGCCCGAGCCGATCAACCTGGACATCCTGCAGGTGGTGATCGTGCCCCGCGCCAGCTGGGAACGGATCATCGCCCATGTCCCAGCCGACGTGCTTCAGCGCGAAGGGGTGGCGAATGGCTGACCGCGCCGCCACCGACGGGCTGCCGTACCTGCGCAGCTTCGCGCATCAGCTGCTGCGCGAAGCGGAACTCCCCGATCGCCAGGTGACGGTGATGCACCGGGATCTGTTCCGCCGAGCGCACATCGACTGGCGGGACGGCCAGAACATGGCCTCGCTCCTGGACAGCCTCAACCTGCAGCAGCTGCGTGCGCTGGTCGACCAGCTGCGCGACGGCGACGACGACGAGGAGGAGTGATGGCCGTTCCGACGCTCAAACGCTGCCACGGGCAGGTGCGCAACCGGAAGAGCCACAGCGCCCACCCCAAGCGCCATCGGCCCGTAGGGATGGTGGCGAGCAAGCCGCCCTTCCTGGAGGACTCAGCGGTGGCCACGCTGTACATCCTGGACATGCAGACCGGCGGCGAGTACGGGATCGATCTTCTGCCCAGCTATGGCATTCAGGTCACGTCTTCCAGCACCAGCAAGCGCTGGTACCTGGATGCGGACGCAATCGTCGACCTGGCCGTCGCCGCCGGCATTGATCGGAGGGCCGACTGACATGCAGCTGGCCCTGCTACCGCAAGAGCTGTCCCCACAGACGGTGCTTTTGCAGCTGCAGGGCCGTCGCGGCGCCGTCAACGGCATCACCGCCCGCGACCTGGTGCAGCAGATCACTTCACGTACCAGCACCGCCGACGAGCGCCGCCTGCGCCAGATCATCGAGCAGCTGCGGCGCGAGGGACACCCGATCTGCGCCCACCCGGCTCACGGCTACCACCTGGCCGCCAGTGCGGCCGAACTGGATCGCGCCTGCACCTTCCTGGTCGGGCGCGCCATGACCTCCCTGGAGCAGGTCAGCGCGATGAAGCGCGTTGCGCTCCCGGATCTGTACGGACAACTCGGGCTGGACAAGCCCGCTACCGACGAGGAATCCAACCATGAACCATGAACGCAATTCCGACGTGCTGTATGCCGCCGCCAACACGGCACGCGAGCTGGAGAACAGCGGCATCGAGATCCTGGGCCTGCACAGCAATGGCCGTCGCGCGGTGCTGATTCTGGACCGCCCTCCCACGATGGTGGGTGGCCACCTCAAGCGCCGCCAGCCCAACGGCAGCGGCGGGCAGGACCGCGTGATGGCCGCTGAGTACCAGGGCGTGCAGCTGGAGTGGACCCAGCGTCCTCCGATGCTGCGGGAGGTGGCTCATGGCTGAGCGCGGCCAGTTCCTGGTGGTCCCTGCTGAGTGGGTGGGTGGCGACACCTTCACCGACTCGGACAAGGCGATCGAAGACGCCCAGGCCCGCAGCAAGGTCGACGGCAAGCACCGCGCGGTGGTTTGCGTGGTCGCTCGCACTACGCCCAGCCCTGCACCGGTCATCGTGCTGACGCGTACGGAAGCCGGCATCACGCAGCCGCAGGTTGTTCAGCCATGAGCGCCGTCCCCAGCCCCGCGCTGCAGCATGCTATCGCCCTGTCGCTGGGCGGCAGCGTGGTCCGGTCTGACGACCTGATCGACCGGGTGATGGAGCACGGCTTCCAGTATCGCGGCTACGTGTCCAACGCGGTCGCCAAGGCGGTGCGATGCGGAATGATCCTGCGCGTTGGCGAAGGGCCGGCCCGCAACTACCGCCTCAACCCCGACTGGAAGATCGACCCGACGGCGTTGGCCGCCGCGCAGGCACAGCGCGTGCGTGGTACCCGGCCAGGGACGACAGGGACGCAGAAGGCCCAATCTGCTGCTGGCGGCTACAAAGGCCCCGCTTTCGACAAAGGCCCCCTGACGCCGTCCATCGGCACCGTATGCCAGTCCCAGGAGGATCTGGAAGGTGAGTTGCCGCCTTACCTCGGTGGCCGCCTGGTCGATTCGCTGCACAACCACTTCGATCGCATCTTCGGCGGGGTGGAGTGATGGCACGTACAGGCCGTCAGCGCTACGACCACTTGCGCGCGATGCGCTTTGCACTGTGGGCCCGTACACAGAACCCGCGCCAGCTCACCCCACAGCGCATTTCCGGCCTGCTCGGCATCTCGCTGGATGCCGCCCGCCGCTGGCGCGCCGACTGGTTCACCGCCAACAGCCCTATCCATGTCGAAGGCGTCCCGGACGTCCTTCGGCCCACTCAACCGTTTGTCACCCCCGCCGCCCAAGGAGGCGCCCAATGACCCCATCCATTCCCGAAGGCTACCGCGAGGACCGTAATGGTCGGTTGGTGCCCGAGGCACAGATCAAACCGATCGATCTGACGCGTGACCAGCTGGTGCAGGAGAAGATCCAGCGCGCCCTGGAGCTGCGCGAAGCCCTGCGCACCTTCAAAGCGGATACGTTCACCGATATCGGCGCGTTCGTGCAGCTCAGCGGCGAGCAGTACGGCGCCAAGATCGGCGGCGACAAGGGCAACGTCAGCCTGTATTCCTACGATGGCCGCTTCAAGATCCTGCGCGCCTGCCAGGACACCATCCAGTTCGATGAGCGCCTGCAGGCTGCCAAGGCCCTCATCGATGAGTGCCTGAACGACTGGACCGAAGGCTCACGCGCCGAGCTGCGCACCCTGGTCAACAGCGCCTTCAAGGTGGGCCAGGACGGCAGCATCAAGACGGCAGAGGTGCTGTCACTGCGCCGGCTGCAGTTCGATGACGCCCGCTGGCAGCGGGCAATGACCGCGATCAGTGATGCGGTGACGGTGGTGGGCAGCAAGACCTACGTGCGCTTCTACGAGCGCGATGCACGGGGTCAGTACCAGCCGATTTCCCTCGATGTGGCGGGGGTCTGACATGCCCAAGATCCGAGACACCTGCACCTTCCGCTTCGACGGCGTTCGCGGTGCACTGAATGCCAACACCCTGGTGCTGGCAGTGGCGATCGCCGACCAGGCTGCGCGTGCGAACGTGGAGATCCATGCTCCGTCCATTGAGCTGGACGGCGTGCGCGGCTACGACTCGACTTGCGGCTCTGTAAGCGGGCCAGTTCGCGGCAGCGTCCAACTGGCCTTGCAGTACATCGAGGCCCGAGGCGACGGGTTTCCCTGGCGACTGAAGCGCCACATTTCGCAGCCGACCCTGCTGTTCTTCGAGGAGCGTACCGACGTTGAGGTGGCCACCTCCGGCCCGCGCAACGCGTGCGTCAACTGCGACATGCCCACCGGCTTGGCGGAATCGCCGATGTGCGGTCCGTGCGCCCAGCGGGCGGTAGGTGCGATGGCGTCTACCACGGCTGACGCGATCCGGCGCATGGACGGGCTCGACTTCGTGTGTGGCCTGCGCGACCCGCAGACGAAGCGGAACGTGGCCACGGCCATTGCTCGCCAGGTTGGGCATGGCATGGCCGAGAAGTGCGAAGCCCAAGCCGAAGCGGCCCTCAACGCCATTCTCGAGCTGCTGCTCCACCCGCCGGTGCTGGTCTTGCAGCGCAGTGGCCCAATCAACCTCCTGGGGGTGCACTCGTGATCGCGTACTGCTGGGCCAATGGCCAGATCGGGTTCGGCACGAGTGTGCCGGACGGTGCGATTTTCATCGCAGAAGGAAGCGGCGCACAGCTGCGCAAGGTGATCAGCGTCGCAGCCAGGCACGGAAAGGGACTGCTGCAGGGGATGCTGCTTGTACCGGGCGTGCCAGAGGCGCAGACGCAGCGGGAAAAGGGTGACGCACTGGGCCTCTGGTTGGCGTGGTGTTCCCAGCATCCGCGCCGCCTGCGTTGGGGTGCAATGAGCGCCGCCAACGGTGGCACCAACTCAGAGGAGAACCGCCATGTTCGTGCGTAACCTGGTGCTGTTCCGCTTCCCAACCAGCACCGACTTCTCCGAAGTGGAGACGGTGCTGCCGTATGGCGTGCTGGAGCCGGTCGGCCCTCTGGAAATGAACTCTCGCGGCTTCATTTCCCCCTTCGGCCGCGAGGAGCAGGAGCACCTGTCCTGCCGGCAGGGCGACTTCCTTTGGCTGACCGTGGGCGGCGAGGACAAGATCCTGCCCGGCGCGGTGGTCAACCGTGCGCTGGAGAGTCGTCTTCAGGTCATGGAACAGGAACAGGGGCGTCGACCGGGTGGCCGTGAGCGCAAGCGCATGAAGGACGACGTCCTGCACGAGCTACTGCCCAAGGCCTTCGTCAAGAACAGCCGCCACGACGCTATTCTGGACCTTGCCAACGGCTATGTGGCCGTGGACACCTCCAGCCGCAAGGTGGCTGAGGCCTTCGTGTCCGATATTCGCGGCCTGCTCGGCAGCTTCCCGGCGATGCCGCTGAATGCCGAAGTCGCGCCGCGCTCGGTCCTGACCGGGTGGATCGCTGGCGAGCCTCTGCCGGAAGGCCTGTCCCTTGGCGAGTCCGCCGAGTTGCGTGATCCGGTCGAGGGTGGCGCCAAGGTGCGCTGCAGCGACCAGGAACTGCGCAGCGACGAGATCGACAAGCACCTGGATGCCGGCAAGCAGGTCACCAAGCTGGCCCTGGTGCTGGAGGACGCGCTGTCCTTCGAGCTGGGCGATGACCTGGTGTTGCGCAAGCTGAAGTTCCTGGACGGCGCGCTCTCCCAACTGGAGCAGGCCGATGCCGACGGCCGCCGCGCCGAGTTCGACGCCCGCTTTGCCCTGCAGAGCGGCGAGATCCGTCGCCTGTTCCTGATGCTGGAACAAGCCTTCCAGCTCTCTGGCCGGGAGGGTTGATCGATGACCCGTGATCAAGCTTTGCGGAAGATCCAGGCATGTCTCCGCCTGGCGGCCTCATCCAATGCCACCGAGGCGGCGACGGCACTGCGCCAGGCTCGGGCGCTGATGGACCGCTATGGCCTCACCGAGTCGGACGCGGCCACCAGTGAAATCGGCGATACCGAGGCCGCAACCGGCTTTCGTGGTGGTGATCTGCCCCAGTCGTTGATTGCCCTGGCCGCCTTGGTTGCCGATGGCTATAGGTGCCGCGTGATCGGCAATCGCCAGCGTGGGATGTCCTTCAAGGAAGAGCAGTTCATCTGGCAGGGCCGTACCACGCTCCGCTTCTTCGGTGCTGGTGCCGATCCTCAGATCGCCGCATATGCCTTCACCGTGCTGCGCCGCCAGTTGCAGCGCGACAAGGCCCGTCACGTTGCACGCGTTCGTAAGTTGGCGAATCGCCAGCGCCGCGCAGAAGAGTTTGCACTCGGCTGGGTGGCTGCGATCTACCGACTGTTCCCGCGTGCAGAGCTGCCGGAAGGGCGCCGTGAGTCTATCGACGCAGCGGTGAGCCTTCGTTGCGGCGAAGTTGAGGTCAGCACCGGCAAGCAAATCAAAGGTGGGCGGTCCAAAGCCGACGATTACGCCAGCGGCTATGACGCAGGGCGGCAGGCCAAGCTCAACCAAGGCCTGGAGGAAGGTCAGAAGAAGCTGGAGACGACCGGTGGCTACTGAACGAAGGGCTCCCCTTACCAAGAAGTCCCAGATCGCCGACGTCCTGACGGCTGGCGGCCGCATCGTGGCCGGATCCCGAGCCGGCCTGCTGCGGCTTCTGGATCAGTCCGGCCTGGAGGTTCCGGCGTGGCAGATCGCCCTCCGAGCCGCCCAGGCCGCAAGGAGCAAGGCATGACCCGCGCTCGCAAGGCCGGCGACGGCCGTAACCGGGTACTGGCCGCGATCCACGCCGGTGCCAAGAAGCTCAGCCTCTGCGAGGACGTCTACCGTGACCTGGTCGAGCGTGTATCCAGGGAGCATGGCGTTGCCCAGCGCAGCGCCGGCAAGTGCGATCGCCGGCAGCTCGATGCGATCGCCAATGAGTTGCGCCGCCTGGGTGGCATCCCCGCCAAGGCAGCGTATGCGGCCAAGCGCTGGGCCGGTCGTCCCAAGGGCGACCTGTCCCCGCAGCTGTCCAAGATCGAGGCGCTGCTGGCCGATTCGGGGCGCGAGTGGGAATATGCACATTCGGTGGCCCGCCACATGTTCAAGGTAGGACGCCTGGAATGGTGCAACCCGGATCAGCTGTCCAAAGTGATTGCCGCTCTTCAGATCGACGCCAATCGCCGTGCCCGGCGGGAGGCTCCTTCGGCATGAGGTCGATGGAGGCCCGCCGTAACGCGCTGTTGGACAATGCTGCTGAGGCGGCGGCCAAAGCTGCGCGGAAGTTCGGCCTCGATGACGATGCAGCCGAGCATATCGGAGCGGTAGTGGCCGATATGTTGGCCGAGAACTGGGGTGGCCAAACGATCTACTTTCCTCAGGATGCAGCCTTTAAGCTCACCCCTCGCGAGCGTGAGATACTCGAGGCCCAACGAACGGGCACAACGATCCCTGCCCTGGCGAAGCAGTACAGGATGTCCGAACAGGGCATTCGCAAATTGCTGGCTAGAGCCATCCTTCGGGATCGGAACCTGAACCAGATGAACCTGTTCCTCAACTCCCCTTGATTGCACCTTCCGAGAGAAGCTATGCCCAGACCGCCCAAAATGGCCACGTTGCCACCTGAAATTCTGGCCGAGGCACACGAAAGGTTGCGGAAGAACGGGTATTCCCAGTCTGTCGAGCTTTCCAAATGGCTGGCCGACCTCGGATTCTCGATCAGCAAGACGGCTATCAATGACTACTCCCAGCAACTTCGTACGCTTGATGCTGAGGGTGGGGGTGTCATCGCCACGATGATGCAGCGCCGCCGACAATCCGGGGCTTTGAACAGCAGCAAGATCGGTCTACTGGTCGAACTTGGCCAGCTGAGGGTCCGTGAGCATCAGATCCTCGCCGAGCTCGCGGCCTTGGAACGAGCAGGCGACTGATTGCACCAGGCGCAATCAGTCGCCGACGTAAGCGAGCGGTAGTCCCGCTTTGTCCGGGATAGTCCCGCATTTATCACGCCAGCGGCCCCCATATATCCCACCCCTGCACACTACCTGTCGCAGCGCCAGCAGGTCAGCGACAACGAGCTGGCCGAGCTGGAAGCGCTGGTTGCCCAACTCCAATCGCGTCGCCACGAGGGCTGAGCCATGGACACCACGATGCTGATCCCGATGCTGGAACGGCTGGGCTGGACCAGCCTGCAGACCGTGCTGCTGGTGGCCCTGGTGTATGGCCTGTGCCGCGCGCTGCCGTCGCTGTCGGCGGCCACCCGCTGCCGCCTGTGGTGGCTGGTCTCGCTGCAGGCCGTGCTCGGCCTGTTCTGGAGCCAGCCGCTGCAGCTGGCCTGGCTGCCGGCACCGCAGGCGGTGGCGATGACCGCCACCGACGTTGCCGCTGATCTGGTGTACCCACTGGCGCCGGAAGCCTCGGCGCAGCTGCTGGCCGCGATGCCGATGCCTGCGGCGGACGTGCCGGCGGTTGCGTGGTGGGCGGTCGCACTGGCTGCGCTGTGGCTGTCCGGCGTGCTGCTGATGGCGTTGCGCACCTTCGGTGAGTGGCGCCGCTGCCGCGCACTGCTGGCTGCGGCCCATCCCTGCGAGGACGAGGCGCTGGTGCAGGCCCTGCAGCTGGCCTCCGACGCGCACGGCGTGCGCCCTGCGCCGCGGCTGTGGATGAGCGCGCAGGTGGACTCGCCGCAGCTGATCGGGCCGTTCCGCCCAGTGCTGCTGCTGCCGGCCGGCGACAACGCCCTGCAGGGCGACGCGCTGGACCTGGCACTGACCCACGAACTGCAGCACCTGCAGCGGCGTGACCTGCAGTGGGGCCTGCTGCCCGCGTTGGCGCAGCACCTGTTCTTCTTCCACCCGCTGCTGCGGCTGTCGGTGCGCGAATACGCCCAGGCCCGCGA
This sequence comes from Stenotrophomonas geniculata ATCC 19374 = JCM 13324, assembly GCF_001431625.1. Classification (GTDB taxonomy): domain Bacteria; phylum Pseudomonadota; class Gammaproteobacteria; order Xanthomonadales; family Xanthomonadaceae; genus Stenotrophomonas; species Stenotrophomonas geniculata. Next base: position 24,689 of record NZ_LLXT01000108.1, read on the forward strand.
GGAAGCGGTGGATGCGGCGGTGGTCGGCCAGCACGGTGCCAGCCGCCAGGCCTATGGCCGCCTGCTGCTGCAGCTGGGCGTGGCACCGCAGCCGCACCTGGGCGTGGCCAGCGCCGCACCAAGCACCACCAGCCTCAAGCGTCGCCTGCTCTCGCTGCAGTCGCACCGGTCCTGTCCGCGTCTGCTGGCGATCGCGTTGACTGCCGCGGTGGTGGTGGTGGGCGTGGCGCCGATGCGGCTGGTCGCAGCGCCGGTGCCGCCGGCACCGCCCGCGCCGCCGGCTGCACCGAAGGCCGTGGTGCCCCCGCCGCCGGCGCCGAAGGTTCCGCCTGCTCCGCCGATGTCGGCGCGCGCGCCGGCGGTGCCGGTGGCCCCTGCGCCGCCCGCCGAGCCCGCCGACGTCGAGGAGCTGTCCGGCCCGGACGATGCGGATGTGGCGGTTGACGTGGATGTCGACGTCGACCCCGGCATCGACGCCGGCCGCAGCACCTCGCGCAGTTCCTCCATCACCACCTACGGGCGGCTGGATCTGAGCACGTCGCCGCCGCAGGCGTTCGTGCTGGTCGATGGTGATTCAACCTTCGCCAACGGCGGCATCGACGACGTGACGCTGGCGCGCAAGCAGCTCGGCAAGGGACCGGCGCTGTGGTTCCGCCAGGGCAGTGAGCGCTACATCGTGCGTGACCCGATGCTGGTCCAGTCGTTGCAGCGTGCTTACGCCGGTGCGTCCGACCTGGGGCAGCAGCAGAGCGCACTGGGTCGCCAGCAGAGTGCGCTTGGTCGCCAGCAGAGCGCACTCGGCAAGCAGATGGGCGAGATGGGCCGGCTGCAGGGCGAGGAGGCGCGCCGTATCGCGTTGGTGGCGGTCGAGGCTGCGCGCAGTGCGATGAGCGCGCACGACATCAATCGCGAAGCCGCCGCCGAAGCCGCGAAGGCGGCACGCGGGGCGACCAGCGACGCCGCAGTTGCGCGTGAAGCCGCCCGTGAGGCGGCCGCCGAGGCACGTCGCGCGATGCAGGAAGCCCGCAGCCAGGCCGCACAGTCCAGCCGCACCCGCGACATGAACCGCTTGGCCAGCCAGCAGGCCGAACTGGCCAGCCGCCAGGCGGCGCTGGGCAGCCAGCAGGCCGCGCTGGGCGAACGCCAGGCGCAGGTGCACGCGCGGGCGGCACAGCAGGCGCAGCTGGTGATCGCCCGCGCATTGGCCAGCGGCAAGGCCGAGCGCCTCTGAAAACGGCGGCAGCGCCGGGCCATGCCCGGCGAGCGCAGCGGCACACCTGAAGAGGGAAGGCGCCGGGCATGGCCCGGCGCTACCAGCGGAACATCAACCGCAGCTGGCGCGCTCGATCTTGTTCTGCGCGTCCACCTGCACGGTCACGCGGTCCTGGCGGAAGTCCATGGTCACCGCCATGCCGGGTTTGACTACCCGCGCACCGCGCGCGCCGCTGTCAGCCACCAGCTTCTTGATCGTGGCTTCGTCGGCGGTCTTGCCGGTGAAGGCGTCCAGCGCCTCCGGCCTGCATTCGTGCGCGGCATCGGCCACGGGCGCCGGCGCGGGATCGTGGGAGGTGCTGCTGCCAGCGTGACTGCAGGCGGCCAAGGGCAGGATGGCGAGCAGGACCAGGGGACTGAGGCGCATCGTCGGGCTCCAGGCGTGGATGGTGGCGGCAGTGTCACCGCTGTCACCGTCAGGGCATGTCAACGCGGCCCTGCGCCGTTACTGCCCGACCAGTGCCAGCGTCTCGCGCTCGCGTTGCTCCTCGCGTACCAACCGTTGCAGCAGCAGGGCCAGGGTCACTACGTCCTGGTGATTGTGGTCGGCCACCCGGCGCAGGTTCACCGCGTCGCCGCCACGCAGGAAACGCAGCCATGCGCCCGGGGCTTCCGAGCCCGGCAGGTCGTCCTCGCGCACCACGCGCAGCAGCTGGCGTTCGATGGTGGACAGCTTGCAGTTCTCCCACGTGCCGCGATAGCGGCGGCGCGTGGGATAGAGCAGGTCGACGTGATCCAGTGCGGTGATCGGGCAACGTTGCCGGGCCAGCCGGTAACGCGCTTTCAGCAGCGGTGCGTCATAGCTGCGGCCGTTGTAGCTGCAGAACACGGTGGACGGTTGCAGCCAGCCGGCGAAAGTGGCCAGCATCGCGTCCTCGGCGGCCATCGTGGCCATCAGCAGCTGGCGGATGCGCAGGCCTTCGCCACGCTGTGGGCACACATGCCAGTCCGCAGCGCCGATCATGAAGGCGCGGGTGCCGGTGCCGCCGGCCAGGCCGGTGGTCTCGGTATCGAAGAACAGCAGGTCGCGCGCGGCCACGTGCTCGCCGTCGCGACGGGCGAAATCCAGCGACAGCGGCTGTGCCGGGATCGCCTGCGGCTGCAGCGATTCGATCAGGAACAGGCCCGGTGCGATCTCCTCACCTGGCAACTGACGGTCCTGTGCGCTGGCGCGAGCAGGTGCGGGGCCGCCGCGCGTGCGCAGGCCGAGCAGGCGATGCAGGCTGCCCACTTCGGGCCGACGCAGCGCGGACGGCGCCGTGGCAGGTGCCGCAGCGCCGGTCGGCTTGTGGCGGATCTCCTGCTCGACCCAGGCGAACACCGAACGCTCGGCCGGTGGTTGCCGCGCATCGTTGGCGGCCACGGGTGCCGGTGGCGCAGGGGGCACGTCGGCCGCAGCCGGTGTGCTCGCCTTCGGGTCGCCGGCCTGCCTGCGCAGCAGGCGCAGCTTGTCCAGGCTCAGGCTCACGGCGCCAGCAGCTCCATCGGATCGCGCACGGGCACCACCACGTCGGGTACATGCTGGCAGGCATCGGCATCGAACAGGTCGAGCACGCGCAGTGCCAGCGCGCGCGGCGAAGTCTCATCCTCTTCCTGCGCGGCCAGGACGGGGCCGACACAGGCCGGGCAGCCGGCCTTGCAGTCGCAGCGCTGCACCAGTTCGCGCGCGCGCTGCACCAGTTCGGCCTGGCGCTGCCACAGCGGTTCGCTGAGGCCGACACCCCCGGGGAAGTTGTCGTACAGGTACACGGTGGGCACGAACTCCTGCAATAGCTCGACAACGCCAGGATCACCCTCGCTGCCACGCAGCTGGCCACGGCCGCTCTGGTCGGCGATCGCGAACCAGGAACCATCGCCGTTGCCGACCGACTTCTGCAGGTCGCGCGCATCGGCCATCACCGCCACGGTGGCGACGATGTGCAGCGCATACGCTGCGCCGAGGAAGCCATCCAGCGCATCCTGCTTGCTGGCGAACGCGCGCAGCAGCAGCGCCTGTGGCAGCTGCCACCACACCGCCGTGGTGTGCAGTTCCTGGTCGGGCAGGTTCACCGGCCCGTAGCCGATGTTTTCGTGGGTGTAATAGCGGATCTTCTTGTAGCCGGCTACGCGGCGTACCACGTGCACTTCGCCGTGGTGCGAATCACCACGGCCGGCCACGCCGCCATCGAAGCGGTCGAGCACCTTGAGCTTGGTGAAGTCGATGCTGTCGGTGTAGTAGTCCACGTGGGTGCGGGTGACGTAGGCCTTGCGCCCGTCCCAGTCCAGCGTCTCCACCTGGTACGGAGTGGACTGCACCATGTGGATGGCGCCTTCGTACAGGGTGAGTGCGGCGGCGGAATAGTCGACTTCGGCGATGATCTGCTGGCGGCCATCGCTGCGGTCGACCACCACGAAGTTGCCGTCGGCCACCGCGCGCAGGCTGACCGCATTGGCGGGATAACTGTCGGCGATCCATTCCCAGCGCTCGCCTTCGCGGTGGATCACTTCGGTCTCGGCCAGCGCTTCCAGGAACACTTCCGGATCGATCGGGCCGAAGCCATCGCCGACCCGGAACGGCAGCTCGAAGGCTGCGCAACGGATGTGGTCGAACAGGATCAGCGGCTGGTCCGGCGCGATGCGCGCGTGCTCGGGCGAGGCTTCGGCGAAGAAGTCCGGATGTCGCACCACGTACTGGTCCAGCGGCTGCGAACTGGCCACCATCACCCCCAGCGCGGGCTGCTGGCGGCGACCGGCGCGGCCGAAGCGCTGCCAGGTGGCGGCCACGCTGCCGGGGTAGCCGTTGAGGATGACCACGTCCAGGCTGCCGATATCCACGCCCAGTTCCAGCGCCGAGGTGCTGACGATGCCGTCGATGTTGCCGGCACGCATCGCGCGCTCGGTCTCACGCCGCTCGGTGGGCAGGTAGCCACCGCGGTAGGCGCGGATGCGCGGCGGCTTGCGCGGGTCGTGGTCGAAAATATCCTTCAGGTACTTGGTCAGCACTTCCACCATCAGGCGTGTCTGCGCGAACACCAGGGTCTTCAGCCCGGACTTGATCGCGATGCGCGCGATGCGGTTGCTCTGCGATCGCGCCGAGGCGCGCAGGCCCAGGTCCGGATTGATCACCGGCGGGTTCCACAGCAGCACCTGCTTCGGCCCGCTGGGCGCACCGGATTCGGTGATGGCGGTGACCGGCGCTTCGATCAGCGCCTCGGCATGTGCCTGCGGGTTGCCGATGGTGGCCGAGCACAGGATGAACTGCGGTTGCACGCCATAGAACGCGCAGATGCGCTTGAGCCGCCGCAGTACATTGCTGACATGGCTGCCGAACACCCCGCGGTAGGTGTGCACTTCGTCGATGACGATGTAGCGCAGGTTCTCGAAGAACTGCGCCCACTTGGTGTGATGCGGCAGGATCGCCTGGTGCAGCATGTCCGGGTTGGAGACCACGATGTCGCCGTGCAGGCGGATGGCCTGGCGTGCATCGCCGGGGGTGTCGCCGTCGAAGGTGAAGGCCTTCACCCCGAGGTCGCCAGCGCGGTTGAGTTCCAGCAGCTCGGCCACCTGGTCCTGGGCCAGTGCCTTGGTCGGGAACAGGTACAGCGCCTTGGCTTTGTCCTGCATGGCCGCACTGACCACCGGCAGGGTGTAGCACAGCGACTTGCCGCTGGCGGTGGGGGTGACGATGGCCACGTGTTCGCCGCGCTGGCTGGCCTCCCACGCCTCGGCCTGGTGGCTGTAGAGCTGTTCGATGCCACGCGCCTTCAGCGCGGCGGCCAGCGCCGGCGGCACCGACCCGGGAATGGGCGCGTAGCGGCCTTCGCGGCCGGGAATGGCGAAGCTGCCGGTGATGCGGTCCTGGTAGCGGCGCTGCAGGCGCGCGCTGAGCAGGGCGCCGTCGCGGGCGGGCAGGCCGTCGCGGGTAGCGAGCTTCTGCTCGGCGTCGGCGGTGCGCTTGGCGAGTTCGTAGGCCATGGAAAGTGGAGCCGGGACGGATTGCGAGGGGTCACATGGCACCACATCCACGTCTCAGGATGTGAGACATCGCGCGCGAAGGGCGTGAACCGTTCAGTGCCACGGGTCCGGACGCTGCGCGATGTCCGCGTCAAGCGCCTCGCTGCGGCGGAGGAACTGCACCATGCAGACCACAGACCGCACCGCATGCCAGCCCAACGCCAGCAATGCCACCGCCTGCCAGCCAGACGCAAGCGGCCAGCCCGGCTCCAGGCGCTGCGACCACGGCATCCAGGCGGCGCCGAAGACCAGCACGCACAACAGCAGGCCCAGCCACGCCAGTTGCCAGAACCCTCCCGTGGGCGGATAGCGCCGTCGGTCGCTGGCCAGGCACCACGCCGTGCCAGCGCCCAGCACTGCGCCGTCACAGGCGCGCACATCCAGCAGCATCGAGCGCCCGCGGGAGAATGCCGCAGCGTGCTCCCAATTCTCTGGAAGCTGCACACGCCGGTCATTGCCCAGCAACCACACCCGTGATGTCTGGGCAGTACGCTGGTGCGCGCGCAGGCGCCCGCGTACCCGCAGCACGCGCTGCGCTGTCGCAGGGCCGTTGCGGCGAGGGAAGCCCAGCCAGGCCGCAAGACCGGCGATGGCGAGCAACGGCATGGCGAGCAGGCCCGGGACGCCGGTGGCGGCCCACAGCGCCAGTGCGGCAATCAGCAGCGGGGACGGGCGCAGGCCGGGACCCCGTCGCATCGAGATTTCTTCGGGTGTCTCCAGGCGCTCGCCACAGACGCGGCTGGTGGCTGCATCCGGCCGTGCAGCAGCGATGGTGAAGCCATTGAGACGCACCACCATGGCCACGTGATCACCCAGTACCACGTCAGCTTCATTGTCTTCCGAGAGGTAGGGCCATGCCTGTCTTGGCACCAGCACGGGAATGCCACCCAGGAAGCCGTCACCGACCGGGAAGCTGTTCCGCCACGCCCCACCGGTGAAGGCGCCATGCAGCCGCTTTACCTGGTCGTCGTGGTCGCAGCCGGTCAACGCGCGCACCGGTGCCAGTGCCATGTGTTCGTCCGCGCCCAGCGTCCGCAGCGTGCTGCTGCGGCGCAGCGAGGCGAGGCCGGTGCGGACACGCGATGTCCATTCGGCGGCGGTCGCGGTGACCACCAGGCACACGACCGCCAGACCCACCAGTACTGCCGCGCGCGACATCAGCAGGCGACTGGCCGACGCGGCGGGCGTGTGGAGGGAGCTGTCATCAGGGATGGGGCTTACCGGGAAAACCGCAGGATGCCGTCCCCGCCTCCCGAGGGGAATGAAGTTCGTTGCAAACTTCGGCGCCCAGGCCGCGCAGCGATGATGCGTGACACACCCTGAATGCCCCCGCCGATGCCAACGAAATCTGAAGCCCGCATCCGTATCCTTGTTCACTGGACGCAACCAACAGGGTGGATGGCTGTGGCACAACGTGGAACGCAGGGAGTACTGCTGGCCAGCCTGTTGCTGGCGGGCGTCGCGCAGGCGCAGCAGGCAGCGCCGGTAGCGGTGTCCGATCCTGTGCCCGCTCCCCCTGCTGATGCCCCGGCAGCACCTGCCGCGCCGATCTCCACCACCCTGCCGCAGGACAATGTCACCACACTCGGCGAAGTGCGTGCGCTCAAGCCGGAAGACGAGCCGCTGGACCTGTACCGCTTCAAGAATCCGGTGAAGTTCGGCGACAACCGCTTCAGCCGCGACTGGAGCGAACCGCCTTCGCCGGAGCAGGTCAGCATGGGCGGCGGCTACATCATGATGGGCGTGGTCAAGGGGGTGATGGCGGCGGCCAAGGGGATCAACAAACTCACCGGCGGACCTGCGCAGATCCAGGCCGCCGTGGCGCGGCCACCGCCCGAGCTCAGTGCCGAGCAGCAGCAGCGTGCGCTGCGGTTCTCCCAGGAGCAGGATGCCGGTGATGCACCGCCGGTGAAGTAGACCGGTATATCCTGCTGGCTCCCCCACCGGTAGGGCTGCCATGTTCCTGCGTTCGATCTGCCTGTTGGCCGCATTGCTGCCGGTCTCCGCCTTCGCGGATGGCATTGCCGATGATGGCGCCTGCCGCAATGGCGCGTTTCCCTCCGAACAGAGCCGGTTCGCCCTGGCGCGGGTGGTCGATGCACCCCGTCTGTATCTGCTGGGTGACATGGATGGCTGCCCGGCGAAAGGCGAACCGGCCTGCCGCCAGCGCAGCTATGTGGTCAATGGCGATACCGTGGTGACCGGGCGCGACCTGGGCCGCTATCGCTGCGCGTTCTTCCCGAACAAGGTGGGTGGCAGCGCCGGTTGGGTCGACCGCAGCAAGCTGCAGGCGTTGCCGGTGGTCGTGCCAGGGCTGCAGGATTGGGCGGGCGAGTGGAAGGATGGCGACAACGGCCTGAAGATCCGCGTGCAGGGCGGGCAACTTCATGTGGAGGGTGACGCCTACTGGCCCTCAGCCAACCCCACACCGGAACAGCGTCCCTACGGGCCGAACATGGGCCAGGTGGAAGCGCGGGCGACGCCGCGTGGTGCTGATGTGGAATTCGTCGAGGACACCTGCAGGGTGCGAGTGCATTCGCTGGGTGAGGTGCTGATCGTGGCCGACAACAGCGAATGCGGTGGCATGAACGTGCGTTTCAACGGTGTGTACCGGCGCGCCGGAAAACGTTGAAGGGCGCATGAGGGATGGGGCCAGTAGATCCACGCCACGCGTGGGTGCGGGCTCGCGATCCAATCGGTGGGGTCAGAGCCCTTTCGCGAACGAAGGGGATCCGACCCCAGGCTCAGCGCCGTCGCTCCAGCCACCACAGTAGCGATGCGCACAGCACGAACGCCAGCCACCACGGCCAGCGCGAGCCCGGCACGGGGTGCATCACCGACGCGTCTGCAGGCGTGCTGGCAGCCAACGCCTGCGTGGTCGCATCGATCATCGCCTGCCGATGCAGCGTCGGTGCATCCTTCGGGTCGAACACATAGCGCCAGACAACGCTGTCGCCATGCGGCAGGCGCTGCCAGCCTGCCTCACGGGGCCACCAGCCGGCGCAGCGCAGCGCCGATGTCGCGCCATCGACAATCAGGGGTACAGCGTCACCACGTTTGTTGAAGACCTGCAGCGGCGCTTGCACGCCACACAGCGCCTGCCGTTCGCCTGCCCAGCTGATCGGCTGCGGTGACCACAGCGCATCATCGCTGCTCTGTGCGCGCGCCAGCGTGGCCACCACGCTGCTCCAGAGTTCGCCATGGCGGTCATCGCGCCCGGCCAGCACCCAGCGCCAGCTGTCGGTCAGCGGCAGCAGGCCGATGCGGCCCCTGCCAACCGCGCGCCAGCCACCGATGGCATTGCCGGTACGATCGTGCAGCAGCGCGTTGCTGCCCGGCGGCTGCAACGCCAGTGCTTCCAGCGAAGGCAGCGCGGCACTGTGCGAGCTGCGGTCGGCCTCTTCGCCGTAGCCGGTCGGCAACGTGCCGGCGGCAAGCGGGCCACGGCGTGCGGCGAGGATCGCGCTCTCGCCATCGCCGGGAAGTTCGAGGGTGCCGCTGCTGCCATCGCCCTGCACGGGCAGGTCCAGATCGCGGAGACGCTGGCGCGCACTGGCCGAAGGTGCGCCCGCGCTGCGGACCAGCACGCCCAATCCATCGCGCAGGGCCTGGCGCACGGCGGCCAGCTGGCCCGCACTCAATGCCGCCAGGCTGCGTTCGTCCAGCAGCAGCAGATCGCTGCGCGTGAGCGATGCTGCATCAATCGCCACCGCGCCATCGCCGATGCTGAGTCCGGCCCCGGTATCCGCCTGCACCTGCACACGGATGCCGGCATCGGCCGCCCAGCGGCGCAGGTACTTCAGCTCTGGACCCGGCGCGCTGGCGCGCACCAGCAGGCGCAGCGGTGCGGCCGGCAGGGTCTGCTGCGGCACCGGGACGCTGTCCACCACATGGCCGTCGGCATCGAGCAGGCGCAGCTGGAACACGCTGCGGCCTTCGGCGCGGGCGATGCCGCTCAGCTGCACGCGGCCGTCGTCGGCAACGTCCGTGCGATCGACCACGCTGCCGGCCGGGTCGAGCAGTTCTGCTTTCGCCTTTGCCGCGCCACGCGCCTGGGCGAGTACTTCGAAGCGTGCACCGGGGGCCACATCGGCCGGTGGTTGCAGCGCGATCCAGCCGCGCGGCTCCGGTGCAGCCTGCCAACGTACATCCGGTGGCAGCAGCGCGTCGCGGTCCCGTGCGGCCAGGCCCGCACCGACCAGCGTCAGCGTGGAGGCTGGATGCTGGCGCAGCGCGGTGGCCAGGTCGGGTACGCGCTGTGCGCCGGGCACATCGGCAGCTTCGGGCAACAGCAACAGTGTGCTTTCGCTGGCTGGCAGTGCACCCGCCTTGTCGGCCCCAGCGCCGAGCACGACCAGGCCAGCGGCGGATCGCTGATGCGTCGGAGGTACCAGGCAGACATACAGCAGCATGGCAGCGGCGATCTGCAGTGCGATGCCGATCCAGCGGCGACCTCGGTGCGCTGTGCTTCCACGCAACTGGCGCACGCTGGCGATGACCACGACCACAGCAAGTGCCAGCGCAATCCACAGGTTCAGGCTGGAGGGGGTCATGGCTGCGCCTCCAGCGCATCGAGGTAGCGTTGGCCCATCGCATCGGCCGCACTGCGCCGCATCGCCTGCGGCAGTGGACGTTGCAGTGCCCGCCACAGCTGTGCGCGCAGGCGCAGGCGGCAGTCGTGGCAACCGGGCTCGATGCGCAGCTGCTCGATGGCGGCGGCCAGATCCAGTGCATCGGGCAGGTAGGCGGCGTTGCGCTGCTGCCAGGTCGCGAGCGCATCGAGATCCGGTGCGCCGTTGTCATCGCCGAGGCGTTGCCAGGCTTCAACAATGGCCGGGTCCGGCGGCGTGCGCGCGGCCAACGGCAGTTCACGACTGGCCAGTCCGGCGCGATCACCGCCGAGTCGACGGCCTTCATCAATCGGTGGCAGCTCCGGCCCGACCCGGGCCAGATAAATGCGTTCGGCCTGCTGCACCTGCTTGATGAAGCCCAGCGCCTTGTACGCGAAGGGCAATGCCTGTTCCGGACGGCCCTGGCGCAGCTCGCCTTCGGCCGACCACATCTGGTCCAGCGCGGCCTTCAACGTGGCGCGGGTCTGCGGATCGAGCAGGGTCGCCGCCTCGGCGTGGTCATGGGTGTGGCCATACTCGGAGAGCACGTCGGTGGCGCTGCCGAACACCGGTGGCGTATCGGCATTGGCCGGCTTGCCGCCGTGGTCGTGGCCATGCGCGTCGTGCGCGCCTGCATCGGCGCCATGGTCGTGATCGTGCTCGTCGTCATGGTCGTGGTCGTGGTCGTCTGCGGCCGGCGTATCGCTGGTGGGCAGGTCACTGGTCGGCGGTGGCTTCGGCGCACCTTCGCTTTCCTCGCCCAGGAACTGGCCGTAGCGCAGGCGCAGGATGCGCTGGTCGACACCGATCGCATCGCTGCGCTTCACGAAGTCCTCGGCGGCCAGGCTGCGTCGCTGCCGGATCAGGGCTTCGGCATCGATGATGATCTGCCGCTGGCTGCGGAAGTACGCAGGCAGGGTCTTCTTGATGCGGCCTTCGAGCTCTGCACCAAGCGCGACTTCGGCGCTGGGCAGGCGCAGGATCACGCTGCTGCTGCGCCCGGTCTGCGGCGTGGGTGCATGATTGTCGCGCACCTCCAGCTGGGCGATCACATCGTTGCCGGGCTGCGCGCCCAGCGACGCCAGATCCAGGGTGTGGGCGAAACGCCGCGCGGTGGCTTCGCCGCTGCCGGCAAGCGTGACGCTGCGCTTCACGAAGGTGATGTTCTCACCGCTGCCCTGGGTGGTGGTGATCGACAGCGTTGCCTGCGCCGCGACACCGTAATCGTCGTTGGCTTCGAAGCGCAGTGCCCACTGTCGTTGCCCCGGCGTGCCCAGCACCAGGCTGGCCGTGGGCTCCAGTACGCGCACGCTGGGTGCACGGTCGGCCACCACATCCAGCCGATGCAGGCGGGTCTCTGCCAGTGCCGGTTCGCTCACCACGCGGTACAGCACCGGCGCGCGTGCCACATCCTGCGCCTGCCACTGTCCTTCGTGCTCGCTCAGCGGCAACCTGCGACCATCGTGGAACTGCAGCCATGCCTTGTCCGGTGCACGGTCGAAGCGTAGCGACCAGGACAGCCGGCTATCTGCGGCGACCTTGGCGTCCAGCGCATTCTGGGTAAGCGTGGCCTGGCCGGTATAGACCGGTGCGTCGATGCGCAGGCGGGTGGACTGCAGGCGTAGCGGGCCTGCGGCGGCCGTGCTGCCGGGCGCCGACGTGCGGACTGGCGCGGAACCGGGGTTCGAACGTGGCCAGCCGACTGCCAGCACAACAATGGCCAGGCCCGCGATCCAGCACAGCGCCAATGCCCCAACCGGCCAGTGTGGACGCAGCTCCGGCATCGCGCGTTCCAGCGTGGCCAGCACATGCGCACGCTGGCGCTGCTGCAGCGGATTGAGCGTGGCGGCATCGGCGAACAGCAGATCGGCACTGTCCTCGCTGGCACCGCTGCCATCAAGGTGGCGGTGCAGCCACTGCCGGTCCAGTTGGCGGGCATGCGCAGTGGCGAAGCCCGCACACGCGAGCAGGCTGATCGTACCGACGACGCAGGCGATATCGAAACCTGCCAGACGCAGGGCCAGCACCGCCGCAGCCAGCGCCCATGGCAGGCCCAGCAGCAGGGTGATGAGCGCACGGCGCCGGCGCGCACGTTGCCAGGCGTGCTGCCAGGTATTCATGCGGCCACCCTGCGGCGGGCGCTGCTGGCCATCCAGCGTTCCAGCGCGAACAGCAGCACGATGGCCAGCAACAGCCAAGGCGTCGGCTCACGCAGCGGTGGTGTTGCAGCAGGCAATGCGGCCCGCTGCGGTGCCTGGTCACGTGCATCGCCCAGGCGCGGAGCCGTGGGTGGCTGCAGCGCCAGCAGCAGGGCACGCGGCAACTTCGGATCGCGCAGCGCGGCGTTGCTCGTGGTATTCCAGTCGCCCGGCAGCGCCAGCAGATAGCCGTGGCCGACGCGTTGTTGCCACAGCAGCGGTGCGCCCTCCGCGTCGCGCAGCAGGATGCGGGCGTCGGCAGCGGGCTTGCCGGCGGTGATGACACGACCGCCGTCGCGCAGCCACGCCTGCCAGTTCGCCGGCAGTGCATCGCTGCGGCTCCACACGCCGATCTCGCCGCGTTCGGGCAGGGCATCCAGCGACAGCGGAGCGAGCGGTGCCTGCACGCCCCATGCGCGCTGCAGTGCGTTCAACCAGTGCTGGGCAGTGGCGGATGCCTCGCCGTGCGCGCGCAGCTGCGGCAATGCCGCTGCAGTCTGCGGCGGTGTGACCGGCATCGGCTGCGTGTGCCATTGCACGTCGCGCGACAGCTGCAGGCGGGCGCCATCCAAGCCGGGCAGGGGATCGGGAACGTGCACGGTCAACGCGGTGCCCGCGGGCAGCTGTGCGTCCAGTTCGCGCAACAGGCTGGGCAGGGATGCGCTGGATGCCGGTGGTGCCTGATCGATGGCGGGGAAGCCAGGTGCCAGCCAGTGCCAGTTGCCCTCTTCGGCGGTGCCGCGCAGTGCGGCGGCGTCCATCCCAGGTGCCACTACCGTCCAGGCAGCGGGGACAGGGGCAGGGCCGGTCAACGCAGGTCGTGCCAGCAGAAAGGCCAATGCAGCCAGCAACATCAGCCGCACCAGAAGCAACGGCCAGTCATCGAAGCGGATGCGCTGGCGCGGCCGGATCTGTGCACGCAGCCAGCGCAGTGCAGCGAAATCCAGTGGCGTGTACGGATGGCGCCGGGCCAGGTGGATCAGCAGCGGCAGCAGCCCTGCGGCGAGCGCGGCCAGGCCGAGCGGGAACAGCAGGGTCATGCAGCGCCCCCACGGCCGAACAGCGCCTGCAGCGGCTGGTCCAACGGTTGGTCGAGCCAGCCGGTGGCACTGGCGATGCCGCTGGCCTGCAGGCGCGCACGTAATGCGCTGCGTGCGTCAGCGAAGCGCTGCAGGTAATCGGCGCGGATCGCCGCGCCGTCGCCCAACAGTTCCTCGCCGGATTCCGGGTCGCGGAAGCGGTGGCCGGCGTCGAACGGGAAGTCGCGCTCGTCGGCGGTCAGGATCTGCAGCAGTGCCACTTCGCGGCGTGCGCTGGCCAGCTGTTCCAGCAACACGATGCCGGCGTCGTCGAAGCCATCACCGATTGCCAGCAGCAGGTCGCCCGGGCGCACGCGTTCCCACAGCGGGCGCAGGCGTTCGGCCGCAGGCCACCCACCGCGGGCCTGTAGGGCGTTCAGTTGCAGATGCACACGGTCGCGCTGGCGCGCGCCGTTCGCTGCGGGTACCAGCTGCAGGCCATCGCCACTGATTGCCAGCAGGCCAAAGCGGTCGCCCTGTTGCAGGGCCAGTTCGACCAGGCATGCGGCCACGCCGCACATGTGGTCCAGGCGCGTGCGTTGCGGCGCCGCGCGATCGGCCTGGCCGGCCGAGGCGGTGGCATCGAGCAGCAGCCAGACCGTGATCGGGCTTTCGCGTTCGGATTCGCGCACGAAAAAGCGGTCCGAGCGCGCGTACAGCTTCCAGTCGATCTGGCGCAGTTCGTCCCCGGGCTCGTAGGCTCGGTACTGAGCGAATTCGAGACCGGCACCGCGGCTGCGGCTGGCGTGCTGGCCGATGCCGCTCGCCCCGCTGGCCAGGCGCGGCCGCAACCGCAGCAGGCGCAGGCGCGCACGCAGTTCCGGTGGCAGGGTCAACGGTGTACCTGCGTTCACGCGTGGCTCAACCCGGGAACGGCACGGCCTGCAGCAGCGCAGCGACCACGTCGTCGGCACGCTTCTGCTCGGCCTCGGCGGCGAACGACAGCAGCAGGCGATGGCGCATCACCGGTGCGGCCAGCGCCTGCACATCCTCACGGGTGGCGGCAAACCGGCCCTGCAGTAGCGCACGGGCCTTGGCGGCCAGCACCAGCGACTGCCCGGCACGCGGGCCGGCGCCCCATTTCACCCATTGGTTGATGGCGGCCGGCGCGCCGTCGCCCGGACGGCTGGCGCGTACCAGGCGGGTGATCCAGGCCAGCACATCGGGGCTGACATGCACCTGGCGCACCGCGGCCTGCAGGGCGATCACCGCTTCGGCATCCATCACCTTCGGCACCGCGTCGGTGGCACCGCCGGTGGTCTGTTCCAGGATCTGCCGCTCCTCTTCTTCGCTGGGGTAATCCACCAGCACATGCAGCAGGAAGCGGTCCAGCTGTGCTTCCGGCAGCGGGTAAGTACCCGCCTGCTCGATCGGATTCTGCGTGGCCAGCACGAAGAACGGCGCCGGCAGCGCGTAGGTGGTACCGGCGTAGCTGACCGTGCGTTCCTGCATCGCCTCCAGCAGCGCGGCCTGGGTCTTGGGCGGGGTACGGTTGAGCTCGTCGGCCAGCAGCAGGTGGGTGAAGATCGGGCCCTGCTGGAAGCGGAAATGGCGATGACCAGTGCCGTGGTCTTCCTCCAGCAGCTCGGTGCCGAGGATGTCGCTGGGCATCAGGTCGGGGGTGAACTGCACGCGCCGGAACTGCAGTTCCAGCGCCTGGCCGAGCGAGCGCACCAGCAGCGTCTTGCCGAGCCCGGGCGCACCTTCCAGCAGGCAGTGGCCACCGGCCAGCAGGCCGATCAGCAGCTGCTCGACCACCGTGTGCTGGCCCACCACGGCGCGTGCGAGCGCAGCGCGCAGCTCATCCAGGCGCGGCAGCAGGGAATCGAGGTCGGGGGTGGTCATGGGCGTGCAGGTCCTATCAATTGTTCAACGCGTACATCACGATGTTGACGCCGAAGCGGGTGTTGTCCTCGGCCAGGAAGCGCTTGTTGCGCCAGTCGTAGTCCCACTCGCAGCCATAGTCCTTGTTGCTGTAGAGCAGGCCCAGGCGGCCGTCGACCTCGATGCCCTTCAGGTAGTCGTGCACCAGGTCGTCGCCCCAGCCGTTGAGTTCGAAGCTGGTGGCGGGCGGGCCATCGGGGAAGCGGAAGAAGCTACGGTACAGCGCGTGGCTGTTGGGCAGCTTCTGCAGTGCCTTCGGACCAAACAGGCGACCCATCTGCGCCTCGAATGAGGTGGCGAACAGGCCGTCGATGTCATGGTTGCAGTCGTCGACGAAGACGAAGCCGCCATTACGCACATAGCGCACGAAGTTCTGCCGCTCGGCGGCGTTGAACTCCACCAGCGTGTGCCCGGCCAGGTAGCAGAACGGTGCTTCCAGCATGCGCGGGTCGGCCAGCGCTACCACGTGTTCCTGCGGGTCCACGCGCAGCGAGGTGTAGTCGATCAGCGAGGTGATCAGGTTGGACGGCATGCGCGCGTCCACGTCCCAGTCGCCGGAGTCGTACTGCAGGCGGGTGAACCAGAAGTCGTAGCGCGAACTGCGCGGGCCTGCCTGCGCGAAGGCCGGCAGCGCCGCCGCCGAAGCGGCAGCGGCCAACCAGCGCAGGCAGGCCCGGCGATCCATCAGACCGCGTCGGACAGCGAGGTGAAGGTGAAATCGCGCAGCTTCATCGGCGGGATCATCATCACGTAGCTGGATTCATCACCGGCCACGCGCACCGGCTTGCCCAGCTCTTCGATATTGTTGAGCATGATCACCGGCGATTCGTTGAAGCGGAAGTTCTTCACCGGGTGCTTGATCTGGCCGTTCTCGATGTAGAAGGTGCCGTCGCGGGTGAGGCCGGTCAGCAGCACGGTCTGCGGATCGACCATGCGGATGTACCAGGTACGGGTGACCAGGATGCCCTTCTGGGTGCCGCGCACCAGTTCGGCGGTGCTCTTGTCGCCACCGCTCATCAGCAGGTTGCCCGGCGTGGCCTTGGCGGTCTTGCCCTGCTTCTGTGCCCAGAAGCGCGAGTAGTCCAGGTTGGCGATCCTGCCGTTCTCGATGATGGCCATGCGCTCGCGCGGCATGCCCTCGCCGTCCCACGGCAGCACCGGTGCGTCCGGATGCCACGGGTCGGCGATCATGGTCACGCGCGGGTCGTAGACCTGCTCGCCCAGCTTGTTGCCCCCGCCCTTCTTCGACAGGAAGCTGCGGCCTTCATCGGCCGAGCGTGCGCTGAAGAAGTTCATCATGAAGCTGATCAGGCCCGCGGCTGCGGCGGGCTCCAGGATCACCGTGTACTTGCCCGGTTCCAGCGCCTTGGCTTCGGCCGATTCGGTGGCCTTGCGCATGGCGATGCGGATGTCCTGATCGGCCTTGAAGTCGGCGGCATCCTTCAGGTTGCGGCCAACCCAGCCCGAACCACGGCCATCTTCGGTACGCACGGTGCAGGTGTAGTCGAAGTTGGTCGTGCGCTGGTAGGCGAAGTTGCCGTTGCTGTTGGCGGTGGCCTGGAAGCCCTGGCCGTCTTCGAGGAAGCCGGCGGCGATCAAGCCGTGGCCACGGCAAGGAGCGATCGAATCGGCGGCGACCTTGGCGCGGAAGGCCGGATCAATCGCTGCAGTGGACTCGCTGAAGGTCGGGCTGGCGCGGTAGCTCTGCTTGCCGATGGCCGGCATGAACTCCGGATTCTCCGGCGCCAGCCGGGCCAGATCCTCGGCACGACGCACCACGCGTTCCAGCGCGGCATCGTCGAACTCGTTGATCGAGGCCGTGCCGACGCGCTTGCCGAAGGCGACGGTGACTGCCAGCTCGGTGTTGTCGACGATGCCGCTGGTGGAGACATTGTTCAGCGCGAAACGGATGTTGCCGCTGATCGCGCCGGCCAGCACGGCGGTGCACTCGTCGGCCTTGGACAGGGCGATGACCTTGTCGAGGATGGCCTTGGCCTGGGCTTCGGTGAAGATACTCATGGTGTAAGGGCTCCTGACCGATCAGCCGAGGCTGCGTGCGGTGTTGATGACGTTGATGCCGTTGAAGCGCGCGGTGGACGAACCGTGCGAGACCGCCGAGACCTGCCCCGGCTGGCCCTTGCCGTCGAAGAACGAACCGCCCAGGCGGTAGTCACGCTCGTCGGCCACGGCGGTGCAGGCATTCCAGAACTCCGGCGTGCGGATCTGGTAGGCCACGTCTTCCAGCATGCGGGTGATCTGGCCGTTCTTGATCTCGTAGAACAGCTGGCCGCCGAACTGCGCGTTGTAGCGCTGCTGGTCGATCGAGAATGAACCGTCACCGATGATGTAGATGCCGTTCTCCACGTCCTTGATCAGGTCCGGCACGCTCAGCGGCTTCTTGCCCGGTGCCATCGACACATTGGCCATGCGCTGGAACTGCACGCTGGACCACGAATCGGCGTAGCAGCAGCCATCGGACTCGGTCTTGCCGAGGATGTGGGCCTGGTCGCGGATGGTCTGGTAATCCACCAGCTTGCCGTCGCTGATCAGGTCCCAGCGCTTGCACTTCACGCCTTCGTCGTCATACGCGACCGCGCCCAGGCTGCCCGGCTGGGTCTTGTCGGCGAAGATGTTGACCAGCTCGCTGCCGTACTGGAAACGCTGCTCGCGCTTGTCCAGGGTGGCGAAGCTGGTGCCGGCGTAGTTGGCCTCGTAGCCGAGTACGCGGTCCAGCTCCAGCGGATGGCCGATCGACTCATGGATGGTCAGCCAGGTATGCGACGGATCGAGTACCAGGTCGTACTTGCCGGGCTTGACCGACGGCGCCTTCAGCTTCTCCTGCGCCTGCTTGGCCGCCGCGATGGCGTCTTCCTTCATGTCGTAGGACGAACCGTAGTTCACCACGCCGTTGGGCGTGAGCACCTTGCCGCTGGCGGCGCCGTCCAGGTACTCGTAGCCCAGGCCCATCGGCGAGGACAGGCCCTCGCGGGTGCGGAACTTGCCACTGGCCTTGTCGATCGCGGTGACCGTCATCGGCGCCCAGATGCGATGCACGTCCTGGTCGATGTAGGAACCATCGGTGGAGGCGAAGTACTTCTGCTCGTTGACCAGGAACAGCATCGAGTTGACGAAGCTGGCACCGGCGCCCATCGCGGCGGCATTGACGTCCAGCAGCAGATCGACCTTTTCCTTGATCGGCACCTCCATCGCATTCTTGCGGATCGGCGTGCGCCAGCTCACCTCACCGACGCCCGGCGCCTTGGCCAGCTGCACCGGTGCCGTCTGCACGCCGGCGTTGGCCTTGGCGATCGCTGCGGCCTGCTGCGCGGCCCTGGCCACCTCGGCGGTGCCCAGCGCATTGGTGGCGGCGAAGCCCCAGGCACCGTTGACGATCACGCGGATGCCCACGCCGGTGGACTCGGTGTTCACCACGTTCTGCACCTTGTCCTCGCGGGTGATCACGAACTGCCGCAGGTAGCGGCCGATGCGCACATCGCAGTAGGTGGCGCCGGTGCTGCGTGCGGCCTGCAGTGCGGCGTCGGCCAGGCGCTTCTTCAGCCCCAGGTCCAGCGTGCTCTGCAGCTGTTCGGCGGCAATCGCCTTGCCGAAGAAGGAGGGCACGATCAGCCCACCCGCGGTAAGCCCGGTCAGGGCCAGGAAGTCACGTCTTTGCAAGGCTGCTCTCCATGTCGAAGGATGGGTGGCTCAAGCGCCGAGACTGCGCGCGGTGTTGATGATGTTGATGCCGTTGAAGCGGGTGGTGGACGACCCGTGCGAGACCGCCGAGACCTGGCCGGGCTGGCCCTTGCCGTCGAAGAACGAACCGCCCAGGCGGAAATCGCGCTCATCGCAAATGGCGGTGCAGGCGTTCCAGAACTCCGGCGTGCGGATCTGGTAGGCCGCGTCCTCGACCATGCCGGCGATCTTCCCGTCCTTGATCTGGTAGTACAGCTGGCCGCCGAACTGCGCGTTGTAGCGCTGCTGGTCGATCGAATACGAGCCACGGCCGTGGATCCAGATGCCGTTCTCCACGTCCTTGATCATGTCTTCGACGCTGAGCGGCTGCTTGCCGGGCGCCAGCGAGACATTGGCCATGCGCTGGAACTGCACGCTGGACCAGGAATCGGCGTAGCTGCAGCCGTGCGAGGCGTTGCGGCCGAGGATATGGGCTTCATCGCGGGTGGCCTGGTAGTCGACCAGGATGCCGTCGCGCACCAGGTCCCAGCGCTGGGTCTTCACCCCTTCATCGTCGTAGCCGACCGCACCGAGGCTGCCCGGTTGGGTCTTGTCGGCGAAGAAGGTGACAATGTCGCTGCCCCAGCGGAAGCCGGCATCGCGCTTGTCCAGCGTGGCGAAGCTGGTGCCGGCGTAGTTGGCTTCGTAGCCGAGCACGCGGTCCAGCTCCAACGGGTGGCCAACGTTCTCGTGGATGGTCAGGAACAGGTTGGACGGGTCCAGCACCAGGTCGTACTTGCCGGGCTTCACCGACGGCGCCTTCAGTTTCTCGCGCGCGTGGCGGGCGGCGGCGATGGCGTCTTCGACCGGGTCGTAGGAATCGCGGTAGGCGGTGATGCCGCCGGGCAGCTGGACCTTGCCACTCGCATCGCCATCCAGGAACTCGTAGCCCATGCCCATCGGCGAGGAGAGGCCGGCGCGGGTACGGAACCTGCCGCTGGCCTTGTCGATGGCAGTGGCGGTGAATGGCAGCCAGATGCGATGGATGTCCTGGTCGATGAAAGAACCGTCGCTGGAGGCGAAGTACTTCTGTTCGTTGACCAGGAACAGGGTGGAATTGATGTAGTCGGCGCCCGCATTCAGCGCGGCGGCGTTGAGCGCCAGCAGCAGCTCGACCTTGTCCTGGATCGGCACCGCCATCGCGTTCCTGCGGACCGGCGTCTGCCAGCGGACCTCACCCACCGACGGCGTAGGCGCCAGCTGCACCGGCCGGGTCTGGATGCCGGCGTTGGCGCGGGCGATGGCCGCCGCCTGCTCGACCGCAGCGCGCACGGCGGCCTCGGTCTGCTGATGGGTTGCAGCGAAGCCCCAGGCGCCGTTGACGATCACCCGCACGCCCACGCCGGACGATTCGCGGTTGGTCACGTTGCCGACCTGGTGTTCGCGGGTGATGACCGACTGGTTGAGATAGCGGCCGATGCGGACATCGCAGTAGCTGGCCTTGGCGGTGCGCGCGGCGGCGAGCGCCACGTCCGCCAGGCGCCGGCGCTGGGCGGTATCGACCGGTGCGAGCAGCTGCTCGGCGGCGATGGCGCGGGAATGCGGCAGCAGCAGGCCCGCCAGGCCCAGACCGGAAAAAGCCAGGAACTCACGTCGTTGCACAGCGTTTCTCTCTCTCGCTTGCGTGCGGTTGGCAACGGGCCGGACCGATCACGTCAACTCCTCGACTTTCGCCAGCGCGGCGCGTCCGGGCAAGTGACTGCAGTCATGGTTGGGAGGGTTTCGGCAGGGCTTGCAGCCCTGCACCTGCTCAATGCAACGGCAACGGCCAAAGCCAGAGCCAGAGCCAGAGCCAGAGCGGCATTCCGTGGGTTGGCGGGGCGGTGTCGGATTGCGGGGACGCCGCAAGTACGTCCGTGTAGGCTTGGCAGCCGCATCCATGCGGCTGACACCCCGCAATCCGACACCGCCCCACCTTCGACAGATTCCGTGTGCTGTTGGTGGGTGTCGACCTTGGTCGACACAATCTGTCAGATATCGAAATGTATCCGGGGTCAGATCCGTTTTCCCGTGGAAAACGGATCTGACCCCAAGAGCCGTTCCAACAGACCGCAGGAAACCGGCGAAGGCGGGGTGGGTCCGGTTGCGGGGGCGTGAGCCGCATGGATGCGGCGACCGAGCCTCCATGGACGGATTTACGGCGTCCCCCGCAACCGGACCCACCCCGCAATCCCACAGGAAGCCCGCTGTTGCTGTTGCCGTTGCTTCGGCGGGTGCAGGGCGCCGCCCTGCCGAGCAACACCCCCTCGTGCACAATGGGGCTGACCCCGCCTGGACACCGTCCCTGATGTCGAGCAAGCCGTATTCAGAAGCCTGCGAGCGCAACCGCGAACCGATCGCCACCGCACTTGACCCCTGGATGGGCGACCGGCACCGGGTGCTGGAGATCGGCAGCGGCACCGGCCAGCACGCCGCCTTCTTCGCCGAACGCTGGCCGTGGCTGCGCTGGCAGCCCAGCGATCATCCGGACCATCTGCCTGGCATCGAGGCGTGGCGCGCCGAGGCGGCGCTGCTCAACCTGCTGCCGCCCGTGGCGCTGCAGGTGGAACTGCCGCCGGCAGCGGGCCTGACCCTGCCGGAGGGCAGCTCGTTCGATGCCGCATTCAGCGCCAACACGTTGCACATCATGGGCTGGGAGTACGTGCAGGTACTGTTCGGCGCGCTGCCGCCACTGTTGCGTCACGGTGCGCTGTTGGCGGTCTACGGGCCGTTCAACTACGGTGGCCGCTACACCAGTGACAGCAATGCGCAGTTCGATGCCTGGCTGAAGGCGCGTGATCCGCGCAGCGGCATCCGCGATGTGGAAGCCGTGCATGCGCTGGCTGCGGACAATGGCTTCACCCGCCTGCGCGACGTGGCGATGCCGGCCAACAACCGGCTGCTGCTGTGGCGGCTGGGGTGATCATGCGTCGGAGGCCATGCTGGAAAGTCGAGCGGCTGCAGCACGTAGTCCGTTGAAAATCGGTTCGGACACGCTCGCTGGGAAGTTGCTTGGGAGCTGATGGGTGACGTGCTCGATGGCGGGTTCGACGGCTGCAATCAGTGCTTCGATCCACGGTTCTGCACCATCGGCAACACCGCAGGCGCGCGCGGTTTCGTTCCAGTGCCGGCGTCGCACAAGGTGCAGTTTCCGGTGGCGGTTCTTGCCCTGCACGGCCATGGCGAGCTGTGCGTTTCGTGGGTCGAGTTGATTGGATCCTCTACCGAGGATGGGATACACCGACAGCACGTCGTAGACGGGCGTCAGTCGGAAGCGTCCGCCGGCTTCCAGGTGAACACTGAAATTCTTGGCGTGGCCGTCGGTTGCGGCCAGCATCCAGAAAAGAATCTGCGTCTTGAAGAAGATCGCGCGATCCTCGGGGTGTTCGGACTGTCGAAGCAGATCCATGATCGGGACGATGCCAGGGCCGCCATCGGATTCATACTTTCTGGCAGCGGGCAGACCAAAGACCTGGCACATGTCTTCCTGTGGCAGGCGCAGCCACCACCGGCGATCCGCAGACAATCGACGGTCAAAACGCTCGACAATGAGCGCGCGTTGATCGTCGAAACGTCCCATCTGCGTCTCTGCTACGGGAATTCCGAAGGCAGAAAGCAGATGCATGCACAGCCACTCATTCTCCAAGGACTGATGCATGTCTGCCCGCATGTTGCCAACGATGCCCAGTGGCAGCTTGAAGATGTGCGTGGATGGTGTGCTGCCGGTAGGAATGCACCATTTGCCGGCATGCAGCAGAAGACCGGTCTTTTCCTGCGCACCTGCGATGGAAATGCGGAACGCATCATCACGGGTGGGTGCGCCAGGCAGGTTTCCTGTCGTCACCTGACGCAGGATCGTAGCGACACCAGCTTCGTCCAAGACTTCGCACGTAATCTGCTGGATGTCCCCGGGTGGATGCGCAGGCGGCAGCAATTGCACTGCGCCCACACAATCCCGACCAATGGCTTCAAGAAGATCGAACGTATCGCTGCTGCGCGTGGCGAACCGGTCGCGGATCCGGTTGCGTATTGTGACGTTGTCGGGGAGAAGGTTATCGAAGTAGTCGTTGACGACGTTGCCCCGATGGCTCTCGCCATCCGGGAGCAGGGGGAGCGAGAGCGACAACGGTCGGGACTGGGGCGAGCTGACCCATTGGCTGACGTACGACAACCGGGATGACCCATTCCGGACCTCATCCCAAAGCGCGACCTCCACACCATTCATCCAGACCCGCAGCGTACCCATGGCTCACCACTCCAATGACGACAGGTTCTCCTGGGGACTTCGTTGTTGCAGGCTGACCTCCAGACCCAGCACAGCCCAGATCCGCATCAGGCGTTCAAAGCTTGCTGATGCAGGGTCGCGTTCCAGCGCGCCCACTGCCTGGCGGCTGATGCCAAGTTGCTCCGCCAACTGAGCCTGGCTCAGGCCCGCCTGGCGCCGGAAAGCGCGCATCAGAGGCGCAAGTTGTTGTGCTGTCCTCACCGTGTGCAGCGGCCTGTCCATACCGGCAGTCCCCAGGAAAAATGACCGTACGCCAACGCGTACGCAAAGGATAGGTTGCTTTACGACAAGCAACCTATCGCTTTCTCGTTGAGGAGGCAACCTATCGATTGCTATATCGCCATGCAATCAATAGGTTGCCTTTCCGTGATGCAGCGACGAGTCAAGCCACCTGCACGATATGCAGCGCCTTCGGATTGCGCCACTGCGCCAGCAGCGCCGCTTCCCGTGCCTTGGCCTGCGCGAAATGCGCTTCCTTGACGTGGCCGAAGCCGCGGATGTGCTCGGGCACGCTGGCGATCTCCACCGCCAGCGCCAGGCGGTCGTCATCGAGGCCATCCAGCAGCAGCTGCACGGTCGCCTCGTAATCCCCGATCAGTTTGCGCTCCATGCGGCGTTCCTCGGTGCGGCCGAACACGTCGAGTCGGCCGCCACGCAGGAACTTCAGCTTCGCCAGCAGGCTGAAGGCCTTGAACATCCACGGGCCGTATTCCTTCTTCAGCAACCGGCCCTGCTCGTCCTTCTTGGCGAACAGCGGCGGTGCCAGGTGGAAACGCAGCTGGTAGTCGCCCTCGAACTGCTGCTGCAGCCGGCGCTGGAAGTCGCCGCTGGTGTACAGGCGGGCCACTTCGTACTCGTCCTTGTAGGCCATCAGCTTGAACAGGTAGCGGGCCACGGTCTCGGTCAGCGCGGTGGAACCACCGATGCGGTCGGCTTCGGCGGCGCGCACGCGCTCGACCAGGCTGCGGTAGCGGTTGGCGTAGGCGGCGTCCTGATATTCGACCAGGAACGCGGCGCGGCGCTCGATCATTTCATCCAGCGAGCGCGACAGGCGCGCATCGTCCAGCGGCAGGAACGCCACGTCGCCGCCATGCGAGGGCAGGCCACGCAGTTCGCGTTCGTCGCCGGTGTTGCGCGGTGCGGCGGTGGCACCCCATTCGTTGCCTTCCCACTCGCCCGGCGGCAGCGGGTGCAGCGGGCCCGGGGTGGATTCGGTATCGGTGTGGCGGTTGCGCACCAGGCCGGCCGCCTGCTGCACGGCCTGCGGGTCGACCACGGCCAGGCGACCCCAGGCGAAGGCCTGCTGGTTCATCGCCACGGCGGCGCCGTTGAGTTCGATGGCGCGCATCAGCGACTCGAACGACAACGGTACCAGGCCCTGCTGCCACGCGTAGCCGAGGATGAACAGATTGGCGGCGATGGCGTCGCCCAGCAGCGCGGTGGCCAATTGGGTGGCATCGAGCAGCAGCGGTTCCTCGCCCCCCAGCGCCACGCGCACACCGGCCACGATGTCGGCGGCGGGGAACTGCATGTCCGGGCGGGTGGTGAAGGTGCCGGGCATCGCTTCGTAGGTGTTCAGCACCACCTGCGAACGGCCGGCACGCACCTTCGACAGCGCCCAGTAGTCGTTGACCACCACCATGTCGCAGCCCAGCACCAGGTCGGCTTCACCGGCGGCGATGCGCACGGCGTGGATGTCGTCCGGTCGGCGGGCGATGCGGATGTGCGTGGTCACCGCGCCACCCTTCTGCGCCAGGCCGGTCTGGTCGAGCACGGTCGCGCCCTTGCCTTCCAGGTGGCCGGCCATGCCCAGCAGCGCGCCGATAGTCACCACGCCGGTACCGCCCACGCCGGTGATCAGGATGTTCCAGGGCTGTTCCAGGGTGCTGCGGATGGTCGGCGCCGGCAGGTTGTCCAGCAGCGTGGAGGCATCACGCTTGCTGCCCTTGCGCGGCTGGCCGCCGTGTACGGTGACGAAGCTCGGGCAGAACCCGTTCACGCAGGAATAGTCCTTGTTGCAGTTGGACGGGTCGATCTCGCGCTTGCGCCCGAACTCGGTTTCCTTCGGCAGCACCGACACGCAGAAGCTCTTCTTGCCGCAGTCGCCGCAGCCTTCGCAGACCAGCGAATTGATCATCACCCGCTTCTGCGGGTCTTCCATCTTGCCGCGCTTGCGGCGGCGGCGCTTCTCGGTGGCACAGGTCTGTTCGTAGATCAGGATCGAAACACCCTTCACTTCACGCAGGCGCTTCTGCACTTCGTCCAGTTCGCTGCGGTCGTGGAACTCGACATCGCTGGGGAAGTGCTCGCGCTGGCCGGTCCACTTGCCGATGTTGTCCGACAGCACCACGATGGTGTGGATGCCTTCGGCGCGCATCTGCTTTGCGATGTCCGGCACGCTCAGCGGGCCGTCCACCGGCTGGCCGCCGGTCATCGCCACCGCATCGTTGTAGAGGATCTTGTAGGTGATGTTGACGCCGGCGGCGACCGCCTGGCGGATCGCCAGCGAACCGCTGTGGAAGTAGGTACCGTCGCCCAGGTTCTGGAACACGTGAGGGGTGTCGGTGAACGGCGCCTGCCCGGCCCAGGTCACGCCTTCGCCACCCATGTGGGTGAAGGTATCGGTGCTGCGGTCCATCCAGGTCACCATGTAATGGCAACCGATGCCGGCCAGCGCCCGCGAGCCTTCCGGCACCTGGGTGGAGGTGTTGTGCGGGCAGCCCGAGCAGTAATGCGGTACGCGCGGGAAGCTGGCGCGCGGCAGCGCAAGCTCGGCTTCCTTCTCCTGCATCCACTGCAGGCGCTGCTCGATCGATTCGTTGTTGAAGAACTTCTGGATGCGGCGGCCGATCACGCCGGCGATGGTGGCCGGCGTCAGTTCACCGGTGGACGGCAGGATCCATTCGCCGCTCTCGTCGTACTTGCCAACGATGGACGGGCGCTGGCCCCAGCTGGCCGGCCAGTTGAAGAACTGTTCCTTCATCTGGCGCTCGATGAAGGCACGCTTCTCCTCCACCACGATGATGTCTTCCAGGCCCTGCGCGAAGCGGGCGATGCCTTCCGGCTCCAGCGGCCAGGTCATGCCGACCTTGTACACGCGGATGCCGATGTCAGCGCATGCGGCTTCATCCAGGCCCAGGTATTCCAGCGCCTGCAGCACGTCCAGGTAGCTCTTGCCGGTGGTGACGATGCCCAGCCGCGCGCGCGGCGCGTCCATCACCACCTTGTCGATGCCGTTGGCGCGGGCGAAGGCCTGCGCGGCCTTCACCGCGTAGCGGTGCAGGCGCATTTCCTGGTCCAGCGGCGGGTCCGGCCAGCGGATGTTGAGGCCGCCCGAGGGCATCTCGAAGTCTTCCGGCAGCACGATGCGGCGTGCCATCGGATCGACCTCCACCGAGGCCGACGATTCCACCGTCTCGGCGATCGTCTTGAAGCCGACCCAACGGCCGGTGTAACGGCTCATCGCCCAGCCCAGCAGGCCCATGTCCAGGATGTCCTGCACGCCGGCCGGGTTCAGCACCGGCATCATCGCGCTGACGAATTCGTCTTCGCTGCCGTGCGGCAGGGTCGAGCTGCGGCAGGCATGGTCATCGGCGGCCAGCGCCAGCACGCCGCCGTAGCGCGAGGTACCCGCAGCATTGGCATGCTTGAACACGTCGCCGCAGCGGTCCACGCCCGGGCCCTTGCCGTACCACATGCCGAACACGCCCTGCACGTTGGCGCCGGGGAACAGGTTGGTCTGCTGCGTGCCCCACACCATGGTGGCGCCCAGGTCCTCGTTCAGGCCGGGGGTGAACTTCACCTTGGCGGCCTCAAGATGCTTGCGCGCGCGCCACAGCTCCAGATCGAAGCCACCCAGCGGGCTGCCGCGGTAGCCGCTGACGAAGCCGGCACTGTCGATGCCTTCGGCGGCGTCGCGCAGGCGCTGCATCAAGGGCAGCCGCACCAGCGCCTGCACGCCACTCAGGTAGATCCGCCCCTCGTTGCGGGTGTACTTGTGGTCGAGCGTGTAATCACGGTCGATCAGGTCGGCGGAAGAGGGCGAAGTGAGTTGCGCGGTACTGGTCATGGCTGGCCCGGTAGGATCGGCTGGCACCGGCCGCGTGCAGGCACGCGGCGGGAAAGGCGCGAATTGTAGCAGTGGGGCCGCGCAGGCCCCGGCACTCGCGCCCGTGGCGGTGCTGGGGTTAGGATCGGGAAGAGAGAGGGAGGCTGCAGTTGCGGCCTGGGGAGAAGGGATGTCAGTTCCAGGAAAGATCCTGGCCAGCGTGCTGCTGGCCTCGGGAGTGGTCACTGCGTGGGCCGCGCCGGTCGTGCCGGCACCACAGGAGTTCTACTTCGACAACGACCCGGCGGCCACGCCGATGGTGGCGGTGCACGGCGAGGGCGATGACCTGGTGGCCCAGCTGGTCAAGCTGCGTGAACGCGGCCGCCGCGCGGTTGAGGCGACGGTACAGCTGGCATCGGTGGCCGGGGCGCAGGGTCGCGGTGAACTGGCCGAGCAGCTGTACGGCGAAGCTCTGAAAGAGGCCCCGGCGCAGAGCAGCAGTGGCCGCAGCGTGCGCTGGAACTACGGCTGGGACCTGCTGCGCCAGGGCAAGCCGGAGGCAGCGCTGGAACAGTGGCTGGCTTCGGCCGGCAATGCGCGCAGCAAGCCCAGCTGGGTACCGCCGACCTATGCGCTGGCGCTGTGGCGGATGGGGAAGAAACAGGAAGCGGTGCAGTGGTATGCGGCTGCGGTACGCACCGAGCCGACGCAGTGGAATACCACGGCCAACTATGGGCAGCTGCTGCCGCAGTGGCGGGAGGACGAGCGTGCGTCGCTGGCCGAGGTGCAGCAGGCGTGGGTTGCCGCGCCGCCTGCCTGGCCCTGAGGGAGGGGTTCGGCCGGGTTGCACCCGGCACCCGCAGAGGCAACAGCCAAAGCCAAAGCAACAGCAACAGCGGGCAATCCGTGGGATGGCGGGGCGGTGTGGGTTGGCAGGACACGCCGTAAACCC
>NZ_LLXT01000109.1 GCF_001431625.1 Stenotrophomonas geniculata ATCC 19374 = JCM 13324
GTTACTCCAGCTCTTCCGGGGCGACCGGGTCGTCACCGAGGACACCGGCATCCTGGTAGGCCTGCGCCTCTTCCCACGTCATCTCGATCCACGCCGGCGGCTTGACGACGACGTCGTTGTGCTTGAACGGGCTGAGTACTTCAAAGCACATAGGCAGCCAGAGACCATCAGAAACCAGTGCATTGGGCGAATCGCCTCCACCGGCGGCAACCCCAATGGTGATGTCGGCTTCCGGCGACGGAGCACCCGCGTCGATGGCGGCGTCCTGGTCCGCTGCCGGATGGTCAGCCTGCAGCGGGTCGACGGCAGCACCATCGCCTGCGGAGGCCGCCGACGTGGCGGTCTCCAGCTCACTGTGGCCTTGCTCCGGCACCAAGCCGTCCGTCGCCGGCGGTGCGTCGGCAGTCTTGTCTTCCGTGACGACTGGCACGTCGGCCGGCTGGTCGTCCTGGACGGTCTTGGGTGCGCTGGGCGGCGCAGTGCGGGGCTTGGCCACGACGAGTTCTCCGAATAGGTGTGGTGCCGTGCTCTCCGGCTGTCACGCATGTTTCGCTGTGCTCCGCACGGCCAGGCCCGCGTTTGCCTGGTGCTGCCGCTCGCTGGGTTGTACGGGTAAGGCGGCAACTGCGCCGACTATCCTTCGCCGGCGCCGGTCATCAGTTGCCTGCGCCGCTGATCAGATAGCCGGCGGCCATGCCTGCCAGGACCGGGGTGGCATCGTTGCTGACCCCGTAGATCCAGCTCTTGGCACTGTTGTCCCAGTAGGGAACTTCGACCAAGGGCATGCCTTCGATGCGATAGCCATAGCCGTAGCTGGGCTCCTCGACGTTGGCGTTCACGTCAGCGCCAGGGCTGACGTAGGCCAGAACAGCCGAAGTACCCCAGACATCACCGAATGCGCCATTGTCATCGGCCACCACACCGCCGCCGACGACGATGTTGTCGATCTCGAAAACCTGCTTGAGCAGATCCAAGGTGACCTTGCGAATGCCGGTGCTGGCCGAGCGATCAATCAGCTTTGGATGCTGCTTGAGCTGCTTGAACGCCTTGGCAGACAACAGCATGGTGTTGGGATACAGACCGATGCTGTCACGCACAGCTTCCTTGCCGGTTTCGACGTCCTGCGCAGGATTCGAAGCAGCGTTGGACCACACGTTGTTGCCAGCCAGCGCGACTTTGTGGTCGTTGTCGTAGTTGGCTGCATTGGTGGCGATCTTGGCGCTGTCCACCTCGTACTCCAGCAGCAGCGAGCGCAGCACGATGTTCACGGCCCGGGTGCTCAGGTTGATCCCCGGCACCTGGCTTGCATCTCGCATATGTTCACGCGGCACCGGCGCTTCCAGTGCGCTCGGGACGATGGCGTACGGCTTGCCCTCATAGCCGAAGCGGATGCGCTTGGTATTGGCACCGGGGGCACGCTTGGCGTTGTAGATCTTGAAGGACTCCTTGCCGAACTCGATCACCTGGCCGCCATAGGCGGCGACGTCGGCGAAGGGGAAAAGCGCGGTGGCCACGAGCTGCGCCTGGCGGTAGCCACGGGCGTGTTCGGAAAGGATCGGGTCAACGACGCGAACCTGGCCGGGGGTCATTTGTCCAGACATGTAAATCTCCTACGGCACTAGCCGGTCAGTTCGGGATGAGGATCACTTCGAGGACATCGCCATCGGCGGTGGCCGTGGCGCCAGGCGCCGCACGGGCAACGACCTTGCCGGCGTCGGCGGTGATGGCCTTGCCATCGGCACCCACCTGGAGGGCGGCGCCGGCAGCGATTGCGCCACCTGCGGTCACTTGCGTGGTGCCCAAGACGTCGACCGGCGCCAACTGCCCGACGGCGGCATCCGAGCGCGCAACCCCGCAGGCGTTGCCGCCGGCAGCGGCGACTTCACCGGTCGGCGAGACGAAGCGGTTGTGGGTGAGGGCTGCCGCGGCCAGCACGGACAGCGTGAGCAGAGCGATGTTCTGGGACATGGTGGGCTCCTGGATGGGAAGGTCAGCCGCCGACCGCGGCGACTGCAGCCGCCCAGGACGTGCCGGGGTGCTGCTGCTGGTAGGCCTTGGCCTGGTTGAACAGATCCGCGCGGCCAGCATCGACATGCGTGCCCGGGGGCGCGGCGAAGTTCGCCGCTGCGTTGGGTGCGTCGCCACCGGACTTCTCGCCGAAGTCCACTGCCTTGGGCAGGCTGGTCAGCAGCTCGCGCAGGACCGACTCAGCTGGCTTGGACACCGTCGTTTCGCCCTCGGCGAAGTTCAGCGGTTCCTTGCCATTGGGCTGGGCCAGCAGCAGCTCCACCACCGCCGGCTGCTGACGGGGCAGCAGCTTGCCTTCCTTCACCAGGCCTTCGGCGAACGCCACCGCGTCTTCGCGTCGGGCCGCCTGCTCACGGGCAGCGAGGGCCTTCTCGCGAGCGTCCAGGGTGGAAGCCTGCTGGTCGAGCTGCTGCTGGCGCTGGGCGTGCTCGGGGTTGTTCTGCTGGGACATGGGGTCGATCTCCGATTTGACC
Organism: Stenotrophomonas geniculata ATCC 19374 = JCM 13324; assembly: GCF_001431625.1. Classification (GTDB taxonomy): domain Bacteria; phylum Pseudomonadota; class Gammaproteobacteria; order Xanthomonadales; family Xanthomonadaceae; genus Stenotrophomonas; species Stenotrophomonas geniculata. The sequence continues at coordinate 2,502 of NZ_LLXT01000109.1, forward strand.
TGTTCACGAGTAGGAGGCGTTGCCGGGATGAGCGCAGGCGCGCCGATGGCGCTGCGCGGGAACTGGGTGAGCAATGGCGACGCAAAGAGGGCCGAGTTGCGCGCTCCGTCGTCATCGCGTGTGCTGCTCTCGATCCCACGGATCTGCCAGTCGGGAATGACCTGGTCGGCCGTCTCAAGGCCTTGGGTGTCGATCAGCCAGTCGCGGAAGCGGCGGAACAGATCCGTCAGCGTCCAGCCCAGCGGGGCCAGCGACATGGCAAAGCAGGCGGCATCGTCGCCCTCAGCGAACGAGGCCGACTTGAGCCCTTTCACTGCCGGCGGCTGCGCGCCCAGGAAGCCTATGTGGCGCAGGTAGTACTTGCCCGGCGTCGGGTTGCCCGGCGAATCGGGCATGAAGATCGAAGCGCTGATCTTCTTGAAGCGACCGTTGTTGGCCAGCTCCGCGAACGCAGGATCGACCTGATGCGGTTCGGCCATCAGGAGGCCGTCCTTGGCCTGAAGGGTTTTGCCCCAGCCATAGGCCGGATCGTCGGTCTTGGGATGGCCCACCACGATGGGTGCTTCATGCAGTGCCGGATCGTAGCTATCGGCGATCTGCTGCACATCCGCTTCGCTGAAGGTCAGCGTGCGGCCGTCTTCGGCAACGTGCGTGCCGGCTTTGAAGATCTGCAGGGTGGCGGCGGGCTGGTTCATGCCGCCAGTTTTCCCGCGTCAGAACACGCTGTCTTTGAAACTGGTTTCCAACTTTCCCGGGCAGCGACAGATTGGTTCATGTCGCCAGTTTTCCCGCAGTGCCGTCTCACGCATTGGGACCGCATCCTGCAAGAAACGTCTAACAGAGATGGACGATCCGCGTGCAGTGATCTTGTTGCGCGGATGCAGGCACCGACGTGGCCTTCAGAGGCGTGTCAGACACCAAGCAGCCGCCGATGACGTCCGAGTGTGGCGGCCCCAGCATGGAGGCGTACACAGCGCCTCCTGCGCGATGATCACTCGAAGGCGCCGCTCACGTGATCTTGGGCGATATCCAGCAACTCCTTCTCATCCTCGCGACTGACACCAAGCCACGGACGAGCAGCGATGGTGTTCGTGTACGAGGGCATTGTGACCGAGCGCTTGTAGCGCGCGTTCCTACGACTGGCTTTGACGAACCGGCTGCCGCCCTTACCCGTCTTCAGGTGGATGTTGGCCGGACGCGCGCCGCGTTGGATGGTGCCGCCGAATTGGTGGATGGCGCCATAGGGTGCATTGGTACCGACCAGGACGGCATCGTTCCCGTCCGTTTGCCATGAAGCCATGTCACCGAGCATGTGGAAATCGAACTTCAGAATCGGCACGCCGGGGCGCTTCTTCTGTTTCCAGCGTTTGTAGCTGGGCTCAAGCGCGCGCCATCGACGTCCAGTCGGGTCCCGCTCCTTTGCGGCCCGCTCGCGCGTGGACCTCAGCAGGTACTCGCCCCAGTCCTTCAAGATCAGTTGGCGCGCCTCGCCCTCCAGCTGCCGCAGCGCATCGGCCAGACCAGGTGTTGCCGAATCAAGGGTGACTTCAAACTGCGCCATCAGATCTCTCCCTGCAGCAGCTGCAGCGTGCCATCGGCAACGCCGCGCTGGAGTTCGGCGGGCATCAGCATCTGCAGCTGGGACTGCACCGTGCTGACGCCCGTTTCCGAGATGGCCACATCGACCACCATGAAGGCAGGACGCCCCACCGCCAGCACATAGCGCAAGCGGCCTGCGGCAGCGTCCAGCAGGATGGCCACCGCATCGAGAAGGCGGATGGGCAGCTCGGCTGCGGCGATGGCCACCGCGCCAGGTCGAGTGATGGGGAGCTGGTCGGCCAACACAGCAAAGGCCGCCGTCGCTGGGCGAACGGCGGCACGCTGCAGCTGCGAAACCAGTCCGGGCGACAGTGCTCCGGCCAGGTAGCGGGCAGCGTGGGCAGCATCGCCATCAATGCTGGTCAGCCAGCTGGCATAGCCGGCCTGCAGCGCATCCCTGGCGCGCGGCCGCGCCAAGGCCTGAGCAGCGCTGGCAGCCGCTGGCGCCGCCGGCAACCGTGCTCCCGTCTCCAGGGCGTTCTGCAGAGCGGAGGTCAGTTGCCCAGTCAATGACGGCGGGGTGACCGGACCGCCACGCCCACCGGGCCAGTGATCGGCCGTTGCGCCGGGTGCGTAGCCGAACCCAGGATCGACGCCTGCCGGCGTCAGCACAGTGCGCGGCCCACCAGGACTGCGCTGCCCGATGGTCACCGACTGCATCACGATCTCGGGGGCCGTGTCAGGACCATCCTTGCCCAACCGGCGCAGGTCGCGCTCGTTGAGCGCATCGACATAGCACTGGCAGCCCCAGCCGTTGGCTGGATAGTGGTAGCGCCACCACGGATCGTCGTGGCGCAGCACCAGGCCATTCCACGACACGTGCAGCGGCCGAGGGTGCTCGACGGCGTCGTTGTGGTTGTAGCGCCAGAACGGCCGCACCTTGATCAGCTGCTGCAGTTGGGCCCAGCGTCCGGCGTTGTAACTCTGGCGCAGGTTGGTCTCGTAGATCACCCGCGAGCGCCAGTTCCGACCGCCGTTGTAATCCCAACCATGCGTGGCCACGATCCGGTCGAAGTCCTCCCGGAACTGCTGAAGAGTCCGCCCCTCAGCAATGACCCGATCGATGGATTGCCGGAAGTCCGCCAGCAGAGCGTCACGGTTGGCACCGGCCACCATGAAGCTGGAGTCGTGCTCCGACTCCCAAACGTCCAGGTAGCTCTCGGTGAGCACGTTCTTCTTGCGACGGAAGAACTCGATCTGCTCCCGGAACGGAAGTTGAGCGTAGGCAACCCCGGCCATTGATCAGTCTCCCGCGCCCTGAATGTCGGTACGGCCAGCCAGCGTCGCGGCCGTCATCGCATCGGCCATCACCGAGGCGTAGTCGTCCAGGGTCATGTTCGGGTGCAGCTCAAACAGCCGGTCGCGCAATTGCTCCAGCGAGTCGACCTCATCGACCAGCTGGCGGATCTGCTCGACCCATCCAGCACCAATGGGCGACAGCCGGCGATCGAGCTGCTGGCCCAGCTCGACAGCGGGATCGGGCGTCTTCGGGGTGCCGTCGGCAAAGGCGGCGGGATAGTGCCTGCGCAGCAAGCTGACCACCGCACCGCCGGCGTCGGCGAACTGGGCGCCATCGATCGCCGTCGGTACCGCAGGCGGATCCTGCGGCGCCTGGACAGGCTCGTAGTTGTCGCCGTAGGTCTGATCCATGTAGACCTGCTTGGGCTTGTAGCCCAGGTCAAGGATCTTCTTGTCACGGCTGGCGGTAGCGTCCAGATCCTCCGGCTCTTCCGTGACGCGATAGACCCGAGGAATGGCCGCGCCAGGGAAGTTCCATTCGGTGAGCCAGCGCGCTGGGCCCTTGTTGAAGGACTCGCACACCAGGTCGGCATCGGAGGTGATGATGTCGCGGCGCACCTCGCGCTGCAGCTGGTCGTTGCCCAACTTGCCTGGCGTGCCTTGGGTGCTGGCGGTCTGGCCCAGCACCACCTTCTGGATGGTGGCATCCATGTAGTCCTGCAGGGCCTTGTAGTCGGCCGTGCCACTACGTCCGGCCTCCAGCAACGCCAGCTCCATTCCCTTGGGCATGATGATGCCGCTGTCGGTCTGGATCGCGCGCGTGGCCTGCAGCAGCTTGGCCTTATCCACATCGTTTGCTTCGGCGTCGTACTTGCCCACCGCAGTGGGCATGCCGAACTTCTCCAGGAAGATCAGCCAGAACTTGAGCCCGTTGCGCTTGAACAGCACCGGCCAGTACAGCCAGTGCGCCAAGCCGAGGCCGTACGGCTCATCGTCGTGGTCGGCACCGGAGCAGAAGTTCCAGAAATAGGGCGCGTGCGCCGGCACGCCCTCGGTCATCTGGGTCTGGGTGAGCAGGCGCAGATCACCTTCCTTGCCGTAACGGAAGCGCCGACGGTTACGAACCTTGATGTCCTTCAGGCCGATGCGAGTACCGTCGACCTTGTACAGGATCTCCGCCACGCCATAGCCGTAGAACACGCCGAAGAGCATCTTGCGGGTGACGTTGTCCCAGCCGATGCCATGCAGCTGCTCCTGCAGATACTCTGCCGCCTGGCGGTCGATACGCTTCTCGCCGCCGGGCTCCACCTGCCATTCGCAGGCCACCACCGAATCCTGGCGGGAGCCGAAGGTGGTCTTCACCTCCGGGTCGGACAGCACCTGTTCGTAGATCTGAAGGTCGTAGCCGCCGCGGTTGCGCAGGACACTGTCAAAGGGCAGCAGCAGTGGCCCGGTGTAACCACGGGTGATGTCGATGCCATCGGCAGTGGTGGCAATCTCGCGGCCGATCTCTGGGCGGGCGGTGGTCATGCATATCCTCCAAAATCATTTCCGCCGCTGACCGTGCCGAAGGCATCATCGGTCACGACGGTGGCCACGCCGTCTGCTCGGCCGTCGCCGATGTAGGCGCGCGCGCCGGCTGCCTGGAACTCAATGGGCACCGAGGTGACGTGGTTGAGTGCGGCAAACTGCATCAGCACGCCGGCGATCGCGCCGTCGCCGTGGCGCACCAGCTCCGGATCCTGCAGGTCCTTGCGCTCCAGACGCGGCACCATCGGGATACCGTCGACGTACTCCACCGCGCGGTGGTCGTCTTCCAGGGACGCGTCCCTGGGCAGGCTGAGGAAGCCGTCTTCGAACAGCGCGATGTACTTGGGCATCCATTCGCCGTACCAGGGGCGCGACAGGGTGACCTCGTGGATTGGGCCACCGATGTAGCGGCCGGTCCCGGTATCGAGCTCAGCCCGGCCGTAGCGGTCGCCGGTGTACTCCATCAAGGTCTGGCCGGGGCCAGTGGCATCGCCGGCGAATGACCAGCGGCCAGGGAATCCTTCCTTCAGCGCGTCCAGCAGCGCCCACAGGATCTGCTCCTGCTGGCGGGTGGGCGCGTTGGCCATCTCGATCAGGAACGGCACGTCGCGGCGCAGATCCTGACCGACCTTGGCAGGCTTGATGACCGAGAAGTGACGGTGGCGCGCGAAGTCCATGCCGATCGCCCAGCGCCCGGTGAACCCGGCCACCGCAGCACGGAGCACTGGCAGCAGCGTGGTGGCGATCCAGACCGAGCACCAGATCTCGCGCTCCTTCTCAGAGCGCTTGGGGAAGTCATCATCGAAGACCAGGCGCAGCACTGGCCGGGCCTCGGGCATGGCCCGATCGATCCAGACCGAGGGGATGGCTGAGCCATCGCCATCGCGCGGGATGACGTCCAGCTCCTCGCGCATGGCGGCCTTGCGCGGGCCGTAGGCCGAGCGAATCGCGGTGTACCACTCCTTCTTGCCCTCGGCGGTGGCCACCTTGCCACGCATAGCGCAGACCCGCTCGTACAGGCCATTGGACACCGCATCATCGAAGCTGATGCGGATGACCCCGGCCTTCTTGCCGTAGCGGCCGGCCTGGACGTCCTGCACCAGCTGATTGAACGGGTTCTTCTTGCCGCGGTGGGTGGACCACACGCGGATGCGGCCGCCCCAGATCAGCAGGGCGGTGGCCGACTCGAGCACCTTGGCCACGTCCTTGTGCAGCGCCGCTTCGTCCAGGTCGACCACGCCCTGCAGGCCGTGGATGTTCTCCGGGCGCGAGGACAGTGCCGTGATACGGAAACCACTGGCGAAGCGAACCCGGAATGCCTGGATCTGCCGACTGGTGCCGTCGGGCTGCTGGTCCTGGAAGATGTGCTGCTCGATCCGCGAGGCCTGGCCTCGAGCGATGATCGGCGCGAACTTGGCCACGTAGCCAATGAACTCCAGACCCTTTTCCTTGGTGTCGGCCATGTACCACACGTTGTCGCCGCCGGCGTCCTTGGCAGAGGCTGCGGTGATGGTGTCGCTCAACGCCTGGGCGAAGGTGATGCCGGTACGACGCCCCTTCTCGCAGACCGCGATATCCAGCCCTTCCTGCATCCGGATCCATTCGGACTGATGGGCCATCAGCACGCCAGCCTTACTGATGTCGAAGTTGGCCGAAATGGCGCGCACGCTCTCGGGCAACTCATCCCAGTCCAGGATGCGCTCGGTATCGGGCAGGGAACCGAGTGCGCTCACTTAGCCGACCCCATGCAGCACTTGGTTCTTCCAGAAATCCACCCCGGCAGCGTCCAGGCCCTGTGCGCGTGCCGCTTCCTCAACCCGGCTGGCAGCGTCGATCAGCGCCTTCTGGCGGATCTCACCGGCCCACTTCTCGCGCACGATGGAAGAGCGGGTCAGTTCAGCAATGGCCTTGGCCGCCTTGCTGTACAGCGCAATGCGATCGGCTGGGGAAATGCTCTCATCGTCCTGGTCGGCCGCTTCCTGGAACTGCAGCAGCGCTTCGAACAGGTCGGTCTGCAGCAGGCCCAGCAGTGCACTGCCGCGCTCGGCGGCATTATCCGGCGCCTGCTCGGCTACCAGTTTCATGGCCTCGGTGCTGGCGCTGATCGAAGCCAGACGGCGCTTGAGCCGCTTGGCGCGTTCGTTGACGGTGGTCTTGCTGATCTCATAGCCCTGCTCGCCGAGCCATTCGGACAGCGAGATGCTGCCGCCGAAGGCATTGGCGACCAGGCGCCGATCCAGCTCGTCGCGCACCTCGGCCGGCAATAGGTCGATCTTGCTCACGGGAGGCATGGGATCACCAGTACTTCGGTGGGCGCGCGATGCCCGGCCCGCAGTCGATGCTGTACTCGACAATATCCACACCGTGGCGCGTCAGCTCAGCCGACCACGGCCCCGAAGGGGATTTGGTGATGTCGATCAGGCGGCGGGTGTCCAGGTAATCCAGCTCCCTGCGCACTTCCAAAGCGGTGGCATCCGGATACATGTCCTGGGCGGCGCCGGCCAGGACGGCTTCGCCGATCGGATAGGGGCGAGAGCGATCCAGCACCAGCAGCATCAGCCAGCGCAGCTGCTCCCGGCGCAACTTGCCCAGATCCGGGCCCTGATTTCCGTGACTCACGGCGTGTTCCCCTTGCTTTGCATGTTCGTGATCTTCGAGGCCACTGCATCGAGCTTTGCCTCGATGACGCTCTGCCCGCGGGCATAGTCCTCGCGGCGGACGTATTCCTTCGCAACTTCCAGGCGGAAGTCGGTGAGGTGGCTCTCAACCTCGCGCCAGCGCTTGCTGTCGTTAATCAGGATGGCCAACTGCTGATCAGTGCGTTGCTGCAGCTGGTTGACCAGCCAGCGACCGCCGGCGATCAGGCCGCCGAGCAGGGTGATGCCGATGCCGGCGAACCACACCAGGTAGAGCGGCTGCACTTCAACGATCATGGGTTGGCCTCGACGGAAGGGTGCTGTCCGGTGAGGACACCGATGACGCGCTGGCAGGCCCGGACGTGGTTGTCGGCGTCGCGTCCGACTCGAACAAGATCGCCCGCGACCTCTGCTCGTAGTTGGGCGCTCGCATCACGTTCGACGGCGCCAGAGACGGCTTGGGACAGGCGAGCGGTGTGGCAGGTGGCGAGGTCGTTGCGCAGCCTGAGATCGCCAGTACGCACGTCAGCCACAACAGCAGCAGGGACGTACGCGGACGCCTCCCGATCATTTTCATGTTCGTCTCCGATCTGGGCCATCGCCTTGGCCTGGGTGTGCTCGATGTCACGAGCGCTGCGCTCGTCTTCCAGCTGCGATTGAAGGGTGGTCACGCGCTGCTGGGACGTGGCGTCGCGAGCCTGGGCATCCAAGGCATTGCCGCGGTAGAGAAGGGCCGCGGCAATGGCCACCAGCAGGAGCACCAGCAGCAGGGCGATCGTTACGATCAGTGCGCGAATCATCAGTACCGGCCCTCGCACATCGCGCGCTCAGCCGTGCGGCGGCGTTCAAGTCCTTTGTATGGCCGGCCGCCGGCGTTGGCCCAGTTGCTTAGCTGGGCACATGCAAGATCCCAGCGACCTTGGTTGGCGTAGACGCGGATGCGCGGCTGCTGGCCGTTGCGCAGGGTACACAGGCCGTCCTTCACCCCGGCGCCGCCAGGGCCCACGTTGAAGGTGAAGGACGTCAGGGCAGCCGCCTGATAGTCCGTCATCGGCGCCTTGATGCAGCTCTGTACGGTGTTCCAGGCAACACCAAGGTCCGACTGGAGCAGGTGCTCGCATTCGGCGCGGGTGTAGGTGCGCTGTTCGACGTTTGCCGTATGGCCGTAGCAAACCGTCAGTTTGCCGACTACATCGCGGTAGGGCTGGGCCGAGTAGCCCTCAAAGGGCTGTACCAGCCCGAGCAGCAACGCCAGCATGGTCGCCAGCATTCCACCCGCGATGGGCAGTGCTTTGTTACCGGGTTGCTCTGCTGCCATGCGCCATCTCCAGGGAAAGATGGCCGACGGGCAGACGAGGATGCCCGTCGGCCAGGTGCGCCATGCGCACACCAAACCGATGGGCAGAGTTTCAGTCTTTGACTGATCGTCGTCTTTGAAACTGGTTTCGAGGAACCTCACGCGCGCGCGTGAGAGTGTGGCCTTTCATTGCGATCAACATCACAACGGGCGGACCGTCAGATCTCGATCGCCCCGAGTCAGTCTGGAACAGCTCGTGAATTCACTTGGTTCTGTTGCCTGTGCGCGTGCTCGGCAGCAGGCTGACTGAAAAGCCTCTCGAGATCCTCAGGCGGGAGCTGGATGCCATCCATTTGGAAAATTCTCTGGAATGTTCCATCCGTATTGAAGACCAGGATGACCTGCTTACTGGAGCTGCGCACATTGCCAGTCCAAAGACTGGCTTTCGACTGGATGTATTGCCAGGTGTAGCCAGTAGCGCCGCTTGCCCCAACCGATGATCGCAGTGGCGGCGCTTCCAAGAGGGCGGCCGCCTCGCTCAGCGTTGTTTTTCCGATGACTAGATGCTTGAGATTCTGGTCTTTGAAGTCCTGGCCAATTACCGCCTTTGCACCGAGCAAGACCAACAGAACCGCGAGCGAAAAAACCAGCTTCTTCATGACGCCTCCTTGTCCGATTTGAATTCTGCGCCTTGAAAAATGCGCCCTTTAAAGCTCAACAGCAGGTCATCTACGGACTCAGGTCTTTGGCTTACGCAGTCCCCGAGAAGACCCTTCTTGGGTTTCCTTTGCCAGCAGTGCAGTCAGCATGTTCAAGGCCATTACGCGACCGGGATCGGACAGCGCCCAGAACGTATCCACCACGTCATTGAACTGCTCTATCTCAGTGTCCGTCATGCCAGGGCGCGCGATGCTGCGTTGCCCCGTCAGCACGTAAAGCGGATCCACTCCCGCATCAGCAAGCGCAGCCAGCTTGGCGGCAGGAGGGCTGGATGCATCTCTTTGCCAATCAATCACGGTGTTCTTCTTCGCGCCAGCGAGTTCTGCGAACTCAGGCAGCGTGAGGCCCAAGCGTTCCCGCTCGCTCTTCAGACGGGTTCCGATCGTCATACGAAATTCCATGCCATATGTGTTGACAGGCACGGAAATCCGTACCATGATTACTTCCACTGGCAGCGCCCAAAGCAGCCAACCAATGGAACAAGGATCAAAGGATACACGCGATGAGCGAACCCGCCCCCAGCCTGGATCTTCACCTCAAGGTCCGCACCGCCTTCGTTGGCAAGGGCACCAGTCTCCGCGGCTGGTGCATGAAGAACGGCGTCCCGCCGCAGAACGCCCGAGACGTCCTCATCGGACGCTGGAATGGCCCGAAGGGTCAGGCCCTGCGGCGCCGGCTGCTGAAGGCCGCAGGCCTGAGCGCCTCAGCATGAGCACCGCCGGCCGCCCCCTGGACGAAGTCCCGACCCGCGAACTGGAGCTGTTGCTTGCCTCGGCCCGTGACCAGTACGCCACCGCTGTGAACAACTGGCAGTGCGCCGTCGAATCGGACGAGCCGCTGGCCAACACCCTGCCGCTGGCTGGTGCCGTGGACGCGGCCGATCGCCGCGCCGTTCGCATCCTGAAGGAGCTGGCCCGCCGCCAGCAGGGAGCTGCGGCATGAGCGAGCAAAGCATCTTCGCCCGCCTGCTGTTCGCCTTGGCCGGGCACAGCCGCACCGGCCTGCGCCTGAAACCCATTGCCGACGGCATCGGCGAATCCCCCAGCACCACGCTGCGCAACCTGCAGCGATTGGCCGAGGACGGCCTGGTCGAGCGCTCCCCCTTCGACCAGGACAACTGGCGCCTGTCCCCCCGAATTGTCCAGATCGCCCTGGCCCATCAGGCCGAGGTGGCCCGTGAAGAACGGCAGCTGGACGACTTCAAGAACCGCTACAGCCGTAGCCCCAACTGATGACGAGGATCGAAATGGCAGAGAAGCAATCCACCAAGCGCGGCGCCAAGCCGCTCGCCCAGGCCGAGCCGGTAGGCACGGAACTGGACACGGGCAAGCTGGTCGAGCGCAGCCAGGAACTGCAGGTGATGGCGCAGGCCGAGGCGCAGGTGAAGAGCCTGGCCACCACGCTGGGCTACGCAGGTGCCTTGGACACCGAATCGCTCTGGAGCATGGTCGAGTACCGCCAACGCCGCTCCGTCGAGGACATCCTCGAAATGGGCCGGGGCCTGCTGCTCATCAAAGAGCAGACCGCGCATGGTGAGTTCCAAGAACAGATTGCGACGCGAGGGTTCAACTACCGGACGGCGGCGCGCCTGATGACCGTCGCCCTGAAGTTCTCCAAAAGTGACACGGTGTCACTTTTGAAGGCCGCCGGCACCCAGGCCAAGGTCCTGGAACTGGCGGTTCTGGACGACGAAGACCTGCAGGCGCTGGAGTCCGGCGACTCGGTTGCAGGCATAACCGTGGACGATGTGGAGCGCATGAGCGCCAGCCAGTTGCGCGCCGCCTTGCGCGAAGCCAGGGCAGATGCCGACGCAAAAGATCAGCGCATCAACAAGTTGAGCGAGGATCTGAACAAGGAGTCTGAGAAGACCCTCAAGGCACAACGTCGCTGGAAGTCCGCCACTCCTGACGAGCAGCTGGTCACCCTCAAACAGTCGGTCACAGAGGCAGAGCAGAACGTGTTGGCCGCCATCGGCAGCCCGAACAGCGGCCTGCGTGCCTCGATCCAAGCACTGGCCGACTTCGCCTGCGACAACCACGTCGAGGAAGATGCGGCGCTGTTCCTGAGCAACGTGATCGGCCGCCTCCTCACTTCGGTACGCATCGCCCGCGACGATGAGGAACTGGCCATCGCGATCCCTGTCACCAACGACGCGGGGATCTGACGTGTCCGAGGTCCTCATCCAGGCTGCGGCCAGCCAGTTGCTGGCCGCGCCGCACGGCAGCAAGGGGCGCATCGCCTCCGCGCTGGCCGAGCAGCTGGGATGCTCGGTCCAGACGGCCTACCGTCACCTGTCGAAGGTGACGGCGGCCCTCAAACCCCGCAAGCGCAGGTCCGATGCGGGCGAACTGTCACTTACCCGTGACGAAGCGGCCTCGATCGCGGCCATCGTGGAGGAAACCCGTCGCCTGACCGGTACCGGCGCGCTGCCGGTCGAGGAGGCCGTGGATGCCTTGCGTGCCAACGGCAGGATCGAGGCAATGCGCGTGGACAAGGCGACGGGCGAGATTGTCCCGCTGAGCACCTCGGCGATCTGTCGCGCCATCCGCCATTACGGCTTCCACCGTGACCAGCTGGCAGCGGCCACACCGGCTGCACGGCTGTCCTCCCCGCATCCCAACCACCTGTGGCAGATCGACGCCTCGGTCAGCCGCCAGTTCTACCTGGCTGATGACGGCACACGGGTGATGGACAAGCGCGAGTTCTATCGCGGCAAGCCCGGCAACTTCACCAAGATCGCAGAGCGCCGCCTGTGGCGCTATGCGATCACCGACCATGCCAGCGGTGCGATCGAGCTGTTCTACGTGCTGGGTGCCGAAAGCAGCGCCAACCTGCTGTCGGCCCTGATCCACGCAATGACACGGCGCGAAATCGGCACGATGCATGGCGTTCCCAAGCTGCTGATGATGGATCCCGGCAGTGCCATGACGGCCACCAGCACCAGCAGCTTCCTGGCGGCCTGCGGCATCGAAACGATCATCAACGAAGTCGGCAATGCACGCGCCAAGGGTCAGGTCGAGAACGCGAATTACCTGATCGAAACCCACTTCGAGGCCCTGCTCAAGCTGCGTGCACCGGTCACCAGTCTGGAGGAAATCAATACCCTGGCCCAGCAGTGGGCACAGGCCTATAACGCCACCCGCATCCACAGCCGCACCGGCTACACGCGCCGTGATGGGTGGCTGCGCATCACCCAGGACCAGCTGCGCCTGGCACCGGCCGTGGAAGTGCTGCGACAGCTGGCCACCAGCGCGCCCAAGGCCTGCACCGTACGCGATTGCATGATCCGCTTCCGGGCACAGCAGTACGACGTGCGTGGGGTGCCGGGACTGATCAACGGTCAGCGCGTAGACGTGGTGGTCAATGCTCTGGATCCGGAGGGCAGCGTACGCGTGCTGATGCCGGGCACACAGGACTGCGCGCCTGTGCACTACATCGCACCGCGCATCGGACGCGACGACTGGGGCTTCCTGGACAGCGCTGCCCGGGTTGGCACGGAGTACCGGACCGCTCCGGAGACGCCGGCCGACGCAGCTCGCAAGGAACTGGATCGGCTGGCCATGCAGGTTCACACCGATGCTGAGGCCGCTGTGGCACGCAAGGCTAAGCGCGTGGCCTTCGGGGGGCAGGTGGATCCGATGAAGCACCTGCGCGAAGCCAATGTGACGCCGAGCCTGCCGCGCTCGGGCCGCATCGCCCAGGTTGATGCACCACAGGTGCTGGCGGCCCAGCGCATCGAGCCTGCGCCGATCCGCGCCGAGCTGCCGCCACTGAACCATGTGGAAGCGGCAATGCGCCTGAAGCCACTGGTGGAGGCAGCCGGTTCGACCTGGTCGCCTGACCACTATGCCCGCACCGCCCAGCGCTGGCCGGAAGGCCTGCCGGTGGATCAGGTCGAATCCTGGGCGCAGGCCTTGGCGTCGCCTGAGCGTGGCGGCCTGCGCCTGGTGGAAGGAGGTGCTGCATGACGCTGCGTCTGAAGCGCCTGCTCACCGATGCAGGTATTAAGCAGGGCGTGCTGGCCACAGCCGCCGGCCTGAGTCGACCGGCCCTCAATGCCCTGATCAATCACGGCCAGCTACCCACCAGCTGCGATCCGGCAGCGGTGCGCGCTGCCATCAGTTCCTGTCTGACCCAGCACGGCGTGACCGACGCCCACTGGCATGAAAAGGAGGGGCCGACGTGCTCCAACACGCCGGCCCCGGTTTCCCCAACGCAAGACACCGATAACGACAACGACATTCACGACGAGGAAGATCCCATGCTACTGCGTTTTCAGGCATTGACCCCACAGGCCAAGCGCCACTTCGGCCTGACCACCAATCCTTTCGCCGATCCAGCCAGCGCCGAAGACGTGTTCCTCTCTCCGGATATCCGCTATGTCCGCGAGAGCATGTACCAGGTTGCCCGCCACGGCGGCTTCGCTGCGGTGATCGGCGAGAGCGGTGCCGGCAAGAGCACGCTGTGCGAAGACCTGGTCGATCGCATCCAGCGCGAGGAACAGGCCGTCATTGTGATCAAGCCCTACGTGCTGGCCAGCGAAGGCAGCGATGCGGTGGGCAAGACCCTGCGCAGCCACCACATCGCCGAGGCGATCATGGCCACCGTCGCGCCACTGGCCAAGCCGAAGAGCAGTCCCGAGGCCCGCTTCCGCCAGTTGCACGAATCGATGCGTGACAGCGCCCGCGCAGGTCACAGCCACGTCCTGGTGATCGAGGAGGCCCACAGCCTGCCGATGCCAACCCTGAATCACCTCAAGCGCTTCCGCGAGCTAAAGGACGGCCTGCGCCCGCTGCTGTCGGTGATCCTGATCGGCCAGCCGGAGCTGGCCGTGAAGCTCTCCGAGCACAACCCGGCAGTACGCGAAGTAGTACAGCGCATCGAGATCATCACGCTGCCGCCGCTGGACAACGAGCTGGGTGCCTACCTGGCGCATCGCTTCAAGCGCGCCCAGGTGCCGCTGGACAAGGTGGTGGAACAGAGCGCCATCGACGCGCTGCGCACCAAGCTGGTTCCCTCACGCGGTGCGGGCTCGCTGCTCTACCCGCTGGCCGTCCAGAACGCGCTCACCGCCGCGATGAACCGCGCCGCTGACCTGGGCGTGCCGACCGTCACCGCTGACGTCGTGCGGGGGGTGTGAGATGCGCTCGGATCTGACCATTTCGCTCAAAACTGCCCTTGACCTTGTCGCTGATGAACGTCACCGGCAGGTCAATGAGAAGGGCTATTCCGCCGAGCACGACGACGAGCACGCGCAGGAGGAACTTGCAGCAGCTGCGGCCTTCTATCTGCTCCCGTCGTGGATGAACCAGGACGTTGTCAGTGTCGATGCGAACGGTGCGATGGAAATCGCCCCACTTCAGCAGTTGGTTGCCGGCAGTGCCTTCAACCCCAGCGCTTGGGAAGGCCTCAGTCGACTGGAGGACGATCCCGAGGATGACGTTGAGACCCGCATTCAGAACGTCGTTCGCGGACTGGCCCTTGGCACCGCAGAGCTGGAACGACTGTTGCGCCTTCGCGACGAACAGGAGGGCTGCTGATATGGCGATCCGAACTGAAGGCTGGCCGGCGGTAGAAGCAATGGTGAGGACGCCGCAGGGCGAAGTGTGGCCGTTCGCCACCCAAGCCATCCTGATTCCCTTCGAAATGCAGGACAAGCCCGAGCCGATCAACGTGGACATCCTGCAGGTGGTGATCATGCCGCGCGCCAACTGGGAACGCATCACTGCCCATGTGCCGGCCGAGGTACTGCAGCGCGAGGGGGTGACGCGTGGCTGACCCTACCGCTGAGGAACTCGGTCCCATGCGGGAGTTTGCACTGCGCCTGCTACGCGAAGCCGAGCTGCCGCATCGCCAAGTGACCGTTATGCACCGGGATATCTTTGCCAAGGCTGGCATCGTCTGGCAGGACGGCCAGGACATGAACTTGGTTCTTTCTGGCTTGAATACGTGGCAGCTGCTCGCGCTGATCTATCAGCTGCGCGACGGTGACGAAGATGAGGAGGAGGAATGATGGCCGTTCCGACCCTCCAGCGTTGCCTTGGCCAGGTGCACAACCGCAAGCGCCACAGCGCCCGGCACCCCCAGCGAAAGAAGTCCATCGGGGTGCTGGTGCAGGACTGCCACATGTTCCCCACAGCATCGCGAGTGGGGGCTATCCAGGTACAGGACCCTGACTCCAGACGTGAGTACCTGATCGAGGCGTGGATCCACACCGGCGTGCTGGTGATCTCGCAGAGCACCAACAAGCGCTGGCTGCTGGAACTGGACGAGATTCTGGACCTGGCGATTGCCGCCGGCATTGATCGGGGGGCCATCTGACATGCAGCTGGCCCTGCTACCGCAAGAGCTGTCCCCACAGACGGTGCTTTTGCAGCTGCAGGGCCGTCGCGGCGCCGTCAACGGCATCACCGCCCGCGACCTGGTGCAGCAGATCACCTCACGTACCAGCACCGCCGACGAGCGCCGCCTGCGCCAGATCATCGAGCAGCTGCGGCGCGAGGGGCACCCGATCTGCGCCCACCCGGCTCACGGTTACCACCTTGCCGCCAGTGCGGCCGAACTGGACCGCGCCTGCACCTTCCTGGTCGGGCGCGCCATGACCTCCCTGGAGCAGGTCAGCGCGATGAAGCGCGTTGCGCTCCCGGATCTGTACGGACAACTCGGGCTGGACAAGCCCGCTACCGACGAGGAATCCAACCATGAACCATGAACGTAACTCCGATGTGCTGTATGCCGCCGCGAACACTGCCCGCGAGCTGGAGAACAGCGGCATCGAGATCCTGGGCCTGCACAGCAATGGCCGTCGCGCCGTGCTGATTCTGGACCGCCCTCCCACGATGGTGGGTGGCCACCTCAAGCGCCGCCAACCCAACGGCAGCGGCGGGCAGGACCGCGTGATGGCAGCTGAGTACCAGGGCGTGCAGCTGGAGTGGACCCAGCGTCCTCCGATGCTGCGGGAGGTGGCTCATGGCTGAGCGCGGCCAGTTCCTGGTGGTCCCTGCTGAGTGGGTGGGTGGCGACACCTTCACCGACTCGGCCAAGGCGATCGAAGACGCCCAGGCCCGCAGCAAGGTCGACGGCAAGCACCGCGCAGTGGTTTGCGTGGTCGCTCGCACCACGCCCAGCCCTGCACCGGTCATCGTGCTGACGCGTACGGAAGCCGGCATCACCCAACCGCAGGTGGTTCAGCCATGAGCGCCATCCCCAGCGTCGCAATGCAGCACGCTATCGCCCTGTCACTGGGTGCCAGCGTGGTCCGTTCTGCGGATCTGATCGATCGGGTGATGGAGCACGGCTTCCATTACCGCGGCTATGTGTCCAACGCGGTCGCCAAGGCGGTGCGGTGCGGAATGATCCTGCGCGTTGGCGAAGGGGTGGCCCGCAACTACCGCCTCAACCCCGACTGGAAGATCGACCAGGCGGCGTTGGCGGCCGCGCAGGCGCAGCGTGTGCGTGGTACCCGGCCGGGTATGACAGGGGCGCAGAAGGCCCGCTCTGCTGCCGGGGGCTACGAAGGTCCCGCCTTCGACAAAGACCCGCTGACGCCTTCCATCGGCACCGTGTGTCAGTCCCAGGAGGATCTGGAAGGCGAGCTGCCGCCTTACCTCGGTGGTCGCCTGGTCGATTCGCTGCATAACCACTTCGATCGCATCTTCGGCGGGGTGGAGTGATGGCACGCACCGGCCGCCAGCGCTACGACCACCTGCGCGCGATGCGCTTTGCGCTGTGGGCTCGTACTCAGAACCCGCGCCAGCTTACCCCGCAGCGCATTTCCGGCCTGCTCGGCATCTCGCTGGATGCCGCCCGCCGCTGGCGCGCCGACTGGTTCACCGCAACCAGCCCTATCCACGTCGAAGGCGTCCCCGACGTCCTTCGACCCACTCAACCGTTTGTCACCCCCGCCGCCCAAGGAGGCGCCCAATGACCCCATCCATTCCCGAAGGCTACCGCGAGGACCGTAACGGTCGGCTGGTGCCCGAGGCACAGATCAAGCCGATCGATCTGGCGCGTGACCAGCTCGTGCAGGAGAAGATCCAGCGCGCCCTGCAGCTGCGCGAAGCCCTGCGCACCTTCAAAGCGGATACGTTCGCCGATATCGGCGCGTTCGTGCAGCTCAGCGGCGAGCAGTACGGCGCCAAGATCGGCGGCGACAAGGGCAACGTCAGCCTGTATTCCTACGATGGCCGCTTCAAGATCCTGCGCGCCTGCCAGGACACCATCCAGTTCGATGAGCGCCTGCAGGCCGCCAAGGCACTGATCGATGAGTGCCTCAACGACTGGACCGAAGGCTCGCGCGCCGAGCTGCGCACCCTGGTCAACAGCGCCTTCAAGGTGGGCCAGGACGGCAGCATCAAGACTGCAGAGGTGCTGTCACTTCGCCGGCTGCAGTTCGATGACGCCCGCTGGCAGCGGGCAATGACCGCGATCAGTGATGCGGTGACGGTGGTGGGCAGCAAGACCTACGTGCGGTTCTACGAGCGCGACGCACGTGGCCAGTACCAGCCGATTTCTCTCGACGTGGCCGGAGTCTGACATGCCGAAGATCCGAGACACCTGCACCTTCCGCTTCGACGGCGTTCGCGGTGCACTCAATGCCAGCACCTTGGCCCTGGCGGTGGAGATCGCCGACCGAGCGGCGCGGGCCGACGTCGAGATCCACGCTCTGGCAGTCGAGCTGGACGGGTTGCGCTTTTTCGACGCCGCCTGCGGCAACGTCCAAGGCGAAGACGCGACCGCTGCTCGCTATGCCGTCCGTCAGGCAGTGCGGTACATCGAGGCGCGCGGGGACGCATTGCCCTGGCGCCTGAAGCGCCACATCTCCCAGCCGGCGCTTCTGCACTTTGAAGAACGCACCGACCCCGAGGTGGCCAGCACCGGGCCGCGTCATGCCTGCGTCAACTGCGACATGCCCACCGGTGCGCCCGAGTCGCCCATGTGCGGCCCGTGCGCCCAGTAGGCAGTGACTGAGATGGCCGCCGCGCTGGCTGCCGCCAACCAACGTTTGGATCTGATCCATGAGGTTCAGAAATCCATCTGCGAGGTGCAATTGTGATCGCGTACTGCTGGGCCAATGGCCAGATCGGCTTCGGGACAAACGTGCCGGATGGCGCCATTTTCATTGCCGAAGGGAGCAGCACGCAGCTGCGCAAGGTGATCTCAGTCGTTGCTAGGCACGGAAAGGGAGCCATGCAGGGGATGCTGGTTGTGCCGGGCGTGCCAGAGGCAGACACGCAGCAGGCAAAGGGTGACGCGCTGGGCGCCTGGTTGGCGTGGTGCGGCCAGCATCCGCGCCGGCTGCGCTGGGGTGGCATGTCCGCCGTGACCGTTTATCTGAAGGAGAACACCTGATGGGCCAGATCCATCTCACCCGCCCCAACTGCGAGACGCTTCTTCAGGACGCGTCCACTGAACCCGGTATGCGCGCTGTGGCAGCACTCGGGGTCGCCTTCTTCGAAGTCAACGATCAGGCCGGGAAGCTCGATGGTACCCACCGGGGCATCTGTCTGAAGTTGATCTACATGTGCCAGGAGGCCATCCACACCGCCGAGCGCGACGCCTATGAAGGCGAGGAGGACGACGATGCTGATGCGTAACCTGGTGCTGTTCCGCTTCCCGACCAGCACCGACTTCTCCGAAGTCGAATCCGTGCTGCCGTATGGCGTTCTGAAGCCGGTTGGACCGCTCGAAATGAACTCGCGCGGCTTCATTTCCCCCTTCGGCCGCGAGGAGCAGGAGCACCTGTCCTGCCGGCAGGGCAATTTCCTCTGGCTGACGGTGGGTGGCGAGGACAAGATCCTGCCCGGCGCGGTGGTCAACCGTGCGCTGGAGAGCCGTCTTCAGATCATGGAACAGGAACAGGGCCGCCGACCAGGTGGTCGCGAGCGCAAGCACATGAAGGACGACATCTTGCACGAGCTGCTGCCCAAGGCCTTCGTCAAGAACACCCGCCACGACGCGATCCTGGACCTGACCCACGGCTATGTGGCTGTGGATACCTCCAGCCGCAAGGTGGGCGAGGCCTTCGTGTCCGATATCCGTGGCCTGCTGGGCGGCTTCCCGGCAATCCCGCTGAACGCTCAGGTGGCACCGCGCTCGATCCTGACCGGCTGGATCGCTGGCGAGCCGCTGCCGGACGGGCTATCCCTTGGAGAGTCCGCCGAGTTGCGCGATCCGGTCGAGGGTGGCGCCAAGGTGCGCTGCAGCGACCAGGAACTGCGCAGCGACGAGATCGACAAGCACCTGGATGCCGGCAAGCAGGTCACCAAGCTGGCGCTGGTGCTGGAGGACGCGCTGTCCTTCGAGCTGGGCGATGACCTGGTGGTGCGAAAGCTGAAGTTCCTGGACGGTGCGCTCTCGCAGTTGGAGCAAGCCGACGCCGATAGCCATCGCGCCGAGGTCGATGCCCGCTTCGCCCTCCAGAGCGGTGAGATTCGCCGCCTGTTCCTGGTGCTGGAACAGGCCTTCAAGCTTTCCGATGCGGAGGTGCAACGTGGATGAGACCGTGTACGACGCGGCATGGCGGGCCTACAAGGCCGCGCCTCGCGCCGTGGCCAACGGCCCGTCACGCTCAGCCGTTCGAGCGGCGGTGGATGCAGTTCTTGGCTACCTGATGCCGCCTGGTTCGACGCCAGCGTTCTTCGCCGACCGCGAACTGCGGCGGGCAGTGGCGGCGGACCTCATGGAGATGGGCAGTGAGAGCCAGCGCGGCTACTGGCCGGCCATGCGGGCAACCTACACGGTCCCGCTCTTCCGGTTCCCGCCAGAGCTGGCCGCGAGTAAGGGGCCGCTGATCCGTCGTGATCCGCTGACAAAGAAGTCCCAGGTGGCCACCGTCCTGAAGGACGGTGGCCGTATCGTGCCTGGCGCGCGCGAAGGGCTGCTGCAGTTGCTGGACCATGCGGGTCAGGAAGTGCCGGCATGGCAGACCGCCCTCCGGTCCGCTCAGGGCGCAAGGAGCAAGGCATGACGCGCATTCGCAAGGCCGGCGACGGCCGTAACCGGGTGCTGGCCGCGATCCACGCCGGCGCCAAGAAGCTCGGTCTCTCCGAGGACGTCTACCGTGACCTGGTTGAGCGCGTCTCCAAGGAGCACGGGGCCGCCCAGCGAAGCGCCGGCAAATGCGATCGCCGGCAGCTCGATGCGATCGCCAACGAGCTGCGTCGCCTGGGTGGAATTCCCGCCAAGGCGACGTACGCAGCCAAACGTTGGGCAGGCCGCCCCAAGGGCGACCTGTCCCCTCAGCTGTCCAAGATCGAAGCCCTGCTGGCTGATTCGGGGCGTGAGTGGGAATATGCCCATTCGGTGGCCCGCCACATGTTCAAGGTAGGACGCCTGGAATGGTGCAACCCGGATCAGTTGTCCAAAGTGATTGCCGCTCTTCAGATCGATGCCAATCGCCGCGCCCGGCGGGAGGCCCCTTCGGCATGAAGTCGATGGAGGCCCGCCGCAACGAGCTCTTGGCCAATGCCGCTTCGGCGGCGGCTACGGCTGCGCGTGCGCTCGGCCTCGGTGACGACTTCGCAGAGCAGATCGGCGCGGCGGTGGCGGACACCTTGGCCGAAGACTGGGGCGGCCAGACCATCTACTTTCCCCAGGACGCCTCATTCAAGCTCAGCCCACGCGAGCGTGAGATACTGGACGCCCACCGCAATGGGGCTACAGTTCCGGGCTTGGCGAAGCGATACAGAATGTCTGAGCAAGGGATCCGCAAGCTGCTCGCCAGGGCGAACTTCCGGGATCGTAACCTCAATCAGATGAGTCTGTTCCGCACAGCACCCTGATTGCACCAGGCGCAATGGCTTTCCATCTTGATCCGCCATTGCCAGCTTTCTTCCGGGGTCTTCCGGCTAGATATCTCGCAGCCCCCCCTGATATATCTCACCCCTGAACATTCTCCTTGGGGAACCGTGGGGGAAACGGGGTGGGGCCGGCATCGGGGTTACCGTGCCCCGGCGCTGTTCAGCTGCCGGACGGCAACCACAGCAGCAGCACCGCGCCCAGCGCGATGCGGTAAATGGCGAAGGCGGTGAACCTGTGCGACTTGATGTAGCCCATCAGCCACTTCACTACGACGAAGCCGGTGACGGCCGCGGCAAGGAAGGCCACGCCCACGTCGGCCCAGTTCTCGCTGCCCAGCTGCCCGGCCTTGGCCATCTCCAGGAAGGTGTAGGCGCTGGCGGCGAACATGGTGGGAATGCCGACCAGGAACACGAACTCGGCGGCGGCGGCGCGGCGGCTCAGGCCCAGCAGCATGGCCAGGAAGATCGCCGAGGCCGAGCGCGAGGTGCCGGGGAACACGCCGGCCACCACCTGCGCCAGGCCCACACTGATCGCCACTGTCCAGGTCACCTGGTCGCGGTCGGGCAGGCGCGCGGTATAGGCCTCCACCAGCAGCATCCAGACGCCACCGATGATCAGTGCCCAGGCCACCGGGCTGACCGTCTCCGGCAGCGACCAGCCGGCCTTGCGCACCACCAGGCCGACCACGGCGGTGACCAGGAAGGCCGCGCCCAGCTTGAACACGTACTCGCGGTTCTCGCGCTGGTTCAAGCCGGTGGCCAGCTGCAGCAGGCGCTGGCGGAACACCAGCACCACGGCCACGATCGCGCCGGCCTGGATGACGATGTTGAAGAAGTCCGAGCGGGCACCCAGCCAGTGCTGGGCGATGAGCAGGTGGCCGGTGCTGGAGATCGGCAGGAATTCGGTCAAGCCTTCGAGGATGCCCAGCAGCAGGGCGGAGAGCAGGTCGGACATGGACAGTGCGGGCACGCGCGGCAGGAAGGAAGAAGGTCGAGAGGATAGACGATCCCTGCTGCACCAAACGGGTGCGTCTGGTGCTGGATGCACCCAATTGGTGCGCACCGATTTGCACCGGTCCAGGGCACCCTTTTTGAAATCAATGACTTGCAGCCTGCGAAAAGTTGGCACGGTCGTTGCTCTACCTCAGCAGGCATTCATCCCCATCCGAGGTCGTACCGATGTCCGTGGAAAACGTTGAGAAGCTGATCAAGGACAACCAGATCGAGTTCGTCGATCTGCGCTTTGTCGACATGCGTGGTGTCGAGCAGCACGTGACCTTCCCGGTCAGCATCATCGAGCCGTCGCTGTTCGAAGAAGGCAAGATGTTCGACGGCAGCTCGATCGCCGGCTGGAAGGGCATCAACGAGTCGGACATGGTGCTGCTGCCGGATACTGCCAGCGCCTACGTCGACCCGTTCTACGCCGATCCGACCATCGTGATCAGCTGCGACATCCTGGACCCGGCCACCATGCAGCCGTATGGTCGTTGCCCGCGCGGCATCGCCAAGCGCGCCGAGGCTTACCTGAAGTCCTCCGGCATCGCCGAAACCGCGTTCTTCGGCCCGGAGCCGGAATTCTTCATCTTCGACTCGGTCCGTTTCGCCAATGAAATGGGCAATACCTTCTTCAAGGTCGATTCCGAAGAAGCCGCCTGGAACAGCGGTGCCAAGTACGACGGCGCCAACAGCGGCTACCGTCCGGGCGTGAAGGGTGGCTACTTCCCCGTGCCGCCGACCGACACCCTGCACGACCTGCGCGCCGAGATGTGCAAGACCCTGGAACAGGTCGGCATCGAAGTGGAAGTGCAGCACCACGAAGTGGCCACCGCAGGCCAGTGCGAGATCGGCACCAAGTTCAGCACCCTGGTGCAGAAGGCCGACGAACTGCTGCGCATGAAGTACGTCATCAAGAACGTCGCGCACCGCAATGGCAAGACCGTCACCTTCATGCCCAAGCCGATCGTCGGCGACAACGGCAGCGGCATGCACGTGCACCAGTCGCTGTCCAAGGGCGGCACCAACCTGTTCTCCGGTGACGGCTACGGTGGCCTGAGCCAGCTGGCGCTGTGGTACATCGGCGGCATCTTCAAGCACGCCAAGGCCATCAATGCCTTCGCCAACTCGGGCACCAACAGCTACAAGCGCCTGGTGCCGGGCTTCGAAGCGCCGGTGATGCTGGCCTACTCGGCCCGCAACCGTTCGGCCTCGTGCCGCATTCCGTGGGTCTCCAACCCGAAGGCGCGCCGCATCGAAATGCGCTTCCCGGATCCGATCCAGTCCGGCTACCTGACCTTCACCGCGCTGATGATGGCCGGCCTGGACGGCATCAAGAACCAGATCGACCCGGGCGCACCGAGCGACAAGGACCTGTACGACCTGCCGCCGGAAGAAGAGAAGCTGATCCCGCAGGTCTGCTCCTCCCTGGACCAGGCGCTGGAAGCGCTGGACAAGGACCGCGAGTTCCTGAAGGCCGGTGGCGTGATGAGCGATGACTTCATCGACGGCTACATCGCGCTGAAGATGCAGGAAGTGACCAAGTTCCGCGCGGCCACCCACCCGCTGGAATACCAGCTGTACTACGCCAGCTGACCGGATGCGATGGCGGTGGGCTTCCCCTCCCACCCGCCGCCATCGCTTCCGTTCTCGCGGCTGGGGAGCCGCAAGGCGGGCGCAGGCCCGCCGTTGTAGAGCGGACTGTCGGTCCGCTGCATTGGAACGCGGGCCTTTGGCCCGCTTATCCAGGGGCAAGAGAAAGACCGGATACGCGACCAGGGCCGCCCTCCCTCCCGCGTCGGTCGTGCAAGGAGAGAGGCACGGCCGTCCCGGCCCTGTATGTGTCCGGTGCAACAGCCACGGCCATCATCTGATGGCCGCGGGTTGCCTGATGCCAACGCGCGTCTGCGCGCTGGCCCCATCCACCATCGGGACATGCGCATGAAACTGATCTCCGCCATCATCCGGCCGTTCAAGCTCGACGAGGTCCGCGAGGCCCTGTCCGACGCAGGCGTGTCGGGCATCACCGTGACCGAAGTGAAAGGCTTCGGTCGCCAGAAGGGCCACACCGAGCTGTATCGCGGCGCCGAGTACGTCGTCGATTTCCTGCCCAAGATCAAGATCGAAACCGTGGTCACCGACGAGCGTGCCGACGCGGTGATCGAAGCGATCCAGTCGTCGGCAGGCACCGGCAAGATCGGTGACGGCAAGATCTTCGTCACCGCCGTCGAACAGGTCATCCGCATCCGCACCGGCGAAATCGGTGCCGACGCGCTGTAACCCCCTTCCGGAGACTCCCCCATGAAGATGCGCCTTCTCGCCGGGTGGCAAGCCCGGTTCCATGTCGTGTGGCTGTTGATGCTGCTCAGCGCGTTCGCCGCCGGTGCGTGGCCGGGCAGTGCCCATGCCCAGGCACAGGTGTCGCCGCTGCCGAGCGAAACCGTAGCGGTTGAACCGTTGCAGGCCCCGGTGGCCGCAGCACCTGCCGCTGCCGAAGCAACGGCCCCGGCGTTCGACCACGGTGACGTGGCCTGGATGCTCACTTCCACCCTGCTGGTGCTGCTGATGGTGGTGCCGGGCCTTGCCCTGTTCTACGGCGGCCTGGTGCGTTCGAAGAACGTGCTGTCGGTACTCAGCCAGATCCTGGTGGTGTTCTCGCTGGTGCTGCTGCTGTGGGTGGCGTACGGCTACAGCGCGGTATTCAGCGCCGGCAACCCATTCTTCGGCTCGTTCACCGAATTCGCCTTCCTCAAGGGCTTCACTCCGGAGTCGGTCGGAAATACGCCGATCAAGGGCTTGCCGGATTACCTGTTCGTCGCCTTCCAGTCGACCTTCGCGGGCATCACCACTGCGCTGATCGTCGGTGCCTTCGCCGAACGCATCAAGTTCCGTGCGGTGCTGCTGTTCTCGGCGCTGTGGTTCACCCTCAGCTACATCCCGATGGCGCACATCGTCTGGGGTGGCGGCTACCTGGGTGAGATGGGCGCGATCGATTTCGCCGGTGGCACCGTGGTCCACATCAACGCAGGCGTTGCCGGCCTGGTGGCCGCATGGTTCGTCGGCAAGCGCCTGGGCTATGGCCAGACCGCGCTGAAGCCGCACAACGTGCCGTTCACCTATATCGGCGCGATGCTGCTGTGGGTGGGTTGGTTCGGCTTCAACGCCGGCTCCGCCGCCGCGGCCGATACCGTAGCTTCACTGGCCTTCCTCAACACCGTGCTGGCCACGGCTGCGGCTGTACTCGGCTGGACGCTGGTGGAAGCGATCAGCAAGGGCAAGCCGTCGGCACTGGGCGCCGCCTCGGGCGCGGTGGCCGGCCTGGTCGGCATCACCCCGGCCTGCGGCACCGTCGGTCCGCTCGGCGCGATCGTCATCGGCTTCGTCGCCGGCGTGGTCTGCGTGTGGGGCGTGACCGGCCTCAAGCGCCTGCTGAAGGTGGACGACACCGCCGACGTGTTCGGTGTGCATGGCGTCGGCGGCATCGTCGGCGCGATCCTTACCGGCGTGTTCAGTGCGCAGTCGCTGGGTGGCACCAAGGCCGATCTGGATATCGGCCACCAGGTGTGGGTGCAGGTGGTCAGTGTCGGTCTCACCGTGGTGTGGTCGGCCGTGGTGACCGCGGTCATCCTGCTGGTGGTCAAGGTCGTGGTCGGCCTGCGGGTGACCGAAGAGGCCGAACGCACCGGCCTGGATGTGACTTCGCACGGCGAATCCGCCTACGAGGCCTGAAGTAGCGGTGCATGGACAGGGTGGGTGCCGACCGTTGGTCGGCACTTCCACTGTCCTCGTTCTGGTAGGTGCCAAGCTTGCTTGGCACGGGGGCTGGGTCTGCTCTGGCGGGTGCCGACCGTTGGTCGGCACAGCCGGTAGCCCATCCACGCATGGCGTGGATCTACCGCATCCTCTCTGGTGGGTGCCAAGCTTTCTCGGCACGGCGGCATGCATCATCGCGCCCGATCGCGCACAATCAGGCCATGCGCCCGATCCGCACTGCCTTCATGCTCTCGGCCTGCCTGTTGCTGGCCGCCTGTGCCTCCGCGCCACGGGAGACGCACAACCCGCTCGCCACCTGGGTGCCGTCGCCCAACCAGAACGCGCGCACGCCGGTCATCATCGTCATCCACCACACCGAGCAGAAATCGGTGCAGCAGAGCCTGCACACGCTGCGCACGGCCAACAGTGGTGGACCGGTCAGCGCGCACTACCTGATCGGCGCCGATGGCCATCGCTACCAGCTGGTGGCCGATGTGCGCCGCGCCTGGCATGCGGGGGCCGGACGCTGGGGCACCATCACCGATCTCAATTCGGCCTCGATCGGCATCGAACTCGACAACGATGGCCGCAGCCCGTTCAGTGCGGCGCAGATCGAATCGCTGATCGTGCTGCTGCGTGACCTCACCACGCGCCTGAACATTCCGCCGCGCCAGGTGATCGCCCACGCCGACCTGGCACCGACGCGCAAGCAGGATCCGAGCCGCTTCTTCCCGTGGCAGCAGCTGGCCGAAGCCGGCTTCGGGGCGTGGCCGCGCGCCGCCGATGGTGCCGCACCCGAAGGCTTCGATGCGTGGAATGCGCTGGCCCGCTTCGGCTATACGCTGGACAACCGCGAGGCCACCGTCGCCGCCTTCCATCGCCGTTTCCGTGGCCGCGACGACCTGCCGAAGACGCTGGATGCCGAGGACGCCCGCATCCTGCATTCGCTGTTGCTGCAGATGCCGTGACCCCGCGCATGAACGCTTGACCCCGCGCTGGGTTGCCGCCCAGCGGCCGGCACTCCACCATGGCGGCATGATCGATTCCGCCACCTTCTTCAAGCGCAAGCACTGCATCCTGCTGGCAGCGGCCGTGCTCGCCGGCTGCTCCACCACCGCCCCCCGCACCGGATCCGAAGTGCCGACGGCCGTCACACCGCCGGCGGCCACCTACGCCAAGGTCGCATGGAGCGCACTGCCGCCGGTCTCCGACAGCGATCTGCAGGCCGGCTTCGTTGCCTGGCGCAGCAGCTGCACCCGCCTGAAGAACGATGCGGTCTGGGCCAGACCCTGCGCCACCGCCGCGACGGTGGCGGACAAGGACCCGGCCGCGATCCGCCAGTTCCTGCAGCGCGATTTGTATGTCTATGCACTGCGTGCCGGCGGCCACCAGGCCGACGGGCTCATTACCGGCTACTACGAACCGATCTATCCCGGCAGCCTCACCCGCACGGCCACTGCCACGGTGCCGGTGTACGGCACGCCGGATGATCTGGTGGTGGTGCAGCTGGAGAGCCTCTACCCGGAACTGAAGGGCAAGCGTTTGCGCGGGCGCGTCGAAGGCAAGGTGCTCAAGCCCTATGACGACGCCGGTACCATCGCGGCCAAGGGCGCCAAGGCGCCGGTGCTGGCCTGGCTGACTGATCCGATGGACCTGCAGCTGCTGCAGATCCAGGGATCCGGCCGGGTGCGACTGGGCGATGGCACGCAGGTGCGGCTGGCCTATGCAGAACAGAATGGCCACCCGTACCGCGCCATCGGTCGCTGGCTGGTGGACCAGGGCCAGCTGAAGAAGGAAGACGTCACCATGGACGCCATCCGCACCTGGGCCCGAGCCAATCCCGCACGCGTGCCGGAACTGCTGCGCAGCAATCCCAGCTACGTGTTTTTCGTGCGCAACCCGGACAGCCCGGAAGGTCCACGCGGTTCACTGAACGTGCCGCTCACCGCCGGTTACAGCGTGGCAGTGGACCGCACCGTGGTGCCGCTGGGCAGCCTGCTGTGGCTGTCCACCACGCGCCCGGACGGCAGCCCGATGGTGCGCCCGGTGGCCGCGCAGGACACCGGCGGTGCCATCGCCGGTGAAGTGCGCGCCGACCTGTACTGGGGCAGCGGCGATGCCGCCGGCAAGCTGGCCGGTGACATGAAGCAGAAGGGCAACATCTGGATGCTGTGGCCGAAGGGCGTGGCGTTGCCGGCGCCGGCCCAATGAAGCGCTCACCTGCGTGCTGCAAGGTCGGGCGATAATGGCGCCATTCCGAACTTTCCGGCCGCGTCTGCGGCCAGGACCTCCGCAATGACCTACGCAAAGCACAACGCAAGATCCGGCGCGAAATCCGCCGCAAAGAAGTACTACAAGCACTGGGCCGAATCGGGCCTGGGCAAGGGCAACGTGCTGATGGAAGCACGCGGCGAGAAGATCGTGCGCCAGGTGGAAATCTACGGCACCAAGATGGTCTGGGCCGACGAGCATGCCCACAGCGACGACCGCTTCCTGCTGGCCGACCAGCCGGTGTCGTTCCTGGATTTCGACGAGGACGACGAAATCTCCGCGCGCGAATTCGAAAGCGCCTGGAAGAAGGCCAGGGAAGCCACCGGCTACCCGGTGTAAGCACCGCTCCACCCCGCTGTGTAGAGTCGAGATCCTATG
>NZ_LLXT01000110.1 GCF_001431625.1 Stenotrophomonas geniculata ATCC 19374 = JCM 13324
GTTGGGCGTCCTGCCCAACCCGCCCGAGGCATGCCTCGTGCCCATGCGGCTCACGCCCCTGCGACCTGACCCACCCCGCCCTCGACAGACTTCTACTGCTGTTGGCAGGTGTCGACCTTGGTCGACACGGTATATCCACGCCATGCGTGGATACGGGGGGCTGGATCCCTTCCCTTTGCAAAGGGATCTGATCCCGGTGCCGGCCACACGGCTGCACTGACCCCATCTGCACGTATCAGGCGCGCACAATACGCGCATGCCTGCTCCCCCCACCGCTGGCGCTGCCGCCGCGAAGAAACCCAGCCTGCGCCAGCGCTTCAGGGCCATGCGCAATCTGCCCCCCTTCCTGCGCATGGTCTGGAAGACCAGTCCGGCGCTGACGCTGGCCAGCCTCGGGCTGCGCCTGATCCGTGCACTGCTGCCGGTGGCGATGCTCTACGTCGGCAAGCTGATCATCGACAGCGCCCTGCACCTGAGCCAGCACGATGCCGGCTTCCCGCCGCTGGGCGAAGCGCTGTCCAGTGGTCTGCTCAACCCACTGCTGGGCCTGCTGGCGCTGGAATTCGGCCTGGCCATCGGCTCGGACCTGCTCGGCCGCCTGGTCAGCTACGCCGATGCGCTGCTCTCGGAGCTGTTCGCCAACGTCACCAGCATCCGGCTGATGGAACACGCGGCAACGCTGGATCTGGAGGACTTCGAGGATCCGGACCTGCAGGACAAGCTGGACCGCGCGCGGCGCCAGACCATGGGCCGGATGAACCTGATGAGCCAGCTGTTCGGCCAGGTGCAGGACGCGATCACCGTGGCCAGCCTTGCCGTCGGCCTGCTGGTCTACGCGCCGTGGCTGATCCTGCTGCTGGCGCTGGCGCTGGTGCCGGCCTTCATCGGCGAATCGCACTTCAACGCGGCCGGCTACAGCCTCAACTTCCAGTGGACGCCCGAGCGCCGCCAGCTCGACTACCTGCGCCAGCTCGGCGCCAGCGTGGAAACGGCCAAGGAAGTGAAGATCTACAACCTGCACCGCTTCCTGGTGGAGCGCTACCGGCGGCTGTCAGTGGCGCTGTTCCAGGCCAACCGTGCACTGGCCCGGCGCCGCGCGTTCTGGGGCACGCTGCTGGCTGCGCTGGGCACGCTGGGGTATTACACCGCCTACGCCTACATCGCCTGGCGCACGGTGCGCGGCGACTTCTCGATCGGCGACCTGACCTTCCTTGCCGGCAGCTTCCTGCGCCTGCGCCAGCTGCTGGAAGGCCTGCTGATCGGGTTCTCGCAGGTGGCCAGCCAGGCGCTGTATCTGGATGACCTGTTCTCGTTCTTCCAGATCCAGCCGGAAATCCACTCGCGTGAAGGCGCTGTGCGCGTGCCGCAGCCGATCCGCCAGGGCTTCGTGTTCGAGAACGTCGGCTTCCGCTATCCCGATGCCGAACAGTGGGCGGTGCGCCATCTGGATTTCCAGCTGCACGCCGGCGAAGTGCTGGCCCTGGTCGGCGAGAACGGAGCGGGCAAGACCACGCTGGTGAAGCTGCTGGCGCGGCTGTACGAACCGGACGAGGGCCGCATCCTGCTCGATGGCCGTGACCTGCGCGATTACGACCTGGACGACCTGCGCGCCAACCTCGGGGTGATCTTCCAGGACTTTGTGCGCTACAACCTCAGCGCCGGCGAGAACATCGGCGTCGGCCAGGTCGAGGCGATGGACGACCAGGCACGCATCGCCGACGCCGCGCGGCGCGGCATGGCCGAGGACGTGATCGACGACCTGCCCGGCGGCTACGACCAGCTGATCGGCCGCCGCTTCAAGCAGGGCGTGGACCTGTCCGGTGGCCAATGGCAGAAGATCGCCATTGCCCGCGCGTGGATGCGCAATGCGCAGGTGATGATCCTGGATGAGCCAACCGCAGCGCTGGATGCCCGAAGTGAGTTTGAAGTGTTCCAGCGGTTCAGGGAACTGGCGGATAATCGCACCGCAGTATTGATTTCCCACCGTTTTTCCTCGGTACGCATGGCCGATCGCATCCTGGTGCTGGCCGATGGCCACATCGAGGCCAGCGGCACCCATGAGCAGCTGATGGCCCAGGGAGGACGGTACGCCGAGCTGTTCGAGCTGCAGGCAGCGGGTTACCGCTGAGAACGCCTCTCGTTCCGCCTAATGAGAACCTGTCTCATTTGAGATAGAATCACCCCCGACGACTTTCGATAGATACGCCCATGTCCTCCGCTTTCGGCGCCGAAACGGTGCTTGAGGTCCGTCACTGGACCGACGCCTACTTCAGCTTCACCACCACCCGCGACAGCGGCTTCCGCTTCGAGAACGGCCAGTTTGTGATGATCGGCCTGGAAACCGAGGCGCGGCCGTTGCTGCGCGCCTATTCCATCGCCAGCGCCAACTGGGAAGAGCATCTGGAGTTCTTCAGCATCAAGGTGCAGGACGGCCCGCTGACCTCGCGCCTGCAGCACATCAAGCCGGGCGACAAGGTGCTGGTTGGCAAGAAACCCACCGGCACCCTGCTGATCAGCGACCTGCACCCGGGCAAGAACCTGTATCTGCTGGGCACCGGCACCGGCATGGCACCGTGGCTGTCGGTCATCAAGGACCCGGAAACCTACGAGCGCTTCGAGAAGGTGATCCTGTGCCACGGCGTGCGCTACGAAAAAGACCTGGCCTACCGCGATTACTTCGAGAAGGAACTGCGTGAGCATGAGTTCCTGGGCGAGATGATCGGCGACAAGCTGCTGTACTACCCGGCCGTCACCCGTGAACCGTTCGCCAACCAGGGCCGCCTGACCCAGCTGATGGAGAGCGGCGAAATGCAGCGCACCCTCGGCCTGCCGGAGCTGAGCCCGGAAAACGACCGCGCGATGATCTGCGGCAGCCCGCAGATGCTGGCCGACCTGCGCACCGTGCTCGACGCGCGTGGCTTCCAGGTTTCGCCGCGCATCGGCCAGCCGGGCCACTATGTCTTCGAGCGCGCGTTCGTCGAGAAGTAAACCGTTGCAGCTGTAGAGCCGAGCCCACGCTCGGCTCGCGCGCACCGCGCGCGCTCAATGTCGGCCGGACAAGCAGCCGAGCGTGGGCTCGGCTCTACAACACCGCTTCGATCTCGTCGCGCAGCTGCTCCGGCTTGGTGGTGGGCGCATGCCGCGACACTACCCGCCCCTGGCGGTCGACCAGGAACTTGCTGAAATTCCACTTGATACGGGCACTGCCAAGCAGGCCGCGCTTCTCGCGTGACAGCCAGGCCCACAACGGATCAGCCCCCTCGCCGTTGACCTCGATCTTCTCCGACAGCGGGAAGCTGATCGGATAATCCAGCGAACAGAACTGGCGGATCTGCGCGGCGTCGCCGGGCTCCTGCGCACCGAACTGGTTGCATGGGAAGCCGATCACCACCAGGCCGCGCTCGCGGTAGTCCTGCCACAGCTGCTCCAGCCCGGTGTACTGCGGGGTGAAACCACAGCGGCTGGCCACGTTCACCAGCAACAAGGGACGGCCCCGGTACTGATCCAGCGCCTGCGGCTGGCCGTCGAGGTCACGGAAGCTGAAATCGTAGGCGCTGGTCATGATGGCGGGCCGTGGGCGGTGAATGCATGGTACCCGCGCCCGGCCCCACCAGCATGCCTTTTGACACAAGTGCGGGCGCGGCCGGCCGGGTTAACCTCGGGCCCTTGTCTGCCTTACCGGAGTTCCTACCTTGACCACTCGCCTTGCCCTTGCCGTGGCCATGTCCCTCGGCCTTGCCCTGCCCGCCTTCTCCGCCGGCGCCGCCACCCCGGCTGCCAGCACCCATGCCCAGCAGGCCAATCCGTTCTTCGCCGAAAGCCCGCTGCCGCTGCACTTCCCGCAGTTCGACAAGATCAAGGACAGCGACTTCGCCCCAGCCTTCGACGCCGGCATGGCGCAGCAGCTGAAGGAAGTGGAGGCCATCGCCAACAACAAGGCCAAGCCGACCTTCGACAACACCATCATCGCGCTGGAAAAGAGCGGTGACATCCTCGACCGCGCGACCACCGTGTTCTTCAGCCTGGTGGGCGCCGATACCAACGACACCCGCAAGAAGCTGCAGGCCGACTACTCGGCGAAGTTCGCCGCGCACAGCGATGCGATCGCGCTGAACGGCAAGCTGTTCGCGCGCATCCAGGCACTGTACGACACCCGCAGCCAGCTGGGCCTGGACGCCGAAGGCGTGCGCCTGGTCGAGAAGTACTACGACAACTACGTGCGCGCCGGCGCCAAGCTGTCCGACGCCGACAAGGCCAAGCTGAAGGAAATGAACGCCGAGCTGGCCAACCTGGGCACCAAGTTCAGCCAGAACGTGCAGTCGGAAGTGAACGCTTCGGCAATCACCGTCGACGACGTCAAGGAGCTGGACGGCCTGTCCAAGGAGCAGATCGCCGCCGCTGCCGAAGCCGCCAAGGTCCGCGGCCAGGACGGCAAGTACGTGATCACCCTGCTCAACACCACCGGCCAGCCGCCGCTGACCAACCTGGCCAACCGCGCCCTGCGCCAGAAGATCTACGAAGCGTCGGTCAGCCGTGGCAGCCGTGGCGGTGAGTTCGACAACACCGCGCTGGTCTCGCGCATCATGCAGCTGCGTGCCGACAAGGCCAAGCTGATGGGCTTCCCGAACTTCGCCGCCTACAACCTGACCAACCAGACCGCCAAGACCCCCGAAGCAGTCAACGCGATGCTGGGCAAGCTGGCCCCGGCCGCCGTGGCCAACGCCAAGCGCGAAGCCGCCGACCTGCAGGCGATGATCGACAAGGAACAGAAGGCCGCGCGCAAGCCGACCTTCCAGCTGGAACCGTGGGACTGGGCCTTCTATAGCGAGAAGGTGCGCCAGGCCAAGTACAACTTCGACGAGTCGCAGCTGAAGCCGTACTTCGAAATGAAGAACGTGCTGGAGAACGGCGTGTTCCATGCCGCCAACCTGGAATTCGGCCTGACCTTCAAGCAGCGCACCGACCTGCCGGTCTACCACGATGACGTCACCGTCTACGACGTGTTCGACGCCGACGGCAGCCAGCTGGCGATCTTCATCTTCGACCCGTATGCACGCGCCTCAAAGCGCGGTGGTGCGTGGATGAATTCCTACGTTTCGCAGTCCAAGCTGACCGGCTTCAAGCCGGTGGTCGCCAACCACCTGAACATCCCGAAGCCGCCGGCCGGCCAGCCGACCCTGCTGACCTGGGATGAGGTGAACACCACCTTCCACGAGTTCGGCCATGCCCTGCACGGCATGTTCTCCAACGTGAAGTACCCGTACTTCTCGGGCACCTCGGTGCCGCGTGACTTCGTCGAGTTCCCCTCGCAGGTCAACGAGATGTGGGCCGACAACCCGGTCATCCTGAAGAACTACGCCAAGCACTACCAGAACGGTTCGGCGATGCCGCAGGCGCTGCTGGACAAGGTGCTGGCGGCGGCCAAGTTCAACCAGGGCTTCGCCACCACCGAGTACCTGGGTGCAGCCATGCTTGATCAGCGCTGGCACCAGATCGGCGCCGACCAGGTGCCGGCCGCCAAGGACGTGATGGCCTTCGAGCGCGCCGCGCTGGAGAAGGACGGCATCTACTACGCGCCGGTTCCGCCGCGCTACAAGACCCCATACTTCAGCCACATCATGGGTGGCTACTCGGCCGGCTACTACGCCTACATCTGGTCCGAAGTGCTCGACGCCAACACCCAGAAGTGGTTCAAGGACAACGGCGGCCTGAGCCGCAAGAACGGCGACCACTTCCGCGCCACGCTGCTGTCCAAGGGTGGCAGCGTGGATGCCATGCAGCTGTTCCGCGATTTCGCCGGCCACGAGCCGCAGATCGAACCGCTGCTGGAAAAGCGTGGCCTGACCGGCGCCGGCAACTGATCGCCGCTGCGGCAGCCTGAAACGAAAACCGCCCGGGAAACCGGGCGGTTTTTTGTTGGGTCATCCACGCATGGCGTGGATGCTCTTGCAGATCAGCGTGGCGCCACGTACCCGCCCGGCACGCCTTCCGGCGACAGCACCAGCTGCCACAACTGCGCATGCCGGCAGCGGAAGGTGGCCATCGATCCGGCCAGGTAGAACCGCCACATGCGGCGGAAATGCTCGTCGTAACGCGTGTCCAGCTGCGGCCACGCCGCTTCCACGTTGCGTCGCCAGGCCTGCAGGGTCAGGTCGTAATCGGTACCGAAGTTGTGCCAGTCCTCCAGCACGAAACGGCCTTCGAACGCCCGTGTGATCTGCACTGCCGACGGCAGCATCGAGTTGGGGAAGATGTAGCGCGCGATCCACGGATCGGTGCGATGCCGCGAGATGTTGGTGCCGATGCTGTGCAGCAGCAGCAGGCCACGCGGCGACAGGCAGCGTTTGGCCACCTCGAAGAAGCTGGCGTAGTTCTTGTCACCGACGTGCTCGAACATGCCGATCGAGAAAATCGCATCGAACGGTTCGTCCAGTTCCCGGTAGTCCTGCAGGCGGATTTCAATCGGCAGCCCCGCGCACAGCTCGCGCGCGAACTCGGCCTGTTCCTGTGAAATGGTCACGCCGACGCCGCTGACGCCGTAGCGCTCGGCTGCGAACTTCAGGGCTTCGCCCCAGCCACAGCCGATGTCCAGCACACGCTGACCCGGGCGCAGCCCCAGCTTGCGGCACACCAGGTCGAGCTTGGCTTCCTGCGCGGTGTCGAGATCGTCGGCATTGCGCCAGTAGCCACAGCTGTAGACCAGGCGCTGGCCGAGCATGGCCTGGTAGAGATCGTTGCCGAGGTCGTAGTGGCGGCGGCCGACTTCGTAGCTGCCCTGCCCCACCTGCAGGTTGAACAGGCGCGCCTTCAGCGCATCGGCCACTTCGCGCCAACCGTGCACCCGTTCGTCCAGGTGCGCCTGCATCAGGTGGACGAGGAAATCATCCAGGACGTTGGCATCCCACCAACCCTCCATGTAGCTCTCGCCGAGGCCGAGCGAGCCTTGGCCCATGACCCGCGCGAAGAAGCGCGGGTCATGCACCTGGATATCCTGTGGCTGGGTACCGCCGATGCGGACCCCGGCTTCCTGCAGCAGGCCGGCGACCCGCTCCTGCAACCCTGTATCCACGCCACCTCCTCGACTGCGGTCAACCGCGTGCGAACAGCTCCACGTAGTCCTTGGCCACGTGCGGCAACAGCACCGCCGCCGGAACATCGGCGGTCTGGGTGCCGTCCGAGTATGGACCCACCTGGTAGGGCGGGAAAACAAAGCGCAGTGCCGTGATCTGCCCCTTGTCGTCGGTCAGCGGCTGGAACTGGCTGAAATTGTCGGCCTGCGGGCCGGTACCGTCGGCGATCATGCGCGATGCGTTGCGCAGCGATTCCTGCAGCTGGGCCGGGTCCATGTCCTCGCCGCTGAGCCGCGTGGCCACGCGTTCGCGCAGCTGGTCGGCAACGAAATCACTGATCGCCTTCCAGCCCTTGGCATCGGCCACCAGCTTGTCGGCGCTGAGCATCTGCTGCTGCGCCGGCAGCCACACGAAACGCGCCACCAGCGGCTCGCCGTGGGCGCCACCGGTATAGCGGCTGCCATCGGCACTGACCACCACCAGCTGTGGCGTTTCCAGCAGCTTCTCGAAGCTCAGCGACAGCTCGTAGGGCATGGTCGGCTTGTCATTGCCCAGCCCGTCCAGTGCCTGCTGCAGGTCGCTGCGAGCGCTGGTGGCATAGTCCTGCAGCGCGCGTGCCAGGCCCGGGTAGCGGTCGATGCCGGCCGGGTAGCTGATGCCCACCACTTCGCGTTCGTTGTTATCGATCACGTCGCGCAGGTCCAGCGGCGCTTCCGTGGCCGGCGTTTCGCCTGCGGCGGTGGTCTCGGCGGCAGGTGCCCCGTCGGCCACCGGTGCCGGTTCGCTCTCACGCTGGCAACCGGCCAGCAACAGCACGCCCACCACGCCGGCCAGCACGCTGCCGTGCAATGGCCGGTTGTTTCCAATCTTCATCGGGATCCCCTGTTCATGTTTGTACATCATCGCCTGCCATGGCTGAAGCGTGGCCCGCTGGCATTCAGCCAACGAGCAGGTCGTGGTACTCCTCATGCCGCTGCAGGAAGGCCTCGGCGTAGGAACACGCCGGCACCACCTTGTACTTCTGCTCACGGGCAAAACGCAGCGCCACACGGGTCAGCTCACCGGCAATGCCCCGGCCGGCGATCGGCTCGGGCACCTCGGTATGCGTGATGACCATGCGCCTGCGTTTGATCTGGTAATCCAGCACCGCCAGCTGTCCGCGCACACGGGCGGTGAAGCGATGGTTGGCCAAGTCGTGTTCGACCTCGTAGGCCAGACCGGGGGGCGTGACCGAAGCCATGGAACTGTCTCCTGCGGCGACTGCGTGGATGGTGCGCAGCCGGGCGCCATGATCGCGTGAAGCCTGAACAGGGGCAAGTCCAGTCCGTTCACGTCAGTTTTCGACCCTCAAGCTGGAGGGCCGGCGGCCGCTATCGCCTGTGGAGGGGTACGGCCAGGCTGGCACGGCCCTTGCGACCGTTGATCATGCGCACCACCGCGGAGGCACCGATGCACCCCAGCGATCCCCATTCCGATACCGACCGCGCTCTGCTGGAGGGCCTGCTGCAACTGGCGGTGGAAGGGCAGACCGAAGACCAGGATTTCCAGCGCATCGGCGAGGAAGTGTTCGCCCGCCTGCTGGACACCTACGGCCAGCAGACCGCGATCTGAGCCTGCCGGGGCGGATCGCTGCCGATCCGCCCCGCTCCCGCCATCAACCGCCGCCGAGGCGGAAGGTCGGGTTGGAAAGCTCGCGCAGGAAGTGGGTGAAGATGCTCGGCTGCATGGCCAGCATGAAGATCACGCCGAACGCCGCGCCCGCCAGGTGGGCGCTGTGGTTGATGCGGTCACCGCCGCGCTTGTCCATCCAGATGCTGTAGCCGACGTAGAACGCGGCGTAGACGATGGCCGGCGCCGGGATGAAGAACACCAGGATGATCGACCACGGCTTGATCAGGATGAAGGCGAACAGCACCGCCGACACCGCCCCGGACGCACCCAGGCTGAGGTAGTTCGGGTTCTTCTGGTTCTTCAGGTAGCTGGGCAGGATCGAGACCAGCAGCGCACCGATGTAGAACGCCGGGTAGGTCAGGTAGCTGCCGGTCAGCTGCACCATCACGCTCTCGATGAATCCCCCGAAGAAGAACAGGGTGATCATGTTGAAGATCAGGTGCGACCAGTCGGCATGGATGAAGCCATAGGTCACCAGCCGGTCGTACTGGCGGTGACGGTCGATGGCCGGCGGCCACAGGATCAGGCGGTCGGCCAGCTTGCGGTTGTTGAACGCCATCCACGACAGGATGGCGGTGATGGCGATCAACAGCAGATTGACGGGGGTCATGTCAGGCTCAGGCGCTACGGTAGTTGTCGACCATACGATAGCGTTTTGCGTACCAACCGAAGGCCAACGCCGCGACGAAGGCGAAACCGGCGAAGAAGAACATCAGGAATGCCGCCTCGCTCAGGCCGGTACTGGCGATCTTGTGGGTCACCACGTCATTGCGCACGGCTGCATTGGACAGCAGCACCCACAGGTTGCCGATGGTGGTGGTCAGGTTCCAGAAGCTCATGACCACACCCTTCATGGCCTGCGGCGCCTGGCTGTAGGCGAACTCCAGGCCGGTAGCCGAGACCAGCACCTCACCGAAGGTCAGCAGCGCGTACGGCAGCATCTGCCAGAAGATCGACATGGCGTTGCCCCCGTCCATCACCACCTGGATGCCGCCGACCACGATCCAGGCCAGGCCGCTGAAGGCGATACCGGCGGTCATGCGGCGCAGCGCGGTCGGCTCGAAGCCGAAGCGGCGCAGGGCCGGGTACAGCACCAGGTTGTTGAACGGGATCAGGATCATCACCAGCAGCGGGTTCAGCGCCTGCATCTGCGAGGCGGTGAACCAGCTCGGCATCTGCATCTGCTGGCCCTGCAGGACCCAGGTCGAGGCCTTCTGGTCGAACAGCGAGAAGAACGGCGTGGTCAGCGCGAAGATCACCAGCACGCGCAGCACCGAGCGCACGCCTTCCACGGCTTCGGCCGGATGCTGGCCACGGGCACGCTCCAGCTGCAGCCAGGTGCCGCCGCCGATGCCCGCCAGGATCGACACCAGCGCCAGGCACAGGCAGATGACGATGCCCAGCGAGCCGACCAGGCTGAACGAGGCTGCTGCCAGCACCAGGCCGAGCACGGCGATCACCAGGCCCGGACGGCCCTGGCCGGTCACGCGCGTGGTCAGTGCGGTACGCACCACGTTGGCGAACGAATGCGGATCCTTCGGCGGCAGCGGCACCAGCACGTAGCGCTTGCGGCCCAGCCAGAACACGAAGGTGGCGATGAACATCAGGATGCCCGGGATACCGAACGCCCACTGCGGGCCCCAGTTCTTCAGCACCAGCGGGATCAGCAGCGAGGCGAACAGCGAGCCGAAGTTGATGATCCAGTAGAAGGCGTCGAAGACGATCTTGGCCAGGTGCTTGTTGCTCTGGTCGAACTGATCACCCATGAACGAGGCCACCAGTGGCTTGATGCCGCCGGCACCGAGCGCGATCAGGCCCAGGCCGAGGAAGAAGCCCTCGCGGCTGTTCTCGAACAACGCCAGGCACAAGTGGCCGGCGCAGTAGACCAGGCTGAACCAGAGAATGGTGTGGTACTTGCCGAAGAACCTGTCGGCCAGCCAGCCTCCGAGCAGCGGGAAGAAATACACGCCGATCATGAAGCTGTGCATGATGTCCTTGGCTTCACCGGCACGGCCTTCCGCAGTGATTTCCTGCAGCAGCAGCGAGGTGATCAGGAACTGCACCAGGATGTTGCGCATCCCGTAGAAACTGAACCGCTCGCAGGCCTCATTGCCGATGATGTACGGGATCTGGCGCGGCATCTTTCCCTGGCCGGCGATGGGGGCAACTGCGTCGTGGCTCATCCTGTAAGGCAATCCTGCAAAGCGAAAGGCGCAAGATTACCGGAAGCAGGGCTTGCGAAGCACGCTGCAGGGCTGCATGACAACGGTGCCAATCCATGGCAGACACCGCATGCCATGCCGGAAGTCACGGCACCTGCACGACAAAAGCGTAAACTTATCGTTATGCGCCCCCTCGCCCCCGCCCGTCTCCTGCTCAGTTGCCTGGTGCTGCTGATGGCGTTGCAGGCGCAGGCGCGGCCGCAGGCACCGGCCACAACGGCCAGCGAAAGCGAGCCCCGCCAACTGACCGTGGCCGCGCTGGAGCTGCCCAGCCGCGATGATGCGCAATGGAAGTTGCGCCGCGAACAGGTCGCACAGTTGCTGACCGACCTGCAACCGGACGTGATCTCGGTGCAGCAGGTGCTGCAGCAGCAGGGCCGCAACCCGGCCTGCTGGCTCGCCACCCGGCTGCGCTACAGCTGCGACTTCGTTACCGCCGATCCGCCCAGCCAGCCGTTGCGGCATGGAAACGCGATGCTGACCCGGCTGCCGGTCAGCGAGGATGGCGTGACCCTGCTGCACCCACCCGGCACCTTCAGCGCCGCCGGCATGATGCGGCTGAAGCTGGGCGAGGCACTGGTCAACATCTATGTGGCACGGCTGCGCCCGGACCCGGACGAGGCCACCGCCCGCCAGCATCAGACCAGCGACCTGATGACCTGGATCGGCGCCACCGCCGAGGGCATGCCCAGCCTGATCGCCGGCGATTTCTCGGCAACCACCGTCGAGCTCGTGCGCAGCACCCCGGGGTTCCAGCCCGCCCGGCGCAATCCCGGCGGTCGCGTCGAGGCGCCTGCGGCCAGTGGCGGCGGCAGCAGCGGTCATGGCCTGGATGTGCTGTTCCAGGTCAAGCACTTCGGCGGCATCCGCCAGCAGCCGATCCTGCTGCCGGCCGACGGCGACCTGCCCGGCCTGCGCCTGGGCGTGATGGCCACCCTGCGCCTGCAGGGTGATACCGCCACTACCGAATGACTCCTGCAACAAAAAAGGCCGGGTTTTCCCCGGCCTTCTCCGTTCATCCCATCACCGCGATCAGGCGATCGCTTCCTGGTAACGGCGCTCGACCTCGTTCCAGTCGATGACGTTGAAGAACGCGCCGATATATTCCGGACGGCGGTTCTGGTACTTCAGGTAGTACGCGTGTTCCCACACGTCCAGGCCGAGGATGGGGGTGTTGCCTTCCATCAGCGGGCTGTCCTGGTTACCGGTGCTCTCGACCACGACCTTCTTGTCCGGGGTCACGCTCAGCCAGGCCCAGCCGCTGCCGAAACGGGTCAGCGCAGCCTTGGTGAAGGCGTCCTTGAACTTGTCGAAGCCGCCCAGGTCCTTGTCGATGGCCTTGGCCACGTCGCCCACCGGGTTGCCGCCAGCATTCGGAGCCATCACGGTCCAGAACAGCGAGTGGTTGGCATGGCCGCCACCGTTGTTGCGCACCGGACCCTGCAGGTTCTCCGGCAGCGACTTGAGCTTCTTCACCAGTTCTTCGACCGGCAAGTCAGCGTACTCGGTGCCTTCCAGCGCCGCGTTGACGTTGTTGATGTAGGTCTGGTGATGCTTGGTGTGATGGATTTCCATCGTCGCCGCATCGATGTGCGGTTCCAGCGCGTCGTAGGCGTAGGACAGCTTGGGCAGGGTATAGGCCATGATGCATCTCCTGATTGCGAGGGCACCCGACGGTGTCGGGCGTTGCGCGGTGAATGATGGGGACAGACCGCAAGATTACCAAGGGGGATGTAAAGGAAATTGCGTCCTGCCAGTGAGCACGACGGCAATTGTTACGCAGCAGTGACGCGATGCCATCCTCATGCACCGTGCAGCGCACAGGCGCTACAGTGCCTGCACCGCCCTCGCCCGCTCCTTGCCCATGCGCAACCCCCGGCTGCTAATCACCGCCATCGCCCTGCTGCTGCTCGGCCTGGTCGTCAACCATTTCATGCAGCGCCCGCCGGCGCCGCAGTTCGCGCCGGACCTGCAGGGTGCGCCTGCCGCGCGCGCGCCGGCCACCGCCTCGCCCGGCAAGAACAGCGGACTTCCCGCGTTCCTGCCCGCTGAAGCCCGGCAGACCATCGCCCTGATCCAGCGTGGCGGCCCGTTCCCGCACCGCCAGGACGGCAGCACGTTCGGCAACCGCGAGCAGCAGCTGCCGCAACGCCCGCGCGGCTACTACCGCGAATACACCGTCGATACCCCCGGCGCCCGCACCCGTGGCACGCGCCGCATCGTCACCGGCGGCGATCCGCCGGAGGCGTGGTACTACACCGACGACCACTACGAATCGTTCCGCAGCTTCACCGTACCGGCCCAGGGAGCGCAGTGATGAGCCACGATGATTTCGGCCTCGGCCTGCATGACATCAACAATGCTGGCGTCTACGCCATCGACAGCGACGACATCGGCGCACTTGCCGCAGCGATGCGCGATGCCGGGCTGAAGGTGATCCGCATCGATCTGGAAGGCGTGGGCGACAAGCGCACCCTGCTCGCCCGGCTGGCCGCGCAACTGGATTTCCCGACCGGCTTCGGCGGCAACTGGGATGCGCTGTCGGACAACCTGCGCGACCTGCAGTGGCTGCCAGCCAACGGTTACGCGCTGTTCCTGGCCGACGTGGACACGTTGCGCGCCTCCACGCAGAAGGACTTTGACACCCTGCTGGACGTGATGGACGAAGCCAGCCGCGACTGGGTCGGCCGCGACGTGCCGTTCTGGGTGTTCCTCTCGCAGAGCGCGTAAGGTCAGTGCCCTGGTAGAGGCCGACCTTGGTCGGCGCTTCTGTGCCAACCAAGGTTGGCACCTACCCAAGCGCGAGCCGGCCACTGTGTGGCGCGCCCGCCTTGCCTAGCGGCTCCCGTTGTCTTCCTGCAGTTCCTTCTTGAACGGGATGTCCGGCGGCGGTCGCGCCACGGCCGGCTGGTCCTGCATGTTCGGATTGGTCAGGCCGCAGCCACCACCGGCCTGCAGGATCGAGATCACGCAGGAGATCCTCGTACTGGTACCCGGCAATGGAATCTCCATTGCCTTGACTCCCTTGCGCACCCACTCGGCCAGCAGCGATTCCTGCGGGACCCAGTACTTGTCGAACGAAGTGGGCGTGTAGTCGTAAGGCGGTCGCTTCAACCAGGTGCCCGATTGCGCGATGCGTTCCTTGCTCCAGCCATCGTTGGCACCCCCGGGCGCACCGCGCTCGGCACGACCCTCGCCTTCCTGGCCCGGCACACGCACGCTGCCATCGGCATTGAACAGGCCACTGCCCTTGCCGGTGGCGCTGGCCTGGCGGGCGCCCTTGTCGGCGCCGTCATGGTTGCGGCTCGATGCACCCCAGTCATCACCCTTGGCGGGGGTGGCCCAGTTGCCCGGATTGGGGGCCGGGCGCGCTCCTGCCTGAGCCGGGGTCGTGCTGGATGCAGCAGGCCGCGCAGTGCTGCTGCTCGCCTGCGTCGCGCTGCCATTGGCTGCCGGCGCGGGTGTTGCCGCGGGTGCATTCCCACTGGAAGACGAAGGGGCTGCGGCCGGTGCCGAGGCTACTTCGCGCTCGCGCACCTGTACGTCACGACCCGCCGGCGCACGCACCGCCGGATCACGACCGGCAACGGTTGCCATCCGCACCTGCGGATCGACCACCGCCTGCACTTCACGCTCGCGCACCTGCACGTCGCGCTGCGGTACCCGCACCTGCACATCGGCCGTGCGCAGCGGCTGCGACACCGCCGGTGCATCGACCGTACTGACTTCGCGCTCCTGCACCTGGATGTCACGCAGCTGCGGCGTCCGCACCGCGATTTCCGGCGCACGCAGTGCGGTTGGGGTTGGCGGCGCCTGCACCGGCTGCACGCTGCGCTCGCGCACTGCGGGCGTGGTGTCACGCGGCACGATGCTGACCTCCGTGCGCGGCACGCTCACCGGTGGCACCACGAAATCCGTACTAGCCTGCGCTACTTCGGTGGCCTGCACCGGCGAGGGTGGCGGGGCCGCAAGCGGGGCCGGCTCGGCTTCGGCCGGCGGCGACGGCACGCTGGCTGTCGGTGCTGGAGCCGGCGCGGGTGCAGGCGCCGACGCGGCCGCAGGACGTGGCTCAGGTGCCGTCGCTGCCCCTGCCTCCTGGCCGGCGGCAACCTGACCCGCCGGTGCAGCCGCAGCCGCTTCGGCACCCGGCTGATCGCCACCACCTTCCTGGCTGGCGCGACCGACGAATTCCACCTGCACACGCTCGCCTTCGGCGCCCTCTGCTTCCGGTGCCGTGGTGCGGATCACCGCAACCCACAGCAGCAGCATGAAAAACAGCAGGTGCAGCAGCGCGCTGGCAAACGCCGAGGTCCAGCGCATCCAGCGCTGATCGCGCGGCGCAGCGTCCCAGTCCTGCCAGAACAGCCGTCGCAGCGACTGCCACGGTGACAGCCGGGGCGATTGACCCGGCGGCCCAGGCAGCGGGCGCGGCAGCAATACCGCAATCACTTCGCGGGCGTGGAACGGCCGCGGCAGCGGGCCCAGCGAGCGCAGCCACAGCGCCCAGCCATAGGGCAGGCGCGTAGACTTCTCGAGGACGGCGCGTGGCTGCTGGCGGGCCAGCAGCAGTTCGATGAGTTGCTCGGCCCGGGTCAGAGGCACGCGTCAGCGGTCAGGCGACGTTGCCGCGCGGGATGTACGGCGCGTGGCCGCTGTCGTGGTCGGTCGCATCGCGCACGGCGGTCACGCCCGGCACGCGGCCCATCAGAGTCTTCTCGATACCCTGCTTGAGC
The DNA here is from genome assembly GCF_001431625.1 of Stenotrophomonas geniculata ATCC 19374 = JCM 13324. Lineage (GTDB taxonomy): Bacteria > Pseudomonadota > Gammaproteobacteria > Xanthomonadales > Xanthomonadaceae > Stenotrophomonas > Stenotrophomonas geniculata. The sequence goes on from NZ_LLXT01000110.1 coordinate 15,697, forward strand.
GTCACGTCGGCCATGCCACAGCCCTGGCAGCCACCACCGAAGCGCAGCAGCACCACGCCGTCGGCCGAAACTTCCTGCACGGCCACCTTGCCGCCGTGCGAGGCCAGCTGCGGATTGACTTCGTTCTCCACCACCCAGTGCACGCGCTCGACCAGCGACGCGGCATCGCCGGGGGCCTCGCCCTTGATGCGCGGTGCCTTGATGGTCAGCTGCTGGGTACCGGCGGTGCCGGCGACGATGTCGATCTCGGCGCCGTCGAGCCAGCCGACGCTGCTCGCATCGACGTAGAGGGTGAAGCCATCGCAGTCCACCGCCCACTCGTCACCGAGCAGGTCGGTCGGTTCGGCGAATTCCAGCCGGGCATCGGCGCGCGGGGTACCGGGGTCGACCGCGCTCAGGCGCACGCCCATGCCGGGCACGCCCTCGCGTTCGATCAGCTTGCGGAAATGGGTCTGAGCAGTGTCGGAGATCTGGATCATCAGGCTATTCTAGCCAAGTAAGCGTCAGCCGCTCATTCGGTTTATACACCGTCCGGCGCATTGTTCAGTCAACACGAGGTGGAGATTCCCATGGCCGACCTGATTCCACTGGCCCAGGCCCGTTGCGTGCCGCGCAAAGGCAGCGACCACAAGCTTGGCGAGGCCCGCCTGGCCGAACTGCTGCCGCAGGTTCCCGGCTGGGAGCTGAGCGAGGGCGGGCAGGCCCTGACGCGCACCTTCCGCTTCAAGGATTACTACGCCACCATGGCCTTCGTGAACGCGCTGGCCTGGATCGCCCATCACGAGGACCACCATCCGGACCTGGGCGTGCACTACGACCGCGCGGTCGTGCGCTTCTCCACCCACGATGTGGGCGGCCTGAGCGAGAACGACTTCATCTGCGCGGCAAAGACTTCGGCCCTGACGGAGCAACTGCCATGAACGTACGTTTGCTGAGCCTGTCCCTGATCGCTGCGACCGGCCTGGCCGGCTGTGGCCCGTCCGAACCACCGGCACCACCACCGCCGCCGCCGACCGAGGTGGCCGCGGTGAAGACGCCGCCGCCGCAGTACCCGCTTGAGCTGGCCTGCATGGGCGTGGGCGGCACCAGCACCTTCAAGGTGACCATCGGCGCCGACGGCAAGCCGAGCGAGGTCGCGCTGTTGACCGGGGCCGGCAACCCGCAACTGGACGAACTGGCCAGGACCGCCGTGCAGGGCTGGCAGTTCAAGGCCGCCACCCGCAACGGTGCTGCAGTGCCGGCCACCATCCAGGTACCGGTCAGCTTCAACCCGCCGCAGCCGAAGCCGGACCAGTGCTTCGCCATCGAAGAACGCCTGCGCCGCGGCGGCTGATCGCCCGCGCCCCGACGAGGCCAGCCGACGCCCGCCTCGCCCTCGCCGCCCCGGCCTTGCCCGGGGCGGTTGTCTATTGACCAGGACCGCGTCGGTACATGCTGCAGATTCCTCCCGAAAACATCTGGATCGCACTGGCGGTCACTCTTGCGGCCGGCCTCGCCACCGCCATCGGCAGCCTGCTGGTGCTGTTCTCACGGCGCCCCAACCCGCGCCTGCTGGCATTCGGCCTGGCCTTCGCCGGCGGCGCGATGGTCTATGTGTCGCTGTCGGAGATCCTCAACAAGTCCATTGCTTCGTTCGCGCTGGCCTATGGCGAACGTACCGGTTTCACCTACGGCACCCTGGCCTTCCTGCTGGGCGTGATCGTGATCGTGCTGATCGACCACTTCATTCCCAATCCGCACGACAGCCTGGACAAGCAAGACCCCGCGTTCCGCGAGAACAGCCGCGAGTACCTGAAGCGGGTCGCACTACTGACGTCGGTCGCGATCACCGCGCACAATTTCCCGGAAGGGCTGGCAACCTTCTTTGCCACACTGGAAAGCCCATCGGTGGGCATGCCACTGGCCTTCGCCATCGCCATCCACAACATTCCCGAGGGCATCGCGATCGCGGTGCCGGTGTACTTCGCCACCCAGAACAAGTTCTATGCGTTCAGTGCCAGCCTGCTGTCCGGCCTGGCCGAACCGGTGGGCGCGGCGCTGGGCTACTGGCTGCTGTCAGGATCGTTGTCGCACGCCACGTTTGGCTGGGTGTTCGGACTGATCGCCGGCGTGATGGTGTTCCTTGCGCTGGATGAGCTGCTCCCGGCGGCCAAGCGCTATGCCAAGGGCCACGAAACCGTGTATGGCCTGGTGGCCGGCATGGGCACCCTGGCGATCAGCCTGGTGTTGTTCAAGTGGTGAGGGACTCCCGGCTCGCCCTGTAGAGTCGAGCCACGCTCGACTGCTCTCCGGTCGGCTCGCGCGGAACGCCAGTCGAGCATGGCCCGACTCTACAAGGGTTCCTTACTTCAGGCGGTCCAGCGCCTCGGCCAGCTCATCGGCCAGCGGCGCATTGAGCACATACGGGGTCTTGCCGTCGTCCAGCGCGAACTCCAGCGAAGCCGCGTGCAGGAACAGGCGTTTCAGGCCGATCTGCTCACGAAGCCGCTTGTTGACCGCCGGATCGCCGTATTTGTCGTCACCGGCCACTGGATGCCCCAGATGCTGGGCATGCACGCGGATCTGGTGGGTGCGGCCGGTCTCGATACGCACCTCGCAGTATGAATGGCCGCCACGACGTTCCAGTACCCGGAAGTGGCTGATCGATTCCTTGCCGATCACATTGACCTGCACATGGCGCTCGCCGCCCTGGCGCAGGCCCACATGCAACGGCGCGTCAACCGTCATCACGCCGTCGGGCATGCGTCCGGCCAACAGCGTCAGGTAGCGCTTGCGGATGCCGGCACCGTGGTCTTCACGCAGCAGCGCCTGCAGTTCGCTCAGCGCCGAGCGCTTCTTGGCCACGATCAACAGGCCCGAGGTGTCGCGATCCAGCCGGTGGACCAGCTCCAGGGTCTGCCCCGGGCGCAGCGCGCGCAGGGTCTCGATGGCGCCGAAGCTGATGCCGCTGCCACCGTGGCTGGCCACGCCGGTGGGCTTGTTCAGGGCCAGCAGGCGGGCGTCCTCGAAGACAATGGCCTGCTCCAGGCGGCGCATGAACGCCTCCGGCGGGCCGGCCTTGTCTCCCTCCTCACTGAGACGGACCGGCGGCACACGCACCTCGTCACCCGCCTCCAGCTTGCGTTCGGCCTTGGCACGGCCGCCATTCACCCGTACCTGGCCGCTGCGCACCAGCTTGTAGACCAGGCTGCGCGGGGCGCCCTTCAGCTGGCCAAGCAGGAAGTTGTCCAGGCGCTGGCCGGCGCGGTCGGCGGGAACGGTGATCATGCGCACGGAAGGCTTGTCGCCAGCGGGTTTGGTCGGGTCTTGGGCGGTCATCAGGCTGTTTATTCTGTTACACTCGGGGGGCGAGATAAGGGATTGATTTCGTTGGAAGTTACTCAGGGCCAGAAGCCCAGCTTCCGACGAATCCGGCACAGTGCGCGACCACCGCCCGCGGGGCGGCCATGTTAGCGGCTCACCGGCCTTCCCGGCCATCGCCGGATGCCTGACACGCAACCGTGCTGAACATGTCCCGCGTGGCGCTCCAGCCTGGCTGACAGCTGCCTGCGGCCTGTAACACCCCAAAACCCATAAGAGTGAAGCGCTCCCGCGGCCTGCCGTGGTGTCGTAGCGCTGGAAACCCAAGCCGCCCTCCCCGCGCTTGCGCGAATGGGCGGCGAACCGTGTCCAGAGGCGAAACCCCATGGCGTTCCGCGCGGTAGCCGCTTGCGAGGAACGCAACAATGAAGCGAATGCTGATCAACGCCACGCAGGCTGAAGAGCTGCGTGTTGCCATCGTGGATGGCCAGTCGTTGTATGACATCGACATCGAACAGCCGTCGAAGGAACAGAAGAAGTCCAACATCTACAAGGGCCGGATCTTCCGCATCGAGCCCTCGCTGGAAGCGGCCTTCGTCGAGTACGGTGGTGGCCGCCATGGCTTCCTGCCGCTGAAGGAAATCTCCCGCGACTACTTCCAGGCCGGTGTCGACCACAACAAGGCCGGCATCCGCGAACTGCTGAAGGAAGGCCAGGAGATCGTCGTCCAGGTCGACAAGGAAGAGCGTGGCAACAAGGGCGCTGCCCTGACCACGTTCATCTCGCTGGCCGGCCGCTACATGGTGCTGATGCCGAACTCGCCCAGCGCCGGCGGCGTGTCCCGTCGCATCGAAGGCGAAGACCGTGCCGCCCTGAAGGACGCCCTGGACAAGCTGAACATCCCCGACGACATGGGCGTGATCATCCGTACCGCCGGCGTCGGCCGCGATGCGGAAGAGCTGCAGTGGGATCTGGACTACCTGCTCAACGTCTGGCGTGCCATCGCCGAAGCCGCGCTGAGCAAGCCGGCCCCGTTCCTGATCTACCAGGAATCGCGCCTGATCGTGCGCGCCCTGCGTGACTACCTGCGCGCCGACATCGGCGAGATCCTGGTGGACACCGAGGAGATGTACGAGCACGCCCGCGAGTTCATGCAGCAGGTGATGCCGCAGACCCTGCGCAAGCTCAAGCATTACAAGGACGACATCCCGCTGTTCAACCGCTTCCAGATCGAATCGCAGATCGAAGGCGCCTACGAGCGCAACGTGCGCCTGCCGTCGGGCGGCTCGATCGTGGTCGACCAGACCGAAGCGTTGACCGCCGTCGACGTGAACTCCTCGCGCGCCACCAAGGGCAGCGACATCGAGGACACCGCGTTCCAGACCAACCTGGAAGCGGCCGAAGAAGTGGCCCGCCAGCTGCGCCTGCGTGACCTGGGCGGCCTGGTGGTGATCGACTTCATCGACATGGCCTCCAACAAGCACCAGCGCGAAGTCGAGAACCGCCTCGCCAACGCGCTGAAGTACGACCGCGCGCGCGTTCAGGTCGGCCGCATCTCGCGCTTCGGCCTGCTGGAAATGAGCCGCCAGCGCCTGCGCCCGAGCCTGGGCGAGTCCAGCCAGATCGTCTGCCCGCGTTGCGACGGCCACGGCCGCATGCGCAGCGTCGAGTCGCTGTCGCTGTCGATCATCCGCGTCGCCGAAGAACATGCGATGAAGGAAAACACCGGGCAGGTGCTGGTCCAGGCCCCGGTGGAGATCGCCAACTACCTGTTGAACGAAAAGCGCAGCGCCCTGCGCGAGATCGAGCAGCGCCACGAGGCGCCGATCGTGATCGTCGCCGACGAGCAACTGCACACCCCGCACTACACCGTCACCCGCCTGCGCGAGAACGAGCTGGGTGAAGAGAGCAACAAGCCCAGCTACCAGCGCGGCACCCCGCGCAAGTTGCCGGTGCACGCGCTGACCAAGGGCCAGCTGAACATCCCGCCGCCGGCGGTGACCCAGGTCAAGCACACCTCCCCCGCCCCGGTGCGCGAGGAAGTGGAGCCGGCCAAGGCAGCCCCGGCCCCGGTCGCGGTCGCACCGACGGCCCCGGCCCCCAGCGGCGGCGTGATCGGCTGGCTCAAGCGCGTGTTTGGTGGCGAGCCGGCCCCGGCGCCGGCGCCGGCCGCTCCGGCGGCGCGTCAGTCGCAGGACGGTGGCCGCAAGGACCGCAACAAGGATCGCAACAAGGACCGCAAGGACCGTCGCGACGACAATCGTGGCAACGGCAACGCGCAGCAGCAGAAGGACGGCGGCAACCGCAAGGACCGCGGTGAGCAGCGCAAGGATGGCCGCAACGGCAACAACGGCAATGCCCAGCCGCAGCCGCAGCAGGGCAAGCAGAAGGAGCCGCAGCAGAAGGATGGCCAGCAGCAGCCGCAGCAGCAGAACAAGCCGCGCAACGAGCAGCAGGGCCAGAACCAGAACCAGCAGCAGCCGAAGCTGAAGCAGCCCAAGCAGCCGCGTCCGCAGCAGCAGGACGGTGACAAGCCGGCCGAGAAGCCGCAGCGCGGTGCCGCCGATGCACCGGTCGACGCCGTGACCGCGGCAGCAGCCGTGGCCGCCACGGCCGCCGCCGCCAATGGGGTGACCGCACAGGAAGCCACTGCACCGGTCGCCCCGGTGGCCGCCGCTCCGGTGGACGCCGCAGTAGCGGTCGAGACCGGTGCCAACGAGGCCGAGGTGGTTGCGGTTGCCGGTGACGAGGCCGCAACCGACGCCAATGGCGAGCAGGCAGGCGAAGGCGCGACCCGCCGTCGCCGTGGCCGTCGTGGTGGCCGTCGTCGTCGTCGCGGTGGCGCCGAGAACGCCGCCGGCAGCGACGCTCTGGGTGATGACCAGGACGAGGGTGATGACAGTGATGACGCCGACGGCGCCGAGCCGAACGTCGACAGTACTGCCGGCACTGCGCCGGTCGCTGTTGCGCAGCCGGCCCGTTCGCAGCCGGAGTTCGACTTCGATGACGAAGTCGAGCCGGTCGTTGCCGACGCCTCGAAGCCGGTCCGTGCTGCCGCCGCCGTTGCCGCCGCACCGGTTGCCGTGGTGAGCAGCGCCGTGGTCGAAGCCGCCGCCCCGGTCGTGGCTGAAGTGCAGGCCCCGGTCGAAGCTGCTGCGAAGACCGAAGCGGTGTCCTCGCCGGTGCAGACCAGCATGCTCGATGCCATCGACGCCGCGACCCCGGCCCAGCCGGTAGCCGCTGCCGCGCCGGTGATCGAAGTCATTGCGCCGGTGACCGAAGCACAGCCGGTCGCGGTTGAAGCAGCCCCGGTGGCTGAAGCCGCTCCGGTGATCGAAGCGAAGCCGGCGGCGGTCGAAGCTGCGCCGGTGGTTGAAGCCAAGCCGGAGATCGTCGAAGCCACTCCGGTGGTTGAAGCCAATCCGGAGGCCGTTGAGGCTGCGTCGGTGGTTGAAGCCAAGCCGGTCGTTGAGCCCGTCGTGGCCGCCGAACAGCCGGTCGTTCCGGTGGCGGTGGAAGCCGCGCCGATCGAAGCCGCTGCCCCGGTCGCCGAAGCGGTGGTGACGCCGTTGATCGACCCGGTCGCCGATGGCCATGCCGACGCTGCAGCCCAGGCTGCAGAAGCCAAGGCCGACGAAGAAGACGAAGAGACTGCCAAGCGCACGCCGCCGGCGAACTGATCGCTCTTTGATCGCATGAAAACGAAACGGCGGGGATCAATGATCCCCGCCGTTTTTGTTTGTGCCTCCGGCGCGTGCAGCGCTCTGGAAAAGGCCGACCTTGGTCGGCGCCGTTGTTGGAGCGGACGCGGACACGTCCGTGCCAACCAAGGTTGGCACCTACCGAAGCGTGCTCCGTCAGGGTTTCGGCGCGAACTGCAGACGGGTCCACACGCCGTAGTGGTCCGAGGCCCAGCGACCGCTGTCATCGGGCTGGTCGAACAGGAGCTTGGCCTCACGCGCGACCATCTCGTCCTGCTGGAAGAAGATGTGGTCGATCCGCGAGGGTGCCTGGTAGTAGTGCCGGTTCAATGTACTGACCCCGGCCAGGTCAGTGTTGACGTGCACGCTGCCGTAGCTGTCGCCGTAGTGGCTGCGCAGCTCGCTCAGGTCACCAGCATCCACCAGCGCATTGAAGTCGCCGGCGATCACCACCGGAGCACCGGCCGACGTTGCAGTGATGAAGCGTAGCAGGTCCTCGACCTGGCTGCGGCGGATGCGCTGCCCGCTCTCGTCACTGCGCTCGTTGAGGTGCGTGGCATAGACGTTCACCGGCGTGCCATCGACGTCGATGCGTAGGTGAGCAACCGTTCGGTAGTCGTCCAACGGCTGCAGCAGATGATCCCCCTGGGCGAGGATCGGCCGCCGCGTCAGCAGCGCATTGCCGTAGCGCTTGGGCGCCCCAACCGGATCGGTGGACACGAACACGTACCTGTAGCCGAGTTGGCTGGCCAGCCATTGCGCCTGGTTGCGCACGTTGCGGCGCTGGATCACCTCCTGCAGGGCAACCGCATCCGGCTGCAGGCGCTTGAGTTCGGCCAGAATGGTGCGGCGCCGGCTCGGCCAGTCTTCGCGGTCATGATGCAGGTTGAAGGTGACCATGCTCATGCCCGGCGCGCTGGCAACGTCGGGCGCCGCGGTCGTGGCAGCCGGTTCGGCCGCCATCAACACGCCCGGCAATGTCAATGCAATGGCCAGCCCCAGGGCACGCACCGATGTGCGCACCCTCGCCCCCTGCTGCTTCATCGTTACTGTCCCTTGCGCTCGGCGCGGCGCACCGCGCTCGGCACTTCGATCTCGATCCGCGCCGGCAGCTGGTGCACGTGCAGTTCCTTGTTGATCCACTCGGCGGCTTCGCCGTTGACCGTCACCTCGCCCGGATCACCCGCGTACGGCCATGGCAGCACCACGCCCCCCACCGGCGGCACCAGGCCCGGCTGCACCTCCAGCACCAGCTGCTTGTCGCTGCGCTGCAGGCGGTAATTGAGCTGGCCCTGTGGCGTACGCAGGCCCTGCACCGCGACACCCTCACCCTGCAGCCACGCGCTCGGTACGCCGGCGGCCAGCACCAGCGCATCGTCCATGTCACGGTTGTAGGCGAACATGTCCAAGGCCGAGCGCACGAAGTCCGAGGCCACCCAGGCATGCGGCAGGTCACCGACGAAGAACGGCTTGCGCGGCGTGCGCGAGACCACTTCGGCCCACTGGTTCCAGGCCTGCGGTGCGCGGTCCTTGAAGAAGAACTCGGTGGCCTGCCAGGCGCGGTCGCGCCAGCCCAGGCGCACGAACGCGGCCACGTTGCGCCATTCGTACGGGGTGTAGTCCTTCCACTCGCGCTTGCCATCGCGCCGCGCGACGAACTCGTTCCAGTAGCGTTCGAAGGTCGCCTCCAGGGCCTGCTGCGGCAGTCGGCCCTGCTCGCCGCCAGGCGCCAGTGCGATCGTGGTCGAGGTCGCATCGAAATCGCCCAGCTCGGCCGAGCCCGGCAGGTAGTCGATGCTGTGCTGCTGCATCGCCGACAACAGCGAGGCCTGCAGGTCATCCCTGAACTGATCGCGCGATTCGGCAATCTGCATCGCCTCGACCTTACCCAGCTGGGTCGCCAGCAGCGCCGCGTCCTTGTAGCCGCGCAACGCCCAGAAGTTGTCCCAGTACGAGTGCATCGGCTTGGCCGAATAGCCTTCGTGGCTGATCGAGGCCGGCATCATCCCGTAGAACGCCGGGTTGCGCGCGCGGTTCTCTTCAGTGCGCTCGCTGGCGCGCAGCTGCTCCATGTAGGTGTAAGCGCCCTGCACGTGCGGCCACATCAGCTCGGTGAAGGTGCTGTCGCCGGTGTAACGCCCGTACTCGGCGATGCTGTAGATCAGCTCGCCATGGCTGTCGTTCTCCGGCACCGGATCACTGCCGCGCGCATCGACGCAGCACGGCACCTTGCCGTTCTCGAACTGGTACGGCGCATACCAGTTGATGTAGTCACGCACCGCATCGCTGCGGCCCATGCGCAGCAGGCCCTCGGAAATCATCGCGCCATCGCGGATCCAGCTGCGCGCATACGAACGCGTGCCCGGCTGCAGCCGCGGCCCGACCCGCGAGATCAGCATGTGCGCGACCGCCGTGCGCAGGGTATCGACCAGCGGTTGGCCTGCAGCGGGCACCTGCAGCGTGACCACGCCCAGCTTCTTGCGCCATTGTTCGGCCACCTGCGCCTGCGCCTTGGCCACGTCCAGCGCCTGCGGCGCCCAGCCACCGGTCTGTGGCAGCACCACCGCCACCTCGCGGCTCTGGCCAGGCTCGAGCTTGATCGTATAGATCAACGCGCCCGACGCCATGCCGGTGCTGTCCTTCACCGCGGTCTCAGCCGGGTACTTGCCGTCCGCCAGGTGCATCGCATCGAGCTTGCCATCGAACGTACTGGCAAAGCGCGCGTCCGGCACCTGCAGCGGATAGAGGCGCGGCTCGCCGTTGACCCGCACCAGCTGCTCGCCGACATCCAGTGCATCGATGCGGCTGAAGCCACCGACGGTGTTGAGGAACTGCGTGGGCGGATTGACCTGCCACGGACGGATCGCCAGTGCCAGGGTGTATTCGTGTGCGACCTTGTCCGGATTGCTCAGCCGGTAGCGGCCGATCAGCTGCGCGCGCTCCGGCGTGCCCTGCACGAAGCCGGTCACCGCCAGGCCAACCTTTTCATGCACCCAATCGACGTTGGCGATCGGCAGGTAATGATCCTGCAGCGACTGGGTGATCGCCACCTTCGACCAGTCCAGCAGCTTGCCATCGAGGCGGATGAACGGTTCGATGCTGAAGCTGCCCTTGGCCGGCTCCAGTGCGCCGTCCTCGCTGATCAGCGCCTGTTCCTGGCCGCCATCGAGGCCGAGCAGGGTCCAGTACGGCTGCTCACCCACATAGGCACGTGGCAGCGAGCCGCGTGGCAGGTCGGCGGCGACCGAGGAGAGGAAAGCGTTCGGGGTGGCGGCAAAGGCCAGCGGCTTGAGCGTGATGTCACGGATGCCATAGCGCCAGTTCGGCCCGTCCTGCAGATCGAAGCGCACGTAGCGCGCATCGGTGTCCGGCAGCGCCAGCCAGTCGCGGCCACCGGCACCACTGGTCACTTCACGCACGGTACGCCAGTCACGGCCATCCTCGGAAGTGCGCACGGTATAGCGGCGGGCTTCCAGATTCGGCAGCCAGTCGATCACCGCACCGCCGATCTCGCGGCTCTTGTGCAGGTCCAGGCTGATGGTCTGCTGCTTGACGCCACCACTGATCCAGAACGTATCGCTCTTGCCGTCGATCATGCGGTCCTGCAGCGCGGTGGCGGTATCGGCAATCACCGATGGCACCAGCGCCGAATCATCCTGAGCTGGCAGGCCCTGCAGGGTCAGCTTGTCGAAGCACACCGTGCCGCGGCCGCCGACCTTGCTGTAGATCGTGAACTCGACCGCAGCACTGCGTGCCATCTCCTTCTCGGGCGAGGGACCCCACGCCTTGTCGATCTGGCGGCGGCGGTACTGGACCGGCGTCCACGCCCTGGGGAAGCTGTAGCCGGGCCGGTTGACCCACCAAACGTTGTCGCCACTGGTATCGATCAGCTTGAACTGCAGGTCGTTGCCCGGCGAATCACCGCGCAGCTGGAAACCGAAGCGGTAATTGACCGGGTATTCGATGTTCAGCGCGCGACGGATGCCGACGTAGCCGGAGACATCGTGGAAGTCATAGTCCAGGCACAGCGCGCGGCCACCACCAGCGCCGCTGACCGGCCGCAGCGAACCGCTGACCTGGTCGGACAGCACCAGCTTCCAGGCCGCGATGTCGTCGAAGTCGTCCAGCACCTTCGGTGCCGGCAGCGCCGGGGGTGCGGCGATCGCCAGGGAGGTCCACAACAGGCCCAGTCCAACGGCGATCGCTCGCTTCATCCCTTGACGCTCCCCAGCAACAGACCTTGGATGTAGTACCGCTGCAGCACCAGGAACAGCGCCAGCACCGGGACCACGGTGACCACCGCGCCGGCCATCATCATTTCCACGTCCATGATGTGCTCGCGCGAGAGGGTGGCCAGCGCCACCGGCAAAGTGTAGTGCTCCTGATCGGTCAACACGATCAACGGCCACATGAAATCGTTCCATGCCCCCATGAAGGTGAAGATCGCCAGGGTCACCAGCACGGGCTTGAGCATCGGCAGCACGATCTGGAAGAAGATGCGCAGCTCCCCTGCCCCGTCGATGCGGGCCGCTTCCAGCAGCTCGTCCGGAATCGAACGCGCGTACTGCCGCACCAGGAAGATGCCGAACACGCTGGCCAGCGCCGGCACGATCACGCCGCCGAAGCTGTTGACCAGGCCCAGCTGCTTCATCAGCAGGAACAGCGGCAGCATCGCCACCTGCGCCGGAATCACCAGCGCCGCCATCAGCACCTGGAACAGGCGCTCGCGGCCGACGAAGTTCAGCTTGGCGAAGGCATAGCCGGCCATCGTGTTGAGCAGCAGCGAACCCAGCGTAATACCGACCGACACCAGCAGGCTGTTGGCGAAGTTGCCGCCCATGCCGGTGCGCGCGAACAACTCATGGTAGTTGCGCGTGGTGATGCTCGATGGCAGCAGCGGCGGCGGGAAGTGGGTCGCCTCGCCCTGCGGCATGAACGAGACCGAGAGCATCCACAGCAGCGGCGCCAGGCTGACCAGCGCCAGCACCAGCAACGCACCATTGATCAACCACGGGTACCAGCGCGACTGGCCGATTTCACGACTCATACCAACTGCCTCTTGCGGCCGAAACGCAGCATCACGGTGGTCACCGCCAGGATGATCAGGAACAGCAGGAACGCCACTGCGGAGGCGCGCCCCAGGTTCCACCACTTGAAGCCTTCCTCGAACATGAAATACAGCACGCTGACGGTACTCTGCAGTGGGTCGCCGCGGGTCATCACGTACGGTTCGGCGAACAGCTGGAAGTAGCCCGACACGGTGATCACGCCGACCACCAGCAGCACCGGGCCGAGCATCGGCAGGGTGATGTGCAGGAACTGCTTCCAGCGCGAAGCACCGTCGATACGGGCCGCCTCGTACAGGTCATGCGGGATGGCCTGCAGGCCGGCCAGGAAGATCACCATGTTGTAGCCGAAGTTCTTCCACACCGCGAACAGCATGATGGTCGGCATCGCCCAGTTGGGATCGCCCAGCCAGTCGATCGGGCTGATGCCCAGATGACCCAGGCCGTAGTTCACCAGGCCGTAGCTGGTATGGAACAGGTAGCGCCAGATCACCGCCACCGCCACCAGCGTGGTCACCACCGGCGCGAACAGGGCGGTGCGGAACAGCGCCTTGAAGCGTGCGGCCGGTGCATTCAGCAGCATCGCCGCACCCAGCGACACGCCAATCGACAACGGCACGCCGATCAACACGAAGTAGGTGGTGTTCCACAGCGACTTCCAGAACATCGGCGTCTGCAGCAGGTCGATGTAATTGCCGAGGCCGACGAACCGCAGGTTGCTGCTGTCAGCCAGTGCATAGAGGTCGAAGTCGGTCACGCTCAGCGCCAGCGCCGAGGCGACCGGCAGGCCGAAGAACATGCCCAGCACGATCAGCGAGGGACCGGCGAAAATCCAGCCGGCAAGCGAAGTACGTTTCATTGCGCGCTCCCGGCGGCCACGGCACTGCTCGATTGCGGCGACGGCACGCGCTGCTGCAGGCGTTGTTGTTCATGCATCCAGCGGCGCTTGGCCAGCACCTTGTCCACGCGCTGGTCCAGCTCTTCCACGGCCTTGTCCTGCGCCAGGCCACCACGCACCACCTTCTCGGTGACGATGCGCATTTCCTGCACGATGCGCTCCCACTCAAGCACCTTCGGCGTCGGCTTGACCCGCTCCAGCTGGTCACGGAACGCAGCGGCCAGAGGATCATTGGCCAGCGACGGTGCGTTCCAGGTACTGCGACGCGGCGGCAGGTCGCCGATGATGGAATGGAAGCGGGCCTGGATTTCCGGGCGCGACAGGAACTCGATCAGCCTCCAGGAGGCTTCCTTCTGCTGCGACTTGCGGAAGATCACCAGGCTGGTGCCACCGGCAATACCGGCGCCCGGACCGTCCGGACCCGGCAACGCGGCCGTGCCCCACTGCCCTTCCAGCTCCTTGGGCTGCAGCTTCTTGAACTCGCGGATGTTCCAGGGGCCGGAGATGTAGAACACATTGAAGCCACGGAAAAACTCGTCCCAGACGTTGGAGATCTGCGTCTCGGACATCTTCGGCGCCCAGCCCTGCTCGAACATGTTGGCGTAGAAGGCCAGCGTGCGGCGGAACCCCGGGCTGGCGAAATTGCCGCGGGTGTCATCGTCGCGCAGCAGCGGATCGGGCTGCTGCAGCGCCAGCGACAGCTGCTGCTCGAACTCGTTGATCGGCATCAGCACCGCATAGCGGTTCGGGCCCTGCATGCGCTTGATCGCCGCCATCTGTTCGTCCCACTCCTGCCACGTGCGCGGCGGGTGGTCGTAACCGGCCTTGGCCAGCAGATCCTTGCGGTAGAAGATCAGGCGCGTATCGACATACCACGGCACGCCCACCAGCGCGCCGTGGATCACATTGGTATCCCAGATGCCTTGGAAGTAGTCCTTCGGGTCGACCACGGCCGAGCGCTGCACGAACGGCTGCAGCGGCGTCAGCGCATCAAGCTCGGCGAACTCCGGTACCCAGGTGTTGCCCAGCTGGCACACGTCCGGCAGGCCGTCGGCGGCGAACGCGGTCAGCAGCTTCTCGTGCGCGGCCGTCCACGGGATGTTCTGCACATCCACCTTGATGCCCGGATTCTCGGCCTCGAACTCATGGATCAGCTCGCTGACCACCTCCGCCTCGCGGCCCATCGCCCAGAAACGTACGGTGGTGGTGCCCGGATCGGTACGGGCGCAGCCGGCCACGGCCAATGCGGCCAAGGCAGGCAGCGCCCAGCGGCGCAGGCGGTCGATCCAGTTCGGCATCGGGTTACTTGCCCTGGCCTGTGGTGCGGTTGGCATTGTTCTTCTGTTCCTGCGCGGCAGCCGCGCGTGATTCGGCGATACCCACCGCGCGTGCCGCCGCGGCCTTTTCGTCTTTCTGCAGTTCCAGCGGCTGGAACGAACCTTCCGGTGCCAGCCAGCCACCACTGAACCCGGCCCGTTCCAGGCCCTTGCGGATGTACGGGTTCTTCTTCATGACTTCCCAGACGAAGTCATCGCGGTAGTTGGCGATCATGGTCAGGATCGGGCCCTGATCGATGGCGATGTAATCGCTGGCGACCCAGCCGCGATCCGGCACCAGGCGGCCGGTCTTGATCGGGATGTCGTAGTTGAAGCTGGGGTTGAATGAATCCAGGAAGCCGTAGCTGGAGTAGATGTAATCGCCAAAGCGCTTGTGCATCTCCAGCGTGGCCGGAATCACCTGCTCCGGCGCGAACACCACCGACGCGATCGCAGCGGTGGGAGCGATGGTGCCGTCATCGAAGTTCTCGCGCAGGCCGGCGCCGCGCGAGGAGTAATGGCGGAACTGGCGCTGCTCGCCGCGATAGTCCTGGGTGGTGTTCTGTGGTCCATCACTGGCGGTCAGGCCCCACACATTCTCGCCATACTCCTTCCACTGCATCGGGTTGGCGATGGCGTACTCGCGCTGGGCCAGTGCGGCCGAGCGGCTGTTGAGGAAGTAGGTGCTGCCGCGCTCGCGCATGTACGCATCCTGGATATCGCGGAAGTCGATCCAGACGTGGCTGTACTGGTGGCCGAACAGCGGGCCGAAGGACAGGTATTCCTGGCCCTGGTAGACGCCCCAGTCGTTGTCATAGGTACGCGTCCACACCGTCCACGCATCCGGGCTGACCGGGTGCGTCGGCGAGCCCAGGGCAAGGATGTAGACCATCATCGCCTCGTTGTAGCCCATCCAGTCGTGGTCGATGAAGCCGCTCTCGGGGAACCAGCCCATCGAGATCAGCGGTGCACGCTGCTGCAGCCACGGCCAGTCGACCTTCTTGTACAACGTGTCGGCGATCTGGCGGATCTCCTTCTCACGCGGATCGTCGCCGTCGTAGTACGACTGCGCGAACAGCACGCCCATCATCAGCAGCGCGGTATCCACCGAGGACAGCTCAACCCAGCTGTCGTAGCGACGCCCTTCCTGCATGTCCAGGAAGTGGTAGTAGAAGCCCTTGTAGCCGGCCTTGCCGGTGCGCTGCGGGCCCATCGGCACGTCGCGGAAGAACTTCAGCGTGGTCAGGGTGCGGTCGATCGCCTGGTTGCGGCTGACCCAGCCGTTCTCGATGCCGATCGGGTACGCGGTCAGTGCGAAGCCGACCGAGGCGATGCTGGCGAACGGCCGCGACGGATAGCGATCCGGGGTCAGGCCATTGATCTCGTTGGTGGTATCCCAGAAGAACTGGAAGGTACGACGCTCGATGTCATCGAACAACGGCGGCAGCACCGGCTTCATCGGCCGCGGCGGTGCGTCGGCCTCGATCAGGATCACCGGCGGCCGCGGCTTGGCAGGTTCCTGCTGGGCCGGCTGGCAGGCGGCCACGGCCAGGCTCAACGCTGCGGCGGACAACAGATGGCGTGCCTGCATGGCGCGATTTCTCCGGTGGTCTGATCGATGGGAAAGCATACCGTCCAATGATCTGAAATCGTTTACAAGATGCGTTCTGAAAAAACCACGAAAAACGTGGTTTGACACCGCGATCATTGCCCATGCCGCTGCCCCCTGGCCGGCAGCGGCATGGGCAATGGACCGGCGCGGGGCCGGCCATTGCCGTTTTCAAGCAGCCGATGCCGCCGGCGGAACGGCGGCATCGGGTCGTGCATCTACATCCGGGCTTAGAAGCGGAAGCCCACTTCGGCCTTGATCTGGCGCGGAGTACCAATGATGTCGCCGGTCTCGTTGTAGCTCACCAGCAGCTTGCCGTCGCTCTTCACGTAGTTCAGCTTGGAGAAGTTGTCGAAGTTGAGCACGTTGATGATGTCGATGCGAGCATACAGCTCGGTATCGCCGGCCAGCTTGAAGGTCTTGGTCGCCTGCAGATCCAACGAGCGGTAGCCGAAGATCTTGCCGCCGAGCAGGAAGTGGCCATTGCCCGACGGTGTACCGGCAGCCGGGGTCGGCATGCAGTTCGAGTTGCCGGCCTGCGCGATGCAGGACCAGTCGTTACCCGGGGTCGGCGTGGCCAGGGTCAGCTTGCCACCGAAAGTGATGCCCCAGAAACCGTCATACGAGCCGGTGACCACCAGGCGGTGACGCGGCGCGCCGTTGGACTTGATGGTCGGGTACTCACCGATGGTGCCGCGATCGAACGAATAGTGCTCGTTGATATTGCGGTTGTGGCGAGCATTGGTCCAGGTATAGGCGATCGAGGTGCCCCAGCCGCTCTCCTTGCTGTACGGCTTCTGCGCCGACAGCAGGATCTGGGTGGAGCGGGTCTTGATGCCCTGCTGGCCGATGATCAGGCTGCCGAAGCCCGGAATGCTGCAGCCCCACGGCTGCCCGTAGGTCGGCTCGTCAGCGCCGCACAGCATCTGGTTGTCGAAGAAATTGCCGTTGTTGAAACGGTTGCCCAACGTGTAGGCGAAGCCATCGTAGGTCAGCGTGCGTGAAATCGTGGCATCGGTCAGCCACTCGCCGATCTGGTTGCTCATGCCGAGGCTGAACTGGTCGGAGTACGGCACCTTCATGTTGTTGTTCAGCAGATCGACTTCCATGCCTTCATTGCTGGTGGAACCCAGCAGTGCCTGCACGTTCTCGATGCCGTTCATCAGGTTCGGATTCCAGTCAAAGCACGGAGTCTGCCCGTACATGCAGCTACCGGTGGCCGGGTTGCGGAAGAACACGGTCGGCTGCGGCAGTGCCAGCTTCGTGGTTTCCAGTGCCAGGTTGTCGAACAGGTCGCGATCATAGGACCGGCCGGCGCCACCATGGAACACGTGCTGCTCATCGGCGTTTACGTCATACGAGAAGCCCAGGCGCGGCTGCCAGGCATTCTTGAAATTCTTGCGATTGTGGCCGGTGCTGATGTAGTCGTTGACGTTCAAACCACTGAGCGCCAGCGTCTGCGCATAGGTCTGGCCCGGAGGCGCATGCCTGTCCTGCGAGAACAATGCGTTCACAACCTCTGGCGGGGTCACGAAATCGGTATAGACCGGGTTCTTTTCGTAATCCCAGCGCAGGCCGATGTTCAGCTGCAGATGATCGTTGACCTGCCAGTCATCCTGGATGAACAGACCAATCTGCTTGACCTTGGCGCGCACCTCGGACTGCACGCCGGTGACACCAGTACTGGCCTTGGTGAACTGAGCCTTGTAGGGGGTGCCGGAGGAGAAGGCAGGGTTGTCGATGGTGTAAAAGAACTGCGGATTGATCTGCGCCGCATCCGAGGCGTACAGATCAATCTGCTTGTACTTGGCGCCCATCTTGATGGTGTGGTCGCCGGCCCACTGCAGGCCGTCCAGGGTCAGGTTGTCCTCGATCGCCCAGCCCTTCTGGCCCTTCACCTGAGAGGCGAACGCATCGGCTGCGCCGATCTGGACGAGGGTCTTTTCCTGCGGGGTGTTCCGGTTCTTGTCACCAAAGTCCGGCGCGGTGTAGACGATACCGTTGCCGTAGGTCAGCGGCAGCGGATTATTGAACGCATCTTCATGGGTGACCATCAGTTCGTTGTAGAACCGCTCGCCGCTGTGGTTCCAGCGCAGGGCGTAGCGGCGATCGGTGTTGTCCACCACCTTGCCGTGCACCTTGGCGGTCTGGTCACTGAACTGCTGCTGGGTTTCGTCGCGGTCCTGGAAGGTCAGTTCGATGCGATCGTTGTCGGTCGGCTCGAAGTCGATCTTGGCGAAGATCAGGTCCTGCTGGAACGGCTGGCTGGCCGGGCCGAGACCCGCGAGACCATCGGCTGGCAGTTTGGCGGCCGCCGAGCTCACCGCACCATCCGGCGCGATGGTCACCGGCAGGTCGAAGCGCTTGGCTTCATAGGTGACAAAGAAGTGGGCCTTGTCCTTGATGATCGGGCCACCCAGCGCGAAGCCGTACTCCTTCTCGGCCGAGTCTTCCTTGCTCTTGCCCGGCTGGCGTTCGGCCGGGGTCATCGCACGCATGCTTTCGTTGGTATAACGGTAGAAGGTCTCACCCTTGAACTCGTTGGTACCCGACTTGGTCGCGGCGGTGATCGCGGCGCTGGACACCTGGCCGTACTCGGCCTTGTAGTTGCCGGTGATGACCTTGTACTCACCGATGGCCAGCTGCGGGAACGGATTACCCGCGCTGCCGGACTGGCCGGAAATGCCGCCACCCTTGACGTAGCTCTTCTGGCCCACGCCGTCGATGTAGACGTTGGTACCGTCGGAGTTGGTCGCGCCGCCACGCAGCGAAGTATTGCCCTTGGCATCGCGGGTGAAGATCATGCCCGGCACCGCGTCGGCGAACTCCAGGAAGTTGCGCGAGACCTGCGGGGTGGTCTGGATCTGCTGCAGGCTGACGGTCTTGCCGACTTCGGACGTGCGCACTTCCTGCAGCAGGGTCGGCGCGACGACGTTGACGGTGTCCAGGTTGGTGGCCGCGGTCGAACCCGGGGTGCTGCTGGCAGCGCCGGCAAAGTTCAGCGTCGCGGTCGAGGCCACGGTGACGGTGACCTTCTGCGACTGGCCGTTGGCGACCACGTCGTAGGTGCCCGGGTCCAGGCCCATCAGCGAGTAGCTGCCATCGGCACGGACGGTGCCGCGACGGACGGTGCCTGTGGCGATGTTGGTGGCGGTCACTTCGGCGCCGGCCTGGGCGCCGGACACCTGGCCGCGCAGGCTGGCATTGGCCGACTGCGCCATGACGTTCGGGGCGGCGGCCAGCATCAGGCAGCTGACCAGTGCGGTGCTCAGCAGCCGGCGCGCCGGCGTGCGGAAGGTGGTGTGCATCATCAACTCAATCTCCGGGTGGCGGTAACCGCTCGCGCGGTCCCTGCGATCAATCAAAAAAGAAGGAACGCCTCTGGCTTCAACGGCCCGATGGCGGAGTGGTGGAATCGCGAACTATCAAGCGGGGAACCAGGGTCTGCTTATCCCCTGTCCCGTCCGTGGAGGTGCCGTCCATCAACTGCAGCAGGCGCGTCATGGCCCGGTCGCCGAGCTCGGCGATGCTGACCTGCATGGTGGTCAGCGACGGGTGGACGAAACGCGCCAGTGGAATATCATCGAAACCCGCCAAGGCCACATCGGCCGGGACACGGACCCCTGCCTGCGTGAACGCATACAGGCAGCCCAGCGCCATCATGTCGTTGGCGGCGAACACGGCATCAGGCAGCGCTCCGGCTGCCAGCAACTCCTGACCGGCGCGATGGCCGGAAGCTTCGTCGAAATCACCGGGCAGCTCGATGCCTTCGGCGCCACCGCCAAAAGCCGCCAGCGCGTCACGGAAGCCGCGCAGGCGCTCGCGCGCGTCGAAGTTGAGATCCGGGCCAGAAATGAAAGCGATGCGACGGTGGCCAGCGTCAAGCAGATGACGGGTCATCGCCATCGCACCGGCATGGTCGTCGATGCTCAGCACCGGGTGGTCCTGCCCGGGCAGATAGGTGTTGATCAACACCGTCGGCAACGACTGCGGCAGGTTGTCTGTCAGGAAGCCCGGGCTCTCGGCATAGGGCGAGAGCACCAGCAGGCCGTCGACGCGGCCGCGCATGGCGCGCAGGGCCGCACCCTGCTGCTCCTGGTCACCGTGGTAGCTGGACACCAGCAGGTGCTGGCGGCGGCTACGGGCGACATTGTCGATGCCACGCATCAGCTCGGAGAAGAATTCGCCGTACAGGTCCGGCAGCACCACGCCCACCGTATTGGTGCGGCGGCTGCTCAGGCTGCGGGCGGCGGCGTGCGGGGTGTAACGCAGCCGTGCGGCGACCTCCAGCACAAGCTGGCGGACCGGTTCGGCGACATTTTCATGCCCGTTGAGCGCGCGGGAAACCGTGGCCACGGAGACCCGGGCTTCGCGTGCGACGTCTTTGATTGTGATAGCTGCCTTGTTCACGAAGCCGCCCTCCACGGCTTGGACCTACCAGCATTGGCGCGGAATGTAAGCGTTTCCATCTGGGCTTGTAAACAGTCCGTTAGGCGAATGTCCCGAAATGGACATGGAAATCTGTCTGCAGCGAGCCCCCGCGGGGACCCGCCAGGACAGCGTGGGACAAGGGCTCAGCCCTGTTCTGACGGGGTCTGCGCGCGGATGGACAACGCGTGGATGTCGGTCTCCATCATCACCCCCAGCGCGGCGTACACCGCGCGATGCCGGGCCAGCGGGCCCAGTCTGGCAAAGCGTTCACTCACCACATGCACGTTGAAATGGCCGCGGCCATCGCGCGCACCGGCATGGCCTGCGTGGCGATGGCTGTCGTCTTCGATCTCGAGCACGCTCGGCGCCAGGGCATGCTGCAGCGCATCACGCATTCGCGAGATCCGTTCCGCGTTCACGGCAACACCTTGCGAAACGGTCGCACCTGCACGCGGGTGTAGACGCCGGCGGCCACGTACGGGTCGGCGTCGGCCCAGGCCTGGGCCTGCAGCAGCGACTCGAACTGCGCGATCACCACCGAGCCGCTGTAACCGGCCGGGCCCGGGTCTTCACTGTCCACCGCCGGGCACGGGCCGGCCAGCAGCAGGCGTCCCTCGTCGCGCAGCGCGTGCAACCGCGCCAGGTGTTCCGGCCGCGCCTGCAGCCGCTGCGCCAGCACATCCTGGCCGTCATACCCTTCGATCACATACCACACCGGCATTTCCTCGCTTGCGTTGTCGGGTCCGCAGATTCTAGCCAATGCGACCCCTGCTCCGGCCCGGCTGGACACTGGCGCAACAAAGGCTTACCCTAGACTCCATTGCACGTGGCTGGATGCAGCAGCCCGTCGGTTTTTGCGGCCAACGCAGCCCCCGACGACCGTCCCGCTGCTTCAAACCGGTCCACCTGGCCGGGCCACGTAGACGACCTCCCCGTAGTTCCGTCGCCGCCGTTTCGTGCGGCGCGTCCTGCTGTTTGATATGTGTGGAATCGCGCCGATCCCGGCGTGTCTGGTGCCCTGGGGCTCCGTGGCGTTGGCCCGGCGAACCCGGTGCCGCGACTGGTCCGTTGCAATCCTGATGTCCATTAGATGACTTCCGAACTCGCGCTCGACGCGAACCCGCCAACCCGGCCGCCCGCCCCACAGCAGCAGGAAATGCCGCTGGCCGTGGTGCATGGGCAACCGGTCCTGCAGATTCCGCAGGACCTGTACATTCCGCCGGACGCGCTGGAAGTCATCCTGGATGCCTTCGAAGGCCCGCTGGACCTGCTGCTGTACCTGATCCGCCGCCAGAACCTGGATGTCCTGGACATTCCGGTAGCCGAGATCACCCGGCAGTACGTGGAATACATCACCGTGATGCGCGAGCTGCGCTTCGAGCTGGCCGCCGAGTACCTGGTGATGGCAGCGATCCTGGCCGAGGTGAAGTCGCGCATGCTGCTGCCGCGCCCGGTCAGCGAGGAAGGCGATGAAGCCGACCCGCGCGCCGAACTGGTGCGCCGGCTGCAGGAGTACGAACGTTTCAAGCAGGCCGCCGAGGACATCGATGCCCTGCCCCGCCAGGACCGCGACACGACAGTGGCGCACGCCTTCATGCCCGAACGCGCCACGGTGAAGCTGCCGCCGCCGGTGGACCTGAAGGAGATGCTGCTGGCCCTGCACGACGTGCTCAAGCGCGCCGAGCTGTTCAGCGGTCACGCCATCAAGCGTGAGGCATTGAGCGTGCGGCAACGCATGGGCGAAGTGCTGGGACGCCTGGAAGATGGCAAGTTCTATCGTTTTGAAGGGCTGTTCACGGCCGAAGAAGGCAAGCTGGGCGTGCTGGTCACGTTCCTGGCGGTGCTGGAACTGGCCAAGGAACAGCTGCTGGACATCGTCCAGGAAGAACCACTGGCGCCGATCTACGTGAAATCGCTGGCCGCCGGCAACACCAATGCCCCGCTGCAGTTCAGCAGCGAGTTCGACGACAACGACGCCGCCAATGCAGACGAGTGAGCGCTGACTGCCGATGGATCAACTGCTGATCAACCGCATTGTCGAGGGTGCCTTGCTGGCCTCCAGTCAGCCGCTCACCCTGGCCCAGCTGAAGGACCTGTTCCCGGAAGAGGAACCGGCACCGCCGGGCAGCATCGAACGCGCGCTGGAACGCCTGCGCGAAGCCTGCGAAGGCCGCGGCGTGGAACTGGTCGAGGTCGCCTCCGGCTTCCGCTACCAGGTGACCGGCGAAGTGCATGGCTGGATCAGCCGGCTGTGGACCGAACGCAAGACCCGTTACACCCGCGCCACCCTGGAAACCCTGGCGCTGATCGCCTACCGGCAACCGATCACCCGCGGCGAGATCGAGCAGGTACGCGGCGTGGCGGTCAGCAGCAACATCATCCAGGCGCTGGAAGAACGCGAGTGGATCCGCGTGGTCGGCCACCGCGATGTGCCCGGCAAGCCTGCGCTGTTCGGCACCACCAAGGGCTTTCTGGATTATTTCGGCCTGAAGCGATTGGATGAGCTGCCGCCTCTGTCGGAACTGAAGGACCTGGGCGAGCTGGAACCCCAGCTGTCCCTGGACCGCGATGCGCCCGCAGCAGCAAGCGCCGACGGTCCTGACATCTCGGCCGGCGACGAAGGCGCTGCCGCGAACGATGATGCCGGCCTGGCCGGCAGTGACACCCCCGATTCCGCCGACGCAGCTCCTGCGGCGGCTATCGATGAGCAAGCACCTTCGCCCCTCGATGATGGGCACCCCGATTCCGCGCCGGGCGAGCGCGCGGTGCCAGTGAACGAACGCGAAGACAACGCCGTCGCGATGACGACCGTGGCTGTTGACCAAGCCGATTCCGAACCAGAGGCCGACCTCGAAACCGTCGGCCGGAGCAAAACTGATGAGTGACACCCCCCGTAACAAGCTCTCGCTGAAGCGCGAAGCCACCTCCGAACAGTTCAAGCTGGAAGAGCGCCTGCACAAGGTGCTGGCCCAGGCCGGCCTCGGCTCGCGCCGCGCGCTGGAACAGCGCATCGCCGAAGGCCTGGTCAAGGTCAACGGTGAAGTCGCGCAGACCGGCATGTCGGTCAAGAGTGGCGACAAGATCGAGCTGGATGGCCGTGGCTTCGTCGCCACCGCCCTGGCCGAGCCGTCGCGCGTGCTGGTCTACAACAAGCCGGAAGGCGAAGTGACCACGCGCGATGATCCGGAAGGCCGCCCGACCGTATTCGAATCGCTGCCGCCGCTGAAGGGCGCGCGCTGGATCGCGATCGGCCGCCTGGACATCAACACCACCGGCCTGCTGCTGGCCACCACCGACGGTGAACTGGCCAACGCCATGATGCACCCGTCGTTCGAGGTCGAGCGCGAATACGTGGTCCGCGTGCGTGCGCCGGAAGGCGAGGAAA
The DNA here is from genome assembly GCF_001431625.1 of Stenotrophomonas geniculata ATCC 19374 = JCM 13324. GTDB lineage: Bacteria > Pseudomonadota > Gammaproteobacteria > Xanthomonadales > Xanthomonadaceae > Stenotrophomonas > Stenotrophomonas geniculata. Next base: position 39,403 of record NZ_LLXT01000110.1, read on the forward strand.
AGGTCTCCGACGCCATCGTCGACCGCCTCACCCGTGGCGTGGCACTGGAAGACGGCCCGGCCAAGTTCGACGAGATCGAACGCATCGGCGGCACCGACTCGCACGACTGGTTCCGCGTCGTGGTTAAGGAAGGCCGCAACCGCGAAGTGCGCCGCCTGTGGGAGTCGCAGGGCTGCCAGGTCAGCCGCCTGAAGCGCACCCGCTACGGCAAGGTGAGCCTGCCGCGCGAACTGGCCCGCGGCCATTCGGTGGAACTGGGCACCACGCAGGTTGAAGCCCTGCGCGCGCAGCTGAAGCTGGAAGAAGGCGCGCCGTCGGCACTGACGCTGCAGCCGGTGATCGGCCAGCGCCGCGCCGCCAAGACCACCGTGCGCGTGCGCGAAGGTGGCCGCGGCAACGCCTACGTCAACGGCCACAACACCGCCGACGAGGGCCGCGAGCTGCGTCGTTTCGATAACGTCCGCGAAGACCGCGGCCGTGGTCGCGGCGGCAAGGGCGGCGGCTTCAAGGGTGGCCTGACGGTCAGCGGTGAAGCGGCAGCCAAGCAGTCGCAGAAGCCGTTCAAGCAGCGCGCCCAGAAGAACGATCGTTCGCTGCCGGAAGGCAACCCGGCCGCGTTCCGCACCTGGTACGTGCCGGATGGCGTGAGCACCGGCCCGAGCGGCCATCGCAATGCCGGCCCGGGCGCGCGTGGCCCCGGTGCCCGTGGTCCGGGTGCAGGCGGCCAGGGCCGTCCGTATGGCAAGCCGAAGGGTCCGGGCGCAGGCGCCGGTGGCGGCCAGGGCCGTGGCGGTTTCGGCGGTGAAGGCCGTGGCGGCGCAGGCGGCCAGGGTCGTCCGGCCGGTGCGGGCAACCGCTCGCAGGGCCAGGGCAACAAGCACCCGTACGGCCATCCGGGCAATGCCCCGAGCTTCCCGTCCGACCACGCCACGCCGGGCTTCAACCCGTATGGCAGCCCCAAGCCGGCGCAGGGCGCCCGTCCGGGCGGTCGCGGTCCGGGTGGTGGCAACCGTGGTCCGGGCGGCAATCGCGGACCCGGCGGTCCGGGTGGCAACCGTGGCCCGGGTGGCCCCGGCGGCAACCGCGGTCCGGGCGGCCCGCGCCGCAGCGGCCCGCGCGGCGGCTGATCACCGGCACGCCTGAAATGAAAAACCCCGGCGTAGGCCGGGGTTTTTCGTTGAAAAGGGGACGGAGGGGATTAAGTCGTTTTTGCCACGGCCTGTGTCGAAGAGGCGAAAGCGACTTAATCCCTTCCGTCCCCTTTTGCGTGGCGCTGGAACGCGGCGGGCGTGGTGCCGGTCATGCTGCGGAAGAAGGCGATGAACGGGCTCTCGGCGGAGAAGCCGGTGTCCTGCGCCACATGCGCGACGCGATGACCCAGCAGCAGCAACTCCATGGCCCGCATCAGTCGCCATTGCTGGCGCCAGGCCTGGTAGCTCATGCCGGTATCACGCTGCATCAACCGGCCGACGGTACGCGCGCTCAGGCCCGTGCGCGCGGCCAGCTCCCCCAGTTCGGGCGGCAGCTGCTCGGCCAGCGGCAGGCAACGTGCGATCCGCGGATCACGCGGTAAAGGCAGGTCCATCGGCGCCACCGGTGCAGCGGCGATTTCCAGCACGCACAACGCCAGTTGATGGTGCGCGCGCGGCGACTGCCAGTCATGGTCGAACGGCGCCTGCGCGATCGGCTCCAGCAAGGCCTGCAGCAGCGGACCAACGCCGATGATCGCCGGCTGCCGGGGCAGCTGGGCCGACAGGGTGGCGTCGAAGTACAACGAACGGTAGTCGACTGCCTGGCGCATCTGCGCACGATGGCGCAGCCCACCCGGAATCCACGCCGCGCGCGCGGGCGGCAACAGGCTGACGCGGTCACCGTAGGTCAGGCGCGTACAGCCCTGTCGGGTGTACAGCAGCTGCGCGCGTGCATGCTGGTGCCAACCCGAGTCGTGATCCGCCAGTGAGGCCGCGATCCCCAGCACCGGAGCCCTCCAGGCATCGGCATCGAAGTGCGCGTCGGGCTGCAACCAGGCCATGTCCTATTTTATACATTTGATGACAGGACAGACAGGGTGCGCCATTGCGGGCACGACCACAATGCGCGGCCCTGTTCCTGGAGCGCCCGCATGTCGCGCCGCCTGTTGTTGCTCGCCATTGCACTGCTGATGTTTCCGCAGCTGGCACAGACCCTGTACAGCCCGGCCCTGGCCGATCTGGCCGAACGCTTCGCCCTGCCGCCGAGTGCCGCCAGCCAGGCCATGAGCCTGTACCTGTTCGGCTTCGCTGCAGGCGTGCTGTTGTGGGGGCGCCTGGCCGATCGTATCGGTCGTCGCCCCGCCCTTCTCTGTGGCCTCGGCGTCTTCGGAGTAGCTGCACTGGGCGGGCTGATGGCTGGCAGCTTCGGCCAGGTGCTGCTGGCCCAGGCGTTGGCCGCAGTCGGCGCCGCCGCCGCTTCGGTGGTGACCCAGACCGTGCTGCGCGACCATCTGCAGGGTCCAGCGTTGGCGCAGGCATTCTCCTGGATCGGCATGGCCCTGGCCCTGAGCCCGGCCATCGGCCTTGCACTGGGCACGCTGCTGGTCGCCGCCCATGGCTATGCCGGCGTACAGTCCGGCCTGCTGCTGGTTGCTGCCTTGCTGGCAGTCGCATGCCTGGCTGGCCTGCGCGAAAGCCGTCCTGCACATATCCCGCACACGCCCATGCTGCCGCTGCTGCGGGAACTGCTGCGCGATCGCTGGATCTGGTCACACGCGTTGCTGGTGATGGCCTTCAACGTGGCGATGTACAGCTGGTATGTGCTCGGCCCCTTCGTGTTTGCGCGCCTGCACTGGCCAGCCACCTGGTTCGGCGCCAGCGGCGCGGTGTTGGCACTGGGCTCGGCACTGGGCGCGTGGGGCAATGGCCGCCTGCTGCGTGCAGGCGTTGCCACAACCACGCGCATCCGCGTCGCCGCAGGACTGGTTCTGACGGGAGGCCTGCTGGCCGCGCTGCTGCATGATCACCCTGCCCTGGTCGCGGCGATGGTGCCGGTGGTGACGGGCTTCGGCCTTGCCATTCCCAATGTGCTCGGCCAGGCCTTGCGCGGCTATCCACACTGTCTCGGCAGCGCAGGCGCGCTGTTCGGCCTGCTCTACTACCTGCTGATCGGTGCGGCAATGGCGCTGGTCGGTGCAGTGCAGCTGCTGGCACCGACCCTCATCGCGTGCGGCCTGCTGGCCTTGTGGCTGCAGCGGCAGCGGAACCGGGTCAGCTGAATAGGGAAGACCGGGTCATGGATTGCGGCGAAGAAGGCCCCCCTTCCTGCTGCCCTGTGGGCGGCGGGGCCCCGGGGTCCCTGCCCCCGGGGCCTGGATCAGCGAACAGCCGATTACTGCACGTTGATCACTTCGTCCATCGGCGCAAGGAAGTTGCCAGGGCTGTTGCGCGACGCCGAGATCACATAGGTCCCGGGTGTTGCGATGGTCGCGGTGCAATGGCGGATGGGCGTGGTGTTGCCACCGTCGTAATTGTCATTGGTACGGCACAGGAACTGACCATTGGCATAGACCGAGAAATTACTCGTTCCATCCACCTGGCCGCCGCCTGTGATGTAGATTTCCGACGGCGAGCCAGCCACACGCGGCAGAGTCCCGATCTCGAATCTGGCCGTTACCGGATGCGGCAGCAGGCTAGGACAGGGCACAACGAGTCCGCTGTCGGACAGACAGACCTCGGCGTGGGCGATGGCGGGCGTGGCGATGAGGGCCACGAGCAGCACGGACGTTCTGAACTCCATTCCAGCGTCTCCAATCATCCCAGCAGAATCGCTGGGACGTCCCTGTTAGGCATTGCGGGGTTACTGCAGGGTCAAGGAAACGTAAATGCACTGCGCGCCCACAGCATCGGATAGCTGCAGAACCCCCTCTGGGCGGTGCGTTGCGCGCCTCCACTGCGGTTGGCCCCTATCCCTTCCCGATGACTTCATGTCGATGCAGGATGCTCACCGGCGCGCGGCACTTTTCCGGTGCGTCTCGACGTCCCCAGCTCATGTTAGGAATTGCTGCAAACACGGAGCATTGTGCGCCACGCCCGGAATTCACATCAGCGCGCTGGCTATCGTGCGCGCTCTCCCACACAAGGCAGATGCCCATGATCACCATCACCGCCGAACAGGCCCGCGCCAACGTCGATGCCGCCAAGCGCCCGATCGAACTGTTCTACCGCGATCTCGACAACGCCATCCAGATCGGCTCGGAAAATGGCCGCCGCTACGTCGTGTTCGGCTTCAGCCAGGTGATGGCCAGCGAGCAGCTCGTCGAAGACGTGGTCGCACAGCTGCTGAAGAATGGTTTCGGTGTTGAACGGTTGTTGAGCGATTCCGAACACCACTACATCCGCATCAACTGGGGAACTGCCGCGCCGTCGCGCCTCAGCGCCGGCTGAGGGTGAACGCGGTGCCGTCCACGCCCAGGTCCCAGCCCTTGCCGGTACCGGACAGGGCCAGCGAGATGTCGCCCTTGGTCATCACCTGCGCGTTGCTGGACTTCACCGCCCCGGCATGCGCGCCGACCGAGGCGTAAGTGCCCAGCAGCTCGTCGACGCTGACCGCGCCGGTGAAGCTGCCACGCCCGTTGGTGATCTTCGACTTGCCGACGGTCAGGCCGCCACCCTTCATCTGGATGCGCACCGGCAGGCTGGCGCCGTTGCTGCAGGTGACCGTGCCATTACCGGATGCGGTCTTGTAGATCAACGACCAGCCGGACAGGTTGTAGCGCAGCTCGCAATCGAGGTTGCCGGCAGCGTGCGCGGCGGGGGCCAACGCTGCGGCGGACAGCGCCAGCAGCAGGGCGGAAGGCTTGTTCATGGCGGGACTTCCAGTTCGGTCGGACTGGCGGCGAATCTAACAGCGCGCACGTGCACGTTGAATGCAGGCGCGCGCGCTGGTGCGGCGGCGTTCAGGCCGTCGCTCAGGCCTGCTCGTCCAGATGGAAGGCATCGGCATCAAGCATGGCCGGGAAGCGCGCGCGGTGTGCTGCCAGCGCCTCGGCCGAGACGGTGGTGGTGACCACCTGTTCGCGTTCGCGAATCTCCACCTGCGGCTGACCGAGGAAATCCAGCACCGCGCTGTCGCCGGCGTAATGCAGCTGGTTGCCATCGACGCCCACGCGATTCACTGCCGCCACGAAGCACAGGTTCTCGATCGCACGTGCACGCAGCAGTGTCTTCCACGCATAGGCGCGTGCCGACGGCCAGTTGGCAACGAAGATCTGCAGGTCGAAATCCAGCTGCTGCGGACGCTCCACGTTGTAGCGGTTGCGGCAGAACACCGGGAAACGCAGGTCGTAGCAGACCTGCGGATTGATCCGCCAGCCCTTCCATTCCACGCTCAGGCGGTCGCGACCGGCAGCATAGCGCTCGTGCTCGCCGCCGTAACGGAACAGGTGGCGCTTGTCGTAGTACTCCAGGTTGCCATCGGGCGTGGCGAACAGCAGGCGGTTGTAGACGCCTTCGCCATCACGCAACTGCACGCTGCCGATCACCGCCGCGTTCAAGGCCCTGGCCTGCTCGCGCACCCAGGCCACGGTCGGGCCGTCCATGCCTTCGGCCTGGGCGATGGCGTCGTTGGAGAAGCCACTGGTGAAGGTCTCCGGCAGGATCACCAAGTCGGTGGTGCCGGCCAGCGGTGCCAGCAGTGCGCCGTAGTACTCACGGTTGCTCGCCGGATCATGCCAGCGGGTGTCGCCCTGGACGAGGGAAATGCGCAGGTCCTGCATGGTCACTGCTCCGCTCAAAGAAGGCGCAGGCGTTCGATCGCCGCGTCCATGGTCGCTTCATTCTTGGCGAAGCACAGGCGCACCAGGCGCTGACCGGCCGGCGGATTCTCGTAGAACGGCGACAGCGGGATGGCGGTCACGCCCTTCTCGATGGTCAGCCACTTCACGAACTCGTGGTCCGGCAGGTCGCTGATGGCCGAGTAATCGACCAGCTGGAAGTAGCCGCCGGGGACCGGCAGCGCCTTCAGGCGGGTGCTGGACAGCTGCTCGCGGAAACGGTCGCGCTTGGCCTGGTAGAACGCGCCCAGCTCGAGGTGGTGTTCGGGCTCATCGCGGATCATCGCGGCGAAGCCATACTGCGCCGGACCGAAGCTGGTGAAGGTGTTGTACTGGTGCACCTTGCGGAACTCGGCGGTCAGCGCCGGCGGGGCGATCGCATAGCCGATCTTCCAGCCGGTGCAGTGGTAGGTCTTGCCGAAACTGGAGATGACGAACGCGCGCTCGCGCAGTTCCGGGTAGCGCAGCGCCGATTCATGGCGGCGGCCGTCGTAGATGATGTGTTCGTACACCTCATCGGAGATCAGGTAGATCTGCGTGCCGCGCAGCAGCTCGGCCAGCGCCTGCATATCCTGCGCCGACAGCATCGCGCCGGACGGGTTGTGCGGGGTGTTGACGATCAGCATGCGTGTGCGCGGGGTGATCGCCGCACGCACGCGATCCCAGTCGACGGCGAAGGTCTGCGGATCCAGCGACACATGCACGGCCTTGGCACCGGCCAGATCGATCGCCGGTTCATAGCAGTCATAGGCCGGGTCGAGCACGATCACTTCTTCGCCGGCACGCACCACGGCGTGGATGGCGTTGAAGATGGCCTCGGTACCGCCACTGGTGACGGTGATCTCGCTGTCCGCATCGACCTGTGCGCCGTAGCAGTCCAGCGCCTTCTGTGCGATGGCCTGGCGCAGCGGCGCCACGCCGGTCATCGGCGGGTACTGGTTCAGCCCGGCGGCCATCGCCTTGGCCGTCTCATCGATCAGGCGCTGCGGCGCGGAAAAGTCCGGGAAACCCTGGCCCAGGTTGACCGCGCCGTGTTCGGCGGCGAGCTGGGACATCACGGTGAAGATCGTGGTACCGACCTTGGGCAGCTTGGTGTTGGGTTGCATCGGCCTGGAATCTGGGGGAACGAGGCCCAGAAGTGTACGAAATCCACGCTGCGACTGTGGGTTCAGCCGGTAGCGCCGGGCCATGCCCGGCGGCTCTTTGCATATGCCTTGCGGCCGCCGGGCATCGCCCGGCGCTACCGGGACAGCATTCACCGCTACAATTGCCGCCGCACTCCGGCATGAAGACCCCTGCCCCTTGAACACCCCTGCATTGCTGGCCGCCAGCGGCCTGAGCTTCTCCCGCAATGACGAGCCGGTGTTCGGCCCGCTGGACTTCCATGTGGACGCCGGCGAGGCCCTGCTGGTGCAGGGCGGCAATGGCGCCGGCAAGACCACGCTGCTGCGCGTGCTGGCCGGCCTGGCCCGGCCCGGTTCCGGCCAGGTACGGATCGACGGCAAGCCGGCCAGCAATGCCGAGCGCGCGCGCTATGTCGCCTATCTCAGCCACCTGCCGGCCCTGAAGCCGGACCTCGGCACGCTGGAGAACCTGCATTTTCTGTGTGGCCTGCACGGGCGCCGTGCGCGGCAGATGCCCGGCAACGCGCTGGCCATCGTCGGCCTGGCCGGCTACGAAGACACCCTGGTACGGCATCTGTCGGCCGGACAGAAGCGGCGGTTGGCACTGGCGCGCATCTGGCTGTCGCCGGCGCCGCTATGGCTGCTCGACGAACCCTATGCCAACCTCGACCTGGAGGGCATCACCCTGGTCAACCGGATGATCTCGGCGCACCTGCGCGCCGGTGGCGCTGCGCTGGTCACCACCCATGGCGCCTATGCCGCACCGCCGGTGCGTACCCGCCAGCTCGACCTCGGCGGTGCCGCATGATCGCGCCAGGCACCGAACCGGGCCTGTGGCAGACCGCGGGCGCCCTGCTCAAGCGCGACCTGCGCCTGCTCTGGCGCCGCCGCGGCGATGCGCTGCAGCCGCTGCTGTTCGCGGTGCTGGTGGTGGTGCTGTTCGCGCTGGCGCAGGGTCGCGAGCCGCAACTGCTGGCCGCCACCGCAGGCGCAGTGCTGTGGCTTGCGGTGCTGCTGGCCGGGCAGCTGTCGCTGGATTCACTGTTCCGCTCCGATGCCGAAGACGGCTCGCTGGAACAATGGCTGCTGGCGCCGGTGCCGCTGGCCTGGCTGGTGCTGGTGCGCGTGCTGCTGCACTGGGCCACCACCGCCCTGCCGTTGATCGTGGTCAGTCCGCTGCTGGCCGAAATGCTGCATCTGCCGCATGACCAGCTGCCGATGTTGCTGGCATCGTTGCTGCTGGGAACGCCGTTGCTGAGCCTGATTGGTGGCGTGGTCGCCGCGCTGACCGTAGGCATCCGACGCTCTGGTATTCTCGTGGCGTTGCTGTCGCTGCCGCTGTACGTGCCAGTGCTGGTGTTCGGCGCAGGCAGTCTGGCGGCAGCCGGACGCGGACAGGATCCGGTCGGTGCGCTGCTGATGCTGGGCGCCGGCCTGTTGGTCGCGCTGGTGCTGGCGCCGTTGGCCACCGCCGCTGCAATACGTATTTCTCTGAGTTGACCGAGCTGAGAGCCAATCCACCCCTGCTGGATAGCCGCCACGCATGAATCCGATTGTCCGCTGGTTCCACCAACTCGGTTCGCCCCCCACGTTCGACCGATTCGCTGCCCGCTGGTCGCGGGTGTTCTACCTCGCGGCGGTGCCGGTGCTGCTGGTCGGCATGTGGCAGGCGCTGCTGGTGGTGCCGCCGGAAGCCAAGCAGCTGGACAGCTTCCGCATCCTCTACATCCACGTGCCCAGTGCCTGGATGAGCCTGTTCGTGTTCGCGCTGATGGCGCTGTATGCCGCCATCGCCCTGATCTGGCGGATCAAGGTCTGCGAGATCCTGGCCATGGCCTGTGCGCCGATGGGCGCCGGCTTCACCCTGATCACCCTGCTGACCGGCAGCATCTGGGGCAAGGGTACCTGGGGTACCTGGTGGGACTGGGACCCGCGCATGACCAGTGAACTGGTGCTGCTGTTCCTGTACCTGGGCGTGATCGGCCTGTACCACGCCATCGAGGACCGCCGCAGCGCCGCGCGCGCGGCCGGCCTGCTGGCCATCGTCGGTGTCAGCCTGCTGCCGGTGATCCGCTATTCGGTGGACTGGTGGGGCGGCCTGCATCAGCGCCAGTCGATCAACGTGTTCGGTGAATCGGCAATCAGCAGCGCGATGATCGCGCCACTGTGGTGGATGGTCATCGGCACCAAGTTCTGGTTCGCCGGTTCGGTGCTGGCCAAGGCCCGCGCCGACAATCTCGACCGCGAGGCCGGCAAGGCCTGGGTCGGTGGCCGGGTCGATGCCGCACGCGCGGCCGGGGAGGCCCAGCCATGACCCACCTGCCCTATGTGATCGGCGCGTACGCCGTGTTCGTGCTGGTGCTCGGCGCCGATGCCATCGGTTCGTGGCTGCGCCTGCGCATGGCACGCCGGTTGGCGCTGGCACGCCAGCAGCGGCAGCAGACCCGCGCCGTCAAACAGGAAGCTGCGGCGCCGCTGTCGACGGAGCTGGAACGATGACGCCGGTACAACGCCGCCGCCTGGCCTGGGTACTGCTGGTCCTGCTCGCCTCCGGGCTGGCCACCGCACTGGTGGCGATGGCGCTGGAACGCAACATCGCCTACCTCTACACGCCCTCGGAAGTGCTGCGCGGGGATGTCGATGCACAGTCGCGGTTCCGCTTGGGCGGCATGGTGGTGAAGGGCTCCTTCAACCGCCCGGTCGGTTCGCTGGAAGCACGTTTCGAAGTAACCGACGGCGATGCCCAGCTGGCGGTGACCACGTCGCGGATTCTTCCGGACATGTTTGCCGAAGGCACCGCGGTGGTCGCCAGTGGCCGCCTGCAGGATGGTGTCTTCGTTGCCGACGAAGTGCTGGCCAAGCACGATGAAAAGTACGTGCCGAAGGAAGTGGCCGACAAGATGGGCGATGCCCATCGCAAGCATGACGTGCCGGTGACGGCACCCGAGGTGCGCTGAGTGCTGCCCGAACTGGGTCAGATCCTGCTGTTGTGCGCGTTGCTGGCCTCGCTGCTGCAGGCCGGCCTGCCGCTGGTCGGCGCGCATCGCAGCAATACGGCATGGATGGCGGTGGCACGGCCGGCCGCCTTCGCACAGCTGCTGCTGCTCGCCGGCGCGTTCGCGGTGCTGACCGCCGCGTTCGTGCAGCAGGATTTCTCGGTGCGCTACGTGGCCGAGAACTCCAATTCGCTGCTGCCGATGATCTACCGCTACTCGGCGGTGTGGGGGGCCCACGAGGGCTCGCTGCTGATGTGGGCGCTGGTGCTGGCGCTGTGGACCGGCGCGGTGGCGCTGTTCTCGCGGCACCTGCCGGCACGCGTGCAGGCGCGCGTACTGGCGGTGATGGGCGTGGTCAGCGTCGGCTTCCTCGCCTTTCTGATCTTCACCTCCAATCCGTTCCTGCGCCTGAACCCGGCGCCGCTGGAAGGCCGCGACCTCAACCCGCTGCTGCAGGACCCAGGGCTGATCATTCATCCGCCGATGCTGTACATCGGATACGTGGGCTTTGCCGTTCCGTTCGCATTCGCGGTGGCGGCCCTGCTGGAGGGGCGCATCGATGCGCGCTGGCTGCGCTGGACGCGGCCGTGGACCAACGTCGCCTGGGGCTTCCTGACCTTGGGCATCGCGCTGGGCAGCTGGTGGGCCTACTACGAGCTGGGCTGGGGCGGCTGGTGGTTCTGGGACCCGGTGGAGAATGCCAGCTTCATGCCCTGGCTGGTCGGTGCGGCATTGATCCATTCGCAGGCCGTCACTGAAAAGCGCGGCACGTTCGGCAGCTGGACCCTGCTGCTGGCGATCGCCGCCTTTGCGCTGTCGCTGCTGGGCACGTTCCTGGTGCGCTCCGGCGTGCTGACCAGCGTGCATTCGTTTGCCGCCGATCCTTCGCGCGGCCTGTTCATCCTGGTATTCCTGTCGGTGCTGATCGGCGGCAGCCTGCTGCTGTACGCGCTGCGCGCCAGCCAGCTCAGCGTGGACGCCGACGACCCGCGCCGTGGCTTCACCGCCACCTCGCGCGAGACCCTGCTGCTGGCCAACAACCTGCTGCTGGCCACCGCCTGCGCGATGGTCCTGCTCGGCACGCTGTATCCGCTGCTGGCAGATGCACTGTCGCTGGGCAAGATCTCGGTCGGCCCGCCCTACTTCGGCAGCCTGTTCCTGCTGCTGATGGCGCCGATGATCCTGCTGCTGCCGTTCGGCCCGCTGGTGAAGTGGCAGCGCGACCAACCTTCGCGTGCATTCGCCCTGCTGGCGCCCTGGCTGGGGCTGGCGGTGCTGCTGGGCGCGCTGGCCTGGTGGCAGGCGCCGCAGAACGGCTGGAAGGCCGGTCTCGGTGTCGCCGCCGCGGCCTGGGTCGGATTCGGTACCGCACGCTTCGTCTGGCAGCGCCTGCGTGGCAATGGTCGCTTCACCGCCGAGATGCTCGGCATGATCGTCGCCCACGCAGGCATCGCCGTGTTCCTGGCCGGTGCGTTGCTGGTGGAAGCCCTGAACGTGCAGCGCGAAGTGGCGCTGGCACCTGGCCAGCAACTGGTGGTCGGCCGCTACGAAGTGCGCTTCGAGGGCGTGGACCATCGCGAAGGTCCCAATTTCATCGCCGACCGCGGTCACCTGCGGGTGTTCCGCAACGGCCGCGAACTGGCCCTGCTGCATCCGGAGAAGCGCCAGTACGCCAGTGGTGGTCAGGTGATGACCGAGGCCGGCATCGATGCACGCTTCGACGGCGACGTCTACGTGGCATTGGGCGAGCCGCTGGGCAACAATGCATGGGCGGTCCGGGTCCACATCAAGCCGTTCGTGCGCTGGATCTGGCTGGGCGCGCTGTTGATGGCCCTGGGCGGATTCATCACCGCCGCCGACCGCCGTTTCCGTCGTCCGTAGGAGTTTCCATGTCCGAGTCCCCCGCCCCGCGCCCCTCCC
>NZ_LLXT01000111.1 GCF_001431625.1 Stenotrophomonas geniculata ATCC 19374 = JCM 13324
GGTTTACGGCGTGTCCTGCAAGCCCACACCGCCCCGCCAAGCCCAACATCCCGACCGCTGCTTTGGCTGTTGCCGTTGCTCTGGCTTTGCAGCGGGTCCCGGGCCGCAGGCCCGGGCAACGAACCCCTACCGGTCGTCGTGCAGGGTGCCGCCCGGCAGGAACACCCACGTGCGGGTGACCTGCAGGATGTCGATCTCGTCTTCGGTCTTCGGCAACGGCGGGAACGGCTGGGCCAGCTTCACCACCCGCAGTGCCGCCTCATCCAGCAGCGGCGTCCCGCTCGAACGCAGGATCCGGCTGCTCTCCACGCTGCCATCGCGGCGCACCCCCACGCTGATCACCACCTGGCCACCGAGGCGGCGCTGCCGGGCCTCGTCCGGGTAATTCAGATTGCCTACGCGCTCGGCGCGGTCGACCCAGGCACGCAGGTAATTGGCATAGGCATATTCGCGCGTGCTGGCCGACACGAACTTGCGGTTCGGGCGCTTGGCGTACTGCGCCGAGCGCAGATGCACTTCGGCAGCCAACCGCGCCATCTCCACATCGCGCTGCTCGCGCGCGCTCAGCGGTGCGTCCGGTTCGGGCTGATCCGGCGTGGGGCGGGACTGTGCCTGCGCCACCACCTCTTCGCCATTGCGGCTGCTGACCACCCGTGCCTGCGGCGGCGGAACCGGCGCGGCCGATTGCTGCTGCTGCGGCACCGGGCTCAGCCCGGACTGGGCCTGTGGGACGATGCCGGCCTGGTTGTCGCGTGGACGCTGTGCGCGGTCGTGTTCGCCACCGCCTTCCTGGTTGGCCGCGGCCAGGAAATCAGCCTGCTTCGGCGTCAGCGCGGTGCGGGTCTGGCTGAAGATCACTTCCAGCGTCGGCACCAGCGGTGCATCGCCCTTCACGGCAAAGCCCACGCCCAGGATCAGCAGGGCGTGGACCAGCACCGACAGCGCGATGGTCGCCCCCAGCCGTTGCGCTTCGCGCGGCGGCGGGGGCAGGACGGCAGGTGCGGACGGCATCAGCGCAGGCCGGCCTCGAGTGCGTCGAACAGGGTGCCGGCAATGTTCAGGCCGTACTGCGCGTCCAGTTCGCGCACGCAGGTCGGGCTGGTCACGTTGACCTCGGTCAGGTAATCACCGATCACGTCCAGGCCGACGAAGCGCATGCCGCGACGCTTCATCTCCGGGCCCACCTGGGCGGCGATCCAGCGGTCGCGCTCGCTCAGCGGGCGGCCTTCACCACGGCCGCCGGCGGCGAGGTTGCCGCGGAATTCGTCGCCCTGTGGGATGCGCGCCAGGCAGTAGTCGACCGGTTCGCCATCGACCAGCAGGATGCGCTTGTCGCCGGCGGTGATGTCGGGAATGAACTTCTGCGCCAGCGCCATCCTGTGGCCGCCGTCGGTCAGCGTTTCCAGAATCACGTTCAGGTTCGGATCGCCCTGGCCGCTGCGGAAGATCGAGCGGCCGCCCATGCCGTCCAGCGGCTTCAGCACGGCCTGGCCATGCTCCAGCGCGAAGGCCTTCAACGCCTTGGCGTCGCGGCTGACCAGGGTCGGCGGGCAGCACTGCGGGAACAGCAGGGCGGCCAGCTTCTCGTTGTAGTCGCGCAGGCCCTGCGGGTTGTTGACCACGCAGGCGCCGGCCGCTGCGGCCACGTCCAGCACCTGGGTGTCGTAGACGTATTCGGCGTCGACCGGCGGATCCTTGCGCATCAGCACGATCTGGCCGGGGCCGAATGCGGTGCGGCTGAATGCGCCCAGCTCATACCAGCCGGCCGGGTCATCGCGCACCTGCAGCGGCGCGGTCTGGGCCACCGCTACGCCGCCCTCCAGGGCCAGGCCGCCCGGGCGCACGTAGTGCAGGGCATGGCCGCGGCGCTGGGCTTCCAGCAGCATGGCGAAGGTGGTGTCCTTGGCGATCTTGATGTGGGCGATGGGGTCCATCACCACGATGACGTTCAACGGCATGGGCGCACCTGTCAGGCAAGGCGTTGATGGTAGCGGCAACGCCGCCCGCGCGCCTCCCCGCCGTACTGCAACGCAGCGTCCGCCCGGCGCCCGCGCACGCATTGCGAAACCCGTCACGTTCAGGAGGGTGCCATGCCCCGCGCCAAGGGGCGGCCTTGAAGCGGGCGCGGAAAGTGCGATATAGATACGCTTTCGTAGCGGCCCCCGCCAGAGATCGGGCCGTGCGCTTGGGGATAGGCAATGACTGAAAACACGACTGCGGGCGGGGAACTCGCAGGACTCCGGGTGATGGTCATCGATGATTCGAAGACCATCCGCAGGACTGCGGAAACGCTGCTCAAGCGCGAAGGCTGCGAGGTGGTCACCGCCACCGACGGCTTCGAAGCGCTTGCGAAGATCGCAGACCAGCAACCGCAGATCATCTTCGTCGACATCATGATGCCGCGCCTGGATGGGTACCAGACCTGTGCGCTGATCAAGGGCAACCAGCTGTTCAAGGCGACCCCGGTCATCATGCTCTCGTCCAAGGATGGCCTGTTCGACAAGGCGCGGGGACGCATCGTCGGCTCGGAGCAATACCTGACGAAGCCTTTCACGCGTGAAGAACTGCTGGGTGCCATCCGCACATACGTCAACGCCTGACCAGGGGGGAAAGGCACAATGGCTCGTATCGTTCTGATCGAGGATTCACCGACCGACCGTGCGGTGTTCACCCAGTGGCTGCGCCGTGCCGGCCACGAGGTGCTGGAAGCGGACAACGCCGAGGATGGACTGCAGCTGGTCCGCGACCAGGTGCCGCAGCTGGTGCTGATGGACGTGGTCCTGCCTGGCATGAGCGGCTTCCAGGCCACCCGCGCGATGGCCCGTGATGCAGCGATCAAGCACATCCCGGTGATCATCGTCAGCACCAAGGCGATGGAAACCGACAAGGCCTGGGGCCTGCGCCAGGGCGCGGCCGACTACATCGTCAAGCCGCCGCGCGAGGATGAACTGATCGCGCGGATCAACGAGCTGGTGGCCTGATGCGCTCGCCCTTCGACATCCTCGAAGCCTACGAACGGCGCAGCCTGGCCCACGCGGTGCAGCTGCCCGAGCGGCAGTTCGCGCAGGACCTCTGGCGTGGCGTGGGTTACCGCGTCGGCCAGCGCCGGCTGGTGTCCGATTTCCGCGAGGTGGTGGAAATCGTGCCGATGCCGCCGGTCACCCCGGTACCGTGCGCGCAGCCATGGCTGCTGGGCGTGGGCAACCTGCGCGGCAACCTGTTCCCGGTGGTCGACCTGAAGTACTTCCTGGAAGGCACGCGTACCGTGCAGCAGGAAGGCCAGCGCGTGCTGATCATGCGCCAGGCCGGCGGCGACGTCGCGCTGACCATCGATGAGCTGTTCGGCCAGCGCAGTTTCGAACTGGACCAGCAGATCGAAGCCGGCATGCTGGCCGAAGGGCGTTACGGCCACTTCGTCGATCGCGCCTTCCACGCCGACGGCCACGACTGGGGCGTGTTCTCGCTCTCGCTGCTGTCGCGTACCCCTGAATTCCGGCAAGCCGCGGCCTGAGGCCGGGCAACGCCCCCTGCATTGAAGATCGAGGTTGAACGATGAGTACTGCTTCGGACGCCACCAAGACCGGCAAGCTGCGGCTGGGCGGCAGCAACCTCTGGCTGTTCCTGCTGCTGGCATCGATGATCCTGTTCGGCGTCAACACCGGCGTCGCCACCTGGCAGGGCAGTCGCCTGGCCGATGCCGGGTCCAAGGCGGCCGACCTGCAGGTGCTGTCACAGCAGCTGGCCAACCAAGGCCGTGACGCGGTGGGCGGCAACGCGCAGGCGTTCACCGCCTTCAAGGCCACCCGCAACGCGATCGAACAGAACGTGTCGACCCTGCAGGGGCGCTACGGCAAGGAACCGGGCGTGTCCGGTGCGATCGCCACCCTGGGCGAAACCTGGGCGCCGCTGGGCAAGCAGGCCGGGCAGCTGGTCGCCAGTGAACCGGCGGTGCTGGCCCTGGCCGGCAACGCCAACAACTTCACCGGCGCCGTGCCGGGGCTACAGGCCCAGCTGAACGAGCTGGTGCGTGCGATGTCCGCTTCCGGCGCCCCGTCGTCGCAGGTGTACAGCGCCCTGCAGCAGGTGGTGGTGGCCGGCTCCATGGCCCGCCGCGTGACGGAAATGCGTGCCGGTGGCAGCGCCGCTGCCACCTCGGGGGATGCACTGGCCCGCGACATCACCGTGTTCTCGCAGGTGCTCGACGGCCTGCGCAACGGCAACGAGGAACTGGGCATCACCGCCGTGCGCGGTGCTGCCGCCGTGGCCGCGCTGGAGCAGTCGCAGCAGAAGTGGGAAGCGATGAAGCAGGACGCCGACGCGATCCTGGCCAGCTCGCGCCAGCTGTTCGCCGCGCAGTCGGCGGCCACCGCACTGGGCCAGGGTTCTGCGCACATGCTGGACGACAGCCGCAAGCTGTTCGAGGCGTTCTCCTCGTTCGGTTCGGTGTCCGATACCCGCCTGTTCCCGAATTTCTGGATTGGCGTGGTGTCCGGCGCGCTGTCGCTGATCGCGATCATCGGTTTCGTCTCCACCAACGTGCGCAGCCGTTCGCGCGAGCAGGAACTGCGCTACCAGACCCAGGTGGAGTTCAACAGCCGCAACCAGCAGGCGATCATGCGGCTGCTGGACGAAATTTCCTCGCTGGGTGAGGGCGACCTGACGGTGAAGGCCTCGGTGACCGAGGACATGACCGGCGCCATCGCCGACGCGATCAACTACGCCGTCGACGAGCTGCGCCACCTGGTGACCACCATCAACGACACCTCGGCCAAGGTCGCGCTGTCCACCCAGGAAACCCAGGCCACCGCCATGCAGCTGGCAGAGGCGGCGGGCCACCAGGCCAACCAGATCACTTCGGCGTCGGACCGCATCGGCGAAATCGCGGCGAGCATCGAACAGGTGTCGCGCAACTCGGCTGAGTCGGCCGACGTGGCACAGCGCTCGGTGGTGATCGCCGCCGAGGGTGCCGGCGTGGTGCGCGAGACCATCCAGGGCATGGACCAGATCCGCGACCAGATCCAGGAAACCTCCAAGCGTATCAAGCGCCTGGGCGAGTCGTCGCAGGAAATCGGCTCGATCGTGGAACTGATCAACGACATTTCCGAGCAGACCAACATCCTGGCGTTGAACGCGGCGGTGCAGGCGGCCTCGGCCGGTGAAGCCGGCCGTGGTTTCGCGGTCGTGGCGGACGAAGTGCAGCGCCTGGCAGAACGTACCTCCGGCGCGACCCGACGCATCGAGAACCTGGTGCAGGCCATCCAGGCCGACACCAATGAAGCGGTCACGTCGATGGAACAGACCACCGCCGAGGTGGTGTCCGGTGCACGCCTGGCCGAGGACGCTGGCACCGCGCTGACCGAAATCGAGCGCGTGTCCAATGCACTGAACACCCTCATCAAGAACATCTCCATCGCCGCCCAGCAGCAGTCGGCCGCGGCCTCGGACATCACCCGCACCATGGGCGTGATCCGGCAGATCACCGGCCAGACCTCGCAGGGTGCCGGGCAGACCGCCGAATCGATCGGCCACCTCGCGCAGCTGGCGGCCGACCTGCGTCGTTCGGTCGCCGACTTCAAGCTGCCGGCGTGACGCGGGCAGGGCGGCGAGCAAGGAACCAGTCGATGAAGCATTTCCATTCCCCACGCCAGAACTCGCGCGGCTTCCGCGCGGCGGCGAACGGAGCGCGTCCATGAGCAGTCTGCGCGATGCGATGAGCCACGCAGCGCTGGGTTGGGTCAAGCCTGAGCTGGACGAGACCCTGCGCCAGGTGCGCAACGAGGTCGAGTACTACGCGGAAGACCCGGCCGATGCCAGCCGCATGCGCATCTGCGCCGGCTACCTGCACCAGGTGCAGGGCACCCTGCGCATGGTCGAACTGTATGCCCCGGCGATGGTGGCCGAGGAGCTTGAACAGCTGGCCAATGCCATCGGCGCTGGGGGTGTGGCCGATCGGGATGAAGCCTGCGCGACCCTGATGCGTGGCAGCGTGCTGCTGCCCGACTACCTGGAGCGCCTGCAGAACGGGCATCGCGACATCCCGATCGTGCTGATGCCGCTGCTCAACGAGATCCGTGCCGCACGTGGCGAAGAAGGCGTGCATGACAGCGTACTGCTGGCATTCGCACCGGACAGCGTCACCGCCACCGAGGCCGAGCTGGACCATGCCCGCGGCAGTCTGAGCGGGCGCAACCGCGAGCTGCTCGATACCGTGGGCAGCGCAGTGAAGGAAGAACTGCTGCGCATCAAGGATGCGCTGGACCTGCACCTGCGTACCGGCGGTGCGCCGGAGCAGCTGCAGACCCAGGCCGACGAGCTCGGTGCGGTGGCCGATACGCTGGGCATGATGGGCCTGGGCGTTGCCCGCGGCGTGGTCGTGCAGCAGCGTGATGCACTGCGTGGCGTGGTCGAAGGGCGCCAGCAGATCGACGAGAACCTGCTGCTGGATATCGCCGGGGCACTGCTGTACGTGGATGCCTCGCTGGATGACCAGGTTGCTCATCTGGGCGCCGGCGGCAGTGGCGAGGACGATCCGAGCGCGGTGGAGAACCGCCGCACGGTTGAGGTGCTGGCGCATGAGGCCATCGCCAACTTCGCCGCCGCGCGCGAGCACTTCGTCGCGTTCATTGAAACCAGCTGGAACCATGCCGAGCTGCAGGACGTGCCGCGCCTGCTGGGCGATGTCTCCGGCGCGCTGCGCATGCTGGATCTGGGCACGGCTGCCGATTACCTGCGCGGTGTGCAGCAGTACATCGAAGCCGAGCTGATCGGTCGCCAGCGCGTGCCCAGTGGCCGTCAGCTGGACACCCTGGCCGATGCCATGGCCAGCCTGGAGTACTACCTCGAAGCACTGCGCGACCGCCGCCCGGGCCGCGAGGACATTCTCGACATCACCCGCAGCAGCCTTGAAGCGCTGCGCTACTGGCCGTTGCCGGATCGCAACGCGGTGGAACCGGTTGCCGCCGCGCCGATTCCGTTCGCATCGCTGCTGATCGAACGCGAGCCGGTCGCGCTGCAGGCCGAGCCGTTGCAGCCGGAGCGCATCGAGATTCCGGTGCAGCCGGCCGCGCCCGCCGCCGGCACTGTGCCGGTGCCGCTGCCGGACTTTACCTTTGATCCGCCACCGGCCACGCCTGCACCGGAGGTGGTGGACAACAGCCTGATGTTCGGTGCGCTGGGGACCGTTGCATCCGCACCGCTGTCGCTGCAGGATGACGCAGATGCGCCCTTGGTCTTCGCCGCCTCCAGCGCGCCTGCACCCGACGTGCCGCAATGGGATCTCGCACCGTTCCATTCCGACTCCGATCCGGCCGCGAGTGCCGAAGACGAGCGCAGTCCGACCTTCGCCAGCTTCGACCCGGTCAGTTTCGAACGGGTCGAAACCGGAGTGGGATCGGCGCCGCAGTGGACACTGTCGGAGGCAGCGCCGCCGGCAGTGGCCGATGCGGCCGTGATGGCTGTCGAGGGCGACGCCGACGCCTCGGTGCCCTTCGACACCGCTGGTTTTGCCGCGCCGGTGTTCGACCCGGTCGCTGCCGAGCACGATGCGGTTGCCGCCGGCGAGGACGTGGTATTCCGTTTCGACGGCGATGCACTGGACAATGCCGACGACGTGCTGTCGCTGCACGCGATGGAGACGCTGTCGCTGGACGACGACGCCGGATTGCATCCGTCGCTGGAGATCGTCGATGCCGCCACGCCCCTGCGGGTAGACGAAAGCCCTGTGGTTGCCGGAGTGGACGCCGTTCCGGCGGGTGTGCCGGAGGACGTGCCCGCGCCGATGACCGAGATGCTGACGCCGGCCTCCGGTGCACCGGCACCGGCGGTGTCGGTGATTGATATCGACACCATCGCACCCATCGATTTCAGCGAAGCCGACGCGCAGTTCTTTGCCGAGCTGAGCGCTGCGGCGGCCGACTTCAATCCGCAGGCCATGGCGGCTCCGCCCGCTGCGGACATCCCGGTCGTGGCTGGGACCGAGGCCGGCTTCGAGGCCGGCTTCGACGACGATGCCGAGAACATCGACGAGGACATCCGCGAGGTGTTCCTGGAAGAGTTCGACGACGAGCTGACCAACCTTGGCACGCTGCTGCCGGCATGGCGTGTGCAGCTGGACAACATGGACCGGCTGCGGCCGATCCGGCGCATCTTCCACACCCTCAAGGGCAGTGGCCGCCTGGTGGGGGCGCGCACCCTGGGCGAGTTCGCCTGGAAGATCGAAGGCATGCTCAACCGCGTGCTTGATGGCAGTCGCCCGGCCACTCCGGCCGTGCTGGCGATGGTCGATAACGCACATGCCGCGCTGCCGCAGCTGAACGCCGCGCTGCGCCATGGCCAGCGCATCAGCGTGGACCTGCAGGCGATGCAGGCCATCGCCGATCGTGTCGGCGCCGGTGAGGAAACCTATTACGTGCCGCTGCCGGTAGCGGCCGCACCGGTGGCCGAGGCCGAAGGCGAGGACGAGATCAGCCGCATCCTGGCGGCCGAAGCCATCGCGTCGGTGCAGGACGAAGCCGAGCCGGTGCCCGAGGCCGTGGGCACGCCAGCCAACATCGACAGCGTGCTGCGCGAGATCCTCGAAGCCGAAGTGGAAGTCCACCAGGCCACCCTGCAGGATTGGCTGCGCTCGGCGCAGCAGGCACCGCAGCCGGTCAGCGACGCGCTGCTGCGCGCAGTGCACACCATGAACGGCGCCTTCGCGATGACCGAAGTGCCGGAAATCACGGCGGTTACCGGCGGTGCCGAGTCCTACATCAAGCGCGCGCTGGCCGCCGACGTGGTGCCTGGCGACGAAGGCGTTGCCGCACTGGATGCGACTGCGCAGGCGATCACCGCGACCATGGAGGCGCTGCAGGCCGAACAGCCGCGCATTGTTTCGCAGGGCGCGTTGGTGCAGCGGCTGCAGGCGTTGGCCGGCGAGCTGCCGGAAGCACGCTGGCCGCTGTTCGCGCTGGAAGACGAGGATGAGGAGGGCGTCGAGCTGGCGGCTGATGTCGAGCCGGCATCCGAAGCCGAAGCGCCGCTGGCTGGGCTGGACGCGCTGGACGAAACCGGCATGCCGTCCGCTTTCGATGCGGAGCCCGATCTCATTGCCGAGCCGCAACTGCTTGCCGAAGATGCGCTGGAACCGGTTCCAGCTGCAGCCGAGCCGCAGCCGCTGGATGTCGCGGCCGACAGCGGCCTGGACGTGGGCGAGCTGACCGCCAGCGACGATCTTTCGCGTTACTTCGACGCCGGCTGGGCGTCGGTGCCAGGCGAAGATGAACCTGCCGTGGCGGACATCGGCACGATTGAATCGATCCAGCCGGTCGAGAGTGCGCCTGTTGTCGAAGTGGCCGACGCAGATGCCGTGCCCACGATCGCGACGGTCGAAGACGCTGATCTGACCATGGCCGACGATCTGTCGCCGTACCTCGACGCCAGTGCGCTGCCGGTGGATGACCGTGACGCGGAAGAGCTGCCGGTGTCTGCGGATGTTGACGCGATCGACCTGAATACGTCGCTGTCATTTGATTCGGGCCGTGGCGATGACCGCGTCATTGACGACGCTGCTGCACTGCCACTCGACAGCGGGCTGTCGAGCCTGCAGGATGAAATGGCTGTGCCGGGTTTTGCAGAACCGGTCACGCTGGCAGCCGCGCTCGAGGCCGGCCTGCACGTGATCGAGGAAGAGCAGACCCTGGACGACGACGGGCAATGGCCCGTGATCGGCCTCCAGGCCAGCGAACTCGCGCCGGGCGAGGCAGATGCCTTTGCCGAGGATGCGGACGTCGGCGGGGAGGCGGCGGTCGGTGAAGGAGAGAGCGCCGATCAGCCGTCCCCGGCGACGGTGATTGAGGAGATCACCGCGGAGTCCCCGCAGGGCAGCGCTGCTGCGGTGCGCTTCTTCGAGATGGAAGAGGCGCCGGGCCAGGGCATGGTTGAAGCCGATGCCGACGCCGATGCCGAGATTGCAGAGGCCGACGTCACGCCCCGTGCGCCGCACCTCGAGCAGGCGCCTGATGCGGCCGATGCCGAAGACGGCGCCGACGCACTTGACTTCAGCGTGTACGACCGCGAGCTGGTCGATATCTTTGTCGATGAAGGCAAGGACCTGCTCGACCACTGTGATGGCCTGATCAGCGAACTGCGCGATGCACCGCAGGATCGCGAGGTGCTGGCCGGCCTGCAGCGTGACCTGCACACCCTCAAGGGGGGCGCGCGCATGGCCGGCATCAACGCCATCGGCGATCTCGGCCACAGCATCGAATCGCTGCTGGAAGCCGTCGCCGCCGGTCGCACCGAGATCGAGCGCCGTGATGTGCAGCTGCTGGAGCGTGGCTTCGATCGCCTGCACCAGCTGCTCACCCGCACCGGTGATCATCGCGTGGTGGAACCGGCGCAGGACCTGGTCGACGCGTTCGAAGTGCGTACCACCACCGATATCGCTGCGGCAGCGGCGGCCAACGTGGCGAGCGTCGCAGAAACCGACTCGGCACCGGTCGCCAGCCCGGCTCCGGCACTGCTCGATGCGCCGTTGTCGGCACCGCTGCCGGCAGAAGGCGTGGTCGATGAAGATCCGCTGGCGCGTCCGCAGCAGGAGCAGGTGCGCGTGCGCGCCGACCTGCTCGACCGCCTGGTCAACCATGCCGGTGAAGTGGCGATCTACCGCTCGCGGCTTGAACAGCAGCTCGGTGCCTTCCGTGGTGCCATGGGCGAACTGGAGCGCACCAATGCGCGACTGCGCGACCAGCTGCGCCGACTCGACCTGGAAACCGAGGCGCAGATCGTCGCCCGCT
This sequence comes from Stenotrophomonas geniculata ATCC 19374 = JCM 13324, assembly GCF_001431625.1. Lineage (GTDB taxonomy): Bacteria > Pseudomonadota > Gammaproteobacteria > Xanthomonadales > Xanthomonadaceae > Stenotrophomonas > Stenotrophomonas geniculata. The sequence goes on from NZ_LLXT01000111.1 coordinate 10,776, forward strand.
ACCAGCGCGAACAGGACCAGGCCGACCAGAAATTCGATCCGCTGGAACTGGACCGCTTCTCCACCCTGCAGCAGCTCAGCCGTGCGCTGAACGAGTCGGCGGCCGACCTGGGGGGCCTGCAGGGCGTGCTTGACGATCTGTCGCGCCAGTACGATTCGCTGCTGCAGCAGCAATCGCGCGTCAGCTCCGAGCTGCAGGATGGCCTGATGCGCGCGCGCATGGTGCCGTTCGACGGCCTGGTGCCGCGCCTGCGCCGCGTGGTCCGCCAGTCCGGCATGGATACCGGCAAGCAGGTCCACCTGACCCTGGAAGGTACCCACGGCGAACTGGACCGCAACGTCCTCGACCGCATGGTCGCGCCGCTGGAACACATGCTGCGCAACTCCGTGGCCCATGGCCTGGAGGCGCCGGAGCAGCGCCGCGCCGCCGGCAAGCCGGAGGAGGGCGAGATCGCCATCCGCCTGCACCGCGAAGGTTCGGAAATCGTGCTGGAAGTGGCCGATGACGGCGCCGGCCTGGATCGCGAAGCGATCCGCCGCCGCGCCATCGACCGCGGCCTGCTGGCCGCCGATGCGCAGCCGAACGAGCAGGAGCTGGACAACCTGATCTTCGCGTCCGGCTTCACCACCGCCGATCAGGTCAGCCAGCTGGCCGGCCGCGGCGTGGGCATGGACGTGGTGCGCAACGAAGTGCGCCAGCTCGGCGGTTCGGTCGACATCCAGTCGGTGCGGGGCCAGGGCGTGCGCTTCACCCTGCGCCTGCCGCAGACGCTGGCCGTCACCCAGGCGGTGTTCGTGCAGATCGGCGAAACCACCTTTGCGGTGCCGGTCGCCTCGGTCAGTGGCATCGGCCGCCTGTCGCGTGAGCGTTTCGAAGCGGCCGACAGCAGCTATCGCTACAGCGGCGAGGACTATCCGCTGTACGACCTCGGCAGCCTGGTCGGGCAGGCTCCGGCGCGTGCCGACGGCCAGGACCAGGTGCCGCTGCTGCTGGTCCGCGCCGGCGACCTGCGTGCCGCCGTGGCGATCGACCAGGTGCTGGGCAACCGCGAAATCGTGGTCAAGCCGGTCGGCTTGCAGATCGCATCGGTGCCGGGCATCTACGGCGCGACCATCACCGGCGATGGCCGAGTGGTGGTGATCCTGGACGTGGCGCCGCTGGTGCGCCGCTTCCTCGCCAATCCGACACTGCCGGTACTGGCCAATGCGCCGCGCCAGGAGCGCCAGGTGCCGCTGGTGATGGTGGTGGACGACTCCCTGACCATGCGCAAGGTCACCGGCCGCATCCTCGAACGCCACAATTTCGAGGTCAGCGTTGCCCGCGACGGCGTGGAGGCGCTGGAACGCCTGGAAGAGCGCGTGCCGGACCTGATGCTGCTGGATATCGAGATGCCGCGCATGGATGGCTACGAGCTGGCCACCGCGATGCGCGCCGACCCGCGCTACAAGGATGTGCCGATCGTGATGATCACCTCGCGCAGCGGCGACAAGCACCGCCAGCGCGCCTTCGAGATCGGTGTCCAGCGTTACCTGGGCAAGCCGTACCAGGAACTGGACCTGATGCGTAACGTGTACGACCTGCTGGGGATCGCCCGTGTCCGTGAGTGAAACCCAAACGGCTCCGGCCGTTGCCCTGCTGGCCCGCCCCGGCGCGGCGCGTGAGCGCCTGTGCGAGGCGTTGTCGCACGCCGATGTACAGCTGGTGCTGGAAGATGATCCCAATACGCTGGAGGTGCGGGTCCTGCAGGAGGCGCGCCCGCAGTTCGTGGTGATCGCGCTGGAGGCCGCCATCGAGGATGCATTGGAGCGCCTGGAAGCGGTGCTGTCCGCACCGGGCCTGACCCTGGTCTTCGACGAGGCCGAGCTGGCCGCACGTCGTGATGGCTGGGAGGCTCAGCGCTGGGGCCGTCATCTGGCCGCCAAGCTGCATGGCCACCAGCAGGTGTTGCCGCCGGGGGCCGAAGAAGAACCCGGCCTGCAGCTGGAGCCGGGCCACCCGGCACCACCGCCGGCGCCGCAGGAAGAAGCGTTGCAGCCGCACCTGGACCAGGCATTGAGCTGGGCCGACGAGGTCCCTGCTGACAGCCTGTACTCGCCGCCCGCGCAGCTGCACGAACCGATCGCGCTGGAACAGGCGCTGGCGGCGTTGCAGCCGGTCGTGCCCGAGCCGCTGGAGCCGCCCGCACTGCCATCGCTGGCAGAGACCGCGCCCGCAGCAGCGCCCCTGCCGCCGGTCTCCTTCGACCACACCGCCTGGTCCCTGGTCGAAGACGGGGCCGATGCCCCGGCCGCCGCTCCGCACCACGCTGCCGTGGAGGCATCGCTGCCTTCCTTCGATACCGGTCATCTGAGCCTGGTCGACCTGGATGCCGCAGCGCCCGTGGGCGCACGCGCCGGATCGCTGCTGGTGCTGGCCGGCATCGGTGGCCCGGACGCGTTGCGTCGCCTGCTCGGCGCGCTGCCGTCTTCGCTGAGCGTGCCGGTCCTGGTGCACATGCGCCTGGATGGCGGACGCTACGGCAACCTGGTCAAGCAGATGGCACGCGTGTCGCCGTTGCCGGTGCAGCTGGCCGAAGCCGGCCAGCGTGCAACACCCGGTGAAGTGCACGTGCTGGCCGATGACATTGGCGTGCAGGCAGCCAGTGACGGCCTGCATTTCGTCAGCGACGCGCAGGGTATTTCGATTGCCGCGCTGCCGGCTGACCACACTGCGCTGGTCCTGCTCAGCGGTGCCGATCTTGCGCATGTTGGTCCGGCGCTGGATCTGGCCGCCGCCGGCGCCTGGGTGGCCGGGCAGGTCGGCGAGGGCTGCTATGACCCTGCCGCAGCCACGGCGGTGGTCGCCGCTGGCATGGTGGCGGGTGAGCCACAGGAACTGGCGCAGGCCATCGCCTCGCGCTGGGGCTCGGAAGACGATAACGGAGAGGCACCATGAGCTACGCCAGCAATGACGAAATCCGCGGCGTCCTGATCCAGGCCGGCAACGAGCGCGTACTGCTGCCCAATGCCACCGTGGCCGAAATGATGTCGCGCGTGCCGGTGCAGCCGGTCTCCGATGCGCCGCGCTGGCTGGTTGGCGAAATCGGCTGGCACGGCTGGCAGGTGCCGCTGGTGTCGTTCGCACGCCTTTCGGGGCTGGGCGAAGAGGCGGTGGCCGGCCACAACAAAGTGGTGGTGCTGAAGGCCCTGAGCGGCAACGCGCAGCGCCCCTACTATGCGCTGCTGACGCAGAATTTCCCGCAGCTGATCTCGGTGCCGCGCGACGGCCTGCTGGCCGACGCCTCCGAAGAAACCCTGCCGCAGATCGTGCACATGCGCGTGCTGCTGGGTGAGCAGAGCGCGCTGTTGCCGAACCTGGACGCACTGGAAGCCGCCCTGGATTCACTGGCGGCCTGATCTACCAAACGGTAGTGCCGGCTGCCGACCGGCACCGAGCCGAGCATGGCTCGGCTCTACAAGGAAACTGCAATCTGGCGCGGGCACTGTAGAGCCGAGCCTGCGCTCGGCTGCTGCCCTGAACGCGCTGGTCGCGGTAGTGCCGGCCGCTGGCCGGCAACCTCATGATCCCGTGGATGCCGGCCAGCGGTCGGCACCACAACGAATCAGCCTTATCCCAGATCGCCCAACCGCGCCTGCAGTGCCGCGATCGCGGCCAGCCCCGCGGTTTCCGTGCGCAGGATGCGCGGGCCCAGCTGCAGCCCCTGGAAGCCTGCCGCCGCCAGTTGATCGCGGTCGCGCGGCGACCAGCCGCCTTCCGGGCCGATCGCGATCACGATGCCGCCTGCCGGAGCGGCCGCCAGCGTCGACAGGCGATGGGCACCCAGCGGGTCCAGCGTCAGCCGCAGCGTATCGGCCGGCAGCGTTGCCGCAGCCTGCGCCAGTGACAGTGGCGAGCCCACCTGCGGAATGCGCGCGCGCCCGGATTGGCCGCAGGCCGAGGTCACCACGTTGTTCCAGTGCGCCACGCGCTTCTCCGCTCGAGCTGCATCAAGCTTCACCTCAGTGCGCTCGGCGTTGACCGGAATGATCGCCGCCACGCCCAGTTCGGTGGCCTTCTGCAGGATCAGGTCCATCTTCTCGCCGCGCGCGATGCCCTGCAGCAGGGTGATCGCCAGTGGCGATTCATTCTTGATGGCCTGCACGGCGTCGATGCGTACCTGCACCTCGCGTTTGCCGGCCACCGTCAGCGTCGCGCTGTAGTCGTGGCCATCGCCGTTGAACAGGACGCAGGTATCGCCTTCGCGCAGGCGCATCACCCGCACCAGGTGGTTGGCCGTCTCTTCCGGCAGGGTCACGGTCTGGCCGCTGTGCAGCGCCAGGTCGATGGGGCAGCGGGTCACGCGCATGCAATCGCCTCGTCAATCGCCGCCAGTGTGGTATGTGCCAGCAGCTCCAGTTGTTCGTCGTCCACGCAGTAGGGTGGCATCCAGTACAGCACGTCGCCTAGCGGGCGCAGCACCACGCCGCGCTTCAAGGCGGCCTTGTAGGCGTGCAGGCCCAGCCGCATGGCCGGGTCGAACGGCGTGCGCTTGTTACCGTCGCGCGACAGCTCGAAGGCCACCACCATGCCGGCCTGGCGCACGTCGGCCACGTGCGGATGGTCGTTGAACGGTGCCGCCAGCGTACCCATCACGGAAGCGATGCTGCGGTTGCGGGCGATCACATCGTCGTCGCGGAAGATGTCCAGCGTCGCCAGCGCGGCCGCGCAGGCCAGCGGGTTGCCGGTGTAGCTGTGCGAGTGCAGGAACGCGCGCTCGCGCGAGTCGTCAAGGAAGGCGTCGTACAGCGCCTGCGTGGCCAGCACCGCGGCCAGCGGCAGGAAGCCGCCGGTCAGGCCCTTGGACAGGCACATCAGGTCCGGCATCACCCCGGCCTGTTCGCAGGCGAACAGGGTGCCGGTGCGGCCGAAGCCGGTGGCGATCTCGTCGGCGATCATGAACGCGCCATGCGCATCACACAGTTCGCGCACGCGCTGCAGGTACACCGGATCGTGCATGCGCATGCCGCCGGCACACTGCAGGCGCGGTTCCAGGATCACCGCGCAGATCTCGCCCGGATGCTGGTCGAACAGGGTGGCCAGGCCGTCGGCAGCCTGCCGCGCGCGGTCGGCCGCGCTCTGGCCGGGTTCGGCCAGGTAGGCATCGGGCGACGGCGCGAACAGCGCTTCGGCCAGCAGCGGCGCATAGACGCGGCGATACAGCGGGATGTCACCCAGCGCCAGCGCGCCCAGGGTCTCGCCGTGGTAGCCGTTCTCCAGTGCGATGAAACGCGTACGCCGCGATTCCCCACGGTTCTGGAAATACTGGAAGGCCATCTTCAGGGCCGCTTCCACGCCGGCCGAGCCGTTGTCGGCGTAGAACACCTTGGCCAACGGCTCGCGGCCGGGCTGGCGTGGCGCCAGCGCCAGCAGGCGTTCGGCCAGGGTAATGGCCGGCTCATGGCCGAAGCCGGCCAGCATCACCTGTTCCAGCTGCGTCGCCTGGGCGGCGATGGCGCCACCGATGCGCGGTTCGGCATGGCCGAACAGGTTGGTCCACCAGCTGCTGACCGCATCCAGATAGCGGTTGCCATCGTGGTCGATCAGCCAGGCACCTTCGCCACGGGCGATCGGCACCAGCGGCAGGGTGTCCGGATGCTCGCGCATCTGCGTGCAGGGGTGCCACAGCACCTGCAGGTCGCGCTGCCGCCAATGGTGGGCCAGCGGGGAGGGGGTTGGGTCTGCTAGCATTTCGGGCTCATGAACATGTTGCTGCCTGCACATTCTATCGGCCCCGGCGCAGGCGCCGGCCGCCGCGGAGATTCCGCATGAACGATGACCGTGCCGGCCGTCGCTTGCCGATCATCCATCGGATCACCGATGAGGAGAACGGTCCCTTCCAGCGCCAGCACCTGGACCTGGAGTTCTCCAACGGCGAACGCCGCCGCTTCGAGCGCCTGGTCAGCCGTGGCCATGGTGCGGTGGTGGTGGTGCCGATGCTCGACGACGAGACCGTGCTGCTGGTACGTGAATACGCCGCAGGCATGCACCGCTACGAACTGGGCCTGGTCAAGGGCCGGATCGATGCCGGCGAGACTCCCGAGCAGGCTGCGGACCGCGAACTGAAGGAAGAGGCCGGTTACGGTGCGCGCCGGGTCGACGTGCTGCGCGCAATGACCCTTGCCCCGACCTATATGAGCCACCAGTCGTGGCTGGTGGTGGCGCGCGACCTGTACCCGGAAAAGCTGGCCGGCGACGAGCCGGAAGAACTGGAAGTTGTCCCGTGGAAGCTGGCCGAGCTGGACCAGCTGATGCTGCGTGAGGACTTCTCCGAGGGACGCTCGCTGGCGGCGCTGTTCATCGCCCGCCAGTGGCTGCAGGGATTGCGATGATCAAACTGACCACGGACCTGCGCGAGACCGCCATCGCCATCGCCCAGGAAGCCGGACAGGCCATCATGCAGGTCTATGCCGATGGCTTCGAGGTGCAGATCAAGGACGACAACAGCCCGGTCACCAGTGCCGACCTGGCGGCCAACCAGGTCATTGAACAGGGCCTGCAGCAGCTGACCCCGGACCTGCCGATCCTGTCCGAGGAATCGGCGCAGGTGGGCTGGGAGCAGCGCCGCCACTGGGGGGCCTACTGGCTGGTCGACCCGCTCGACGGCACCCGCGAGTTCGTCAAGCGCAACGGCGAGTTCAGCGTCAACATCGCGTTGATCTACCAGGGCGCACCGGCTTTCGGCGTGGTGCTGGCCCCGGTCACCGGCATCGTCTGGCATGCCATGCGCGGCGAGTTGGCCTATCGCCGGCAGGGCCTGCACGACACCGTGCTGCGCACCCGTACACCGGCCACCGCACCGTTGCGGGTTGCCGCCAGCCGTTCGCACCGCTCACCGGAGACCGAGGCGCTGCTGGCGAGGATGGGCCGCATCGAGACCATCGCGCAGGGCTCGTCGCTGAAATTCTGCCGGATCGCCGAAGGTGGCCTGGATGTCTATCCGCGGCTGGGTTCGACCTCCGAATGGGATACCGCTGCCGGCCAGTGCGTGCTGCACGCCGCCGGTGGTGCGGTACTGTCGGCCGCGACCGGCAAGCCGTTCCGCTACAACCGCCGCGAGACCCTGTTGAACGGCGATTTCATTGCCCTTGGTGATACCAGCCTGCCATGGCGTGACTGGTTGTCCGATTGACCCTGGAGGCCGCATGAGCGCGCACGACACCCCCACCACCGGCAGCGCCGCAAGCAACGAACTGGAGCGCCTGCTGGCGATCATGGCGCGCCTGCGCGATCCGCAGGGCGGCTGCCCGTGGGACCTGGAGCAGAACTTCGCGACCATCGCGCCGTACACCATCGAGGAAGCCTACGAGGTGGCCGATGCGATCGACCGCGGCGACCTCGACGACCTGTGCGACGAGCTGGGCGACCTGTTGCTGCAGGTGGTGTTCCATGCGCGCATGGCCGAAGAGCAGGGCAGCTTCGCCTTCGCAGACGTGGCCCGCGCGATCAGCGACAAGATGCAGCGCCGCCACCCGCACGTGTTCGCCGAGGTCAGTGTCGATGATGCCGACGGGGTAATGCGTAACTGGGAGGCGATCAAACGGGCCGAGCGCGCCGCCAAGGGCGAGCAGGACACCTCCGCGCTGGCCGGCATCTCGCGCGGCCTGCCGGAATGGCAGCGGGCAGTGAAGCTGCAGTCGCGCGCGGCCAAGGTCGGCTTCGACTGGCCGGGCCCGATGCCGGTGCTGGACAAGGCGGCCGAGGAACTGCAGGAGCTGCGCGAGGAGTTCGAGCGCGGCGATATCGCCGGCAACAAGGCGCGCCTGCAGGAAGAACTGGGCGACCTGCTGTTCGTCTGCGCCAACCTGGCGCGCCACGCCGATATCGATCTGGGTGCAGCGCTGCGCGGGGCCAACCACAAGTTCGAACGTCGCTTTCGTGCGATGGAAGCGCAGGCCGATGCGCAGGGTGGGGCGCTGGCTGCGATGGACCTGGAGGCGCAGGAAGCGCTCTGGCAGCACGCCAAGGCGGCGGAGAAGGCGTGAAGACACTCGGCCTGTTTCTGCTGACCGCGCTGGCCGAGATCGTCGGCTGCTACCTGCCGTGGCTTTGGCTGCGCAAGGGCGGCAGCATCTGGCTGCTGCTGCCGGCGGCCGCCAGCCTGGCCCTGTTTGCCTGGCTGTTGACCCTGCATCCGACCGCCAGTGGTCGGGTCTATGCCGCCTACGGTGGCGTCTACATCGGCACCGCGCTGTTCTGGCTGTGGCTGGTCGATGGCATCCGTCCCAGCCGCTGGGACCTGTTCGGCGCCGCGCTGTGCCTGGCCGGCATGGCGGTGATCATGTTCGGGCCGCGCACCTCATCGGTGTAGGTCCGGGCAAGGCGGTTCTGTAGAGCCGAGCCCACGCTCGGCTGCTCTTCTTTCCGACCGCGCTGGCACGCGCAAGCCGAGCATGGTTCGGTGCTGCAAGGCAGCGCAGCGCCCCCCGAAAGGCGCATGATGGGCCTGACCATGGCTCCGGAGCATGCGCATGTCCCGCTTCGCCAGCTTCCGCGAGTTCTATCCGTTCTACCTCAGCGAGCACCGCCATCCGGTGTCGCGCCGGCTGCACTTCGTCGGTAGCTGCGGGGTGCTGCTGCTGGTTGCGGCGGCGATCCTGCGCGGCCAACCCATCCTTGTGCTGGCCGCCCTGTTCTGCGGTTACAGCTTCGCCTGGGTCGGCCATTTCTTTTTCGAGAAGAACCGCCCGGCCACCTTCCAGCACCCGCTGTACTCGTTCATGGGCGACTGGGTGATGTTCGCCGACATCCTGCGCGGGCGCGTGCCCTGGTAGCTCCGCTGTGAATGCGGCCTTCACGCGCTATGCTGGGGCCTGGACGTCATCGATAAGGAAAGCAAGATGTTCCCGACCATGTTCTTTACCGTGGTACTGGCCTTCGTGGCCGTGGTGATCCTGTTCAAGGCGGTACGGATGGTGCCCCAGGGCTACGAATGGACCGTCGAGCGCTTCGGGCGCTACACGCATACCATGACCCCCGGCCTGCATTTCCTGATCCCGATCGTGTACGGGGTGGGGCGCAAGGTGAACATGATGGAGCAGGTGCTGGATGTGCCCAGCCAGGAAGTGATCACCAAGGACAACGCCGCCGTGCGCGTGGACGGCGTGGTGTTCTTCCAAGTACTGGATGCTGCCAAGGCCGCCTATGAGGTGGCCAACCTGGAAGTGGCGATGATCGCCCTGGTGCAGACCAACATCCGTACCGTGATCGGTTCGATGGACCTGGACGAATCGCTCAGCCAGCGCGAGGTGATCAATGCCCAGCTGCTGAGCGTGGTCGACCATGCCACCAATCCCTGGGGCGTGAAGGTCAACCGCATCGAGATCCGCGACATCCAGCCGCCGCGGGATCTGCTGGACGCGATGGCGCGGCAGATGAAGGCCGAGCGCGAAAAGCGCGCGCAGATCCTCGAGGCAGAGGGTTCACGCCAGTCGGAGATCCTGCGCGCCGATGGCGAAAAGCAGGCCACCGTGCTGGAGGCCGAAGGCCGCCGCGAAGCTGCGTTCCGTGATGCCGAGGCACGCGAGCGCCTGGCCGAGGCCGAAGCGATGGCGACTAAGGTGGTGTCGGCGGCGATTGCCGAGGGTGACGTGCAGGCGATCAACTACTTTGTTGCGCAGAAGTACGTGGAAGCGTTCAAGGAACTGGCCAGTTCGCCGAACCAGAAGCTGGTGCTGATGCCGATGGAGGCCAGTGGTGTGATCGGTTCGATCGCGGGCGTGGCCGAACTGGCGAAGCAGGCGCTGGCCAGCCAGGACAACAAGGCCGCCGGCAAGCGGCCGCCGCCGCTCGGAGGCTGACATGCGCTGGGAAGTCGTCGGTTGGGGCGCGTTGGCGCTGCTGCTGTTCGCGGCCGAAGCGCTGGCGCCGGGTGCGTTCATGCTGTGGATCGGCATTGGCGCGGCGGCGGTGTTCGTACTGGTTGCGGTGTTCAGTGACATTCCGCTGTTGTGGCAGGTGATCGCTTTCGTCCTGCTGAGTGTGGTCTCGATCCAGTGCTACCGGCGCTGGGGGCGGCCGCGGGCACGGCCCAGCGATGCGCCGTTGCTCAACCGCCGCGCCGAGCAGCTGGTCGGCCGGGAGGTGGTACTGCAGCAGGGCATCGTCGGTGGCCAGGGACGGGTCAGCATTGACGATGCGTCCTGGCAGGTGAGCGGTCCGGAGCTGCCTGCGGGCACGTGGGTGCGGGTGCGCAGCGTGCAGGGCACGGTGCTGGTGGTCGAGGACGCGGGCCGCCCCCTGTAGAGCCGAGTCCACGCTCGGCTCCCACACGAAGAGCAGCCGGGCATGGGCTCGGCTCTACAGCTCCGGCGCTGCGCTGCGGCACGCCTGCGGGCGACCGATCTGGGATAATGGGGATTCTTGTTTCCTCTGCTGCCGGACCCGGTCATGACCCAGAAGACGCTGCTCAACGATACCCACCGCGCCCTTGGCGCCAAGATGGTCGATTTCGGGGGTTGGGACATGCCCATCCACTACGGCTCGCAGCTGGACGAGCACCACCAGGTGCGTCGCGAGTCCGGTGTGTTCGACGTCAGCCACATGACGGTGGTCGACCTGCGCGGTGAGCAGGTCAAGCCGTTCCTGCGCCGCCTGCTGGCCAACTCGGTCGACAAGCTGAAGGTGACCGGCAAGGCGCTGTACTCGTGCATGCTGAACCCGCGCGGCGGCGTCATCGACGACCTGATCGTCTACTACCTGGGCGACGATTTCTTCCGCATGGTGGTCAATGCCTCCACCCGCGAGAAGGACCTGGCCTGGCTGCGCGAGCAGGCTGCGCCGTTCGGCGTCACCGTCGAGCAGCGCCCGGACCTGGCCATCCTGGCCGTGCAGGGACCGCAGGCGCGCGACATCGTGATCGGCCTGGCGCGTGATGCGGACCGTCAGGCGCTGACCAAGCTGGGCCGTTTCGCCGCCCTGCAGGTGCAGTCCGATGACGGCGTCGAACTGTTCGTCGCCCGTACCGGTTACACCGGCGAAGACGGTTTCGAGATCCTGCTGCCGCAGGACGCCGTGGTCGCGTTCTGGAACCGCCTGCTGGCGGCGGGCGTGAAGCCGGCCGGCCTCGGCGCACGCGACACGCTGCGCCTGGAAGCCGGCATGAACCTGTACGGCCAGGACATGGACGAAGAGATCAGCCCGTACGAAGCGGCGCTGGCCTGGACCGTGTCGCTGGACGAAGGCCGCGACTTCATCGGCCGCGACGTGCTGGAAGCGCAGAAGGCCGCCGGCACCGCACGCCAGATGATCGGCCTGGTGATGGACGAGAAGGGCGTGCTGCGCCACGGCCAGGCGGTGACCACCGCGGGCGGCCAGGGCGAGATCCTGTCCGGCACCTTCTCGCCGACCCTGGCCAAGGGCATCGCCTTCGCCCGCGTACCGGCCGGTGAACTCGGCGAGGTCACCGTCGACATCCGCGGCCGGCAGGTACCGGTACGCGTGGTCAAGTTCCCGTTCGTGCGCGAAGGCCAGGCCCAGCCCGGCGTGCTCGCCGACGCCTGATCCGAAACTGCCGATCGTCACTGACAGCAGTGGCGGCCGGTTGGTTACACTAGCCCCGTTTTTTCCACCCCTGCATATCTCTGGAGCAGTCCCATGAGCGAGATCCCCGGCGACCTCAAGTTCCTCAAGTCCCATGAGTGGGCCCGTGTCGAAGGCAATGGCCGTGTCACCGTCGGTATTTCCGACCACGCCCAAGGCCTGCTGGGTGACCTGGTCTACGTCGAACTGCCGGAAGTCGGTGCCGACGCCAAGGCTGGCGAGCAGATCGCCGTTGTCGAGTCGGTGAAGGCCGCCTCGGACGTCTACAGCCCGATCAGCGGCAAGGTCGTCGAGGTCAACTCGGCGCTGTCCGACAAGCCGGAAACCATCAATGAAGATGCCTACGGCGAAGGCTGGATGTTCGTGGTCGAACTGACCAACGCCGAAGAGCTCAACGAACTGCTGGATCCGGACGCGTATGCCGAAGCCCTGGAAAACGACGACCACTGAGTCGTCACTTCCGGGTTCTGGAACGGCCACCTTCGGGTGGCCGTTTTTGTTTTGGCGAGTGCGTCGGACTCATGACGGCGGGTTCGCTTTGCACCCTCGGCGTGGCATCAGCCGACAGACGAACGGTGCCGATCGGCGTGCGCAGTTTTGCGCAAATCCGCGTTTCCGCCCTGCGCCGAAGCGATCAGATGTGAAAACTTTTCGCCCCCCGTTGCGGCCCCGTTGTGCTGGCGTTGGCGACGGTGCCGGTGACCATCGGCGATGCACGTGCGCTGTTGTCCAGAACATGTGCCTATCTGCGCAGAGTGCTTATTTCAAGTGTTTTTTGTTCAGAGAGCGCATCGACGTCGTCGCATGCGACGCGCGTGCGCGCCGCTTCAATGGTCGTTGCAGGGCGCGCACGGCGGTGGCGCGGGCGGCGTCCGGGCTGGCGCGGATGTGAAAATTTTTCGCGGGGGTTGTTGACAGTAAAAAAAACCGTGATTAGGTTTCGCCTCAGCAGACCTTGCCTGCCCAACCGAGTGCGCAGAATCAATCGTCCGATGCGAAGCAGCCCCTTCAAGACCACCGCGACCCTGATGACGGTGGACATGGCCCCGCTTCCCCCGGAGAAATGCAAGGCAACTCCCGTTCCGATGTCCGCTCCGCCGATCGAGGCGGGCATTGCCGCATCCGTAACGGCGCGCCTGACGCGCCGGCGGTCCCCGCACGCAGCATCCGCGGGTTTGATCCAACTGGGCGTTTCAACTCCCTATCACTGACGAGGAGCCATCCCATGGCAACCAAGAAAGCTGCGAAGAAGAAGCCCGCCGCCAAGAAAGCGGTGAAGAAGGTCGCGAAGAAGGCTGCTGCCAAGAAGGCAGTGAAGAAGGTCGCGAAGAAGGCGACCGCCAAGAAGGCAGTGAAGAAGGCGGCGAAGAAGGTCGCCAAGAAGGCCACTGCGAAGAAGGCGGCGAAGAAGGTAGCCAAGAAGTCCACTGCCAAGAAGGCCGTCAAGAAGACCGCCAAGAAGGCCACCAAGAAGACTGCCAAGAAGGCAACGGCCCGCAAGCCGGCCAAGAAGGTCGCGAAGAAGGCGACTGCCAAGAAGGCCGTCAAGAAGACCGCCAAGAAGGCAGTAAAGAAGACCGCGAAGAAGGCCACCAAGAAGGCTGCCCCGAAGAAGGCAGCGAAGAAGGTTGCCAAGCGCAAGCCGGCCGCCCGCAAGAAGAAGGCCGCTCCGGTCGCTCTGCCGGCAACCCCGGCGCCGCTGATCTAAGTACTTCCCGATAGCCGTATCCTGAAACCCCCTTCCCTGGCTGCCCAGCGGGGAGGGGGTTTTTTTATGGAGCGGTTTGTAGCGTCGGGCCATGCCCGACGGCTTTTCTGACGGACGACGCTAGCGGTGCGGCGCCGGTGGAAAGCGCTCCGCCAGGAAGTCCAGGAAGCTGCGCAGGCGGGTCGAGTGGTAGCGATCGTGGGCGTAGACCACGTGCATCGGCCGACCGGTCTGGCCATGCTCCGGGAACAGCTGCACCAGGCGTCCGGCGTCGACGTCGGCAGCCAGCAGCAGTGCCGACTGCAGCACGATGCCCAGCCCATGCAGCGCCGCCGTGCGCAGTGCTTCGCCGTTGTTGATCTGCAGCCGGCCGTCGGGCACACGCTCAAGCCCGCCAGCATCGACCTGCAGCCACTGCGCCAGTGCGCTGGGTTCGAAGGACAGGCATTGGTGCCGGGCAAGCGCCTGCAGGTCGGAGGGCGTACCGTGCCGGGCGAGGTATCCGGGCGATGCGCACATCATCAAGCGATACGGTGCCAGCGCACGCGCCACCAGCATGCTGCTGTCGGCCAGCGTGCCGATGCGCAGCGCCGCTTCGAAACCCTCCTCGGCGAGGTCGACCACGCGGTCGGTCAGCGTGGCTTCGACCCGGACCTCCGGATGGCGCGCCATGTACTCGGCCAGTGCCGGTACCAGCGCATGCGTGCCGAAGATCACCGGCGCACTGATGCGCAGCGTACCCGCCGGTGCCAGCTGCTGGTGCTGCGCCTGCGCATCGGTTTCTTCCACCAGGCGCAGGATCTCCCGGCAGCGGGTGTAGTAGTCCTCGCCGAAGGGCGTCATATGCTGGCGCCGGGTGGTACGGCTCAACAACTGCATGCCCAACCGTGCCTCCAATGCGCGCAGATGCTTGCCGGCCATCGTCGCGGAGATATCCATCGCCGCCGCCGCTGCACTGAGGCTGCCCTTGTCCACGATCAGCACGTAGACCTGCATGCTTTCCAGCACGTTCATCTGACACTCCGGGTGTTGAATGCTGAAACCTGCGCGGAGTTTATCAATCAGGGGTGATCAAACAGCATGTCGTGCAAGGGCTGGATTGGCCGGCCACGTGGACAGGAGAACACCATGGACTTGAATCTTGCAGGCCGTACCGCATTGGTCACGGGGGCGGGCAGTGGCATCGGTGCCGCCGTCGCCAGGCATCTGGCGGCCCAGGGCGTGCGCGTCGCCATCACGTCGCGGCAGCGCGCGCCCCTGCAGGCGCTGGCGGCGCGGATCGAAGCCGAAGGCGGCGCGGCACCGGTCATCGTGGTCGGCGATGTCACCGTCGCCGACGACGTCCGGTCCATCGCGGAGGCATCCCGGGAGGCATTGCAGCGCGTGGACATCCTGGTCAATGCCGCAGGGGGCTCCCGGCCGACCACGGCGGATGCCGATGACGAGGTCTGGGAGGAAGCGATCGCCCTGAACTTCTCCGCCGCACGACGGCTGACCCAGGCGCTGTTGCCCGGCATGCAGGCGCAGGCATGGGGGCGGGTGATCAATTTCAGCGGTTCGATGGAGCCACGTTCGGTGAATGCCGCCACCGCGGCGAAGGCGGCGCTGCATCTGTGGAGCAAGGGGTTGTCGTCGGAGGTGGCCGGGCAGGGCATTACGGTGAATGCGATTGCACCGGGGCGCATCAACAGCCCGCAGATTCTTGATCGCCTGCATCCCACCGAGGAAAGCCGGCGCGAGTTCATTGCACGCAACATTCCGATCGGGCGCTTCGGCGAGCCGGACGAAGTGGCGCCGCTGGTGGCCTTCCTGGCTTCGCCGCTGGCCGGCTACATCACCGGTGTGGTGATTCCGGTGGATGGCGGCATGCACTACTTCGCGCACTAGCGCTGCGGAGCTGTAGAGCCGAGCCCATGCTCGGCTGCCTCGCGCCAGAATTCCGCTCAGCCGAGCACGGCTCGGCGCTACACAACAACAAAAAGGGCAGCCCTCAGGCCGCCCTTCATGTTTACGGTCGAGCCCGCCTGATCAGCGCGGGGACGCCACCGCGCGGTTGCTCGAGGCACCCTTGCCCTTGCGCTTGTCCTGCTGCGCCGGGCTTGCGCCCTCGGCCATCAGGTTGTCGCTGCCGAAGTCGGTGTCCACATCCAGCCAGCGCTGCGCAGGCAGGCCGAGCGCGGAATCGAGCACGGTCGGCAGCAGGCCGCTGGGCAGGCTGCTTTCGCCATTCCACATGATGGCGATGCCGAGATCGCGTTCCGGCACCAGCGCGACCAGGCCGCGATAGCCCTGCACGGCACCGGCATGGAACACCACGTCGTGGCCGGCGTAGTCGAAGGTGCGCCAGCCCAGGGCGTAGCCGGCCGAGTGCAGGCGCTCGCGGCGCCAGCCCGAACGCATCTCGCCGGGGGTGCTGATCAGGCTCGAATGCAGCGTGGCCAGCAGCGGTGCCGGCAGCACGTCCGGGCGGTGGCCGGTGTGGGCCAGCAGCCATTGCGCCATGTCGCTGGCGCTGGCGTTGACGCCGGCCGCCGGGGCGACGCGGTAGTAGGTCGGCTTCGGTGTCAGCGACACCCAGCCATTGCGGCTGCGCACGTGCGGACGCGCCCAGCGCGAGCTGGCCTGGATGCCAGCCAGGCCAAGGCTGGCATCGTTCATGCCCAGCGGCTTGAAGATGCGGCGCTCGACCGACTGCTCGTAGAAGCTGCCGGAGGCGGCATAGACGACGTCGCCGATCAGGCTGAAGGCCACGTTCTGGTAGGCGTAGCAGTCGCCCGGCAGGCACTTCAGGCTGGTGTTGGCCAGCTTCTGGGTCAGCGAGTAGTACTCGGCGTTGCCTTCGATGTCGCGGTCGTAGGCGTTGTAGGGCAGGCCGACGCGATGGCTGAGCACGTCGGCCACGGTCAGGCGATCGGTCGCTTCCGGCGAGTTCAGGCGGAAGCCCGGCACATAGTCGGTGACCTTGCTGTCCCAGCGCAGCGTGCCGTCGTTGACCAGCAGGCCGGCCATGGTGCCGGCGAAGGCCTTGGACAGCGAGGCCAGGCGGAACACGGTGTGGGCATCGACCGGCAGCGGGTTGTTGACGTCGGTAACGCCATAGCCGCGCGCGCTGAGGATGCGCCCGCCCTGCACGATGGCCACCGCCATGCCCGGCACGCGCTCGCCATAGGTAAGCTGCTGCGCCATCGATTCGATATTGGCCACGTTGAAGCCGGCCGCCGGCAGCTGCACCTGCGGCACCAGGCCGGTGCGGTAGGCGGCGGGCTGCGTGTGGGCGACGGCGGTGGCGGCGGATTCGATGTTGGCCGGCATCGGCGGCAATGGCGGCGGGGTCTGCGCGGTGGTGGACAAGGCAACGGGCATCAACATGCCCAGCAAACCGGTGGCCGCCGAACGGATCGGACGACGCAGGCTGTTCTTTTTCATCGTGGAGACCCGTGCGCGACTGCTGATGGCGATTCTAGCGCCGCTTTTCCCTTGTGCACAAACAAAGCGAAGATGAATGCGCATCTCGTTGAAAAAGTTGGAATTTTGACGCCCTGAAGGCATGTATCGGAACGTGTCGTATGGGTGGGGCCGTGACACTGCGTTGCAGCCTTCTGCGTGGCTGCTGCTGGCGATGTTGCAGTGCATTGGCTAACGTACGCGCTTCACCGCCCCCGGAGCCTGCCATGCCGCTGTCCAACCGCCGTCTTCTGGCGAGGGACGCCGCGTGAGCGCGGTGAAGGGCAAGGGGCCGCTGCGTGGGCTGACGGTGGCACTGCGTGAGTCGCCGGCGCTGTGGTGGTCGTTCCTGTACTTCTTCTGCCTGCTCAGTGGCTACTACGTGCTGCGCCCGGTGCGTGAGGCGATGGCTGCCTCGGCTGACCTGGAGACCGTGTTTCCGCCGATGCTGATCGCCTGGTTTGCCAGCCATGGCATCGCGCTGAAGGACTTCGTCCTGCAGTTCCTGTTCTCCTGCGTGTTCGTGATCATGCTGGTACTGCAGCCGGTGTACGGCTGGCTGGTCAGCCGCTTCCCGCGGCGGGTGTTCCTGCCGGCGGTGTATGGGTTCTTCATCGTCACTCTGCTGGGCTTCTACGTACTGTTCGATAGCGGTGTGCCAGGCCGCGGGATGGCGTTCTTTTTCTGGATCACCGTCTTCAACCTGTTCGCGGTGGCGGTGTTCTGGAGCTTCATGGCCGATGTGTTTTCCAACGCGCAGGCACGTGCCTTCTACGGTTACATCGGCGCGGCCGGCACCGTCGGTGCCTTCCTTGGTCCGGTCATCACCAGTGCGCTGGTGCAGCGCGTGGGCATTGCCAATCTGATGCTGGTCTCGGCAGGCTTTCTCGCCATCTGCCTGTTGAGCATCTGGCGGCTGCGGCACTGGGCGGTGCTGCGTGAGCAGGAGCAGCAGCTGGTATCCGGCGAGCAGCCGATGGGCGGCAGCGTGCTGGACGGCCTGAAACTGATCGTGCGTGAGCCGTTGCTGCGCTGGCTGGCGATCATGGTGGTTTTCGGTGTGGGCGTGGGCACCCTGCTGTACAACCAGCAGGCCAGTATCGTGCGTGCAGCGTTCAACGATGCAGGCGCTGCCACGGCCTTCTTCTCGCGTATCGATCTGGCGGTGAACGCACTGGCGCTGCTGATGCAGCTGGGCCTGACCCGCTGGCTGCTGTCGCGCCACGGCATCGCGCCGGCCCTGTTGATCCCTGGCTTTGCGATCCTGATCGGCTTCTCGGTGCTTGCCGCTTCACCCATGCCGTTGATGGTGGCCGTGGTGCAGGTGATGACCCGCGCCAGCGAGTTCGCATTGGCCAAGCCGGCACGTGAAACCATCTATACCCGCGTGGACCGGCAGTGGCGTTACAAGGCCGGCGCGGCCATCGATACGGTGGTGTACCGCGGCGCGGACCTGAGCTTTGCGTGGGTGCACAAGGGCTTGTCGCTGTTTGGTTCACATGTGGTGTTCATCGGTGGCGTGGTGGTTGCCGCGTGCATGACCGCCGCCGCGTTTGGTGTACTGCGCGAAGAAAAAAAGCTGCCGCGCGACCGCTGATCCCGTCCAGTCATTTCGAGGAGAGAAACCATGTCGCTGATCGCGCTGCTGCTGACCGTGCTGGTCGCGGTGCTGCACCTGTACTTCCTGGTGCTGGAGATGTTCCTGTGGACCCGTCCGCTGGGCTTGAAGACGTTCCGCAACACGCCGGAGAAGGCGGAGACCACGCGCGTGCTGGCGGCCAACCAGGGCCTGTACAACGGCTTCCTGGCGGCGGGCATCGTGGTGGGGCTGGTGATGGCGCAGCCGGTGCTGGTGACGTTCTCGTTGGGCTGCGTGGTAGTGGCGGGGGCCTATGGCGCATGGAGCGTAAGCCCGCGCATATTCATGATCCAGGCCGTACCGGCGATCCTGGCACTGGTGTTGCGAGTGCTCTGAAGTGGGCGCGTGCTGGCAAGCGCCATCGCTCAGCGGCTGATGGCGCGCATGAAGCCCAGCCACATTGGCACGGCATGCAGCGCCGCACCCAGCACGAACAGGCCTGTCAGCAGGTGTACGCGCCAGTCGTTGATACGCAGGAAGACGAATTGTTCAAGCGTGCGGCCCACCCAGAACACCGCCATGAAGCCCAGCAGGACCACCCCCAGACGAGTGTCGACCAGGTCCGGGGCAAAGATCAGCGCGATCAGCCCCATTCCCAGGAACACATAGATCACGCGCAGATTCAGGATCTGCATGATCGCGCGATTGGCCATGCCGAGCTGGGCGAGCTCGCGTTTCCAGCCGAACAGCCGCCAGAACGCCAGATGGAAGGCGGCAAACCCCAGGCTGTGAATGCCTGCCAGGCGCACCAGCAGTTCAGTGGTCGTCATGGTTGATCAGCCTGTGCGCGGAGGGCGTGGCGATACCCACATCGCGATGGTCGCATGGAACACCTCGGTCCCTGCCGCATCGGTCACGCTGACCTTCACCGGCAGGTCGTAGCCGTCCGCAGCACTGACGATGGACAACACTGGCGTCGCCACGGCCTTCAACGTGCCCAAGGCCTTGGCCTGGTATTTCACGTCCATGCCCTTGGGGATCCAGCGCATGTCTGCCGGCAGGCTGGCGTCCACCATCAGCCCGGCGGTCAGCTCGGCCAGGTTGCACATCGCGATCGCATGCACCGTGCCGATGTGGTTGCGCACCTTGCGGCGATCGGCCAGCGTGCCTTCGCAGCGGCCGTGTTCCAGGCGGGTGATGCGCGGTGCGATGCTGGCGAAGTAGGGCGCCTTGAAGCAGACCGCGCGCGAGAACAGCCAGTTGCCGGCGGGCCAGCGCTGCAGGCGGCGGTAGAGCGAAAGCAGGGGCGTGGACATGAGCGGTTTCCGGTCGGCGGATAGAACGACGGCGGGCCGAGGCCCGCCGTCGAAGGCAACGCGTGTCGCGGGCGATCAGGCCGCCTGCGAATGCGGATCCTTGTGCTGGCGGTCGTAGTAGCTGGCCGCGCGCAGCTCGTGGGTGTCGAAATCGTCCACGGTGATGGTGTCCAGGGTCAGCGTGCGCAGCTCTTCCAGCAGGCTGCGCTCGTCCTGGGTGATCACGCCCTCGGCCACGGCTTCGTCCAGCTGGGCCTTGAAGTCCAGCGCTTCGATGCCCTTGCTCTTCAGCGCCTTGAGGAACTTGCGCTCCACCGGCTCGGCCATGATCGCCTTGCTCAGGTAGCTGTTGATGCGGCCACCCGGGTTGTTCTCGCACGGGGTCAGGAACACGCCGCTGGCCAGACGATCACGCGCTTCGTTCGGCGCCATCAGCAGGGCGGCGACGCGGCGGCTCAGACGGTCGCCCGGAGCCTCGGCACGACGGCCCAGCGGGAAGATCAGCGCCCACATCAGCCAGCCGATCGGACGGATCGGGAAGTTGCGCAGCGCGGCCGACAGCGATCCCTCGATCTTGTGCACGCTGTCATGGAAGGCCCAGGCCAGCAGCGGCTGGTCGGCCTGCGGTGCGCCTTCGTCGTGGTAGCGCTTGAGCATGGCGCTGGTCATGTAGACGTGGCTCAGCACATCGCCCAGGCGGCCTGACAGCGATTCCTTGAACTTCAGCTTGCCGCCGAGGGTCATCATCGAGATGTCGGCCATCAGCGCCAGGTTGGCCGAGTAACGGTCCAGCTTGCGGAAGTAGCGGCGGGTATAGGCGTCGCCCGGGGCGGCGCCGAAGCGCGCGCCGGTCAGGCCGAACCAGAACGAACGCACGGCATTGGAGATACCGAAGCGGATGTGGCCGAACAGGCTGCGGTCGAACTCCTGCAGGCCGGCACGGGTGTCCGGATCCTGCGCGGCCTTCATTTCCTTCAGCACCCACGGGTGGCAGAGGATCGCACCCTGGCCGAAGATCAGCAGGCTGCGGGTCATGATGTTGGCGCCTTCCACGGTGATCGCGATCGGCGCGGCCTGCCAGCTGCGGCCGGCGAAGTTGCGCGGCCCCAGGATGATGCCCTTGCCGCCGATCACGTCCATCATGTCCGAGATCACCTCGCGGCTCATGTTGGTGCAGTGGTACTTGGCGATCGCCGACGGCACCGACGGCACGTCACCACGGTCGACCGCCGCGGCGGTGGCCTGCGACAGCGCGCTGATCTTGTAGGCCTTGCCGCCGATGCGGGCCAGCGCTTCTTCCACGCCCTCGAAGCGGCCGACCGACAGGCCGAACTGCTTGCGGATGCGTGCGTAGGCGCCGGTGACGGCGGCACCGGCCTTGGCACCGCCACTGGCGGTGGACGGCAGCGTGATCGAGCGGCCCACGGCCAGGCACTCGTTGAGCATGTTCCAGCCCTTGCCGGCCATGGCTGCGCCACCGATCAGCTGGGTCAGCGGAATGAACACGTCCTTGCCGCGGATCGGACCGTTCTGGAAGGTCGAGTTCAGCGGGAAGTGGCGACGGCCGATTTCAACACCAGCGGTGTCGCGCGGCAGCAGGCCCAGGGTGATGCCGATGTCGCGGGTATCGCCGATCAGGCCATCCGGGTCGTACATGCGGAAGGCCAGGCCGATCAGCGATGCGACCGGCGCCAGGGTGATGTAGCGCTTGTCGAAGGTCAGCTTGACGCCGAGCACCTGCTCGCCGTTCCACTCGCCCTTGCAGACGATGCCGTAGTCCGGAATGGAGGTGGCGTCGGAACCGGCGAACGGACCGGTCAGGCCGAAGCAGGGCACCTCGCGACCATCGGCCAGGCGCGGCAGGTACTGGTCCTTCTGTTCCTGGGTGCCGTAATGCACCAGCAGTTCACCCGGGCCCAGCGAGTTCGGCACGCCGACGGTGGAGCTGACCACCGAAGACACCGAGGCCAGCTTCTGGATCACCTTGTGGTGGGCCAGTGCGGAGAAGCCCAGGCCGCCGTATTCCTTCGGGATGATCATGCCGAAGAACTTGTTCTTCTTGATGAAGGCCCACAGCTCCGGCGGCAGGTCGGCATGGACGTGGGTGATTTCCCAGTCGTTGACCATGGTGCACAGCTCTTCCACCGGGCCATCAAGGAAGGCCTGTTCTTCGGCGGTCAGCTGCGGCTTGGGATAGTTGAGCAGGATGTTCCAGTCCGGATCACCGGTGAACAGCTCGCCCTCGAAGCCGACCGAGCCGGTTTCCAGCGCGATGCGCTCGGTCTGCGACAGCGGCGGCAGCACCTTGCGGAACACCTTCATCATCGGGCCGGTCAGCAGCGGCTTGCGGATGAACGGCAGCAGCAGCGGCACGGCGATGACGGCAAGCACGGCGGCCGCGACGATCGTGGCGGTCTGGTTGACGTAGGGAATGAACCAGCAGGCGGCCAGCAGGGCCACGCTGATCAGCGTCCAGGTAACCAGCCGCATGCGGTGGTAGGCGACGAACGCGCCTGCCAGCAGCAGGGCGAGGAAGGGAAGAACGATGCTCATGAGCGTGCTCCGGTGACGTGCTCGTTTGTGGCGGACGAAGCCGCAGCGTCTGCTGCGGGCAACACGTCCAGATAGTCCAACACAGTAGCGGTAAAGGCGTCGTTGTCATCGCCGGCGACCATGTGCGTGGCCTGCGGCAGCTGTACATGGCGCGCGTGCGGCGCCAACGCCAGGAATTCGGCCACGGTCTGCGGCGTGACCAGGTCGCTGCGGCCGCCGCTGACCAGCAGCAGCGGGCACTTCACCTGCCGCGCGGCCTCGGCCAGTGCATCCTGGTGCTGCTCGCTGTCGCGGGCCAGTTCGGCCACCAGTCGCGGATCCCAGTGCCAGCGCCAGCGGCCATGGCCGTCCTCGCGCAGCAGGGCGCGCAGCGACTGCTCGGATTTGCGCGGGCGGTGCGGCATGTAGGCCGAGATCACGTCGGCGGCCTGGGTGAGCGAGGCGAAGCCGTCGGGATGGGCGGTCATGAAGGCCAGGATGCGTTCAACACCGGCGGTATCCCAACGCGGGGTGATGTCGACCAGCACCATCGCCGAGAACAGGCCTGGCCAGCGCGATTCGGCCAGCAGGCCGAACAGGCCGCCCATCGAGGCTGCGACCAGCACCGGCGGGCGCGGCTGCTCGCCGGCCAGCACGATCAGGTCATCGGCGAACTGTTCGCCGTGGTAGGGCAGGTCGGCGGCATTCCAGTCCGAATCGCCGTGGCCGCGTGCGTCATAAGCCAGGGTCTGCAGGCCGGCTGCAGACAGGGCACGCGCGGTGGCATTCCAAGCATGACGGGTCTGGCCGAAGCCGTGCGCGAACAGCACCCGGCCACGGCGACCGTGGTCGCTGGCAGTGGCGGCGAGGCGGGCGCCATGGGCCGCCTCCAGGCGCAGGTCATGGAACGCAGCGGGAGTAGGGGACGTAACCATACTTGCTAGTATGGATCGCCTGTGAGGGAAGTCAATACTGCATCGTATGGTGCAGTGCGACAGGCCTGCAGGAGAGGCCTTTGACGGTTTCGACCGCAACGGCGTACTGCAACGAACCCCGGCGTATGGTTAAATCAGCCCATGAATCAACCTGACGCTTCCGCCGGCGAACCGCGCGCCGGCCGCAACAGCCGCCTGAGTGCCGAGGACTGGGCCCAGGCGGCCCTCGACCTGATTGCTGAACAAGGCGTAGGCGCCGTTGCGGTGGAACCGCTGGCGCGGCGACTCGGCGTGACCAAGGGCAGTTTCTATTGGCATTTCCCCTCGCGTGACGCCTTGTTGCAGGCCGCGCTGGAACGCTGGGAACTGTTCGAACAGGAACAGGTGTTCGGCAGCCTGGAAGACGTACCGGATCCGCGCGTGCGCCTGCGCCAGCTGTTCCAGATGGTGGCGCATGAAGTGCAGCCGCACATCATCTACAGCGAGCTGCTGAAGGCATTGGACCATCCGATGGTGCGGCCGGTGATCGACCGCGTGTCGCAGCGCCGCCTCGACTATCTGATCGCCTCGTTCCGCCAGGCAGGGCTCAGCTCGACCGATGCACGCCATCGCGCACGCCTGGCCTACGCCGCCTATGTCGGCTTCCTGCAGCTGTCCCTGCAGCTGCAGCAGCCCAAGCAGGCGCGCGAGGATTTCGAAGCCTATGTCGAGCATCTCATCGAGACGCTGATTCCGAACGGTTGAAGTTGAAAGCCTGCGGCCGATAGCCGGCTGCCCGTCGCTTGACAGCAAGTGCTGGATGATTGAATGTTCAGGATGCCTTCACGGATCTCGGGCGAGGACAGGGATGTTCCACGGAATCAATCAGCAGGCATTGCCGGCCTTCCAATCGTTGCCCGGCACCATGGCATACGCAGAGATACAGCGACGCCTCGAGGCCTTCCGGATCGCCTTGAATGCACCTCGGATGCGCTTTTCCGCGCATCCGTTGTTGTTTGATCGCAACGACTACGAGCAACTGGTTGACGGCTTGCAGCTGGTTGCATCCGGCCTGCAGCGCGTGGTCGACGAAGCATTGCGCCGGCATGCGCGTAGTGACCTTCTTCAGCTAATGGGGGTCGACCCTGCATGGGCACCCTTGGTGGACTGGGAGCAGCTTCGCAGCGGCCAACATCGCGTGATGCGTGCCGATCTGTTGCCTTGCGCCGATGGCATGCGGATATGCGAGCTCAATTTCTCCGCAGCGGTGGGTGGCTTCGAATTGTTCGAACACTATCGAGCGTTCGCCGACGTGCTTGGCTGGGACGCAGAGGGTAGTCAGGCGGTACCGGTAAACAATCTTGCCAGCATGTACGCGCGAAGCATCGTGCGTGAGGGCTACCTTAGCCTCCATCTGCTCGACTGGAGCACGCACTCGGCAATGGGTTATCCCAGTGGCGATCTCAGCCAGCAGTGGTTGCGGCGTTCTCTGCCTGGACTGGACATTTCGGTGCATGATGAACGTAGTTGGCGCCATGCGCGGCGCTCGGGCATGGATATGAGCAGGACACTGGTCCATCGTCGCTTTACCTATGACGACGTGCTTTCTGATCACGATGTGTACCTGGACATCCTCGACAGCGGTGCGAGGTTCTCCAATGGCCTTGAAGCCGAACTGCTGATGAGCAAGGCATGGCTGGCATTGCTGTGGGATGAGGGCTACCGGCAGGTACTGACGCCGATGGAATGGGGGGCAGTACAGCGCTGGGTGGTGCCCACGCATTTCGTCACTGTCGACGATGTAGCCGCATTGAACGAATCCGACAGCAACATCGTGTTCAAGAAAAAGTACGGCTACGGCGGGCAGGATGTCGTTCCCTCCGGTAGCGCCGCCGCTGCCCTGTTGGCGCGCCGGTTGAGCACATCTGGAGCTGGCGACTGGGTCCAGCAGCCGATGCTCGATGTTCCGGAACTGGTCCATCTGGACGATCGCGACCTTGGCTTGGCGCCTCACCGTACAGTGGTGGGCGTGTACTTGCATGAGGGCGCGGCCAGCGGTTGCGTCGTGCGATCAGCGGTTGGCAATCGGGTTGTCAATGCCAGCAGCGGCGCCAGCATCGGCTGGGCACCGGTACTGAACCCCGATGAGCGCGGCGCATTCCTGGAGAAATTTTCTGCCTTGGCTTGATTGATTGCTTTCCCAAACGAAAGGAGGACGCTGCATGAGTATGGTATTGGAAGCCTCGCAACTTTCCCGCTACGCGGATGAGTTGAAAACGACCGGCAGTACGTTGATCCCGATGGGCGTTGTGTTTGACGCCTCGACATTGAAAGAGCTTGAAAGGCTCCAGTCGTTGCTGCCTGAAGAGGCCGTCACGCAGGGCGACGCAGGCGACACGCACGACATCTACGTGCGTCGCATCATGGTTGATCGGCAAGGCGAGGTTCCGCAGGTGGTCAATCGCCCGCACGCAGACCAGATCCTGGGGATCCTCAACCGGGAGGAGTGCCGGAACGCGATTGCAGAACTGTTCCAGTCACAGGATGCCTTCCATATCCGTCGGGCACAGATGAACCGCATGACGGCGGGTTCCTTCATCGGCCTGCATCTGGATGCTGCCAGCAATCCGGACTATGACTACTCGATGATCATCCAGTTGGGGCACGATTTCGCAGGCGGTGATTTTGTCGTCCACGACGATGCCGGTGCGCGCCATGCCTATGCGGCGACCTACGGCACGGTGCTGCTTACGACCTGCAAGTTGCGGCACGAGGTCGCACGGGTGACGGCCGGCGAGCGCAATGCGCTGGTCTATTTCTATTCGCGGCACGATGGCGCCAATCGTCGCCACGACGCCTGACGTTGCCCGTCATCCGGCGTCTGTTGCCGGAACTACATCATGAAGTGAGCGTCGTGAGGCTGGAGGTGCGTGTGAGCACTGCGAATGGATTGCCTTCAAAATCCATTTCCTCGACGATGCTATAGCCGACGGCGTTGGCCAACGCCAGCGCCGATCGGTTGCGGAGATCGGTAATCGCTGAAGTGGCTTCGATCCGAGCAACGCGATCCATCCATTCCAGCACGCCGGCAGTGGCCTCCTGGGCGATGCCGCGTCCCCAGCCACGACGCGACAACGTGCAGCCGAATTCAGGCAGGCCGGCGGCCTCTCCAGGCAGGTCACGCAGGGTAAGGGCAAAGCCGAGCTCTCCGTAGAATCTTCCATCGTTGCGATGGCGGATGGTCCAGTAGCCGTATCCAAGCATTGCCCAATGGCCTGCATATCGCAGTATGCGAAGCCAGGTCTCGTGCCGGCTGAAAGGGTGGTCGCGGATCATGCGCAGGACCGCCGGGTCTGACCACATGCTGGTGCAGTCATCGAGGTCATCCCGGCAGTGGGGCTGCAGAATGAGGCGTTCCGTAACTATTCGACGTTCCATGTGAAATGCCTCAGCGGATGAAAGGGACTTGTTCACAGCGACGCTGGCAGCAGGTCGAATGCCAGACTGATGCGCGGTCGCGTTCCGTGGTACGGCGTTGTGTGATGGAGGAACCAGGAGGGGAAGAGAAGCATGTCGCCGCTGCGGGCCACATGACGATGCGCGTGCGGTTCGCCCGCTGTGTCGATGTCCCTGGGGGCATGCCCAAACACGAGATCCCCGTCTCCCCTGGCAGAGTTGCCGGCATCGAGGTAAAGCACCCCACTGATGCGGCCGGCGGGATGCAGGTGTGGATCCTGATGTCCTCCATCGCCATGCAGCACCGTTGCCCAGGCCTGCAGCGTCCATCGTGAAGGCAGGCTCAGTCGCCAGGCGTCGAGAGGGGCGTCGAGCAGGCTTCCGCGCAGTTGCAGCAGATAATCGTGGAGTGCGTTGCTCACCTGCTGGCCGAATTCGTGGAATGGGCTTGCTGGCGCCAGGTCGAGCATCGCACTTTGAAGGCCGCCAAGAGTGGTTTTGCCCGCAGGCTCCCAGCGTAATGACGGCAACTGCAGCACCGCATCGATCAACGCTGTGGTGTCCAGATCGGTCCTGATCTGCCGCAGCAGGAGCGGGTAGTCCATCAAGCCGAGGGCATCCTGCAGTTTCAGAGCGCATGCGGACAGATAGCGCCCGGCCCAGCAGCGCTGGTCGTGGGGATGTTCTGAAAGAAGGGTCAGGAAACGTGCATGAGCCGACGCCGCATCACCGCCGCGCAGCAGGGCAATGGCCCAGTCTGCGGCCAGATCGGTGTTTCCGGGAGAGCCCTGTGCAAGCCGGTGGAACAGATCCAGTGCCAGAGCATGTTGACCCGCTCCGCTGAGAGCGTTGGCCAGGCTGTGCTGGATGCGAGCGTCAGCAGGCGACTGCGTTGCAGCTCGTTGCAGCCAAGGCAATGCGGCCGCGTGATTGCCACGCCGCAACAGGACAACACCGATGTTGGCGACAGCCGACGTTTCATCTGGCGCGACCTTCACGATGCGCTGGAAGTCCTCCTCTGCGGCGGTCAGGTCGTCATCATGGGCCAGCAGCGCTGCGCGACGTCGCAAGGCTGGCAGAAAGCGCGGCTCAAGGCTGAGTACCCGATCAAGCTGCTGCTTCGCGTGTTTCCAGTCGCCAATTTCGATCAGCAGCAGCGCCAATTGGAATGCCAGCCTGGGATGGGTTTGCGCAAGCTGCTCATCCTGCAGGCGAAGCAGCGCCCGGTCCTTCTCGCCGGCTAGAAACAACATGGCGATCTCGCGCTCCAGTTCCACATCAGGGATATGGTCCAGTGTTTCCATGGGTGTTCACTCCCCCAGCAGGTCTTGATAAAGCGCTTGAAGATCGGTAGCCGCACGTGCTGCCGAATGCAACGCACTGTCCTTGTTGCGGACGGTGACCCGCTGGCGGAGTTCTGAAAGCGCAGCCGGGTTACGGAGCAGTGTCACTGCGCGCCGCACATAATCATGGTGTCCGTTGCAGATCAGTTCGGGCATTCCCAGTTGCCTGTTCACACTGCTCCCCAGTCGCGAAAGCGGCAGCTCTCCGGGGCAGGTCAGTAGTGGCAACCCTGCCGATGCTGCATCAATCGCAGTCGCACCGGCCTGGTAATTGAATGCATCAAGGAACAGATCGCATGACGCCATGCATTCCAGGTATTGCTCGGCCGGCATCGGCGACAGCAGGCGAAGCCGGTCGCGGTCTCCCCCGAGCAGGTCCCACGATTGCAGGAATCCGCGGTGTGCCTGTGGTGCCAGGCAGACCAGCAAGAGTGCATCAGGCGCCTCGCGCAGGATCTGCGTCCAGCACTCCAGCAGCGATCTGCTCAGTTTATGGCTGCTATTGAAGCTGGCTGCTACCGGTGATGCATGGGGTAGCTTCCAGCGCGCACGGTCTCGTCCAGGCGGAGAGTGGGGCTCTGCTGCTGGAAACACGCTGCCAGCCAGGCGAAGTACCCGGTCGGAAAACGGCCATGAGGTGTCTGCCGGTGCCAGGCTGTGGTCGAGGATGATGCCATCAAGCCATGGCGATTGTTGTCCGGAGAGGTAGCCCAGCCATCCCAGTTGCATGCGCGCTGGTCGATATGCCAGAGCTCCAGGCCGACCTCCATACGTTGGGCCGTTGAGATCGATGAGAATATCCAGATCCGCTTCGTGCAGTCGCTTTGCCAGCTCAGCGTCGCTCAGCGCGCCAACGTGCTCGATGTGTTCTGCGCCGTTGATGGACGCCGGCTGCCGGCCGGAATCGTACACATGCACTTCGAACCGGCTCCGATCATGCGCTGCGAAGAATCCGTGCAACAGGGTGCCCACGGTGTGGTGGTGCAGGTCACTGGAAAGGTAGCCGATTCTTGGGTGGCCGTGCCGACGGGCAGCCGCCCGTGGCAACGGTTGCCGGCCGGCCTGGATCGATGCGGCCGCATGATCCAGCAGCTGCCTGTGCAGGTCGTTGCCCAATGGCAGCGTCGCGAAGGTGAATGGTTGCGGTACGTCGTCGGCTGTGGGCGTGGTCACGCGCAACTGTGCAATGAGCCGCGCCACGATCCGGTCCGTGGCATCGAACTCGCACAGCTGTGCATGGACATGCGCGAGCCAGCACATTACGTCCATACGTGCGGGCTGCAGCGTGTGAAGTTGCGCCAGTACGTCACGTGCGGATTCCCACCGGCCGAGGTGCTGAAGGCACTGAGCGATGTTGATGAGCTCCATGGGAAGTTGGGCGGCTACAACTTCATAGCTCTTGATCGCCTCCTCGTACCTGCCCGTTTCCTGCAGGGCGAGACCCAGCAGGTGGTGGGCCTCAAGAAGGGTGGGATCCAGCGCGAGCGCGCGTTGGAGGCTGTCGACAGCAGCCATTTGTTGGCCCGTGCGTTGCTGGAGGTCACCAAGCAGCATCCATTGCCATGCTTGCGGTTCTGCCGTCGTGATTGCCTGGCGTGCGGGTTCAAGCGCCTCTCCCGCACGATGGCTGTCACGCAGGCAGATCGCAAGAGGGGCGCGTGCCGGTTGCCAGGCGGTGGACGCGGGATGGATCTGCTGGAACAGTACTGCGGCTTCTTGTGCGTGGCCGAGTTGCATCATGCAAAGCGCTGCGTCGTAGCGAAGAACATCGTCAGACGGATCCAGCAGCAGTGCTCGCCTGTAGTGCGGGAGGGCATCATCCAGCCGAGCTGCATGGTGATAACGGCGAGCCTCAGCGGCCTCATTCACGTACTGCCTCCAACGCCCAGCCCATGTTTACCCCGCGATACATCAGAGGTTCAAATCCTGAATTCATGCCTTGGGCACCCAATGCGGCCGCCAGGCGCTTCATCTCGTCCTCGCTTCGGGTCGCCCGCATGAGCTCCTGCAGGCGAGCGGCTTCCTCTGCAAGCAGGGCACGACCACTCTGAAGTCGCCGCAGGGCGGTCGATGGATCCTGCGCGGCGGGGCCCAGCGCGTCCTGCAGAATGCCGACGCTCCGGCCCAGGACCGGCAGATCCCGCTCCGCCAGGGCACGGTCGACAAGCGCGCCTGCCGCCTCGTTGAAAGCCAGGCGGGATTGCTCCGCAGTTCTGCTCCCCGAAAGAAAGGAGGGGCCACTGGCCTTGGCCGCGTACAGTTCCTTGATCACTTGTTCAGCCCGATCAAAGATGCCGTCGCTCCGCAGTACATCGGCGATGGCTTGGGCTTGGCGCGATGAGATGCGCGAGATTTCGCTGTTCGTGCTGTGCAGGATCCACGCGATTCGCCCTCCAGGCCCGATCAGCCGGGAAAACTCCTGAAGTGCTGGGCCCTGAGCTGCATACTCGAATGCATACTGCGATGCCAGAAGGTCCACACTACCGTCTGCCAGCGGAATGGCGTGCATCGGCGTACGAGGCAGGAAGGTGATTCCGGAGAAAAGCTCTCTGCCATTGGCGACATTCGAGCGGGGGTCGACATCGGCCAGGTCGGTGCCCACCACTTGAAGATCGGGGCGGAACCGATGGATCAAGAGGGCGATGGCGCCGTTGCCGGTGCCAACGTCAAGCACACGCGCGCCTTGTGGCAGAACCGCGGCGTTGCGCTCCCAGAAGAGACGCAGTTCGCCATCGTAGTTTCCTTCGATGCCGTGACTGCACGAATGAAGCACGCCGGTGCGCCAGAGCTGGGTCCAGTGCGCTGCCTGCGGGAAGGAGTGGGGATCTGCGCTCATTGCGGCGCTTCCGTCATGCATTGTGGCGGGGCCCGGTGCACAGGTTATGCACATCATGGGAAGTTGACGCAGCTGCAAGACTGCCCAAAAGCAGCGACCCGCACAAGCGGGTCGCTGCACTACTGCTGACAGGCGTGGATCAGAAGTTCTGTTCGTAACGCATGTACGGGGTACGGCCCCAGATGTTGTACAGGCTGTTGTCGTAGTACGGGAAGGAGTTCAGTGAATCGTTGAACGGCGGCAGCTTGTTGCCGACATTGCGGACGCCCAGAGTCACCTTGCCCTTCCACGGCGCATTCCAGGTCAACTGCAGATCATTGGTGATCCAGCTCGGCAGGCGCGTGTCTTCCGAACCGCTCTTGCCGATGTAGTTGGTGATCGCCGCAATGCTGACGTCGCCGTAGCTCCAGCCCAGGGTGAACTGCGCGCGATCCTTCGGATAGCCGCCGGTGCCCAGCAGTTCAACCTTGTCGTTGATGATCGAGGTTTCGGTGAATTCGATCTGGTGGGCCCAATTCAGCCTTGCCATCAGGTCGCCGTAGGTGCCCAGGCTCTGGCGGAAGTTCAACTCGGCGTCGATACCACGGACCTTCTTCGAAGCACCGTTGTCGATCGGCAGCTTGATCTGGAACGGGATACCCGGCAGTACTGCGCCATTCGGTGCAGTGATGTCCGGACCACGATCAACGCCATAGCCGGGCTGGCCTGCGTCACCGTAGCGCCATGCCAGCGGACGCGGCACCGAAGTGATCACGTTGTCGATCTGCACATCGTAGTAGTCGACTGCCATCGACAGTGCTTCGGTCGGGCTGAACACGAAGCCGACGTTCCAGTTCTTCGATTCCTCCGGCTTCAGATTGCGGTTCGAGGAAACCAGCCACTGGTACTGGCTGCTGGTGCTGCAGGGATCAACCGGGTACGGCTGGTAACCGGTATTGCCGGTCGAAGCGCGGACGGCGGACAAGGCCTTGCATGCGAGTTCGTCGCCGCCGTTGTGGCCGATCGCACTCAGCACCGGGCTGTTCAGGTTGGTCGTGGAGTTGGAGCCGTACATGTCATCCAGGGTCGGAGCACGGAAGCCCTTGCCCCAGGAGCCACGAACCAGCAGCGAGTCGATCGGACGGAACTCCAGCGATACGCGCGGCGAGAACTTGCTGCCCAGATCGTTGTAGCTGTCATAGCGGCCGGCCACAGTGGCGGTCAGGCTGCTGAACAGCGGGATCAGGGTTTCGAAGTAGCCTGCGTAGTAGGACCGCTCACCACCCGTACCTGCACCTGCCGAGCCGAACACGTTGCCTGCGGCGCTCTGTGCGTCGTAGGCCATGGACAGGCGGTCATCGCGGTACTCGAAGCCGGTCACGAAGCTGACGGCGCCGGCGGGCATCTGGAACAGGTCGAAGGAGATGTTGCCGTCGGCCGAGACCGTGCGCTGTTCCGATTCCACGTACACGGTGTGTGCGATCTTCGGAGCCGCAGCGGCCACGCTCGGATGGGTGGGATCGAACGGGTTGTACTCGCCCGAATCAACCATGTCCTGCAGGATGCTGCCGATGCCGTAGTTGTAGTTCACCGAGCTCTGGCGGACACGTCCATGGCCAACACCGACTTCCCAGTCGGCGCCGCCGAACAGGTCCAGCGTACCGCGCAGGCCGAAGTTGAAATCGCGATAGGTATCGCGACGGACGGCATCACGCGTACCCAGCGGGGTGAACCGGTAGGACAGCACGCCGTCCTCGCCAAACGGATTGAATGGATTGTTGGCTGCGATGGTCAGCGGACGGCCGCCGCCGGCGTTGTCGACCGGGGCCGACGCATAAACGCCAACGCTCTTGGTATCCGACGCAATTGCACGGAAGAAGAACGAGGTGTTGTCGGTCAGCTGGTAGTTGCCGTTCAGCAGCAGCGAGTCACGCGACATCGAGGCTTCGTTGGCCGAGGTCGCGCCGTGGTCGAAGCCGCAGCGGGTCGGGCTGATGCGGACGCTGTTCTCGAAGGTGTCGCAGTTGGCGACGCTGGCGCTGCCGGTGCGGGCGCCGGAGAAGGTCGCGCTCGAGTTGTACGGGCTGAGGCCCCAGGTCAGCCCTGCATCAGTGACGTATTTCTTGATATCACGGTTGTACATCAACTCGCGTTCCTGATGGTCGATCACGAACGTCAGGTTGCCACGGTCGGAGCTGATGCCACCGGACAGGCTGCCGGTGCGACCGGCCGGGCCGATTTCAGGATTTTCATAGCCGACGCTGAAGCCCAGGCCTTCATAATCCTTACGCAGGATCACGTTGACCACGCCGCCGATGGCATCCGAACCGTACACTGCACCTGCGCCTTCGCGCAGGATTTCAATGCGCTCGACGGCGGCCGTCGGAATCAGGTTGATGTTCTGCGCACCGCCACCGAGGGTCGGCGAGGACGTCATGCGACGGCCGTCCAGCAGGACCAGCGTGTACTCAGAGCCGAGGCCGCGCAGACTGATGGTGGCTGCGGAACCGGTTGCCGAGCCCGACGACTCACGGGTGGAACCGAACGAGTTGTAGATGTTGTTGCGGAGGAAGTCCGCGACCGAGATTTCGCCGGAGGTTTCGATGTCCTGGCGGGAAATCACGCTGACCGGGCTGGGGCCTTCAACATCCGTGCGCTTGATGCGCGAACCGGTTACTTCAATACGGTCGAGCTGGGTCGTACCCGCCTGCCCTGACTTCCCTTCCTGGGCACTGGCGGTAGCCGCCGTACCGGCACTTGCGATCAGCGCGAGGACAACTGCATCGCGCAGCTTGCTGGTCTTGCTGTTCATTGGCTCTCTCTCCAAGGATTCTTGGTGGTGCTGCTGAGTGCTTCACGCGGGAGGCGAAAGGCGCCACCAAAACACGTGAAGCTGAGCCGATACTAACTGCCCTTTTCCAATAATTAAAGGGCTGTTAATGACTTGTGTGAAATAGATGAAGGCAGGCCTCGGACTGGCCTCGTGCCGCAGCCGCAATGCCTGGTGTGACGGGCGTTCAGCGCGTTGACCCAACGACTCGCAGCCGTTGGGCCTGGCGACCATGCGGGGCCGTATGCTGCGCCGCGGCTGGAGTTACAGGTCCTGTTCGTAACGCACGTACGGCACGGTGCCGTCGTCGTTGCTTTCATTGCGTGGGGAGAACGGATTCTTGCCGCGGCTGATCACGTTCTCGGCGCCAACGGTAAGCTGGCCGGACCACGGGGTACGCCAGGTCAGGCCGATGCCCAGGCCTTCCCACTTGCCGGGCTTGCCCGGTACGTCGATCACGCGGCCGATGATGCTGCCGGTGAAGTTGCCATAGCCGGCGCCGATGCTCAGGCTCTTGCTGTCCCAGCGGTCGACGATGGACGGCGCGGCGTCGGCCAGCGGTACCAGGCGGGCCTTGGCGTAGGTACCGGCAATCGAGACAAAACCCTCGCGGCCGATGTTCTTCTGCGCGAATACGGTCAGGTCGTTCTGCTCGGCGCGCAGCGAGGGTGTCTTGTTCGGGCCTGACAGCCACGCCGGCAGCGTTTCACGGCCGGTGCCCGCGGTGATGCCGAGGCGGCTGTTGCCGCGGTTCAGCGCGGCGGTGCCGGTGAAGCGGCGGCTGTTGAGGTCGTCGTCGTCACCCAGGCTGGCCAGCATGCAGTGACTGGCCAGGCCGCTCATGCTGGTCCCGCTGCTGCTGTTGCAGAGCAGGCCCAGTGAATCGCCGGAGGACAGGCCGAAGGCCGCATCCAGCGAGTTGCGGCCGAAGTGCCAGCGGGCGCCGGCGGCCTGTTCACCCGTGGGCTCCAGGTACAGCAGGGCCTCGACCTTGCCGCTGCCCTTGTTCCACACCGGCAGCACGGTCCGGGTGTCCTTGCTCTGCGCGTGCACGCCCGTGATCGCGCCAAGGGCGATCAGCAGGGCCAGCGGTAGACGCAGGAAGGTACGCATCGGACCAGTTCAGACAGGGACGGACAACGGAAGTTCCCGCAGAGACGGGAACTTGATCCTAGGGTGTTTATGAATTCTTAACAAGCCTTGATCCCCCCAGATGCAAGACAAGCCGTTTACTGAAGCCGTTCAGGCGCCGGTACAGTCCCCTCGGCACCGTGGAACAGTATGCCGAACTCCGTCAAAGGAAAGTGATACTCCCGCCCGCAGAATTCGCAACGGACCTCGACGGCGCCGGTGTCCGCGGCCGCGGCACGGGCCTCGTCTTCGCCCAGCGACTGCAGCATCGATGCGACCCGCTCGCGGGAACAGGAGCAGGCGAAGGACAGCGGCTTGTCGCCCATCAGTTCCGGCTTCTCTTCGTGGAACAGGCGGTGCAGCAGCTGCTCGGCCGGGGTCGCCAGCAGCTCGGCCTTGCCCAGGGTCTCGAACAGGGCGCTGGCACGCGCCCAGCCGTCCTCGTCACCCTCGTCGCCCGGCAGCTTCTGCAGCAGCAGGCCGGCGGCGCCTTTGCGGTCGGCCGCCAGCAGCAGGCGGGTCGGCAGCTGTTCGGACTGGCGGAAGTAGTCCTCGAAGGCCTCGTCCAGCTCCGGCGCGGTCAGCGCGACCAGGCTCTGGTAGCGCTGCGGCTCGCGTGGGTCCAGGCCCGGGTTCTCGATGGTGATCGCGAGGAGGGCGTCATCACCCAGGCGGGACAGGTCGCGCGGCGCATCGGCGCCCTCGCTGAGCTGGGCGATGCCGCGCAGGGTACCGGCGGCGGTGCACTCGGCGAACAGGGTGCGCAGGGCGGTGCTGCTGCGCAGCTGGATCGAGAGGCGGCCATCGATCTTGGTGTGGCCGGTGAACAGCGCCGAGGCCACGCAGGCCTCGCCGAGCAGTTCGGCGGCGGTATCCGGGTACTCGGCGTGGGACAGAATCTCCTGCCAGGTGGCCTGCAGGCGCACGTGGACGCCACGGACGCCAGCATCGGGAAGCAGGAAGCGGATCAGGGAATCGGGGTTGGCGGTCATCGGCTCACATCGCGCGTAAACGAGGGCGGTTGCCGGATAATGCGCCGACAACCAGATAGAAGAAGGATGCACCAGTAATGGGGGCAGGGGGAGAGCAGCACAAGGTGGAGGCCATCGCGGAAGTCCCGCGCCGCAGGCGCTGGCGCTGGAAACGGCTGCTCTGGCTGCCGCTGCTGCTGGCCGCTTTCAGCTGCCTGCAGGTGCTGGTGCTGCGGTTCATCGACCCGCCGGTATCCACGGTCATGCTGTGGCGCTATGGCGAGGCCTTGGGCGAGGCCGACTGGTCCTATCGCCTGCACTACCAGTGGCGCGACCTGGACCAGATGGCAGCGAGCCTGCCGATCTCGCTGGTGGCCGCAGAGGACCAGCGCTTTCCCGACCACAACGGCTTTGACCTGCAGGCCATCGAGAAGGCCCGCGACCACAACGCCAAGGGCGGGCGCCTGCGGGGGGCCAGCACGATCAGCCAGCAGGTCGCCAAGAACCTGTTCCTCTGGCAGGGCCGCAGCTGGGTGCGCAAGGGCCTGGAAGTCTGGTACACGGTGCTGATCGAAGCACTGTGGCCGAAGGAACGCATCCTGGAGATGTACGCCAACATCGCCGAGTTCGGCGATGGCGTATATGGCGCGCAGGCAGCGGCACAGACGTTCTGGGGCAAGGACGCGGCCCGGTTGAGTCCGGCCGAGAGTGCGCGGCTGGCGGCGGTGTTGCCGGCACCGCGACGCTACAACGCGGCCAAGCCAGGGCCGTACGTGCAGCGGCGCGCGGCATGGATCCAGCGCCAGGCACGACAGCTGGGCGGCGCGTCCTATCTGTCGGAGGACTGAGGCGGGCGCGCTGCGATCGGCAGGCGGCGGGTCGTGTGCGCGCCGGCAACGTACAATTCCGGACATGAACCGCGAACGGCTCACTTTTGTCATCGCCGCCTACAACGAGGCCCTGGCACTGCCGCTGCTGCATCCACGGCTGTGCGCGGTGCTCGATGGTATGCCCGACGTCGATGGTCACATCCTGTATGTGGACGACGGCAGCCACGACGGGACCTGGCAGGTGATCGCAGGATTGGCGCAGGGCGACGCGCGCGTATCGGCGTTGAAGCTGTCGCGCAATTTCGGCAAGGAGGCCGCGCTGACTGCCGGCCTGGATCTGGTGCGCGAAGGCGCAGCGATGATCCTGGACGCCGATGGCCAGGACCCGCCGGAACTGGTGCCGCAGTTCGTTGCGCGCTGGCGCGAAGGGCATGACAACATCTATGGCACGCGCATGGCCCGCGACGGCGAGGCCTGGATCAAGCGCGCCACGGCGGCGGCGTTCTACCGGGTGATCGGTCGCCTCTCACGCACGCCGATCCCTGCCGATACCGGTGACTTCCGCCTGCTGTCGCCGCGCGCGCTGAGCGCGCTGCGCGAGATGCGTGAACGCCATCGCTTCATGAAGGGTCTTTTCAGCTGGGTCGGATTCAAGCGGATTGCCGTGCCCTACCACCGCCACGCGCGCGTGGCCGGCTCCAGCAAGTTCAGCCTTTGGCGGCTGTGGAACTTCGCGCTGGAAGGTATCACCGGGTTCTCGACCGTTCCCCTGCGGGCGGCGACCTACATGGGCCTGGCCACGGCGGCGGTTGCTTTCGTATTCGGTGTATGGGTGATCGCCAAGGCGGCCCTGTACGGTGACCGGGTGGCGGGTTGGCCGACGATGATGGCGGTGATCCTGTTCCTGGGCGGGGTGCAGTTGATCGCCCTGGGCCTGATCGGTGAGTACCTGGGACGGCTGTACGAGGAATCCAAGCAGCGCCCGTTGTACCTGGTTGACGCGTGGCTAGCATCCACCGTGGCAGACTCGGCCCTGCAACCCACCCTCGGAGGGCAGGCAGATGACCACGGTACGGCAACTGTTGGACGGCAAGTCTCCTGAAGTACATGCGGTCGCGCCGGATGCGGCGGTGATCGATGCGATCCGGTTGATGGCGGAAAAGGGCATTGGCGCGGTGCTGGTGATGGACGGGCCGCGGCTGGTCGGGATCCTTTCGGAGCGCGATTACGCGCGCAAGATCGTGCTGCGTGATCGTTCGTCGCGTGATACGGCGGTGGCCGAGATCATGACGGCGAAGGTGGTGACGGTCTCGCCGGGCGAACAGGTAGAGCACTGCCTGCAGCTGGTGACCGATTACCGCATCCGCCACCTGCCGGTGGTGGAGGGGGCGCAGGTGCTGGGGGTGATTTCCATCGGCGACCTGGTGAAATCGGTGATCGACGCGCAGCGGCGCGAGCTGGATCAGCTGCAGCAGTACATCGTCGCCGGGTGAGGGTGTCGCTGGCGGGCCTGCGGCCCGCCGGCCCGCTTTTCGAAGCCAGAGCCACAGCCAAAGCCACAGCCGCACCCTCCGCCTCTGGACACATTTCTGCGAGCGCGGTGCGTACATGCGCGGTGCCTCGCCCTTGGTAGCTGCCAACCTTGGTTGGCAACAGCTTTTGACTTTGCTTTTTTCTTTTGACTTTGAATTTCCGCTCTCGTTCCGCGCGCGCAGGAAACTGTCGGAAGGGGGACGGGTGACGCAGGCAGGACCGTTGGCGCCATGGATGGCGCCATCGAGCCTACAGGGACGTACTTGCGGCGTGTCCTGCCTGCGTCACCCGTCCCCCTCAGGCCGCGATCAATGCAGGCGCCGCGAACAACGCTGTAAACCTACTTCGCATACTGCCCCCCGCAGTCGGCATCCTTCCCCGGCCCCAGTTCGATCGTCGCCAGCAACGCCGCCGGCGGCGCGATGCTGCCCAGCGCCAGGGCCACGGCGCCACGAATACCCAGCG
Source organism: Stenotrophomonas geniculata ATCC 19374 = JCM 13324 (assembly GCF_001431625.1). Classification (GTDB taxonomy): domain Bacteria; phylum Pseudomonadota; class Gammaproteobacteria; order Xanthomonadales; family Xanthomonadaceae; genus Stenotrophomonas; species Stenotrophomonas geniculata. The sequence goes on from NZ_LLXT01000111.1 coordinate 49,220, forward strand.
CCTTGAAGTCCGGGCGGAACGACGGGTCCTTGAACGTGCCGCTGATATGCAGCGGAGAGCGCAGAACCAGGATGCTCTTGTCCTTCGGGCGCGGTTTCAGCAGCAGGTCCAGGGTCTCGTCGCGCAGGCTGACCGTGCCTTCGCCGATGAGGATCGTGTCGGTGGTATCCACCGCCAGTGCCTGGCTGGTCATCAGGCCGTCGCGCACGCCGAAGTCGGCGAAGGCGCAGCGTAGGGGGATCTGCTTGTCGCCGGTCACCAGGAATTTCAGCGATTCGGTAATGTCCAGCCCCGCCAGTTCCATTACCAGGTTACCGACATGGCCGCGGCCCATCGCCAGGCCGACCTTGCCATCGCTGCTGCCCAGCATGGCGGCGATCGAGTTGCCACGGCCGCTCAGGTCCACTTCGCCGCCGATGCCGCCCTTGGCCTGCTCGGCCAGCTTCGCGTCCGGGAGCAGCTGGCCCAGCTGCACGCCGCGCACGCTGGCCTTCAGCGCGGTGCGGATCTGCGGCTGACGTGCATCCATGCGGATCGTGCTGCGGATATCGCCGCCGGCCACGCCGAAGTTCAGCGGGTCCAGCCGTAGCACGCCGTCATCCAGCAGCAGGTGCGCATCCATGTCGTCCAGCGGCAACGAAGGGGCGTTGATGCGGTGGGCCTTCCAGCGCACGTCGGCATCCATCGCGCGCAGCTTGCCGAGGTTGTAGGGCGTGTCGGGCAGCACGCGTGCACGGGCAGCAACGCGTGCGGCCTCGGCCTTCTGTTCTGCGTTGGCGGTTTCGCCGCCGCCGGTCTTCGGTGGCGCGCCGACGAAGCCGGCCAGGTCATCGAAGTCCAGGCGCCTGGATTCCAGCGTCGCGGTCAGTCGTGGACGGTCGCGTCCCACCTCGAACTGCAGGTTGCCCCCCAGGTCGCTGTCGCCGACCTTGCCGGTGAAGCCGTCGTAACGCCAGACGTTGTGGTCGCGCTTCAGGCGTCCGTCCAACGCATAGGGCGGTGAGGGCGGGATGGCGATGCCGAGCAGCGGGTAGAGATCGGCCAGATCCTGGCCACTGAGCGCGAACTGCAGGTCGAACACGCGCAGCTGGAAGGGGTTGGTGAGCGTGCCGCGGGCCACTGCGTGGGTGGCACCGGCGCGGCCGTCGAGGTGGATGCGGAACGGGTGGTCGCTGTCGGTCAGTTCCAGCGGTGATTCGGTACCGCCCTGCAGGGTGAACGGGTTGCCCTGCCAGCGGCCCTTGCCCCGCACCAGCAGCGGCGGCGAGGCATCGGCCTGTTTCGGTTGGCCGCTGCGCACGCCCACGCGGATGTCGGTACGGCCCAGTGCGTCGAGGAACTGCAGCCGGCCGTCGTCGATGCGCAGGCGCTTGAGTTGCGGGCTTGTCCCGCCTCTGCTGTCACCCAGGAAATCCCAGTTGCCCGGCTCGCCCTTGCGCGGGGCGGTTTCCAGCAGCACGTCCGGTCGGGTCAGGCGCACCTCCGGCAGCTGCACGCTGCCGCGCAGCAGGGGCCATACCCGCACGTCGATCTCGACGCGGTCGGCCGTGGCCATGTTCGGCTGTTTCGCCCAGGCGGCATTGGCGAAGGTGATCGCATCGGCACGGATGGTGCTGGTTCGGCCGAGGTCGACATCCAGGTGGCCGATGTGCAGTGCACGACCGGTGCGTGCCTGCACCGCGCGCTCGACCGGACCCTTGAACCAGTTCCAGTCCCACAGCGCGATCACCACCAGGATCACTGCCAGCAGGAAGACCAGGACCGTGAGCCAGCGCCGGCCGCGCGGGCCAGGTCTGCGGAGGCGCCAGCGGGAAGCGCGCGTTGCGGCAGGGGAGGCGGCAGCATTCACGCTGCCATGGTTGCCCCTTCATCGTGGACGGGGCGCGAAGCGTCCATGTGCGTGGTGTGCACAACCCGCGCCGTTACAGCACCTGCATGGTCACCGCGACGAAGTGGCAGACGCTGCCGCCGATCACGAACAGGTGCCAGATCGCGTGCGAATAGGGGATCGATTCGCGGTGATAGAAATAGGTGCCCAGCGTGTACGACAGGCCGCCGGCCAGCAGCCAGCCCAGCGTCCAGCCGTCGATCGAGGCCAGCATCGGCTTGATCGCCACGATCACCAGCCAGCCCATGGCGATGTAGATGCCGGTGGAAAGCGCCTTGAAGCGGCCGGTGTAGAACAGCTTGAACACCACCCCGGCTAGGGCCAGGGTCCAGATCGCGGCGAACAGGCCCCAGCCCCACGGGCCACGCAGGCCGATCAGGGTGAACGGGGTATAGGTGCCGGCGATCAATACGTAGATTGCGCAGTGGTCGAACACCTTCAGGCGGCCCTTGGCGACCGGGTGCTGGATGGCGTGGTACAGCGTGGAGGCGGTGTACAGCAGCAGAAGCGCAATGCCGAATACGATCGCGCCGGCCAGCTGCCAGCCATCGCTGTAGATGGCGGCCAGGGTGATCAGTACCGCACCGGCGCCCAGAGCGAGCACGGCACCGAGGCCGTGGGTCAGGGCGCTGGCGATTTCTTCGCGGATCGAAGCAACGGAAGTCGTGGACATGGCGTAGGCATCGTTCGCGGGGAGGGGGACCCGCACCCCCCTATCATCGCCGCGATGGGCGGCGTCTGCACGCCCGTCACCGTATGGTCGATGAATTGCCGGCCTGCGCCGGGTCCATGGTAGATCCACGCCATGCGTGGATGAACGCCCGGCACTGCAGGAGTCAGAGCCCTTTCCTGCGGAAAGGGATCCGACCGCGTGGCATCAGCCCACCGAAACCGTATGCGCCGCTTCGCGGGTGGCCGAGAAGCGCACGTCCGGCGAGCGTTCCTGCGCCAGCTGAAGGTTGACCCGGGTCGGTGCCAGGTAGACCAGGTGGCCGGCCGCATCCAGTGCCAGGTTCAGTGCGTTCTTCTCGCGGAACTCTTCCAGCTTCTTTTCGTTGCTGCAGTGGACCCAACGCGCAGTGGTCACGCTGACCGGCTCGAAGGTGGCTTCCACGCCGTACTCGTCCTTCAGGCGGTACGCGGCCACGTCGAACTGCAGCACACCGACCGCACCCAGGATCAGGTCGTTGCTGGTCAGCGGGCGGAAGAACTGGGTCGCACCTTCCTCGGACAGCTGGGCCAGGCCCTTCTGCAGCTGCTTGAGCTTGAGCGGATCACGCAGGCGTGCGCGACGGAACAGCTCCGGGGCGAAGTTCGGAATACCGGTGAAGGTGACCGCTTCGCCTTCGGTGAAGGTATCGCCGATGGAAATGGTGCCGTGGTTGTGGATGCCGATCACATCGCCCGGCCACGCTTCGGCGGCGATTTCACGATCGCTGGCCATGAAGGTCAGGGCGTTGGCCAGCTTCATTTCCTTGCCGGTGCGCACGTGGAAGGTCTTCATGCCGGCGCTGAAACGGCCCGAGCAGACGCGCATGAACGCCACGCGGTCACGGTGCTGCGGGTCCATGTTGGCCTGGATCTTGAACACGAAGCCGGTCAGCTTGTTCTCTTCCGGGGCAATCTCGCGGCCGGTGGTGGAGCGTGCCTGCGGCGACGGCGCATGCTCGACGAAGAAGTCCAGCAGCGGCTGCACGCCGAAGTTGTTCACGCCCGAGCCGAAGAACACCGGGGTCTGCTTGCCGGCGCGATAAGCGTCCAGGTCGAACGGGTGGCTGGCGCCCTGCACCAGTTCCAGTTCGTCGCGCAGGTCGGCCAGCATCTGTGCACCGATCTTCTCGGCCAGGCCGGGGGCATCGATGGACGGGAAGATGGTCGAGTCCTGGCGGGTGAAGTTGCGGCCCGGTTCGTACAGGTGCACTTCGCCGGTGAGCAGATGCACCACGCCCTTCAGGCGCTGGCCCATGCCGATCGGCCAGGTGACCGGGGCGCACTGGATGCCGAGCACGGTTTCCACTTCATCCAGCAGCTCGATCGGGTCCTTGCCCTCGCGGTCGAGCTTGTTGATGAAGGTCATGATCGGGGTGTCGCGCAGGCGGCACACTTCCATCAGCTTGATGGTGCGCTCTTCCACGCCCTTGGCCACGTCGATCACCATCAGCGCCGAGTCCACCGCGGTCAGCACGCGGTAGGTGTCCTCGCCGAAGTCGGCGTGGCCGGGGGTGTCGAGCAGGTTGACGATCTTGCCTTCGTACGGGAACTGCATCACCGAGGAGGTGACGGAGATGCCGCGCTCCTTTTCCAGCGCCATCCAGTCGGAGGTGGCGTGGCGGGCAGCCTTGCGGCCCTTCACCGAACCGGCCATCTGGATCGCGCCTCCGAACAGCAGCAGCTTTTCGGTCAGCGTGGTCTTGCCGGCGTCAGGGTGGGAAATGATAGCGAAGGTGCGGCGACGCGACGCTTCGTTGGCGACTTCGGACATGGCAGTGGCGCCCGCCCGGGGCGCTTTTCAAAGAGATAAGCGCCCGATTATACCGGCCGGGGCCGGTCAGCGCCCGGTACCGCCGTCGGCCTCGCCCTGGCGGGCGAACTGCAGCTGGCCCTGCTCGGCGAAGATGCGTGCCGGCACCGAGCGCAGGCCCATGCCGCGGTTGACCTGTACCACGAAGTGCAGGTGTGGGGCGCTGCTGTAGCCACTGTTGCCGGACAGGCCGATCGGCTGCCCGGCCCCCACCGCCTGGCCGCGACGCACGCGCATGCCGCCGGCCTGCAGGTGGCCGTACAGGGCCATGCTGCCGTCGCTGTGCAGCACGCGGATGAAGTTGGCGCGGCCACCATCGCGTTCGCGGTCCTGGCCGTTGCCACGGAAGCCATCCTGGATCTGCATCACCGTGCCCTCGCGTGCGGCCAGCACCAACGTGCCTTCAGGCAGCGCGAAGTCGACCGCATCGCGGTTTTCCTCGTCGTCGTGGCTGAACCGGCCCTGCGGCGCCTGGTCCACGCGTGGACGGGCCGCATCGAACGGCAGGCGATAGGCCACATCCTCGGCCTGTGCGGCCGGGTTGCCCGGTACCGACTGCAGGCGCAGGTCCAGCGTGCGGCCGTCGAGCGGGGCAGGCAGGTGGCCGACCACCAGGCTGCTGTCGCCCTGGATCAGCGATTGCACCGGCAGCCCTTCGACCGGGTGTCCGGGTGCAGCGCGCAGCTCGATCTGCAGCGGTCCGGCCAGGGTGTTGTCGATGCGGGCCTGCCATTGCGTGCCGACCGGTTGCAGGCGCAGCTGGGCCATCGGTGCGGCAGCCTCGGCATCGCCTGCGCGGGCGGCAGAAGCGGGAGGAGGTACCAGTCCCCAGCCCTGGCGCCAGTCGCCGGCGCTGGCCGTCGCACTCGCCAGCAGGGGCAGCAGCAGCCAGGTCAGGGGCAGGCGTGGCATCGGGGGGGTCCAGCGGCAGGGACCGCCGGGACTGTACCGGATCCTGAACGGGACAACCGCGACGCCCTTCGCATACCCGGGACGAAAATATTCATCGCTTTATCCGCATGAAGGGATTGACAGTGCACGGAAGGGCTGGCATCGTGGCCTCACCATCGAGACCGGCAGAGGGACAGGCCCTTTGAAGCCGGGGCAGCCCGCAGGCGCGCAAGCGTCCGCGTAGGTGCCAAATCCTGCGGGGACCGTGGCGTCCACCGAAAGATGGTTCGAACCATGCACCACACGTGCATCTCGAACGCGGGCCCCGCGAAGGCTCGATGGCCGATTCCCCAACCGGATCCCGCCATGAGCTTCGCCACCAGTACCGCCGTTCGCCCCGAACCCTTTGTCCCCGTCAGCGTGCCGGTCGAAGACCGTGTGCATGCCGAGCGCGGTGAGTTCGCCGCGGTGCTGTCGATGCGTCATGCCTGTCCCAGCCCGGTGCGCCTGCGCTACGAGTGGGTCGGCCCGGCCAACGCGCCGGTGGTGGTACTGGCCGGCGGCATCTCCGCGCATCGCCATGTGGCCTCCAACGCACAGTTCAGCGAGAAGGGCTGGGCCGAAGAGCTGGTCGGCAGGGGGCGCACGCTGGATCCGCAGCAGCTGCGCGTATTGGCGTTCGATTTCATCGGCGCCGACGGTGCGCTGGACGTGCCGATCGATACCGCCGATCAGGCCGACGCATTGGCGCTGGTGCTGGATCATCTCGGCATCCGCGCGCTGAAAGCCTTCGTCGGCTATTCGTATGGCGCGCTGGTCGGCCAGCAGTTCGCGATCCGTCATCGTGCCCGCGTGCGCCAGCTGGTGCTGGCCAGCGGTGCACATCGCCCGCACCCGTATGCCGCCGCCTGGCGCGCGTTGCAGCGCCGCGCCGTCGCGCTGGGCCAGCTGCAGTGCGGCGAAGATCATGGCCTGGCGCTGGCCCGGCAGTTCGCCATGCTCAGCTACCGCACCCCGGAAGAATTCGGCGAGCGCTTCGACGCCGCGCCGGAAGTGATCAACGGCCGCGTGCGCGTGGCCGCCGAAGACTATCTCGACGCCGCCGGCGCACAGTACGTCGCGCGCACACCGGTGACCGCCTACCTGCGCCTGTCCGAATCGATCGACCTGCACCGCGTCGACCCCGCCGCGATCCTGCCGCCGACCGTGGTGGTGGCCGTGGAGGGCGACCGCCTGGTGCCGCTGGCCGACCTCGTCGGCCTGGTCGAAGGTCTGGGCCCGCGCGGCAGCCTGCGCGTGCTGCGCTCGCCCTACGGCCACGACGCCTTCCTCAAAGAAGCCGATCGCATCGACGCGATCCTCGCCACTGCCTTCCGCACCTCTGGAGAGTCCGCATGAGCCTGCACGCCAACGAGCCGTCCTGTAGTCGCACCACCGCCGCCGTCCGTGCCGGCATCGATCGCGATACCGCCCATGGCGCGGTCACCCCGCCGATCGTGCTGTCGTCGAACTTCAGCTTTGAAGGCTTCGGCAACAAGCGCCAGTACGACTACACGCGCAGTGGCAACCCCACCCGCGACCTGCTGGGTGAGGCGCTGGCCGAACTGGAAGGCGGTGCCGGCGGCGTGATCACCGCCACCGGCATGGGGGCGATCAACCTGGTGCTGAATGCACTGCTGCAGCCGGGAGATACCCTGGTGGTGCCGCACGATGCGTACGGTGGCAGCTGGCGCCTGTTCAATGCGCTGGCGAAGAAGGGCCACTTCGAACTGGTCACCGCCGACCTGACCGATCCGCGTGCACTGGCACAGGCGCTGGCCACCCAGCCGAAGCTGGTGCTGGTGGAAACCCCGTCCAACCCGCTGCTGCGCATCACCGACCTGCGCTTCGTCATCGATGCCGCGCACAAGGCCGGTGCACTCGTGGTGGTCGACAACACCTTCCTGTCGCCGGCGCTGCAGCAACCGCTGGCCTTCGGCGCAGATCTGGTGCTGCATTCCACCACCAAGTACATCAATGGCCACAGCGATGTGGTGGGTGGTGCGGTGGTCGCGCGCGATCAGGCACTGCACGAGCAGCTGGTGTGGTGGGGCAACGCGCTGGGCCTGACCGGTTCGCCGTTCGATGCGTTCCTGACCCTGCGCGGCCTGCGCACGCTGGATGCGCGCCTGCGCGTGCACCAGGAGAACACCGCGTCGATCGTTGCCCTGCTGGACCAGCATCCGGCAGTCGGTAGGGTCTACTACCCGGGCCTGGCCGATCACCCCGGGCATGCCATCGCCGCACGCCAGCAAAGCGGCTTTGGCGCGATGTTGTCGTTCGAACTGGCCGACTGCGAAGGCGATGATCCGCATGCCGCAGTGCGTGCCTTCGTCGATGGCCTGCGCTGTTTCACCCTGGCCGAATCGCTGGGCGGCGTCGAAAGCCTGATCGCGCATCCGGCCACCATGACCCATGCGGCGATGACCGCCGAAGCGCGCGCCGCCGCGGGCATCAGTGAAGGGCTGCTGCGCCTGTCGGTTGGGATCGAGGCCGAGCGTGACCTGCTGGCTGATCTGGGCGCCGCGCTGCAGCGCGCCGAAGCGGTGATTGATGCGGCTGCGCGCCGCAAACAGGTGGTGGATGCATGAGCGCGCTCGCCGCTGACATTCCTGCGCTGGGCGTGGGACGCCTGGCGCTGCTGGGCACTGGCACGGTCGGCTCGGCCTTCGTGCAGCGTTACCAGGCATTGCGGGCGCGTGGGCTGGAACTGCCCAGCGTGCAGTGGCTGGCCAATTCACGCACTGCGCTGGAGATCGATCGTGACCTGGTGTTGCCGCTGGAGCTGGCACGGCGTGCACCGCGCGATGGCCAGAGTTCGCCGCCGTGGGCCAGCGCCGAAGGACTGGAACGTGGCGACGTGGTGGTCGATGCCACCGCCAGCGAAGACGTGGCCGCACGCCACGTGCAGTGGCTGGCACGCGGCGTGCACGTGGTGACCGCCAACAAGCTGGGCCGTGGTGCGCAGCTCGCACGCGCGCAGGCGATTGCCGAAAGCTGCGCCGACAGTGGTGCGCGCTATGGCGACAGCGCCACCGTCGGCGCGGGCCTGCCGCTGCTGAGCAGCCTGCGCGCGCTGGTGGCCGGTGGCGATCACATCCATGCCATCGAGGGTGTGCTGTCCGGTTCGCTGGCGTGGCTGTTCCATCGTTACGACGGCCAGTCGCCGTTCTCGGCGGCGGTGCGCGACGCGTTGGCGGCCGGCTATACCGAGCCCGATCCGCGCCTGGACCTGTCCGGCGAAGACGTGCGGCGCAAGCTGCTGATCCTGGCCCGCAGCAGCGGGCTGGCGCTGGATGCTTCGCAGGTGCAGGTGGATTCACTGGTGCCTGAAACGCTGGCAGCGTTGCCGCTGGAGGATGCACTGGCGGCACTGGAGCAGCTGGATGCGCCGTTGCAGGCGCGTTGGCAGCAGGCGCGCGACAACGGCCACGTGCTGCGTTTCGTTGGCCGTGTCGATGGCGCGGGTGCGAAGGTGGGCCTGCGCGAGCTGCCGGCCGATCACCCGTTGGCGCAGGGCGCGGGCACCGACAACCGCGTAGCCATCCACAGTGACCGTTATCAGCGCCAGCCGTTGTTGATCCAGGGCCCGGGCGCTGGCGCGGAAGTCACCGCCGCCGCGCTGCTGGATGATGTGTTGCGGATCGTGGGTTGATCGCACCGCTTCTGTAGAGCCGAGCCCACGCACGGCTCTACAGGGGCACGCCTGCCGGTCAGCGAGACGTCAACGCCTTCAACAGTGCGCTGTTGAACTGCTTCGGGTCCTGCACCTGCGGCGAATGCCCCAGTTCGGCGAACTCGACCAGGTTCGAGCCGGAAATCGCTGAGGCCGCGGCTTTGCCGAGCACCGGGTAATTGCCCAGCGTCGCCTTTACTGCAGGTGGTGCCAGGTCACGGCCGATCGCGGTGCGGTCCTTCTGGCCGATGAACAACGTGGTCGGCACCTGCAGGTTCTTCAGTTCGTAGACCACCGGCTGGTTGAACACCATGTCCGAGGCCAGCGCCTGGCTCCATGCAACGGCCTGCTTGCCCGGGCCTTCGTACATGCCCGACTGCATCCGCGCCCACGGTTCATATGCCGGTTTCCATTTGCCGTCGTAGTACACCTCCAGCTGGTAGCGGCGGATGCTGTCATAGCTGATGTTCAATTCGCCGGCGTACCACGCGTCCACGCTGCGCCAAGGTACGCCGAGCGCCTTCCAGTCTTCCAGCCCGATCGGGTTGACCAGCGACAGGCTGCGCAGGTCCTGCGGGAACATCAGCGCGTAGCGCACCGCCAGCATGCCGCCCATCGAATGACCGACCAGGTGCACCGGTACATCACCCAGTTGCAGCTGATGCAGCAGGGCATGGGTGTTGGCGGCCAGCTGCGCGAACGAATACTGGTAACGTTCGGGCTTGCTGGATTTGCAGAAGCCGACCTGGTCCGGGGCGATCACCCGGTAGCCGGCGGCAACCAGTGGCTTGATCGATTCCTTCCAGGTGGCGGCGCAGAAGTTCTTGCCGTGCAGCAGCACCACCACACCGATGGGTGCCTTCTTCGGCGCGATGTCCAGGTAGGCCATTTCCAGCGGCTGCCGCTGCGATTCCAGTGCGAAGGTCTTCACCGGATAGCCGTAGTCGAAGCCTTCCAGGCGTGGCCCATAAGTCGGCGCAGCCAGGGCAGGCAGCGGCAGGCAGGCAAGCAGGGCGGCGGCGATCACGCGCATGGGGCAGTCCGGGGGCAAGGGAGCCCCGAGCCTAACCGGAATGCGGTGACGGTGTCGTCCGGTGTAGAGCCGAGCCCCTGCTCGGCTACCCCATCAGCCGAGCAGGGGCTCGGCGCTACAACTCAGCACTCGATGACGTTCACCGCCAGCCCACCGCGGCTGGTTTCCTTGTACTTGTCCTGCATGTCGCGGCCGGTATCGCGCATGGTCTTGATCACCTTGTCCAGCGACACCTTGTGCTTGCCGTCGCCACGCATCGCCATGCGCGAGGCATTGATTGCCTTCACCGCGCCCATCGCGTTCCGTTCGATGCAGGGGATCTGCACCAGGCCGCCGATCGGGTCACAGGTCAGGCCGAGGTTGTGTTCCATGCCGATTTCCGCGGCATTCTCGATCTGGCTGGGGTTGCCACCCAGCGCCGCGACCAGGCCACCGGCCGCCATCGAGCAGGCCACGCCCACTTCGCCCTGGCAACCCACTTCGGCGCCGGAGATCGAGGCGTTCTCCTTGTACAGGATGCCGATCGCCGCCGAGGTCAGCAGGAAGTCGAACACGCGCTGCTCGTTGGCGCCGGGACAGAAGCGGTCGAAGTAGTGCAATACCGCCGGTAGCACACCCGCGGCACCGTTGGTCGGCGCGGTCACCACGCGGCCTCCAGCCGCGTTTTCCTCGTTCACCGCCAGTGCGTACAGGTTGACCCAGTCCAGCGTGGTCAGCGGATCGCGCATCGCCGCTTCCGGCTTCGACGACAGCTCGCGGTACAGCGCCGGTGCACGGCGGCCCACCTTCAGGCCACCCGGCAGCACGCCTTCCTCACGGATGCCGCGCGTCACGCACGACTGCATCGCACTCCATATCTCGCGCAGCTGCGCGCGGATCTCGTCCTCGCTGCGCCAGCACTTCTCGTTCTCGAACATCAGCTGGGCAATGCTCAGGCCGCTGCGCGCGGTCTGCGCCAGCAGCTCGTCGCCGCTCTTGAACGGGTAGGGCAGTGGGGTCTCGTCGGGCACGATGCGGTCATCGGCCGCGTCGTCCTGGTTGACCACGAAGCCACCGCCGACGGAGTAGTAATCGCGGGTGGCGATCACTTCGTCCTCGGCATTGTACGCAGTGAAACGCATGCCGTTGGTGTGGTACGGCAGCTTCTGGCGCTTGTTCATGCCGAGATCGCGCTTTTCGTCGAAGGCGATCTCGTGCTGGCCCATCAGCTGGATGCGCTTGCTGCTGCGGATGCGCTCCAGGGTGGCCGGAATGATGTCCGGGTCGATCAGGTTTGGCCGCTGCCCTTCCAGGCCCAGCAGGATCGCCTTGTCGGTGCCGTGGCCGCGGCCGGTCAGCGCCAGCGAGCCGTAGACATCGGCGCGGATGCGCGCGACTTCGTGCAGGCGGCCCGGATCGAGCAGCCAGCGGTGGATGAATCGCTCGGCGGCCTTCATTGGCCCGACGGTGTGCGAGGAGCTCGGGCCAATGCCGATCTTGAAAACGTCGAACGTGCTGACAGCCATGGTTGCCGTACTGCGGGTACCGGAAGAGACCGCTATTCTAGCGGTTCATGCCGCACTTCCATGGCTGCGGCGCAGCATTTCCGCCAAGGGGTCCCATCCGGTGTTGACTCTGTTCCAGCGTGACGACTGCCACCTGTGCGACATGGCCCTGGCCGAGCTGGCCAAGGCCAGGGCGCCGGAGTTCGAATCGGTGTTCCTGGATGACCAGCCGGCGCTGGAGCCGCGCTACGGCGCGCGGGTGCCGGTGCTGCGCGACGAGCGCGGTGACCGTGAGCTGGACTGGCCGTTCGACGCGGCCACGGTTAAGGCTTGGCTGGCTGAAAGCTCATTGTAGAGCCGAGCCATGCTCGGCTGACGCGCGCAGCGCGACCTGGACGGCAGCCGAGCATGGCTCGGCTCTACAGGATGCGGCCGGGGCCGTGCCCCGGCCCATCGCTCATTTCGCGTCGAACTTCACGATCGTGCTGATCGCGGTTTCGTCCGGGATGGTCTTGGTGTCGGCCCAGTCACCGCTGCCGACGCCGAAGTCCAGGCGCTTGACGGTGGCCTTGCCGGTCAGCACCGGCTGGGTGCCCGGCTTCCAGGTGAAGGTCAGCGTGACTGGCTTGCTGACCCCGCGCAGTTCCAGGGTGCCGTCGGCGGCGAACTGGTCGTTGCCCACCGCTCGGAAGCCCTTGGCGGTGTAGCGCGCGGTGGCGAACTTGCCGACGTTGAAGAAGTCGGCGGTCTGCAGGGTCGAGTCGCGGTCGCTGTTGCCGCTCTTGGCGCCGGCCAGCGGGATCACCACGTCCAGCGAACCGGCGGCCGGGTTGGCCGGGTCGAAGCTGAGCTTGGTGGCAAAGCCCGGGAAGCTGCCGGTGAACACTTCGCCGTCGTACTTGGTCGCGAACACCAGGATCGAACCGGCACCGGGGGCCTGCGCGTAGTCGGCGGCGAGCACCGGGGCGGTGGCCAGCATGCCGGCCAGGGCGGCGGCCACGGCGGCCGGAGTGGTCAGTTTCAGGTTCATCGGTCAGTCCTTCTGAGGGGAGGTGAGCCAGCCACGCGGCAACATGCGGGACAAGGTCGCATCGCGCTGGAACAGGTGGTGGTAGAAGGCAGCGCCGGCATGGGCCAGCACCACCGCGATCAACAGCCAGAAGCCGTATTCGTGGATGGCATGGGACACCGCAACGACCTGCGGGTCCGGGCCGCTCAGCTTGGGCACGTCGACCAGGCCGAACCAGCGGAACGGGCGCAGGCCGCTGGCCGAGTCGTACAGCCAGCCCGATAGCGGGATGGCAAACATCAGCACATACAGCAGCACATGGGTGGCACTGGCGATGCGTTCCTGCCAGCTGGGCACGCCCGGCACCGGCTTGGGAGCACCGGCATACAGGCGCCAGCCGAGGCGGAAGAGTACGAGCGCCAGCACGGTGATGCCGATCGACTTGTGCGCGGTATAGACCCAGAAATACTTGGGGGTCTTGGGCAGTTCGCCCATGGTCAGGCCGACCACGCCGAGGGCGAGGATCAGCAATGCGATCAACCAATGCAGGATCTGGCTGACACTCCCCCAGGCGGCGGGGGTGTTCTTGGCGGTCATGAAGGGTCCTCTAGGGGGCCGTCTTGGGGTCGGAGTGTGGAACGGGAGCGGGAGTTCCCGGGGCGTCGCTGCGGTCGAGTGTGGCTTCAGCCTCGATCCTCAGCTGTACTGCATCACCGATGACGCCCGGCCAGGCGGTGATGCCGAACGCGCGCCGGCTCAGCGTGGTGCTGGCGGAAAAACCGGCGGTGCGTCGGAACGGGGGCAGGGGATAGCGCTTGATGGCGTTGAGCGTCACGTCCAGCGTGATCTCCTGGCTGACCCCGCGCAGGGTCAGGGTGCCGATCACGTGGGCGCGCCTGGCATCGATCGGTTCGACCCGGCTGGAGACGAAATGTGCCTTCGGGAAACGCTCGCCGTCCAGAAGGCTGCGGGCCAGCGTGGCCTGGTTCCACTTGGCATCACCCAGGTCCAGTCGCGACACGGGGACCTCGACATCCAGTGTGGCCTCGCGCCAGTTGTCGGGATCGAACTGCAGGCGGCCCTCACTGCCGGAGACCGTGCCCATCGCCTGCGAGTAACCCGCGTGGTCGATGGTGAACAGCACACGCGTATGCACCGGATCGAGGCGATAGGTATCTGCATCCGCCCAGGCGGGGGCGGTGGCGAGCAGCATCGGCAGCAGGGCCAGGCAGGGACGCATCGATGGCGGGCTCTGGAAAGGGGGACGTTGCGATCATACGCACAGCCCCCTGCCAACGTTGCGTGCATGGCTGCAACAGTTCGTGGTGGGTCCACCGGTGGAAACAGGCTGTTGCAGCCATGAAGCCGGCCCTGTGTGACAATCGGGACAGGACAGGGGGTTCAGGATGACGAGCGGTTGGCGCCGGTGGTGCCGAGGCATCGCGGGAATGGGGCTGCTGCTGATGGCGTTCGCCACGGCGGCCACGGCCCTGGACATGGCGGAAACACCGCGCCTGCGCCGTTTCGGTGCCGCCGAAGGCATGCCCTCGCGCATGGTGCTGGCGTTGGCCGAGGACCGCCAGGGCCATATATGGGCTGCCACCGATGGTGGCCTGGTGCGCTATGACGGCGGCAGCCTGCGGGTCTGGGAACATGATCCGGAGCAGCCGGGATCGCTGCCCGGCAACGAGATCGAGACCCTGCTGGTCGATCCCCTGGATCGCGTCTGGGTCGGCATCAATGGCAAGGGCGTGGCCCGGCTGGATGCTGACCGCGAGCACTTCAAGACCTTCGATGCGGTCAACGGCCCCTGCATGAGCCAGTTCTGGACGTTGGCCTACGCCGAGGATGCACTGTGGATCGGCACCAGTGGCCATGGCGTCTGCCGTTTCGGTGAAGACGGCAGCCTGCGCTTCTTCGAGCATGATCCGGCCCGTCCTGGCGGGTTGCCCAGCAATACCATCTACAGCAGCCTGGTCGATGCGCAGGGGCGCCTGTGGATCGGCACCGAGGCGGGCATTGCGCGCTGGAACGGAACTGGATTCGAGGCTGTCGCGCCGCGCGAACTGGGGGCGCTGAGTGTGTTGCGCCTGAGCCGCGACCCCGATGGCTCGATCTGGGCCGGCAGCCAGAACGACGGCCTCTACCGTATCGACGCGCAGGACCGGGTCAGTCGTCCGCGCTGGACCGACAGTGCACGCCTGCGTTCGGCACTGGTGCTGGCCGATCGCCAGGGGGGGTACTGGGCGGGCACCTCCGATGGCCTGTTGCGCGGAGATGCCAGCATGCTGCGGCGGCTCGACGGCGACCGTGGCAGTGGTTTCCTCACTGCCCAGAGCGGTGTGCTTGATCTGATGCAGGACCATGAGGGCGGATTGTGGGTGGCGCTGCTGACCCAGGGCCTGGCCTACCTGCCGCCGGACTGGCGCCGGTTTTCGATCTGGAACCAGCTTGACGGCAAGCCGCTGGACAGCCAGTACCTGTTGAGTGCAGCCAGTGATGGCCGGAATTACTACGTCGGCTCAGCGCATGGCGTGTACCAGCTGGACGCGCAGGGAGTGCTGAAGTTGTTGGCCAGCGATCGCGAGATCGGCAGCGGGGCGGTGTGGTCGGTGCTGCCGCGGCCGGACGGGCGCCTGTGGCTGGGGCGTGCCGGCCGCATCAGCGTGTACGACCCGGCCACCCGCGCGCTGCACGATTGGCATATCGATGGAGGGGCCGATCTGCGCCAGCGCATCGATCTGATGCGGCAGGCCCCCGATGGCACGGTCTGGCTGTCGGTGATGAACCTGGGCCTGCAGCAGCGCAGCGCCGATGGCCGCGTGCTGCGTAGTTTCCCGCTGGAGGATCTCCGCAAGACGGCTGATTCACCGGTTGAGCAGATCCGCTTTGATGCCCAGGGCAAGGCCTGGGTGATGGGCGACATGGGGATCTGGCGTGAACAGGCCGGGCGTTTCGAAGCGGTGCCGGGCGTTTCGCGTGGGCTGATCTACGATCTGGTGTGGGTGGATCCACAGCAGCTGTGGCTGGCCCGCCAGGGCGCGCTCGAGCGCTACCAGTGGGATGGCATGAGCCTGCGCCTGATCCAGCGCATCGATGGCAGTGCGGGCGTGCCGTCGGTGAGCATGGGGGGACTGGCGTTGGCCGAAGATGGCCGCCTGTGGGCGACCACGCCACGTGGCCTGCTGCGGTGGGACCCGAAGGCGCGCCGCCTGCAGCAGTTCAACGAACGCGATGGCCTGCCCGACGCCGAGTTCACCAGCCGGCCGCCAGCGGTGAATGCCGATGGTCGCGTGCTTGCGGTGGCCCAGACCGGCCTGGTGGTGTTCGATGTGAATGCTGCCGATGCCGTGTTGCCACCGTCGTCGCTGGTGATCGCCGAGGTCCGCGTGCGGCGCGATGATGCCCGTGGCTGGCAACCACTGCCGACCACCGGCACGCTGTTGCTGGGGCCCGACGATCGTGATCTGCAGATCGACGCGCGACTGCTTTCCTATGCCAATCCGCAGGGCAATCGTTACCGCTTCCGGGTGCAGGGCTACGACCAGAACTGGGTGGAGCAGGGCGGTGACGGCCAGCGCACGTTGTCGCGGCTGCCGACCGGCAGCTACGTCATTGAAGTCCAGGCAGCCACGGCCAGTGGCGCGTGGACGCCTTCGCAGCAGTTGCAGGTGAAGGTGCTGCCACCCTGGTGGCGCAGCGGCATGGCGATCTTCGGCTACCTGCTGATCGGCTCGCTGCTGCTGCTTATCCTGGTGTGGTCGATCCGTGCGCGCCTGCGCCGCCGCCAGCAATGGCAGTTGACCGTGCACAAGCAGCAGCTGGCAGAGCAGGCCTCACAGGCCAAGAGCCGGTTCCTGGCCACGCTGGGCCATGAGGTGCGCACGCCGATGACCGGCGTGCTCGGCATGAGCGAACTGCTGCTGGCCACCCCGCTGGATGCGGTGCAGCGCAGCTATGCAGGCTCGATCCAGCAGGCTGGCAGCCACCTGTTGCGGCTGGTCAACGACGCGCTGGATCTGGCCCGCATCGAGGCCGGCCGGCTGGAGCTGGACCTGCGCCCGTTCGATCTGGCCGGCCTGCTCGACCAGGTGCAGGCGTTGATGCAGCCGATGGCGAAGCAGCGCAACCTGGAGTTCCAGCGTGGAAGCGATCCGCCGGGGCCGGTCAGCGTCAGCGGCGACGAGATGCGCGTGCGGCAGATCCTGCTGAATCTTCTGGGCAACGCAATCAAGTTCACCGAGCGTGGGCACGTCGGCCTGGCCGTGCGACTGGAGGAGAATGGCGGCGGCCTCTGCTTCGAAGTGCATGACACCGGCCCGGGCATCAACGCCGAGCAGCAGGACCGCCTGTTCCATCGCTTCGAACAGGCGGACGGCCCGCGCACTGCGTCGCGCTATGGCGGCAGCGGGCTGGGCCTGGCGATCTGCCAGGAGCTGGCCGTGGCCATGAACGGACGCATCGAAGTGGACAGCCAGCCGGGCAAGGGCGCGCGTTTCCGGGTGTGGCTGCCGCTGCCCTGGATCCGGCAGGCCACCAATGCGCCGGGCGAATCGCCGGTGCTGCCGATGCTGCCGCCACTGCGCATCCTGCTGGTGGAGGATGACGCGACCGTGGCGGAGGTCATCGCCGGCCTGCTGCGTGGCCGTGGGCACGATGTGGTGCACGTGCTGCATGGCCTGGGCGCGCTTTCGGAGATCGCCACCGATGGCTTTGACGTGGGCCTGCTGGATCTCGATCTGCCGGCGCTGGACGGCACCGCCATCGCCCGCCAGCTGCGCACCATGGGCTATGAACTACCCCTGGTGGCGGTCACCGCACGCTCCGATGCCTACGCTGAGACCCAGGTCCTGGCGGCCGGGTTCGATGGCTTCCTGCGCAAGCCGGTGACCGGTGACATGCTGGTGGCTGCCATTGCCCAGGCGCGCGCAAAACGACAGACCACCCTTTGAATGCGCCAGTGCCGGGCGTGAACGGCGCGACTTTCGGTTTACCATGCCGACGCCCGTAGTGCGGGAATCATCAGAAGCAGCGTGAGGAGGCAATCGGTGGTGTATCTGCGGGCGGCGATGCTGCTGCTGGTCCTCCTGTGCTGCCTGTCGCCCGCTGCGGCGCAGCCGGTGCCACCGAGCCCGCGCCAGGTGACGGTGTTCGACGGCTTGCCGTCCAATACCGTGAACCGCATGGCCGAGGACCGTTACGGTTACCTGTGGATCGCCACCAACGACGGCCTGGCCCGCTACGACGGGCGCAACTACCGGATCTGGCGTTCGGAAGACGGCCTGCGCGACAACCGCATCTGGACGGTGCTGGTCGATGCCCGCAACCAGCTCTGGATCGGCACCGAGAACGCCGGTCTTGTACGGATGTCGGCCGATCGCCGCCAGCTGCATTTCTACGACCGCAGCAGCCAGCCGTTGATGGGCACCAACACGGTCTGGAGCCTGGCCACCACGCCGGATGGTTCGGTCTGGTTCGGCACCCACGAAGGTGGTCTGTACCGCCTGGACAACCAGGACCGGCTGCAGCGCTTCCTGCCCGAAGCGAACAACCCACGCAGCCTGCCGGCCGCATCGGTGCCGTACCTGGCAACCCTGGCCGATGGCAGCCTGTGGATCGGCACCAAGCATGGCGTCGCGCGCTGGACCGGCACGGACTTTGAACGGGTCGGTGCCAGCATCGTTCCCAGCCAGTTGATCAATGGCCTGACGGCCGAGCCCGATGGCAGCCTCTGGATCAGCACGATGGCCGGTGCCGTCGTGCGTCGCCCCGACGGTCGTTTCGAGGCGCCGTCCTGGAAGCTGCCCGAAGGCGAACAGGTGCTGGGCATGATGCTGCGCGACGAGCAGGGCGGGCACTGGCTGGACACCCGCACCGGCCTTGGCCGGGCGGTCGATGGCCAGTACCAGGCCGTGCCCCTGTACAGCGCCGTGGCGCGTGGTCCGGTGCGCCCGAACTGGACCGGCGCCTACGAGGATCGCGAGGGTGGTATCTGGCTGGCCAGCACCAACGCCGGCCTCTGGCACCTGCTGCCGCGTTGGTGGCAGTTCTCGGTGCTGTCGCGGCTGGAGGACGACCCCCGCTCGCTGCGCAACGCTTTCGTGCTGGGTACCAGCCCGTCCAGCAACGGCGGCATCTGGACGGTCGGCAGCCACGGCGCGCTGGACCGCTTCGATCCGAAGACCGGCAGCATCGAACAGCATCGCACCTGGGTCAACGGCATGCACTGGCTGACCTCGGTGCGCGAGGATCGCCGCGGCCAGGTCTGGATCGGTTCCAACGACGCACTGCTGCGCTATGACCCGAAGCGGCGTGATCTGCGCCGCTGGGGCCGGGATGCCGGCGCCGACGCGACCATGGAAGGTGTCATCGAATCGATGATGACCTGTGATGGTGACAGTCTCTGGCTGATGCTGTCGGCGGGTCTTCAGCAGCGCGATCTGGATGGGCGCCTGCGGCGCCAGCTGGACAATGGCCAGCGCGGATTGCAGCAGGGCCAGCTCAATCTCGACGTGGAATGCGGGCCTCAGGACCATATCTGGCTGGCCAGCAGCCGTGGCCTGCTGCAGTGGCTGCCGGAAAGCGAGCGTTTCCAGCCGGTACCGGGTGCACCGGCGACCGCGATCCATGCTCTGCACGTGGGAAGCGATGGCCAGGTCTGGCTGTCCGAGGATGGCCGCCTGTCGCGCTACCGCTGGAGCCAGGGCCGGCTGGAGCGGCAGGCCGTGATTGGTGCCGAGCAGGGCTACCCGGCGATCTCCGCCTCGGGACTGGTGGTCGATGCCCAGGGGGTAGCGTGGGCAACCAGTGCGCGTGGCCTGGTGCGCATCGGTGCCGATGGCCAGAGCGTGCGCCTGTATGGCGTGCACGACGGCCTGCCGAGCCAGGAATTCCGTGAGCACACGCTGGTGATGTCGGGAGACGGCCATCTGGTGGCGGGTACGCCGGCCGGTGTGGTGGTGTTCGACCCGGAGCAGGTGCGGCCCTCGATGCGGCGTGCGCCGCTGGTGATCGAGCGGGTGGAGGTGCGCCGCAACGAGCAGGTGCTGGACCTCACCCACGACACGCCGTTGCAGATCGCCGATGGCGACCGCGATCTGCGCATCGTCGCGCGCCTGCTGTCATTCGCCGATTCGGCGTCCAATACCTATCGTTACCGGTTAGCCGGCTACGACCCGGACTGGGTGGAAGTGGGACCGGCCGGTGAGCGCCTGTTCTCGCGGCTGGCACCGGGCAGCTATCGGCTGGAAGTGCAGGCGCGGTCGGCCGACCATGTCTGGTCACGGGTGCAGAGCCTGGAATTCCGCGTGCAGCCACCGTGGTGGCGCAGCTTGTCCGGCCTGCTGGTGCTGGCCTCGTTCGCGCTGCTGCTGACCAGCTGGTTCGCTTGGCTGTACCGTCGTCGCCTGCAGCGCCGCCACGCCTATCAGCTGGCGCTGCACAAGCAGGAGCTGGCCGAACAGGCATCGGCCGCCAAGACCCGCTTCCTGGCCAACCTTGGCCATGAGATCCGCACGCCGATGACCGGTGTGCTGGGCATGAGCGAGCTGCTGCTGTCCTCGCCTCTGGATCCGCAGCAGCGCGGCTATACGCAATCGATCCGCCATGCCGGCGAGCACCTGCTGCACCTGGTCAACGATGCGCTGGACCTTGCGCGGATCGAATCAGGTCGTCTGGAATTGCAGCACAAGCCGTTCGCACTGAGCAGCCTGCTGCAGGACCTGGCCGCGCTGATGGGGCCGTTGGCGGCGCAGAAGGGCCTGCGTTTCACCCTCGACAACCAGCTGCCCCCCGGCCTGCAGGCCACCGGCGATGCAATGCGGGTCCGTCAGATTCTGCTGAATCTGCTCTCGAATGCGGTCAAGTTCACCAGCCGCGGCACCATCACCCTGCACGCGCGCGGCGACGCCGAGCTGCGATCGCTGCATTTCGAGGTGCGCGACACCGGCCCCGGCATCAGCCAGGAGCAGCAGCAACGCCTGTTCCGCCGCTTCGAGCAGGCCGATGGTGCACGTACCGCCGCCCAGTACGGTGGCAGTGGCCTGGGCCTGGCGATCTGCCGCGAACTGGCGCATGCGATGCAGGGGCGCATCCAGGTGGAGAGCCAACTCGGTCGCGGCACCTGCTTCGGCGTGACGTTGCCGTTGCCGATGGTGGTCGATGCCAATGCCGAAGCAGATGGTGAAACGCACCGCGAGGACGCGGCGAACATGCCGCCATTGCGGGTACTGCTGGTGGAGGACGATGCGACCGTGGCCGACGTGGTGCGCGGGTTGCTGAGTGCGCGCGGGCACGAGGTCGTGCATGCGGGGCATGCGCTGGCGGCACTGCGCGAGATCAGCGCCGGTGATTTCGACGTCGGCCTGCTGGATCTTGACCTGCCGGGCCTGAGCGGCTTCGAGCTGGCCCAGCACCTGCGCAACCAGGGCTACATGCTGCCGCTGCTTGCCGTGACCGCGCGGACCGATCCGGACCTGCAGCAGCAGGTGGAAGCGGCCGGCATCGGCGGTTTCCTGCGCAAGCCGGTGACCGGTGAGCTGCTGGTGGAAGCGATTGCCAGGGTCATGGGGCGGTAGGGGGTTCGGCAGGGCCTGCGGCCCTGCACCTGCGGCAAGCCGGAGCAACAGCAACCGCCGAAGCAAAAGCTGGCTTCCTGTGGGATGGCGGGGTGGGTCCGGTTACGGGGGACGCTGCAAGTACGT
>NZ_LLXT01000112.1 GCF_001431625.1 Stenotrophomonas geniculata ATCC 19374 = JCM 13324
GCCAGGCCACCGAGCTGGGCGACAGCGGCCATCCGGACGTGCTGGCCAATCTCGGCGGCCTGTACGCCGACACCATCAGCCACCTCAAGCCGCGGGTGATGGTGCAGGGCAACCCGCACTATCTGGGCCAGGCTGGCGTGGTGGCCGAGATCCGCGCCCTGCTGCTGGCCGCGGTGCGCTCGGCGGTGCTGTGGCGCCAGCTGGGCGGCAGCTACTGGGACTTCCTGTTCAGCCGCAAGGCGATGATCGAGGCCGTGGACCGGCAGTTGGCCTGAGGCCATGGGGTCGGATCCCTTTCCGGCACGGAAAGGGCTCTGACCCTGAAGCCGCCAAGGCGCCGGAAAACCGGCGCATTCAGAATGCACTTCCGGGCACATCGACGTTAAAGAGAAAGGGGGTACGGCCGATACATCCTCCGTGCACCTCCCGAGAACGTCCATGTACTCACGCATTTTCATCCGTCTGGCCGCCCCCCTGGCTCTGACCCTGCTGCTCCCCTTCGCCATCGGTTTCGAATGGCCGGCCGCCCTGCGCTGGGCGATCCTGACCACGATGACGCTGAGCTGGCTCGGCTTTGCGTGGTGGACCACCCGCGCCCAGGCGCACCGTTCCCCGGAACATGCCCGTGTCCTGCGTGAGCAGGACCAGCTGCTGACCGAACTGCGCAACTTCGTCGGCAACGAGATCGACGGTTCGCGCGGCGAAGTGGAACGTGCCCGTGACCTGATCCGCCAGGCCGTCTCCAGCCTGGGGGGCAGCTTCGATGCCATGAACCGCAAGTCGCGCCAGCAGAGCCAGGCCCTGTCGCGTATCGTCGACCGCGCCGGTGATGAAGGCAATGCCGGCCTCGACGTTGCCCGTTTCGCCCAGCACGCCAGCCACCGCATGGAACAGCTGGTCGAAGCGCTGGAGCAGGTGAGCGGCCAGAGCAGCACCACCGTGCAGCACATCGACCAGATGGCGCAGCACCTGGATGGCATCTTCGCGCTGCTGGAAGACGTCAAATCGATCGCCGACCAGACCAACCTGCTGGCCCTGAACGCTGCCATTGAAGCGGCGCGTGCCGGTGAAGCCGGTCGTGGCTTCGCCGTGGTCGCTGACGAAGTGCGCAACCTGTCCGAGCGCTCGACCACCTTCAACGAGCAGATCCGCAAGCTGGCGCACAGCTCCAAGGACGCCATTGCCAAGGTGCGCGAGACGGTCTCGCACATGGCGTCGCGTGACATGGATCGCTCCCGTGAAGCGCGCCAGGAAGCGGCCGCGATGCTCGACAACGTGGCCCAGATCAATGCCTCGCTGGGCGATGGCATGCGCGAAGTCTCCGAGTGCGCCCGTTCGATTGATGGCAGCGTGGCCGAAGCCGTGCGCGCCCTGCAGTTCGAAGACATCGCCACCCAGGCGCTGGGCGGCGTGCACACCCACCTGGACCGCCTGACCGCGATCAACCGCGAAGCAGTCGCCCTGCAGGAACTGCTGCACCGCAACGGCGGCGTGTTCGACGAAGAGATCGCCACCGCCCTGCAGCGCACCGGCAGCCGCCTGCGCGAACTGCGCAGCGAATGGGAACGCCCGCCGCACAAGCCGGTTGCCCAGCAGAGCATGGGCGCCGGCACCGTCGAGCTGTTCTGATCCTGATGTCCGCTGCCCTCGCCGGCAGCCCGCAAGGCCCCGGTTCCTCCGGGGCCTTTGCCTGTGACCCGCCGTTGGATGCATCCTGTACGCGCACCATGACCCTGATCCACGCCCTGCCCTCCCTCACCAACACCGAGCGCCCGCGCAACGCGAGCGTGCGTGAGCAGCTGCAGCAACTGGAAGAGGTCGCCCGCGAGGAGATCCGCGAACTGCAGCAGCTGGCGGACGCGCGCCCCGCCCCGTCGCGGGCGGACGAGGCGCTGCTGGGACTGGCGTGGGACCTGGGGCTGGATGGCGAAGCCTTGAGGTAGATCCACGCCATGCGTGGATAGGCCGTCGCGCATGGCATGATCCGCCGGTCCCCTTCATGGAAGACCGATGGCCATCGCCCTGATTGCACTTCTGCTGATCGAGACCGTCCTTATGATGGCCTGGGCGGCCAGCTATTTCAGCTGGGGCGTCCCCCTGTTCAACGAACGCATCACAGCGTCGCCCGCCATGCAGGCCCGGCTCTCGCTGGGCAGCCTGGAACGTGACCTGCCGCGGGACAAGTGGCTGCGACTGGCCTTCCATGCGCTGCCCGATGGCAGCATGGCGTTCCGCGAGAGCTTCGCGCCGAGCTTCGGCCTGCGCTACTTCCCCGTGATGCGCGGTCGCATCGTACTCAACACGCGACGGCACGAGGTGCGGGTGATCGGACTGTGCAGCTGGTTCGTGGCCATCCTGTCGCTGTTGCTGTTGCCGCTGGTGGTGATGCGCCCGATGGTGGCGCCCATGCTGCTGGTGCTGCCGCTGTTCCTGGCCAGCTATCTGGTCCAGAAGCGGCGCTATGCGGCCATCGTCGAAGCGCTGCGCATGCAGTTGAAGGCGGAGTTCCCAAGGTAGATCCACCCCATGCGTGGATGGTCGCGCGTGCAGGAGGCATTCGTGCCGACCAAGGTCAGCACCCAACAAAACGGGTTGCGGTAGATCCACGCCATGCGTGGATAGACACAGCAGCCAAGGTCAATTCCCACCAGCGCAGCTGATCAGCGCACCAGCACCACTTCCCCGCTGGCATCGGTACGCAGCGAAACCGGCTGTGGCTGACGTAACCACTGCGCCAGGTCGCGCGGGCTGAGCGGGCGCGAGTACAGGTAACCCTGGATCTCGTCGCAGCCCTGCCGGCGCAACATGTCTTCTTCCTGGTGCGTTTCCACGCCCTCGGCCACCACCTTCATGCCCAACGCGTGACCCAGGTGCACGATGGCCTGGGTTACTTCGGCCGTGCCCGAATCGTGCAGCATGCCCTGCACGAAACTGCGGTCGATCTTCAGGCGGCCCACCGGGAAGCGGTTGAGGTAATTGAGGTTGGAGAAGCCGGTGCCGAAGTCATCCACCGCCAGCGGCACGCCGTGCCGTTCCAGCACATCGAAGCAATGGCGCAGGATGTCGGTGTCACGGATCAGTGCCGACTCGGTCAGTTCCAGTTCCAGTCGCTGCGGCGGCCAACCATGGGCGTGGCAGATCTCGATCACGCGCTCGGCGAAACCACGGTCACGCAGCTGCACCGCAGAGACATTCACCGCAATGCGGTCGAAGCGCAGGCCGGCGCGGTCCCAGGCGGTGGCCTGGCGGCAGGCTTCATTCAGCACCCAGTCGCCGATCCGCACGATCTCGCCGCATTTTTCGGCAATGGGGATGAACTCGGCCGGGCTGCAGTAGCCGATCCCGGGCCGGTGCCAGCGCAGCAGCGCCTCGATTGCAGGCGGCTCGCCGTGGTGGGCATGCAGCAGCGGCTGGTAGGCCAGGCTGAACTCTTCGCGCTCGATGGCGCCGTGCAGGGCGTGCTCAAGCTCCAGCTTGCGCTGGATGCGGGCCAGCGCGTCCTGACTGTAGTACTGGTAGGTATTGCGCCCGGCTTCCTTGGCCGCGTACATCGCGGCGTCGGCAGCACGCAGCAGGGAATCAAAGTCGGTCTGCGCGTCGCCCAGCATCGCGATGCCGACACTGGCGCCGACCTTCAAGGTGGTCTCGCCACGGCGCAGCGGCTCGGCCAACGAGGCGATCAGCTTGCGCGCCACGTGGCCGGCGTCTTCCGGCTCGGCCAGATCGCGCAGCACCACGATGAACTCGTCACCACTGAAGCGGCCAAACAGGTCGTTGTTGCGCAGGTTCTGGTGCAGGCGCGTCGCAGCGGCCTTCAGCAGCGCATCACCGGTGGCATGACCGAAGCTGTCGTTGATGGTCTTGAAACCGTCCAGATCGATGAACAGCATCGCCAGCGAGGTGCCACGGTCGCGCGCTTCCTCGATGGCTTCTGCCGTCTGTTCGCCGAGCAGCACGCGATTGGGCAGGCCGGTGAGCAGATCGTAGTGGGCCAGCAGCTCGATGCGCTCGTTGGCCTCGCGCTCGCGGGTGATGTCACGGAACAGCACCACGAAGCGCGGCGGCAGGCCATCACGGCGGTCCAGCTCGATCAGCACCTGCACCCACACGCGCAGGCCGGACTGACGGTAGAAGCACAGGTCCAGCTGTTCGGGCAGTCCGCCGCCGGCAATCCGGACCAATGCGGCGTCGAAGGCATTGCGCGAATCTTCGGTGTACAGCGCCAGCGCCTGGTCGAGGGTGATCGGCTCCTTGCGCAGGCCGTGGATGCGGTAGCACTCCTCGGTCCACTGCATGTGCCGGGTCTGCACCTCGATCTCGCAGCCGCCGATGCGGCCCAGCGCGGAGACGCGGTTGAGCAGCTCGGTCCGCCAGCGGATCAGCGCATCGGTCTGGTGCTGCTCGGTGATGTTCTGCACCTGGCCGAGCAGCCGCTTGGGCTGTCCGTCCATGTCCAGCAGTGGCTGCATCCACAGCCGCAGATGCTGCGACGGTTCGTTGCCGCGGGTCAATTCCAGTTCGATGTTGGCGGCCCGGCCATCACGCCACAGGCGCCGCCATGCCGCGCGCAACGCACCCCGCGAGCGCGGATGCAGCTGCTTCAGCCAGCGGCGCTGGCCGGGCGCGCTGCCCTGCTCCAGCGCCAGCATCGAGCGCAGTTCCGGCGACCACCAGAAATGACCGCTGTTGGGGTCGAACGACCAGCTGCCCATGCTGGCGATGCGCTGGGCCTCGCTCAGGTGCAGCTGCTGTTCCTGAAGCAGCCCTTCCAGCTGCTTCTGTTGTTCGATATCGGTATGCGTGCCGACCATGCGCAGCGGCTGGCCATCGGCGGTACGCGCGACCACGCGCCCGCGGTCCAGTACCCAACGCCACTGGCCATCGGCCTGGCGGAAGCGGAACTGTGCGCTGTACTGCTCGCTCAAGCCACGCAGATGCTCGTCCAGTGCGACCCGCACCTGGGCGATATCCTCGCTGTGCACGCGGGCCAGGATCTCGGTGGCGGTTTCGTCACCCAGCGCCGGGGTGCGCACCACACGGTCGCTGGGAATGTCCCAGTCCCACAGGCTGTGCCCGGCACTGTCCAGCGCCAGCTCCCAGCGCCCACCGCCGCCAAGCGGCACCGGTTCGGGAATGCTCAGCGTGAAGGCCAGCAGATTGCCGGCGCCATCGTGCACGGCCCGCAGGTGGCCGTCGTAGTGCCCGTGCGGGCCACCCGGCAGCGTGCAGGCCACGATGCCGCCATCGGCGGCCATCAGACGCAGATCTTCCAGCATCGGCGCATACGCAGCCACGGTAGCCGGCAAGCCGTGCTCGCGCGCAGCCGGATTGGCCGCCAGCGGGCGGCCCGTGCGGTCGACGATGACCAGCGCCGACGCAAGCGGGTGCTGCAGCAGGCTGGCGATGATCCCTTGGTCCACGCGATCTTGCTCCGGATGACACGCCCGTCAGCGGGGCACGCAGTGGTTAACGGCGCCTGCGGCGGATAATTGAGTGGTCTGGGCGCACCTGCGCGGTAAGATGGCCGGCGCCCCTTTCTTCCGCCCTGTCCATGCCCGCAGAACCGACCGGCAACGCCCCAGTTCCCGACCCGCGGATGGCGCAGGCGCTGAGCCGCGACCGGCGCCGGGTGGTGCTGAGCTACCTGGCGATGGCGCTGGCCTGGATGATCTCCACCGACAGTGCGGTGCAGGCACTGGTGCCTGACCCGCAGCAGGCGGCCTTGTGGCAGGGCCTGAAGGGCTCGTTCTTCGCCCTTGCCAGTGCGGGCCTGCTGTATCTGCTGCTGCGCCCGCTGGCCGAGCACGTGCTGCACACCCATGCACGCCAGCAGGCCTCGGAGCTGCGCCTGCGGCAGATGTTCGAAGGCAACCCCGGCCCGATCCTGGTCTATGACCTCGATACGCTGGCGATCCTCGATGCCAATCCGGCGGCCTGCACCGCCTTCGGCTGGGACCGTGACGAACTGCTGGAGCAGACCATCGACGCGTTGTGGCCGCCAGGCCAGGACCAGGCACTGCAGACCAAGCTGGAGGCGATCCGCGAGGCACCAGAGGAACTGTGCATCCTGCGTACCCAGCTGCAGCTGCGTGACGGCTCGCTGCGGCAGATGGAGCTGCGCTCCAACGCCATCAGCTACGACGGCCACAACGCCCGCTTGTTGATTGCCATCGACCGCACTGCGGAGGATCTGGCGCAACTGCGCCGCGACCAGGCGCTGGCCCGGGTGGAAGAAGCCCACGAGCTGGCCCGCATCGGCGCCTGGGAGCTGGACCCGTCCACGGGGCTCGGCCGTTATTCCAACCAGGTCTACCGCCTGCTGGGTCGCCGCTCGCCCGAGGCCCGGCGCTGGCATCGCTTCGACGAACTGCTGGTGCCGGCCGATCCGGCCACCGCTACCCAGACCGAACAGCTGCTGGCCGAACTCTGCTCCGGCGATCCCGTGCACGTGGACGTGCTGCTGCCGCTGTTGTCGATGGATGGCCGCGCCTTGATGGTGCATCTGCGTGCTGCCAGCGGCATCGACGAGGCCGGCCGCAATCGCGTGCTGGGCACGCTGCAGGACGTGACCGAGCGTGAGCAGTCGCGACGCCTGCTGCGCGAGCGTGAGGAGCAGTTCCGCGAGCTGGTACGGGTACTGCCCGATGGCGTGGTGATTCTCTCCGAAGAACACGTGTTGTACGCCAATGCCTGGGCCGCCAGCCT
Organism: Stenotrophomonas geniculata ATCC 19374 = JCM 13324; assembly: GCF_001431625.1. Taxonomy (GTDB): domain Bacteria; phylum Pseudomonadota; class Gammaproteobacteria; order Xanthomonadales; family Xanthomonadaceae; genus Stenotrophomonas; species Stenotrophomonas geniculata. Next base: position 6,706 of record NZ_LLXT01000112.1, read on the forward strand.
GTTCGGCTATGGCAGCCACACCCTGCTGGGCGAGCCGCTGTCGGCACTGGTGGGCAGCGCCGATCTGTCCCGCGTGCGCAGCCAGCTGCGTGCAGGCCAGCCCCATCTGGGGCCCGGTCACAGCAGCGTGGTGGCGATGCAGCGCGCTGATGGCCGCAGCTTCCATGCCGGCCTGGCGGTAGGTGAAGTGCGTTATGGCGGACGCGACTGCAAGCTGCTGATCGTGCGCGACCTGAGCGATTCCGAGCGCACCCGCAGTGCGTTGGAAACCAGCAACCGTGAACTGCAGGCGATGGCCGGCCGCCTGTTCTCGCTGCAGGAGGATGAACGCCGCGCGATCTCGCGCGATCTGCACGACGACATCGGCCAGGCGATCACGGCGATCAAGTTGTCCGCCTACGCAGCACAGGACGAAGATGATCCGCAGCGCCGCGCCGAGGATCTGGCGCAGATCGTCAGTCTGGCCGATACCACGGTGGCCAAGCTGCGCGACATCTCTACCCTGCTGCGCCCGCCGCAGCTCGACGCGCTGGGCCTGGAAGCAGCCTTGAGCTGGCAGGCACGGGTACTGTTCCGTTCGTCGCCGGTGGAACTGCTGGCCGAGATCGAGCCCCTGCCGCACCGTCCCGACAACAGCATCGAGCAGGCCTGCTTCCGTATCGCGCAGGAAAGCCTGACCAACGTATTGCGCCACGCCCGTGCCAGCCAGGTGCAGCTGCAGCTGCGCGATGTCGGCCAGCGCGGCCTGCACCTGCAGATCCGCGACGATGGCGAGGGTTTCGACCCCGATGGTCCGCGCGGGCTGGGCCTGATCGTGATGCGTGAGCGCGCGCAGAGCGTCGGTGGCCATGTGCGGATCGAATCCGCGCACGGCGAAGGCACGCTGATCGACGTCCACCTCCCCTACCAAGCGGCCAGCATGGCCGCCGCTGAGTCACCGGAATACTGAGCCTATGTGGAATCCCAACCAGCCCCCGGTCAGCATCGATGATGCGCCTGATCGCCTTGGCGCCGGCAACCCCGAGCTGCAGGTAATGGTCGCCGAGGCGGCCTCGGGCGGCACCGCACTGATGCTGATGCATGTCGACATCGACCACTTCGCTTCGGTCAACGAAAACATGAGCGCCGAGGTGGGTGACCAGGCCCTGGCGCTGGTGGCGCAGCGGTTGCAGTCCTACCTGCGCGGGCGCGGCAAGCTGTGGCGCCACGGCAGCGATGAGTTCCTGATCGCCGTGCCACGCACGGCCGACGTGCCGCTGCCGGAGGACTTTGCCGAGGAGATCCGGCAGCAGATGGAGCTGCCCCTGTCGGTGCTGCCGTATACGTTGTTCATGACCGGCAAGCTGGGCGTGAGCCTGTGCCCGGACCATGCAAGCAGCGCCTCGCGCCTGCTCGATCATGCCGAGGATGCGCTGTACCAGGCGGCCCGCGAAGGCGGCAACGCGGTGCGCATCCACGCCGTGGACACGCCGCCGAGCGCGCACAGCGAGAGCATCATCGCGCGCCAGATCGTCGACGCGATCCCCAATGGCGAGCTGAAGCTTCGCTACCAGCCGCTGGTCAGTGCCCGCGACGGCCACGTGGTGGGCATGGAGGCGCTGCTGCGCTGGCAGTCGCCGACGCTGGGCATGCTGGTGCCGGAGCGCTTCATGCGCACCGCCGAACGGCTGGGCATCATCGTGCAGATCGGCACCTGGGTGCTGGAGGGCGCGCTGAAGCAGGCCCGCCTGTGGCGCGACCAGGGCTTCGACGACTTCACCATCGCCGTGAACGTCTCCACCCTGCAGTTGCTGCGGCCCAACTTCTTCGCAGAAGTCATGGGCCTGATCCAGGCGGCGGGCGTGCCGGCGCAGATGCTGACGCTGGAGATCAACGAAAGCGCGCTGACCAACAACGTCAACTTCGTGCACGAGACGCTGGCCAACCTGCGCAACGAAGGCATCAGCCTGAGCCTGGACAATTTCGGCACCGGCGATTCCAGCCTGAGTGCGCTGGTGCGCTACCCGGTGGACAAGCTGAAGATCGACCGCAGCTTCATCAAGAGTGCGCCGGCCGGTAACCGCGAAGCGGCCATCGCTCGTGCGATCATCGCCATGGGCCACCAGCTGGGCATGACCGTGATCGCCAACGGCGTGGAATCGCAGGCGCAGCTGGGCTTCCTGCGCCGCAACGACTGCGACGTGTTCCAGGGCTACCTGTTCGGCGAACCGATGTCGGCCGATGCCGCCGGCATGACCCTGCGCCGCCGCTACCTGCGCCCGGAGGCCTTTGCCGAGACCCGTCCCGACCGCACGCTGCTGTTGCTGGACGACGAGGAGAACGTGCTGCGCTCGCTGGTGCGCCTGTTCCGTCGCGATGGCTACCGCATCCTGGCGGCCGGCAACGTGCGCGATGCGTTCGACCTGCTGGCGATCAACGACGTGCAGGTGATCCTGTCCGACCAGCGCATGAGTGACATGAGCGGCACCGAGTTCCTGGGCCGGGTGAAGATGCTGTACCCGGACACGATCCGCCTGGTGCTGTCCGGTTACACCGATCTGAACACCGTGACCGACGCGATCAACCGCGGTGCGATCTATCGCTTCCTGACCAAGCCGTGGAACGACGACGAACTGCGCAAGCACATCCACCAGGCGTTCCGCACCTATGAGGAGCAACGCCGCAGCAACGCCGGTCCGGCGCCGGTGGAGAACGGAGATGGCGGTGAGGATCGCCCGCTGCGGTGACCCACATGTAGAGTCGGTCAGCGCGGCTGCTTCACCGGCAGCACCACGCGGAAGCGCGAGCCCAAGCCCGGGGTGCTGTCCAGGTCGATGCGGCCGTGGTGCTTGTTGATGATGCTGTAGGAGATCGACAGGCCCAGGCCGGTGCCGCTGCCAACGGGCTTGGTGGTGAAGAACGGATCGAAGATGCGCTGGCGCAATTCCGGCGAGATGCCACCGCCGGTGTCCTCGAATTCGACCCACACGTGATCGCCATCAACGCCGGTGCGCACCGTGATCGTGCCGCGCTCGGCGATGGCATGGCCGGCGTTGAGCAGCAGGTTCATGTAGACCTGGTTCAACTCCGACGGCAGGCATTCCACCAGCGGTAGCTGGCCGAACTCCCGCACCAGGGTGACCTTGTACTTCAGCTCGTTCCAGATGATGTTGATGGTCGATTCCAGGCCTGCGTGCAGGTCGACCAGCTTCCACGATTCGTCGCGGCCGGAATACGAGAAGTCCTTCAGGTCACGCACGATGCGGGTGACCCGCTCGATGCCTTCGCGCGATTCAGCCATCAGCTGCGGCAGGTCACGGCTGATGAAATCGATGTCCAGGCGGTCACGGATATCGTCGATTTCCGGAATCAACGCCTTCGGGTCCGGCGCGCGCAATGCGCGTTCGTAGGCTTCGATCACGGTGAACAGGCTGCGCAGGTATTCCTGCAGGCTGCCCAGGTTGGAGTGCACGTAGCCGATCGGGTTGTTGATCTCGTGCGCGACGCCGGCGGCGAGCTGGCCGATCGAGGCCATCTTCTCGGACTGCAGTAGCTTTTCCTGGGTGCCGTTCAGGCGCAGGTAGGCCTGGCGCAGCTCGGCATGGCGCTGCTGCAGTTCGCGTTCGTAGTCTTCCTGCCCTTCGATGTGGCGGAACAGTGCCAGGAAGTGCCCCTCGCCGACCAGGCCGTGGTGGTAGAGATGCGCGATGACCACACCCTCGCCCAACGGCAGGCTGCCGTTCCAGTGACCGTGCTGGCGCGCCTGCTCCAGCGCATCGGGTGGCAGCAGTTCACGCAGCCGCTGCGGCGGTGGCAATGCACCGTCCTCGCCGCTGGCCAGCAGGTTCTGCGCGGCCGGATTGGCCAGCGCCACCTGCCCGTCTTCAGTGAACAGCAGCAGCCCTTCGCGCAGGCGCTCAAGCAGGGCCTGCAGCACCGGCTGTGGCGGAAGGGGGGCGGTAACCAGGGCGTTGGCAGCGGACACGGCGACTCGGGGCGTTCGAACAGGCGCCCAATATACGCGGTCACGCAGCGGGCTTCAGCCCGCTTGATGGGGTTGTGCGACCGCCGTCGCGTCAGGCGACAGCGAGTGGGCGGCGCGCAGTGACGGTGTGCGACTGCCCCTTGGCATCGTAAGAGGAAGATGCCTCGGTACGGCCAAGCTGGCGTAGGGCCCAATCCACTTCCCGACGCCGGCGTGACAGCAGTACGCCATTGGCACGGTTGCGCTCAGCCAGCTCCTGGAGATGCTCGCCCTCCCCGACCGGTGGCGTGCCTTCCAGCGCCCGCAGCGCATCCAGCTTTGCCCCGGTGGCCCGGATCAGCGCGTGCACGTCGTGGTCAACCAGGGCCTGGCGTTCAACGTCAAGAGCCTGGGCGAGCCGCTGCAGTTGTTCGCTCATCGGCGCGGTCATCCGTGCAGCTGCTGGTCCAGCTCGAGCATGCGCGATGCGATCGCGTCCGGATTGATCTTGTAGGTACCGTTCTGCAGTGACTCGCGCACCGCGGCCACGCGCTGGGCGTCGATCGCCGGGGCGGTGGCCAGCTCACGCTCGATGGCCTGCAGATTGGTGGCCTCGCCGGTCAGGCGCAGGCTGTCGGCCGCTTCGACCGGACGTGCTGCCGCATCGGTGCTGACACCGGGCTTGTTGGCCGGGGTCGTCACGCTGCGCAGTGCCTGGGGGACCTGCAGGTTGCCGTCGATTTTCTGGCTCATGGGGTGTCCTGGAGTTGCCGTTCACAAGGGATAACGGCCGCAGGGCCGTGATCTTTAGGGATATTTCGCGGTAAATCAACGCGCCACGATTACGTCACCGGCGGCATCGACCGTGCCCTGCACGATCCGCCGCGAGGACAGGTTCTCTACCGAGACCCGTTCGTTTTCACCGGCATCGCCCATCGCGCGACCGGCAATGCGGACCTCGACCGAGCCGCGACGCGATACCAGGGCCACATTGTCTCCCCGCTTGATGAGACGCTGCACCACCAGATCGTTGTTCGACAGCAGGGCTCCGGCCTGCAACGGACGGCGGGCGATGCGACCGATCGCCGCGTTGGGATCGGCCAGCACTGCACCGGCAATCCGGGCGGCGTCACGCTGGGCAGTGGTGATATCGGCGGCGGTGAGAGTTTCTCCAGTGCCGATTCCACGATTGAGCACCAGCACCGTCTGGTTGCGCCGCACCTTTACGGGCACGAACAGGCGCCAGCCACCGGCATCCGGGCAGCTGACTTCGACCGTGGTGTTGGCGGTGGGCTGCACCTGCAGCGCGCCACCACACCTGGGCAGGCGCAGCGCATCGGCCACCTGGGCCTCGCCCTCGCTGCCGGCCGGCAGCGTCGACAACGCCGCGGCCCGAATGCTGGCCACCGGCTGCCAGTCGGCGGCAACCGCCCACGGCGAGGCCAAGGCCAACGCGATGGCGAAGAGAGATGTGACCCGGCGCATGGCGCCTCCTGTCGATGGGATCTGGCCCTGGTGCGTGCAAGGGGTGTGCCAGAGGGGCAGAGCTGCCTTTTGTAGAGTCGAGCCTCGGTCGAACATGGCGCGATGCCGCAATTGCGGTGCGGACCACGCGGGCGGCAGAGCGCCCTCAAGTTCCGCCACTGCGGCGCCGATACAGCAGCCATGTCCCATGACCTGCTCAACCGGATCGACCAGCGGACCCGTCTGGCCGGCCACAACCGCCTGGCGCTGCTGCTGTTCCGTCTCGGCGGACGTCAGCTTTTTGGCGTCAATGTCTTCAAGGTGCAGGAGGTCCTGCGGCGCCCGGAGCTGTTCCAGGTGCCCGGGCTGCCCAGCCAGTTCTCCGGCGTGGCCGACGTGCGCGGCCGTTCGGTGCCGGTGCTGGACCTCGGGCTGGCGATCGGCCATCCCGAGCGCGAGCCCGATGCGGACACCTCGCCCGGCTATCTGGTCGTCACCGAATTCAACCGTTCGATCCAGGGCTTCCTGGTCAGCGGCGTGGAGCGCATCGTCAACATCGCGGTGGAAGACATCCACCCGCCGCCGGAACTGGGCGCCGAATCGAGCTACCTGACCGCGGTGACCCGCTTCCAGGGCGAGCTGATCCAGGTGATCGACGTGGAAAGCGTACTGGCCGACATCGCCCAGGTCCGTGGCGAAGCGGTGCTGGACCCGACCATGGCAATGCCGGCCGACGGCCCGCAGCTGCAGGTGCTGGTGGTGGACGACTCGCGCGTAGCCCGCCAGCAGATCCGCAGCGTGCTGGACCAGCTGGGGGTGGGCGCCACCCTGCTTTCCGATGGCAAGCAGGCACTGGACCACCTGCTGCAGATCCATGCCTCCGGCGAGAACCCGGCCGAGCGCTACGCCATGGTCATCTCGGACATCGAGATGCCGGCCATGGACGGCTATACGCTGACGACGGAAATCCGGCGCCATCCGGGCCTGGCCGGCCTGTACGTGCTGCTGCACACCTCGCTGTCGGGCGTATTCAACAATGCGATGGTCGAGCGCGTCGGCGCCAACGCCTTCGTCGCCAAATACTCGCCACACGAACTGGCTGACTTCGTGCTGGACCGCCTGCGCAAGGTCGCGATGGCGGCGTAGGGCCCTGTCCTGTAGAGCCGGGCCCATGCTCGGCTTGTGCGGCGCCTGAACGAAATGCAGCCGAGCACGGCTCGGCTCTACCAGGACGCACCGTGCTTTGGCACACCCCTTGCAGCTTCCCGGGCAACGTTCCTGTGGGAGTGCATCGTGCGCAACCTGATTACCGACTACCTGGGCGTCCACGCCCAGGCCATGCCGTTGCGCGAACAGCGGATGAAGCTGATCGCCAGCAACCTCGGCAATGCCGACACTCCCGGCTACAAGGCCCAGGACCTGGACTTCGATGCCGCCCTGCGCCATGCCCAGGGGCAGGATGCCAACGGTCTGATGACCACCACCAACGAGCAGCACTACGAGATCAGTAGTGGCCTGAATCCGTTCCAGATCGCGCGCGACGGTGTACAGCCCAGCCTGGACGGCAACACCGTCGATCCCGATGCCGAGCGTGCCGCCTATGGCCGCGCCGCACTCGAATACCGCGCTTCGCTCAGCTTCGTCGAGAGCAAGGTGCGTTCCATGCTGACCGCGATCACGGGGCAATAAGCCATGAGCAACATGCCGATCTTCGATATCGCCGGCTCCGCGCTGCAGGCGCAGTCGGTGCGCATGAGCACCATCGCCTCCAATCTCTCCAACGCCGACACCGTCGCCGGTTCCGCCGACGCCGTGTACAAGCCGCTGGAGCCGATCTTCCAGGCCGTGACCAGCAAGAACGATCCGAACATCACCTCGGTGAAGGTCAAGGAGATCACCCAGAGCGAGGCCGCGCCGATCAAGCGCTATGAGCCGGGCCACCCGCTGGCCGATGGCGATGGCTACATCTACCAGCCCGACGTCGATCCGGTGGCGCAGATGGTCAACCTGATCTCGACCTCGCGTAACTACCAGGCCGGCGTGGAGATGCTGACCACCGCCAAGGAACTGGCCCTGGCCACCCTGACCATGGGCCGCTGAGGCCCGCAGTACCGGATACCGCCATGACCACCGCCGTCAACAACCAGACCAGCCAGGACGTCTACGCCGCACTCGGCCTGAACGCCCCGAACAGCAACGCTACGAAAAAGAAAAACACGCTGGACCAGGCCGACTTCCTGCGCCTGATGACCGAGCAGCTGCAGCATCAGGATCCGCTGAAGCCGATGGACAACACGCAGATGGTCGCGCAGATGGCGCAGATGTCCACCGTGCAGGGCATCACCGATCTGAACAAGACGGTGAAGGGCTTCCAGGAATCGATGGCCAGCGACCAGGTACTGCGCGGTGCCGCGCTGGTCGGTCACCAGGTGCTGGTGCCGTCGGAAAAGCTGGTATTGGAAAAGGAAGGCAGCGTCGAAGGCACGGTGGCCGCACCCTCGGCCGGCATCGTAACCGTCGACATCACCGACGCCAACGGCACCAAGGTCACCTCGCTGAGCGTAGAAGCCAAGGCCGCTGGTGAAACCGCGTTTCAGTGGGACGGCAAGGACGCCAACGGCAAGCGCATGGAACCGGGCAAGTACTCCATCGTCGCCAACCACGTCGACACCACAGGGAAGAGCACCAAGTTGTCCACCTTCGTGCAGGCCCCGGTGGAGAGCGTGACCGTCGGTTCCGACGGCCTGTACCTGAACCTCAAGGGCCTGGGCACGGCCCCGATCGACTACGTGCTCCGCGTCAGCTGAGCCGCATACCCCGTACTTACCAGGAGCATCCCATGGGCTTCAATGTCTCGCTGTCCGGCATCAATGCCGCCAACACCGACCTGAGCGTCACCGCCAACAACGTCGCCAACGTCAACACCGCCGGCTTCAAGCAATCGCGCGCCGAATTCGCCGACCTGTTCGCCTCCACCAGCTACGGCCTGTCGAAGAACCAGACCGGCTCGGGCGTCCGTGTTTCCAATGTCGCCCAGCAGTTCATTCAGGGCCACAATGAACAGACCGGCCGCAGCCTGGACATGGCGATCTCCGGTGAGGGCTTCTTCACCATGAACATGAACGGCTCGCGCGTGTACTCGCGTGCCGGCAATTTCCAGACCGATTCCGCCGGTTACGTGATCAACCCGCAGGGCGCGCGCCTGCAGGTATTCGCGCCGAATGCCGATGGCACAAACTTCGATGCAGGCCGTCTGGTCGACCTGCAGCTACTGACCACCGACAGCCCGCCGAAGCAGACCAGCGAAGTGAAGGTCGGCTTCACCCTGCCGGCCAACGCCAAGCAGCCGACGGTCGCAAATTTCGATCCGACCGACTCCAACAGCTACAACCATTCCAGCGGTGGCATCACCGTGTACGACTCGCTGGGCGTCAGCCATATCCAGGTCTCGTACTTCGTGAAGGGCGCCAATCCAAACGAGTGGACCGTGCACAACTACGTGGACGGCCAACCGGCCGGCACCCCGACCACGGTCGCCTTCGATAACAGCGGCAAGCTGACCACTCCGGCCAGCGGCAAGGTCAGCCTGGGCACGTTCACCCCGACCACCGGCGCCGGTCAGCTCAACATGACGCTGGATATCAGCGGCTCGACCCAGTACGGCGAGAAGTTCGCCCTGCGCAACACCCAGCAGGACGGCTACGCCGCCGGCAAGCTCAACGAAATCACCGTGTCGGAAACCGGCGTCGTCTATGCCCGCTATTCCAACGGCGACGACAAGCCATTGGGCCAGGTCGCACTGACCACCTTCAACAATACGCAGGGCCTGGAGCAGAAGGGCAACAACCTGTGGGTGGAAACCTTCGAGTCGGGTACGCCGCGCACCGGCATGCCGGACACCTCCAACCTCGGCAAGATCCAGGCCGGTTCGCTGGAAGCATCCACCGTCGACCTCACCGAGCAGCTGGTCAACATGATCACCGCGCAGCGCAACTTCCAGGCCAACGCGCAGATGATCACCACGCAGGACCAGATCACCCAGACCGTCATCAACATCCGTTGATGAGCTGCTGACCCTGTCACGGAACTCCCCGCATGGATAAAGCCCTCTACGTGGCGATGACCGGTGCCCGCGCCTCCCTGCAGGCGCAGGGTACGCTCAGCCACAACCTCGCCAATTCGGACACCCCTGGCTTCAAGGAAGCGCTGGCCAACACCGAAGCCTTCCCGATCAAGGGGCCGGGCTTTGCCTCGCGGGTGGATGCGCTGCACGTCGACGCCGGATTCAACCGCACGCCTGGCGCGCAGCACATCACCGGCAAGCCGCTGGATCTGTCCCTGCAGACCGGCACCTGGCTGGCGGTGCAGTCCAGCGATGGCAGCGAGGCGTACACGCGCGGCGCGGCGTTGTCGGTCACGCCGAACGGCCAGCTGGTGACCTCCAGCGGCCGTCCGGTACTGGATGACAACAACAACCCGATCGCCATTCCGCCCTACCAGGCGATGGAAATCGGTGCCGACGGCACGCTCTCGATCATCCCGCAGGGCGAAGGCCCGCAGACCATGGCGCAGATCGGGCGCATCAAAGTAGTGCAGGCACCGGACGAGCGCCTGGAGCGTGGCCTGGATGGCCTGTTCCGCAATACCGATCCACGCCAACCGTTTGCGCCGGCACAGGGCACGGCCGTGCACAGCGGCCAGCTGGAAGGCAGCAACGTGGATGCCGCCGGCGCGCTGGTGCAGATGATCCAGCTGCAGCGCCAGTACGAAATGCAGGTGCAGGTGATCAAGCACGGCGACGAGAACGCGCGCAGCGCCAACAGCATGCTGCGCCTGGGCAGCTGACGGAATTCCGGCGCCGGCTGATGCCGGCGCTGGCACACCGCTTGCACACCCGCATTCAAGGGCCGCACCTCGCGGCCGGCTTCACCAGACAGGACACCGAAGATGAACCAGGCATTGTGGATCGCGAAAACCGGACTGGATGCGCAGCAGATGCGCATGTCGGTGGTTTCCAACAACCTCGCCAACACCAACACCACCGGCTTCAAGCAGGACCGTGCCAGTTTTGAGGACCTGCTGTACCAGCAGGTGCGCCAGCCCGGCGGCTCTTCGTCGGCGCAGACCCAGTTGCCGACCGGCCTGCAGCTCGGCACCGGCGTGCGCGTGGTCGCCACCGCCAAGAATTTTGAACAGGGCGGCCAGCAGCAGACCGGCCGCGCCCTGGACGTGATGGTCAACGGCCGCGGCTTCTTCGAAGTTCAGATGCCTGATGGCAGCTCGGCCTACACCCGTGATGGCTCGTTCAAGATCAACCAGGACAGCGAGCTGGTCACCAACAGCGGCTACCCGGTGCAGCCGGGCATCCAGATTCCCGAAGGCGCACAGTCGGTGACCATCGGGACCGACGGCACCATCAGCGTGAAGATGGCCGACGGTGCGGCGTCGGTGGAAGTGGGTGCGCTGACCCTGACCGATTTCGTCAATCCGGCTGGCCTGCAGGCCCGCGGCGAGAACCTGTTCCTGGAGACCACCGCTTCCGGTCCGGCACAGAACGGCAACCCCGGGCTCAACGGCCTCGGCACCGTGGTGCAGGGCGCGCTGGAAGGCAGCAACGTCAACGTGGTGGAAGAGCTGGTGTCGATGATCGAAACCCAGCGCGCCTACGAAATGAACGCCAAGGCGATCTCCACCACCGATTCGATGCTCGGCTACCTCAACAACAAGCTCTGACCGGCCCAACCGGGAAACTGCCATGTCGCCCATTTCCAACTTCGCCCGCACTGCCCTCGCCTGCGCCGTGGCCGCCCTGCTCGGTGGCTGCGTGATCGCCGGCGACGTGCGTCCCTACCCGACGATGGCACCGATCCAGCCGATCATGCCGCCGCAGGCACAGCCGACCGCGGGTGCCATCTATGCCGCCGGCCCGACCCTGCAGCTGTATTCGGACCGCCGCGCACGCGATGTTGGCGACCTGCTGACCATCACCCTGCTGGAAAACACCACCGCGCAAACCAGTGCGAATACCGCAACCAACAAGGAATCGAACCTGAGCCTGGGCACGCCGTCCATTCTCGGCGCGCCGGTCACCCTCGGCGGCAAGGACATCCTGAGTGCCACGGCCAAGGGCGCGCGTGACTTCACCGGCAAGGGCAACAGCGCGCAGAGCAACCGCCTGCAGGGCAGCGTCACGGTCACCGTGGTCCAACGCCTGCCCAACGGCAACCTGGTGGTACAGGGACAGAAGAACCTGCGGCTGAACCAGGGTGATGAACTGGTGCAGGTGCAGGGCATCGTCCGCCCAGGCGACATCAGCCAGGACAACACCATTCCGTCCAGCCGAGTGGCCGAGGCCCGCATCGTCTACGGCGGCCGTGGCCCCGTCGCGCAGTCCAACGCGATGGGCTGGCTGAGCCGCTTCTTCAACTCCGGCCTGACGCCGTTCTGAGTATGGCCATGAAACTCTTTCTCACTTCCTCCTGGCAGCGCTGCGTGGCGTCGTTCGCCGCGCTGATGCTGCTGGCCGTGACGGCGCCCGCCAGTGCCGAGCGCATCAAGGACCTGGCCCAGGTCGGCGGCGTTCGCGGCAACGCGCTGGTGGGCTATGGCCTGGTGGTCGGCCTGGATGGCAGCGGCGACCGCACCAGCCAGGCTCCCTTCACCGTGCAGAGCCTGAAGAACCTGCTCGGCGAGCTGGGCGTCAACGTACCGCCGAACGTCAACCCGCAGCTGAAGAACGTGGCCGCCGTGGCGATCCACGCCGAACTGCCGCCGTTCGCCAAGCCGGGCCAGCCGATCGACATCACCGTATCCTCCATCGGCAATGCGGTCTCGCTGCGTGGCGGCTCGCTGCTGATGGCGCCGCTGCGTGGTGCCGACGGCCAGATCTACGCCATCGCCCAGGGCAACCTGATCGTCGGCGGCTTTGGTGCGCAGGGCAAGGATGGTTCCCGTGTCTCGGTGAACGTGCCCAGCGTCGGCCGCATCCCCAACGGTGCCACGGTTGAACGCGCCCTGCCCGATCCACTGGCCAACGGCGGCGACATCACCCTGAACCTGCACAACAACGACTTCACCACGGTCTCGCGCATGGTCGCTGCACTCAACAATGCCTTCGGCGAAGGCGCAGCGCGTGCGGTCGACGGCGTGACCGTGGCGGTCACCGCGCCGACCGATCCGGGCGCACGCATCGGCCTGCTGGCGCGCATCGAGAACCTGGAACTGACCCCCGGCAGCGCCCCGGCCAAGGTGGTGGTCAATTCGCGCACCGGCACCGTGGTCATCGGCCAGCAGGTGCGCGTGGGACCGGCTGCGATCTCGCATGGTTCGCTGACCGTGACCATCCAGGAAAACACCAACGTCAGCCAGCCCAATGCGCTGTCCGGCGGCCGCACCGTGGCCAGCCCGCAGTCGACCATCACCGCCACCAACGACGGCAGCCGCATGTTCAAGTTCAGCGGCGGCACCACCCTGGACGAGATCGTGCACGCGGTGAACGCCGTGGGCGCAGCACCAGGTGATCTCATCGCGATCCTGGAAGCCCTGAAGCAGGCCGGCGCCCTGAGTGCCGAGCTCGAGGTGATCTGATATGCGCATCAATCCCGCATTCGATCTGCACCCGGCGCAACAGAACGATCCGGCCAAGATCGACAAGGTCGCGCGCCAGCTGGAAGGCCAGTTCGCGCAGATGCTGGTCAAGAGCATGCGTGACGCCAGCTTCGGCGACTCGCTGTTCCCCGGCGAAAACAAGATGTTCCGCGACATGTACGACCAGAAGATTGCCGAGGCGATGACCCGCGGCAAGGGCCTGGGCCTGTCCGGCATGATCAGCCGCCAGCTGTCCGGGCAGGCCGCCGAGGGTCCGGCGCTGGATACCCGCGTGGATCCGGCCAAGGCCAGCCGTGCTTACCAGCTCAATGCACCGGCCAAGCCGGCACCGTCGCTGCCATTGGAAGATGGCAGCCAGGCCGTGCGCCTGCTGCAGCAGTTGGCCGCCGGTGCACAGCAGGGTACACAGGCGGCTGTCGCGCCGATGGAGCAGGCCCTGGACCTGATCGCCGGCCGTGAGAGCAGCAGCATGCACCGCTCGCTGGGCACCGAGGATCCGTACATCGGCAGCCTGCAGGGCGAGGACTGGGCCGCCAGCAGCGACCAGTGGTCGGCCACCGCCAGCAACCGCGGCACGGCCATCAGCCCAGCCGATGCGATGGCCACGCGCACCGCCGTCGCCCAGCTGGGCGAACACACCCCGGAAGGTTTCGTTGCCAGCATCTGGCAGCACGCACAGAGCGCAGCCAAGGAGCTGGGCGTGGATGCCCGCGCCCTGGTCGCCCAGGCGGCGCTGGAAACCGGCTGGGGCAAGCGCCACATCAAGCATGCCGACGGCAGCACCTCGCACAATCTGTTCGGCATCAAGGCCAATGGCTGGAACGGCCAGCGCGCCACGGCCGGCACCCACGAATATGTCGATGGCGTGCGGCGCAACGAGACCGCCAGCTTCCGCGCCTACAGTTCGCCGGCCGAGAGCTTCGCCGACTACGTGCGCCTGCTGAAGACCAGCCCGCGTTACCAGCAGGCCCTGCAGGCCGGCACCGACGTGCAGGGCTTCGCCCGCGGCCTGCAGCGCGCCGGCTATGCCACCGATCCACGCTATGCGGCCAAGATCGCCGCGATCGCCGGCGGACCGACCATCGAGCGCGCCGTCAGCGCCGTCGCCGATGCCGGCTCGCGCCTTGGCCAGACCTTCGCCAGCACCGCAACTGCGGCGCTGGGTATCACTCGTCGTTGAGGAACCCCATGTCCAGCGTACTTTCCACCGGTACCGGTGCCCTGCTCGCCTTCCAGCGTGCATTGGCGACCACCAGCCACAACGTCGCCAACATCAACACCCCCGGCTACAGCCGGCAGAAGGTCGACTTCGCCACGTCTGATCCGCAGAACTACGGCTTTGGGGACGTTGGCAGCGGCACCCGCATCACCGACATCCGCCGCGCTGCCGACCAGCTGGCCATCTCGCGCCTGCTCGACAGCAGCGGTGAGCTGGCGCGCCTGAAGCAGCTCTCCGGCATGGCCGACCGGGTGAATGCCCTGTTCTCGGACCCGGCCACGAATGTCGCCGGCTCCTGGTCCAACTTCTTCGATGCCGTCAGCGGCCTCTCGTCGAACGCGGCCGGCACGGCCGATCGGCAGAGCCTGCTCGATGGTGGCAAGGCCTTGGCAAGCCGCTTCGTGCAGCTCAACACGCAGATGAACAACCTCGGCAGCGAGGTCAACAACGGACTCATCGCCGGTGCCACGGAAGTCAATCGCCTGGCGCAGGAGATTGCGCAGATCAACGGAGCCATCGGCACCAACATCGCCAATGCTGCGCCGGACCTGCTTGATCGCCGCGATCAGCTGATCTCGCAGCTGATCGGCTACACCGGAGGCACCGCCGTTGTCCAGGACGGTGGCGTGATGAACGTCTACACCGCTGGTGGCAATGCGCTGGTGGTGGGCACGACGGCGTCCAAGGTCACCACGGTGACCGATCCGTACCAGCCCGAGCGCCTGCAGCTGGCGCTGGAGACACAAGGCAATATCATCACGCTCGACCCCAAGGCTGTGGGCGGAAAGATCGGCGGCATGCTGGAGTTCCGCGACACCGTGCTGACCCCGGCCCAAGCCGAACTCGGCAAGCTCGCCGTCGGCCTGGCCGAATCCTTCAACCAGGCCCACCACCAGGGCGTCGACCTGTACGGCAAGATGGGGGGCGACTTCTTCAACATCGGCAACCCGCGCGTTACGCCCAACGCGGGCAATACCGGAACCGGCAGCCTCAGCGCGACCTACGGCGACCTGTCCAAGCTCGAGGCACAGAACATCGTCCTCAAGTTCGATGGAACCCAGTGGCAGGCCACCCGCGCCGACACGGGTGCCACCGTTGCACTGACGGGCACTGGCACCGCTGCCGATCCGCTGGTGATCAATGGCGTCAAGCTGGTGGTCGGTGGCACCCCGGCGGCCAATGATCGTTTTCTGCTGCAGCCCACGGCGGGCGTGGCCGGGAGCCTCGAAACCGCCATCACCGATCCCTCCCGCATCGCTGCCGCTGCTGCGGTCAAGGGCACGGCTGCATTGGCCAACACGGGCACCGGGAAGCTGACGGGCGTCACCGTCAACGACGCGTCGAATCCGAACCTGCGCGACCCCGCCGCAATCGTATTCACCTCGGCGACCACCTACACCATCAACGGTGGGCCGCCGCAGACCTATACCCCAGGCCAGACCATCAGCGCCAATGGTTGGAGCTTCGTGCTGGACGGTGCGCCGAAGGTCGGCGACACCTTCAGCATCAGCCCTGCCCCTGCAGGTTCGTCGGACAACAGCAATGCGGCAAAGCTGGCCAAGGTCGAGGACGCCAAGGCATTCAACGGGGGCACCGTCACGCTCAACGGAGCGCTTGGTGGATTGACAACGCAGGTGGGTGCCGCTGCACGCTCGGCCGAGTACTCGCTGGACGCACAGCAGGTCATCACGGACAAAGCCCAGGCCGCGCGCGACGAGATCTCCGGCGTCAATCTGGATGAGGAAGCGGCTGACATGCTGCGTCTGCAACAGGCCTATCAGGCCGCCTCACAGCTGATCTCCACCGCCGACAACATGTTCCAGACCATCCTGGGAGCCGTCCGTCGATGAGCAGCCGAATTTCCACCGGGATGATGTTCAACCAGTCGGTGTCACTGATGCTCGCCAAGCAGTCG
Organism: Stenotrophomonas geniculata ATCC 19374 = JCM 13324; assembly: GCF_001431625.1. Taxonomy (GTDB): domain Bacteria; phylum Pseudomonadota; class Gammaproteobacteria; order Xanthomonadales; family Xanthomonadaceae; genus Stenotrophomonas; species Stenotrophomonas geniculata. Next base: position 22,855 of record NZ_LLXT01000112.1, read on the forward strand.
AAAATCAGCAACCTGGAACAGCAGATCGCGACTGGCAGCAAGATCACCTCCGCCAAGGACGACCCGGTTGCTGCGGGTACGGCCGTCGGCCTGGACCGCGTCGTGGCAGGGCTCGAGCAGCTCGGCAAGAACGCCAGCAGTGTGCAGAACCGACTTGGCCTGCAGGAGAACGCTCTGGCACAGGTCAATGAGCTGATGTCGCGCGCCGTGGAGCTGAGCATCCAGGCCAACAGCCCGGTGCCCAAGGCCAGTGACCTCAAGGCCATCGTGAGCGAGCTGAAGACCATCCAGGAAAGCCTGCTGTCGCTGGCCAACTCCCGGGACGGCAGCGGCCGCTATCTCTTCGGTGGCAGCAACGATGCTGACGCCCCGTTCCAGCGGAGCGGCGGCACCGTGACCTACAGCGGCGACCAGAACCAGCGGCAGGTGGAGGTTGCGCCCGGCCAGCTGGTCTCCGACGCCCTGCCCGGCAGCGAGATCTTCATGCGCATCCCCACCGGCGATGGCCGTGTGGATGCCAGCGCCGCTGCCGGCAACACCGGCAGTGGCCTGTTGACCTCGGTCAGCCGTGACGGCAGCGGCAGCTGGGCCGGTGGCACGCTCAACGTCCGCTTCACCGGCACTGCCGAAGGCGCCTATGAGGTGGTTGATGGCAGCGGCACGGTGGTCGGCAGCGGCACCCACAAGCCCGGCGAAGACATCGTCGTTGGCGGCGTGCGCATGCGCATCGAAGGCAAGCCAGCCGCAGGTGATCAATTCAACGTCAGCGACGCGGGTAGCCGCGACATCTTCTCCACCCTGGACAAACTGGTCGCCGCACTGGAATCCGACCCGTCCACTGAAAGCCAGCGCACGGCGTTGCAGAACACCCTGCAGTCCAGCATCCGCGACCTCAACCGGGCCTCGGAAACGATGATCGACGCCCGCGCCAAGGGCGGCGCCCAGCTGGCCGCCATCGATACCGCAGCCAGCGCCCGCGAAGCCACTGCCGTCACCGTCAAGAGCACGCTCTCGACGATGCGGGACCTCGACTACGCCGATGCCATCGGCCAATACAAGCTGGAGACCGCCGCACTTCAAGCCGCCCAGACGATCTTCAGCCAGATGCAGGCGATGTCCCTGTTCAACAAGATCCGCTAGTCCCTTTCCCCGTTCCATCCGCCTTCCAGCACGGCGCGCCCCGCGCCTTCCACAACGAAACATACCGAGCAACCACGGAGAAGCACCATGGCACAGATCATCAACACCAACACCATGTCGCTGAATGCTCAGCGCAACCTGTCCACCAGCAGCAGCTCGCTGGCCACCTCGATCCAGCGCCTGTCCTCGGGCATGCGCATCAACAGTGCCAAGGACGACGCCGCCGGCCTGGCGATCTCCGAGCGTTTCACCACCCAGATCCGTGGCATCAACCAGGCCGCGCGCAACGCCAATGATGGCATCTCGCTGGCACAGACCGCTGAAGGCGCACTGGGCGAAGTCGGCAACAACCTGCAGCGCATCCGCGAACTGGCCGTACAGGCCCGCAGCGCCACCAACTCGGCCTCGGACCGCCAGGCGCTGAACGCCGAAGTGCAGCTGCTGAAGCAGGAAATCCAGCGCGTTGCCGAGCAGACCAACTTCAACGGCACCAGCCTGCTGGACGGCAGCTTCACCAACCAGGCCTTCCAGATCGGTGCGGACCAGGGCCAGACCATCAACATCTCGCAGATCACCAATGCGAATGTGCACATGCTGGGTAGCTGGACCACGGCTTCCCGCGCTGCCTCGCTAGTGGGCGCTGCGCCGACCGGCGCAACCGCTGCGCCTGCAACACCGGCGACCGTCGCCATCGGTACTGTCGCAAGTGGTGCAGGTGGCACTGGCGCCAGCACCTTGGCAACCACCTTCACTGCGGAGAACGGCAAGGCGCTCACCATCAACATCACCGGCACGGTCGACAATGCAACCGTCGCCACGGCCCTCCAAGGAACATTTGGAGCAGATGGCAAGAATGAAGTCGACGGCTTCACCCTCGACCTCGGCGGCAGCGCCACTGTCGCAGCGGCTGTTGCGGCAGGTAGCCTGAAGGTCGTTCGTACCGACGGTTCCAACATCGACGTGACGGAAGCGGCCACCGGCTACACGACTAACGCCAGCATGGGATTCGCCACAGCGAGCACCGATGGCAAGGTGGCAGTCAGCAGGTTCGACGCGATCACTTCCGGCGAGTTCACCATCAACGGCCAGAGCATCGAAGTTGGCGCCGCCAAGGACGCAAGCGAGCGCGCGACCACCCTGGTCAACGCAATCAATGCCCAAACGCACAAGACCGGCGTCACCGCCTCGCTGATTGACGGCAAGCTGCAGTTGAACTCGCCGGACAAGGATTTCGTCGTTGGCGGCACCCTTGCCGGCGGCCTGGCCGCAGCAACTGGTCTTGCTGCCGGCAGCACCGACGCTGCATCGGCAACGCCTATCGCGGGCGCGACCTCGTTCAAGGCCGGCGAGCCCGCAACCGGCTTTGCCGAACTGGACATCTCCAACCAGGCCAACGCCGACAATGCCATCCTCGCCATGGACGCGGCGTTGCAGTCCGTCAATTCGGCCCGCGCCGACCTCGGCGCGATCCAGAACCGCTTCACCTCGACCATCGCCAATCTGAACACCAATTCGGAGAACCTCTCCGCCGCGCGCAGCCGCATCCGCGACGTTGACTACGCACAGGAAACCGCGGAACTGACCCGCGGGCAGATCCTGCAGCAGGCCGGCACGGCCATGCTCGCCCAGGCCAACCAGGTGCCGCAGAACGTACTGCGCCTGCTGCAGTCGTAATACCTGCACCACTCGAGCTGGAGCCGGGCCCCGCCATGCAGATGGCGGGGCCTTTTCGTTTGACCCGAGAAAAAAGGATCGAAACTCCGCTAAAGGCCGGAGGGGTAGTGCCGTTATTGATTTCAGCAGCGGTAGCACACCCCTTGGGGGGACGCCAGCCACTGCCCCCCGAAACCGGTCAGGCTGCTCTGCCGGACACACTGCCTACAAGGAAACCGCACCATGGCACAAGTCATCAACACCAACACCATGTCGCTGAACGCCCAGCGCAACCTGGGCACCAGCGGCGCCAACCTGGCCACCACCATTCAGCGCCTGTCCTCGGGCATGCGCATCAACAGCGCCAAGGACGATGCCGCCGGCCTGGCAATCTCCGAGCGCTTCAGCACCCAGATTCGCGGCGCCAACCAGGCTGCCCGCAACGCCAACGATGGCATCTCGCTGGCCCAGACCGCCGAAGGCGCACTGGGTGAGATCGGCAACAACCTGCAGCGCGTCCGCGAGCTGGCCGTGCAGTCGCGCAGCGCCACCAACTCCGATTCCGACCGCCAGGCCCTGAACGCCGAAGTGCAGCTGCTGAAGCAGGAAATCCAGCGCGTCGCCGAACAGACCAACTTCAACGGCACCAACCTGCTGGACGGCACCTTCACCAACCAGGCCTTCCAGATCGGCGCCAACCAGGGCCAGACGATCAACATCTCGCAGGTTGCCAACGCCAACATCAGCAAGCTGGGCAGCTGGACCACCGCCACCACCAGCGCTTCGGTCGCTGGCGCAATCCCGGCTTCAGCTGCCACCGATGGCACAGCCAGCAGCACTCCGCTTGCACTGACCGCGTTTGCGAACGCGACCGATAACACCGGCAGCGGCGGTGCATTTGACATCGGCCCCTCCACCTTCACCATTGCTGGCCAGACCCTGAACGTTGGCCCTCAGACCGGCGCTGACAACAATGCCGCAAAGACCAACCTGCGTACCGCCCTGGCTGCGCAGATCAATGGCAACGCCGAGCTCAAGGCTGCTGGCATCTCCATGGATGCCGCCACCGGCGCGATTGCCAACCTCGGTGAAGAAGCCACCCTCGCCTCCACTGCCCTGACCACGAGCGTCACCGTCGTTGAGGCAACCGCCCCGGCTTCGCCGGCCTTCGCCGCGATCGAAGCAGGCGGCCTGCAGATCAACGGCGTCGACATCACTGTGGGCTCGGCCAAGACCGCAGCTGACCGCTCCACCGCACTGGCCAACGCCATCAATGCCAAGACCCACGAAACCGGCGTGACCGCGTCCCTGATCGAGGGCAAGCTGCAGCTGACCTCGAAGGACAAGGACTTCGCCATTACGTCGGACAAGGCTGCGGCTGATCTGCTGAAGGCAACCGGCCTCGCCGCGCTTGACACCTCGAGCAGCACCGCCGCCGGCGTCGTCAAGTTCGACAAGGGTACTGCCACCGAAGGCTTTGCGGCCTTGGACATCTCCTCGGTCAACGGTGCCGACAACGCCATCCTGGCAATGGACGCAGCCCTGAACTCGATCAACTCCGCCCGCGCCGACCTGGGTGCGATCCAGAACCGCTTCACCTCGGTGGTTGCGAACCTGAACACTTCGTCGGAGAACATGTCGGCTGCCCGCAGCCGCATCCGCGACGTGGACTACGCCTCGGAAACCGCCGAGCTGACCCGCAACCAGATCCTGCAGCAGGCCGGCACCGCCATGCTGGCCCAGGCCAACCAGTCCAGCCAGAACGTGCTGAGCCTGCTGCGCTGATCCAGCGGTAGCAGAAGGCAACAACGGGAAGGGGGCGAAAGCCCCCTTCTTCGTGTCCGGAGGCGGATTGGCATGGGCCTTGCACATGGTTGGAGAGCGTTTCCACGCTCAAGCTCGCCCCTCCCAGGCCGATAGCAGGTGCAGCACACCCGCACGGCCCGTCCAAGAAAAAGGATTCCCCTCATGGCCATCGGCACGATTGGTTCCGGCCTCGACATTCCCAACCTGGTTGCACAGCTGACCGCCAAGGAACGCGAGCCCCGGGAGAAGCAGATCAACTCGGCAGGCGTTGCCGCCAGTGCCAAGCTGTCGGCGCTTGGCACCATCAAAAGTGGAATGACCAGCCTGCAGAGCGCACTGAAGACTCTGGTCAAGGGTGTGGCCACCCCCGGCCTGAAAGTCAGCACGCCGACCGAGTCAAACTTCACTGCAACCCTGGACACCAGCACGACCGCCGGCAAGGCCGCTGCTGGCAGCCACCAGGTGGAAGTCAAATCCCTGGCGCAGAACCAGAAGCTCAGCTCCAAGGCTTATACAAAGGACGCCGTGGTTGGCGACGGAACGCTGACGATCGCATACGGCGACAAGTCCATCAGCGTGAACATCGAACCCGGCGCGACGATGGAGAAGATCGCAGCTGAGATCAATTCCGCCGCCGAGAGCAAGGGCGTTACCGCAGCCGTGGTTACCGCCGACGATGGCATGCACCTGGTATTGACCGCTGTCGATTCCGGCAGCAAGGGCGCGCTGAAGGTCAGCGCCAGTGGCGGCAATGGCGGACTCTCCGAACTGGCCTATGACGGCACATCGGCGTCGAAGATGACCGAGATGGTGCCCGCCAAGGACGCTGTGGTCGTGGTGGATGGCTTCACCCGCACCAGCAGCTCCAACACCATCACCGATCTGGTGCCCGGCATCAGCCTCACCCTGACCAAGGCGAAGGAAGGCGAGACGCAGACGCTGACCGTCACTCCGGACAACAGCACGCTGAAGACCAACCTCACGGCCTTCATCACCGCCTACAACGGCATTCAGGCGACACTGAAGAGCTCCAGCGCCTACAACGCCGAGACGCGCACTGCATCGACCATGACCGGAGATGCCATGGTCCGCGGCCTGCAGCAGCAGCTGCGCGCCCAGCTGAGTGCGAACGTCAACGATCTCAAGGATCTGGGCATCACCATTGCTGCCGATGGCAGCATGAGCCTTGATGGCGCCAAGCTCGACACGGCGTTGGCCAAGAACCCCGAGGCCGCCACCAAACTGTTCGGCGCAGAGGGCGCACTGGGCAAACCGATGACCGAACTGCTGAAGAGCAGCCTGGACGCGACCACCGGCACGATCACCCAGCGCACGGCGACCTTGAACAAGCAGATCAAGGCGCTCGAAAAGCAGCTGGACGAGCTGGACAAGAACATGGAAAAGGTGGCCGACCGCTACACCAAGCAGTTCACCGCGATGGAAAAGATGGTCACACAGATGCAATCGGCCGGCGGCTCGCTGATCCAGCAGCTCGGCAACTGATTTCCAGGCATTTTTCCTGCGCAGTCAGCGCTCAAGTAGAGCCCTGGCTGCGCCGATAACCCGTTAGACCCGTGCCGAACCCCTCCACCCACGCGGATGGGCAGGCATTCCAGGAGACTTCCCCTATGTACGGTTCCAATCGGCAGTTCGCCGAGCAGTACCGAAAAGTCGGCGTGACCACCTCGGTCGTTGATGCCGATCCACACAAGTTGGTAGCGCTGCTGCTGGCCGGTGCCTGCGAACGCATCCGCACCGCTGAAGCCTCTCTGCAACAGAATGACCAGGCGCGCAAGGGCAAAGCAATCGGCGAAGCCTGTGCGATCGTCGGCCACCTCAACGGCTCGCTCGATCACGAAGCCGGCGGCGAGATTGCCGGCAACCTGTCGGCACTGTACGACTTCGTCATCATGCGCCTGACCGAGGGCAACCTGCACAACGATCCGACCGCACTGAAAGAAGCCCTGGGCTTGATGGTGGAGATCGACTCGGCCTGGAACGCGATTCCGGCAGACCAGCGTCAGGTCACCAAAGCGGTGGCCCCATGAACCTTCAAACAATGCACGATGCCCTTGATACGCTGGAAGCCAGCCTCCCGGGCGAGGATCACGAAACCAGCGAGCGCCTGATGGCCGAACACCTGGAAGCCGTGGCCGCCCTGTCACTGGTTGTCGAGCGCCCCAGCGACGCCGCCATCCTCGCCCTGCGTGACCATCAGCAGCGTGTGCTGGCCCGCATGATCTCCCTGCGCGACGAAGCCGCCGCGCACCTGAAGCACACCGGGCGCTCCCTTCGCGCGGCACATGCCTACCTCCAGGCAGAATCGCTGGCATGACCCAATTGCCGACCACGTCGCTGCATCATCCGGCCGAAAGCGAGCTGTTCGACGAGACGCTCAGCTGCGAGCTGGCCCTGCCGGCCGAGTTCCAGGCAGGCAGCGCCGCTGGCCGTACCAGCAGTGCCGAGGGCCTGCTGCGCAGCCTGGCCCTGGTCGAGGACAGCCGTGTCGACGAGCACGACGACCGCAATGAGTCCAGCCTGCAGCTGCAGCGGCTGGAAGCCAAGCTGGATCTGGCGATGGTGCTGCTGGGCCGGCTGGTACGCCAGCAGGGCCAGGAACTGACCCTGCGCCCCGTACGCTGGTCACGCCGCGGCATCCGCCTGCAACTGGGTCCGCGCAGCGGTGCCAGTGCCGGCCAGGCCGGCGTGGTACGCCTGCAGCCCAGCGACTGGCTGCCCGACCATATCGACCTGCCCGTGGAAGTGATCGCCGAAGCGGCGGACGGTGGCGGCGGTCACTACCTGTGGCTACGTTTCCAGCGTCTTGGCGATGGACTGGAGATGGCGATGGAGCGGCATCTGTTCCGCCTGCATCGCCGCCAGGTGGCCGAAGCACGCCGCGCCCGCTGAAACCTGCCACCATGGCGGCGGATGGACAAGCCTTGGCGCGCCCGTTCAGCTAAGTTAAGGTGGACTCCCCTCACGGACCTCCAACGTGCCTGTGCGAGTTCTCATCGTCGACGATCACACCCTGGTCCGCGCCGGCCTGGCGCGGCTGCTGCAGGGGTTTGCCGACGTGCAGCTCGTCGCTGAGGCCAGCAATGCCGAGCAGGCACTGCAGCTGGCCCTGCAGCACGCCCCGGATGTGGTGCTGATGGACCTGTCACTGCCCGGTCGTACCGGCCTGGAAGCCCTCAGTGACATCCGCCTGCGCGCCCCCGGCACCCGGGTGGTGATGATGACCATGCATGACGACGCCGCGCACGTGCGTGACGCGCTCGATCGCGGTGCGGTCGGGTTCCTGGTCAAGGATGCGGCGCCGCAGGAGCTGGAACTGGCGCTGCGTGCCGCGCACGCCGGACAGGTGTTCCTGAGCCCGCAGATCTCCGCCAAGATGCTGGCACCGATGCTCGGCCGCGAGAAACCCACCGGCATCGCCGCGCTGTCGCCACGCCAGCGCGAGATCCTGCGCCGCATCGGCAAGGGCGAGAGCAACAAGGAAATCGCCGCCGACCTCGGCATCAGCGTCAAGACGGTGGAGACCCACCGCGCACGCATGATGGAATCGCTCGGCTGCCGCCGCGCCAACGATCTGCTGCTGCTGGCCGCGCGCCACCAGCACGAGCTGGAGTGATTGCCTGCGAAAGGGATCTGACCCCTGCCCGGCACGGCACCGGCGACGAATTCCCGTCACCCTGACACGCTCCGACAGGAACCCGTACACGGCGCAGCCCGGTCAACCCGGCAACCACACCGAAAATCAGCAACTTAGGCGCGATCATCGTCAACATTCCGCGCCGATGTAGGGAATACCCCTACATCCTGTCAGGACATTCACGAAGGCCCTCAGGAACCCCCTGATTCCGCCCCCGCCGGATCAAAAGCAAGATGCGTTCCACAAGGCACCGGGGAGCGGTGCCGGGGAACCACGATGAAGGCTGCACTCTCGACCCAGCTGGGCCAACAACTTCACCTTACCCCGCAGTTGCTGCAGTCGATCCGGCTGCTGCAGCTCGATGGGCTGCACCTGGAACAGGAAATCCAGCGCCTGCTGGACTCCAATCCGTTGCTGGAGATCGAAGAGGCCGAAGCGCCCGCAGCCGATGCCACCGAGGCCAGCGCCACGACGATGGACACCGCCGCCTTCGACGAGCTGCCGGAGTCGTCGATGTGGGACGTGGCCGGCGCCAGCTGGCAGGACGGCGACGACGACCGCATGGCGCGCATCGCCGCCGGCGAATCGACCGACCCGCAGCTGCGTGTGCTGCAGCGCCTGTCGCTGGACATGGACGACCGCGAACTGGCGGTGGCCGCGTTCTGGCTCGATCACTGCGACGAGGCCGGCTACCTGCAGGCACCGCTGGACCAGCTGCAGTTGCTGGCCAGCGCCCAGTTCGATATCGCCGCCAACGGCGTCGAAGCCATCCGCCAGCAGCTGCTGCACGGCGAGCCCGCCGGCATGGCTGCGCAGGACCTGCGCGAAGGCCTGCAGGCGCAGCTGCGCAGCCTGCATGGCACGGTTCCCGCCCGCCATCTGGCCACCCGCATTCTCCACGGCGCACTCGAAGCACTGGCCGCACACGACTACCCCGCCCTCGCCCGCCTGCACGACGCCGAGATCGACGACGTGCGCGAAGCCGTGCGCCTGATCCTGTCGCTGCAGCCGCGCCCGGGTGACAACCTGCTGCCCGAACGCAATGCCGTGGTGGTACCGGACGTGGTCGCCTGGCACGCCGACGGCCAGTGGAAAGTCGCCCTCAACCCGGCCACCAGCCGCCGGGTCTCGATCAACAGCCAGTACGAACAGGCCTTGGCCGAGACCAGCGAGGCCGCACCGGCACTGCGCGAAATGCTGCAGGAAGCGCGCTGGTTCAGCCGCGGCCTGTCGATGCGCTACGACACCCTGCTGCGCACCGCGCGGGTGATCGTCGAGCGCCAGGCCGCGTTCCTGGTGCGTGGCGAAGAGGCCATGGCGCCGCTGACCCTGAAGGAAGTGGCCGAGGAAATCGGCATGCACGAGTCCACCGTCTCGCGCATCACCACCGGCAAGTTCCTGCAGACCCCGCGCGGCACCTTCGAACTGAAGCACTTCTTCGCCGTGCGCCTGGAAGGCGCCAGCGTCTCCGGCCAGGCCGTGAAGGCCATGGTCCGCCGCCTGATCGACGCCGAACCGGCCGGCCGGCCGCTGGCCGACGAGGCCATCGCCGGCCTGCTGTCGCGCCAAGGGGTGAACATTGCCCGCCGAACCGTCGCAAAATACCGAGAACAACTGGACATCGCCCCGGCCCGTGAACGGCGCCGGCTTGGCGCCAGGCAACCGCAGCTGGCCCGGGTGGGCTGAAAAGGATGTTGGACATGAACAAGCTCACGGTCCTGTTGGTCGATGACCACGAGGGCTTCATCAATGCGGCGATGCGCCATTTCCGCAAGATCGACTGGCTGCAGATCGTCGGCAGCGCCGGCAATGGTCTGGAAGCGATCGAGCGTTCGGAAACGCTGCGCCCGCAGGTCGTATTGATGGATCTGGCCATGCCGGAGATGGGGGGCCTGCAGGCCACCCGCCTGATCAAGTCGCAGGACGATGCACCGTACATCGTGATCGCCAGCCACTTCGACGACGCCGAGCACCGCGAGCACGCGCTGCGCGCCGGCGCCGACAATTTCGTCAGCAAGCTGTCCTACATCCAGGAAGTCATGCCGATCCTGGAAGGCCTCAGGGAGGATCGATCGTGAGCGAATCGCGCATCCTGGTGCTGGACAACGACGCCGTGCGCGCAGAGCGCACCGTTGCCCTGCTGGAATTCATGGACTTCAACCCCCGCTGGGTGTCCGACGCGGCCGACTTCGACCTGGGCCGCCAGCGCCAGAACGATTGGATGGCGGTGATCGTCGGCAGCCTGGACGACAACGCCGCCAGCACCGCACTCTACAACTGGCTGGGTGGCAGCAGCCTGCCGCCGCCGGTGCTGCTGGCCGATGGTGACGGGGTAACGTTTGCCCGCCAGCACGGCCTGCACGAAGCCAACATCTGGCCGCTGGAAACGCCGCTGCGCCATGCGCAGATGGAAGCCCTGCTGCGCCGCGCCAGCCTCAAGCGCCTGGACGCCGAGCACCAGGCCGGTGCCGCGCAGGATCAAGGCCCGACCGGCAACGGCCCGGCGGTGACTGCGTTGCGTACCATGATCGAGCAGGTCGCCGCGTTCGATACCACCGTGCTGGTGCTGGGCGAATCCGGTACCGGCAAGGAAGTCGTGTCGCGTGCGATCCACCAGCGCTCGCCGCGCCGTGATGGCCCGTTCGTGGCGATCAACTGCGGCGCCATTCCGCCGGACCTGCTGGAAAGCGAACTGTTCGGCCACGAAAAGGGTGCGTTCACCGGCGCACTGACCGCCCGCAAGGGGCGTTTCGAAATGGCCGAGGGCGGCACCCTGCTGCTCGACGAAATCGGCGACATGAGCCTGCCGATGCAGGTAAAGCTGCTGCGTGTGCTGCAGGAACGCAGCTTCGAGCGCGTCGGCGGCAACCAGACCATCCGCTGCAACGTGCGCGTCGTGGCCGCGACCCACCGCGATCTGGAAACGCGCATCGCCGAAGGCAAGTTCCGCGAGGATCTGTTCTACCGCCTCAACGTGTTCCCGATCGACGTGCCCGCCCTGCGCGAGCGTCGCGAAGACCTGCCGGCGCTGGTGGAAACCATCGCCGCACAGTTGGCGCGCACCGGTCGTGGCGAAGTGCGCTTCACCCCGGAAGCCCTGCAGGCCCTGGCCGGCTACGAATGGCCGGGCAATGTGCGCGAACTGACCAACCTGGTCGAGCGCCTGGCGGTGCTGCATCCGGGCGGTTCAGTACGCGTGCAGGACCTGCCGGCCCGCTACCGTGGCGACACCGCACTGGCGGCGGTGGCTGCACCGGCGCCGGCAGCTACGGTTGCCAACGAAGAACGCCTGGACCTGCGCAGCTTCTCGTTCCACACCCCAGGCAGCGGCAACCAGCCGGCACTGGAGCACGGCATCGCCGTCAATCGCCCGGCGGCACCGGCGGCGCTGCCTGACGAAGGCATGGACCTGCGCAACCACATGGCCAACATCGAACTGGGCCTGATCAACGAAGCCCTGGAACGCACCCAAGGCGTGGTCGCCCACGCCGCCCAGCTGCTCGGCCTGCGCCGCACCACCCTGGTGGAAAAGCTGCGCAAGTACGGCATCGAACGCGAGCAGGCCGAACTAGCCGGCTGAACCGCGTCACCCGCATGAAGGGGGCACGAACGCCTGGGCTTGCCCGGGCGTTCGTGTTTCCAGAACCCGGGGTCGGAGCCCTGCGCATCTACAGCGCCGGAACGCCGGCCGCTGGACACCGCAGACGTAGGCCAGAAAACCGACGCCGGTTAAATGGCGCGTCACGGCCCAGAATCGCGCCATCTATCTATCCATGCCGTGGATCAAGCGTGTCGACCAAGGTCGACACCCACCAGGAGCAGCATGCCGACCAACGGTCGGCACCTACCAACAGCAGCGGCCAACTGTCGGAGGCGGGGTGGGTCTGGTTGCGGGGGGGCCGCGGCAACGGGGCCGCGGCCCAGCCCCCCAGGACGGGGGTGCGGGGTGCCCCCCCCCCCGACCCCCCCCCCCCACCCCCAAAAGCCCCCCCCTTTTCGGTGGCGTTTGCGCTGCTTCTGCGGTGGGGCGGGGGCGCGCCCCCCGCCCCCCCACCCCCCCCCCCCCCCAACCACCCAACAACGGTCGGCGG
>NZ_LLXT01000113.1 GCF_001431625.1 Stenotrophomonas geniculata ATCC 19374 = JCM 13324
GCCGCGGCCAAGCCCCCAGGGGTGAGGGCGCTTTGCTTGCGAAGCACTGCTTCGCGAGCGCCTGAACGCACAGCCGCCAGCGGCTGGGCCGGTCTGGGGGTTTACGGCGTCCCCCGCAACCGGACCCACCCCGTCATCCCACCGAATGCCTGCTTCTGCTGTTGCTGTTGCTCCAGCTGTTGCTGCTGCCCTGGCTTCGGCAGGTGCAGGGCGCAGCCCTGCCGAATCCCATTACACTCCAGAGAGATTTCCCTGCTGGAGAGAGCAATGAAGCGAGTAGCACTGGGCCTGCTGGCCTTGTCAGTGTCGAGCGCACTGATGGCCGCCACCCCGAAATTCGACGGCGCGCGGATCTCCGCCGACGTCAAGGAACTGGCCTCCGACGCCTACGAAGGCCGCTCCCCGGCCACCGCCGGCGAAGAGAAGACCATCGCCTTCCTCAGCAAGCAGTTCGCCGATGCCGGCCTGCAGCCGGGCGGTGACCTCAAGGATGGCAAGCGCCTGTGGACCCAGGCCGTGCCGCTGCGCAAGGGCGACATCGTCGGCGCACCGCAGCTGGCGCTGCACCAGGGCGGCAAGACCCTGCCGCTGGAGCAGGGCAAGCAGATCGCCGTGCGCGCCGCCATGAACGGCGCCAGCAACGTCGATATCAGCAAGGCGCCGCTGGTGTTCCTCGGCTACGGCGTGAAGGCCCCGGAGCGCAACTGGGACGACTTCAAGGGCGTGGACCTGAAGGGCAAGATCGCCGTCGTGCTGATCAACGATCCGGACTTCGAGACCGGCCAGGGCGACTTCGACGGCAAGGGCATGACCTACTACGGCCGTTGGACCTACAAGTACGAAGAAGGTGCCCGCCAGGGCGCGCTGGGCGTGCTGATCGTGCACGAGACCGCACCGGCGTCGTACGGCTGGGCCACCGTGGCCGGCTCCAACACCAACACCATGTTCGACGTGGTGCGTGACAACCCGGCCGACAGCCACCCGCTGCTGGAAGGCTGGATCCAGCGCGACCTGGCCGTGGAGCTGTTCCGCTCGGCCGGGCAGGACTTCGAAGCGCTGAAGAAGAAGGCGCAGCAGCGCGACTTCACCCCGGTGCCGCTGACCGGCGCCAGCCTGGACGCGAAGTACGCGGTGAAGACCGAAGTGATCACCTCGCACAACGTGGCCGCGCGCCTGGAAGGCAGCCGCCACCCGGACGAGACCATCGTCTACAGCGCGCACTGGGACCACATCGGCGTGGGCGAGCCGGACGCGCGTGGCGACCGGATCTTCAATGGCGCACTGGACAACGCCAGTGGCACCGCATCGCTGATCGAACTGGCGCGCGGCTTCGCCAAGGGCAAGCGCCCCGAGCGCTCGGTGCTGTTCCTGGCGGTCACCGCCGAGGAAAAGGGCCTGCTGGGTTCGGAGTACTACGCCACCCATCCGCTGTACCCGCTGGAAAAGACCGTGGCGGTGATCAACATGGATGGCATGGCACCGTTCGGGCCGTCGCGTGATTTCGGCATCTACGGCGCCGCGCGCTTCGAGCTGCTGGATCAGCTGAAGGACGTGGCCAAGGGCTGGGACATCCGCTACACGCCGGACCCGAAGCCGGAAGCCGGTCTGTTCTTCCGCTCCGATCACTTCCCGTTCGCCAAGCGTGGCGTGCCGGCGCTGTCCTGGTCGGCCGGCCAGGACTGGGTGGATGGCGGCGTGGCCGCGGGCAAGAAGGCCTCCGAGGACTACACCGCCAAGCGTTACCACCAGCAGGGCGACGAATGGCAACCGGACTGGGTGTTCGCCGGTGCCGCCCGCGACCTGGAAGTGCTGTACACGCTGGGCAACCAGCTGGCCAATTCGCGCAGCTGGCCGAACTGGAGCAGGGACGAGTCGTTCCGCGCCGTGCGTGACGCCAGCGCCGACCAGCGCAAATAACGGCGTTCGGTAGTGCCGGCCGCTGGCCGGCATTGCCCTCGCCCGGAAACGCCGGGCCGTGCCCGGCGTTTCCGTAACGGCTTCCATCCCCGCTTTCGGGCCCTTCGTCGCAGCCCGCTTGTTTGCCCGGCGGGCCGCCCTATGCTCGGCTCACCCCCTTCCTCCAAGGCGCCGCCGTGTTTGCCAGCCTCTCTCTCCTGCTTCGTCACCTGCTGGCCTGGGCTGCGGCGCTGTTTGTCGCCGGCATGGTCTGGAGCGGCATCTTCAGCGGCATGAACGATGGCCCGGGCTGGATCTTCGGCCTGCTGGCGATGTTCCTGATGATTTCCGCGCTGGGCAGCGCGATTACCCATGTACGCCGAGTCTGGCTGGTCGCCGGTCGGCTGGATTCGACCACGCTCTCCGGCCGCCAGCGCCGCCAGGTAGAACTGCCGATGGATGCCGGCCAGGCATTCTCGGTGGTGGAAGCGGCCATCGCCGAACTGCCGCGCGTTGAAGACGTGGAAAGTTCGGCCGGCAGCCTGCAGGTACGGGCCTACGTGCGCCGCGTGGATGCCTGGAACGGCCGCCAGCCGTCGCGCTGGAATCTGCCGGCTCGGCTGGCGATCAAGCGCAACAGCGTGCTGGCGACGGTCACGCCGGGGCAGGGCACCAGTACCGTCACCCTGCTGTTTGAACCGGATGCCGGCTGGTGGGCCGACCTGCTGGCGCTGGATGAGGGCAGCAACTTCGAGAACGCCGAAGCGGTCACCCGCGCGATCAGCCGCCGTGTTGCCGACCAACGTCGCGACGAGCAGGCCGCGGCCGAGCAGACCCAGGTGGAAAAGGAACTGTCGGTGGCCCGGTTGAATCTGCTGCATGCGCAGGTGGAACCGCACTTCCTCTACAACACGCTGGCCAACGCGCAGGTGCTGACCCGCACCGACCCGGCACGTGCCGACCAGATGCTGGGCCACCTGATCCAGTACCTGCGCAGCTCGTTGCCACAGGTGGACGAATCGCTGTCCACGCTGGGCGTGGAGCTGGAGCGCACCCGTGCCTACCTGGAGATCCTGCGTATCCGCATGGGCGCACGGCTGGGGGTGGAGGTGCAGGTGCCGAACGAGCTGCACGGCGTGCAGCTGCCGGCGATGGCGCTGCAGACGCTGGTGGAGAACGCGATCAAGCATGGCCTGGAACCCAAGCCCGGCGGTGGCACGATCTGGATCCTGGCGCGTGGCTTCGATGACCATGTGACGGTGACGGTGGCCGATGATGGCCTCGGCTTCGGCCAGGGCACCAGCGGTACCGGCATCGGCCTGAAGAACCTGCGCGAGCGCCTGCGCCTGACCTGCGGTGAGCAGGCCGGCGTGGCGATCGTCGCCAACTTCCCCAGCGGCGTGGCCGCAACCATGACCCTGCCGCAGTCGAACAAGGAGCGCAGCCATGCCGCTTGAGGCGCTCATTGCCGAAGACGAGGAACTGCTGCGGCAGTCGCTGGTCGAGCAGCTGGGCCGGTTGTGGCCGGACCTGAAGCTGGTGGCCGAGTGCGAGGATGGCGCCAGTGCACTGGAGCAGCTGGCCGAGAAGCAGCCGGACATCGCCTTCCTCGACATTCGCATGCCCGGCATCAGTGGCATTGAAGTAGCCCGTTCGCTGTCCGAGCTGAGCCCGCGCACCCAGGTGGTGTTCGTCACCGCCTACGACCAGTACGCCATCGACGCGTTCGAGCAGGGCGCGATGGATTACCTGCTGAAGCCGGTCAGCGACGAGCGCCTGCTGGCCACCCGCGAACGCATTCTGTCGCGGCTGCCATCAACGCGCCAGGACGATGCCGTACTCGAGCGCCTGCTGCGGCGCCTGGGGCCATCGCAGGGTGCGGCAGAGCGCCCGCCATTGGCCTGGATCACCGCCAGCAACGGCCGCGAGACGCAGCTGATCATGCTGGAAGACGTGGCCTACTTCCGTGCCGACAACAAGTACACCACCGTGGTGACCGCTGCCGGCGAGAGCCTGTTGCGCACGCCGCTGCGCGAACTGCTGGAAGTGCTCGACCCGCAGCATTTCCGCCAGATCCATCGCTCGACCATCGTCAACATGAAGGCGGTGGCGGCGGTCAGCCGCGACGATACCGGGCGCGGCGTGCTGCGCCTGCGTGGGCGCACGGAGACGCTGGTGGTCAGCCAACCTTTCATGAGCCTGTTCCGCGGCATGTAGCCGCATCCTGGAGGCACCATGCGCCTGTTCCTGTTTGCCTGCATCGCTGCGTTGTCGTTGGCCGGCTGTGAGAAATCCAGCAATACCTCGATCACCCGCACCCGTGCCAACGGCGTGGACACGCTTTACAGCAAGGGCAGCGTGGTCGACGGCGAGGCACGGTTCCAGTGCATCGCCAGCAGTAGTGGCCAATGCCACTACCTGGTGCTGGACCCAGCGTGCAGTACCGACGCCGCGTGTGCGACGCCACCATTGCGCCGGTTTGCCGTGGCGGTGGGGAAGACCGAGGCGATGCGTGACCTGCCCAGCGGCTTCCACCAGTGCGTCAGCCAGGACCCGATAGAACAATGCCACCGTGAGTGATCACGGTGGCAGTGTGGGTCCCCCCGCTTCCCTGAAGGGTCAGTAGGCAGGCTGCAGTGTCAGGTCGTGGTGGTGCTCGTTCTCGCCCACATGGTTCAGGCGGCCGACCAGTTCGGAGTGCTGCTTCATGCGCCCGATCTCGGTCATGATGCGGATGTCCTCGTGGCGCAGCTCGCGTTTGGCGGTGACCGCCTGCTTGTAGTCCAGCACTTCCGGATAGTGCTCGGCCAGGTCAAGCGCCTCGGCCACGTGCTCGACGCTGTCGGCCTTGGAACTGATGCGGGCGCGGCTGTTGAACGCCTTCATCCAGCGCTCGAAGCCGGCCTGCTGATCGAACATGTTGGCCATGAACCAGATCACGAACAGGATCGACACCCACGAGCCGAACACGATCACCACGCGGGTGAAGGTGATATGGAAGTCGTCGCGCCACAGGTAGTTGGCGATCAGGCCCAGGATCAGCAGCGAGGCCGCCTGCCAGCCGACGATCGAGGCGATCAGCCACTGGCACTTGGCCTGGGCCAGCACAGCCACTTCATCGCGGATCTGCTGCTCGCTGAGGTTGCGCCAGTGCGCCACCTGTTTGTCGAACGGGCTGCTGTAGAGCTCGTTGTCGCGAAGCAGAATTCCCAAACCCTTGAACAAGGCAATCATGGCTGGCTCCTTGTGGAACGTGCGTCGATCAGCATTGGACGGTGTGGCGGATCCAGTTCTAGCACTTCCAGCGAGCCGTGCAATGGGGGCAATGCCAAGCGGCGCAAGGGTTTGACCGGTGGGAGTGAAAATTGATGCGATGCAGCATCGTAGTCACGACCTGCGACAGGATGTCGCAGGGTGAAACGTGCTGCGACCGCACATGAAACCGTCGCTGAGCGGGGAGGCTCGCCGCCGGAGGCGTGATCGCCGAGAATCGGAGCCAACCGCGCAAGACGCGACTGTTCTTCCGCCTCTCCTGGACCTGTGATGCCGGCTTTGCTGCAGCCACTCTCCCGCCCCGTCACGGCGCCGATCCGACGCTGGGTACTGGACGCCTTCCCGCGCGGCCAGAGTGGTATCGACTACGACCATCCGCAGGGCGATCCGGGCTGGTTCGGCCCGGACAGCGTCACCTGGCGGCTGCACGCCGAGTTCCCCTCGATGCTGGCCGGTGGCCTCTGCGCGCTGATGCTGCAGACCCTGCACCCGCGCGCGCTGGCCGGGGTCTATGACCACTCCAATTTCCGCCAGGACCTGGTGGGTCGGCTGCGCCGCACCACGGCCTTCGTTGCCGGCACCAGCTATGCGCCCAGCGGCGAGGTGGAGGCGCTGGTGGCCAGGGTGCGCCGCATCCATGCGCAGATCCGCGGCCAGACCGCGCAGGGCGAGCCCTACGCCGCCGACGATCCGCAGTTGCTGACCTGGGTGCACGTGACCGAAGCCTTCGGTTTCCTGCAGGGGTTCCGACGCTACGGGCGCGAGGTGCCGGCGCACATCGCCGACCGCTACTACGAGGAGTACCGCTGCGTGGCCGAGGCACTGGGCGCGGTGGATGTACCGCGCAGTGAGGCAGAAGTGGCGGCGTACTTCTGCGCGCGGCAACCGGAACTGCGCGTGGATGAGCGCTCGCGCGAAGTGCTGGAGGTCTTGTCCGGCGTGCGCCTGCCGGTACCGGTGCCGGGGCTGTCGCGCGAAGTGTTCCTGGGTGCAGGCGCGGCGCTGCTGCCGGACTGGGCCGAGGGCATGCTGGAACGCAATGGTCGCCAGCGTGCGCAGGCGGCAGCTTCAGCGAAGTTGATGCAGGGCATGGCGCCGCTGTTCCGCCACGCGCTGCCCGATGGCCTCGCCAGCCGCGCCTGCACGCGCATGGGCGTGCCGGTGAACGTCCTGCGCGAGTGGCCCGCGGTTGCCTGGTAGGTGCCAACCTTGGTTGGCACGCATTTCGCGCGGTGCCGTAGTGGCGCCAACCAAGGTTGGCATCTACCCGAGCGGATTCCGCGGTAGATCCACGCCGTGCGTGGATGCGCTTCACCCGGCCGACTTCAATCCACGCAACAGCATCTCCAGCGCCGCCGTCGCCTGCCGCAGGCGCGTGTCGCCATCTTCGCCGTCGGTGATCCAGAACGCGGCCTCGGCCAGGCTGCCGTAGATCAGCGACGCCAGCGCCTGCGCATCCACCGGCGCCACCACGCCCTGCGCAACCAGAAGTTCGATCAGGTGCTGCATCGAGTGCACGCAGTGGCGCTGCGATTCCGGTGAGGCGCCACCCAGCACCGCGCGCGCATCGCGCAGCACGATGCGCTGGATCTCCGGCTCCAGTGCCATCTCAAGATAGGCGCGACACCGCTGCACGAAACCCTCCCAGGCATCGTCGGCGCCGTCGCTGATCGCCTGCAGGCGCTGGTCGGTCTCGGCATCCAGCTGCGCGACCACCGCTGCCAGCAGGCCCTTCTTGTCGCCGAAGTGGTGGTACAGCGCGCCACGGGTTAGCCCGGCCTGGGCGGTCAGGTCGTCCATCGAGGTGGCGGCATAGCCATGCGTGCTGAACACCCGGCGGGCGGTGGTCAGCAGGGTGGCGCGGGTTTCTTCCATCTCGGCGCGGGTGCGACGAACCATCCGGAGCTCCTTACATACACAGTGCATGATTATTTACATACGGCGCGTATGAATGTAGCCTCTTATTCATACGCTCTGTATGTATTGTCGTGGCGCGCCGTGCGCCAGGCAAGTCGCTGCCCTGGAGATCCTGATGGCCACCCCCTATCGCGACCTGTTCGCGGCCCCCGGCACCGCCGGCCTCGCCCTGGCCGGGTTGCTGGCACGCCTGCCGCTGCCGATGACCGGTATCGGCATCATCACCCTGCTGTCCCAGCTGCGCGGCAGCTATGCACTGGCTGGTGCGGTGTCGGCCACGTTCGTGCTGACCTACGCGCTGCTGTCACCGCAGGTGTCGCGCTGGGTTGACCACCGGGGCCAGGGCAGGGTGCTGCCGTGGGCCACGGCGGCCAGTGCGGCGGGGCTGCTGTTGCTGCTCGCGTGCACGCTGCTGGCCGCGCCGGACTGGACGCTGTTCATTGCGGCGATGCTGGCCGGCTGCATGCCCAGCGTGTCGGCGATGGTGCGCGCGCGCTGGACCGCGATCCATCGCGGCCGCCCGCAGCTGCAGACCGCGTATTCGCTGGAGACCGTGTTCGACGAGGTGACCTTCATCGCCGGGCCACCGCTGTCGGTGGGATTGTCGGTTGCGGTGTGGCCGCAGGCGGGCGTGCTGGCGGCAGCATTGCTGCTGGTGATTGGAGTGGCCGCACTGGTAATGCAGCGTGGCACCGAGCCGCCGCTGCAGCACCGCGAAGGTGACGTACCCTCGCGTTCGTTGCTACGGCAGCCGGAGATCCGCTTGCTGGCGTTGCTGATGCTGGCGATGGGCGTGATTGTCGGCACCGTTGACATCACCAGCGTGGCGTTCGCCGAAGAGCGGGGCAAGCCGCTTGCCGCCAGCGCGGTGCTGTCGGCCTATGCGCTGGGCAGCTGCACAGCGGGCCTGCTGTTCGGTGCACTGAAGCTGCAGGCACCGTTGCCGCGCCTGTTGCTGGCCGGCGCAGCGGCCACCGCACTGACCACGTTGCCGTTGCTGTGGGTGGGCAACCTGCCTGCACTGGCCGTTGCCGTGCTGCTGGCCGGGGTGTTCTTCGCGCCGACGATGATCGTGGCGATGTCGCTGGTCGAACAGCACGTGCCCGAATCGCGCCTGACCGAGGGCATGACCTGGTTGCTGGCCGGATTGAACATCGGCGTGGCGCTGGGCGCGGCGCTGTCCGGACAGAGCGTTGATGCAGGGGGCGTGCGCAGCGGCTTTGTCGTTGCGCTGCTCGCAGGCGTTGCCGTGCTGCTGTTCGCCATGCTCGCGCAACGTGCACTGCGCCCGTCCGCCGCGTCCACATCCGCTGAAGGAATCATCCCGTGAGCGCTTCCTCGCCTGCGCACGCCGCGTCTGTGCCCCGCCATCCGTGGTGGGCAGTTTCCGCCGTCGGCCTCGCCACCTTCTCGGTGGTCACCACCGAAATGCTGCCGGTGGGCCTGCTGACCCCTATCGCCGAAGATCTCGGCGCGTCCACTGGTACCGCCGGTCTGATGATCTCGCTGCCGGCCCTGCTGGCGGCAGTGTTCGCACCGCTGGTGGTGATCGCAGCCGGTGGCATCGATCGCCGTCGCATCCTGTGCGCGCTGCTCGCGCTTCTGCTGGTCGCCAACCTTGCGTCGGCACTGGCACCGGGCATCGGCTGGCTGTTGGCCGCGCGCGTGCTGGTGGGGTTCTGCATGGGCGGCATCTGGGCCATCGCCGGTGGGCTGGCCGCGCGACTGGTGCCGGCTCACCGCACCGGCATGGCCACCTCGATCATCTTCGGTGGCGTGGCCGCCGCTTCGGTGCTGGGCGTGCCGCTGGGCGCGCTGATCGGGGATGCATTGGGCTGGCGCAGCGCGTTCGTGGCGATGGCGTTGTTCAGTGCGGCGGTGATGCTGCTGCATCTGCGGGTGGTGCCTGTATTGCCTGTCAGTACATCGGTGCGGCTGCGGCAGTTCGTGCAGCAGCTTGGCCAGCGCGACCTGCGGCGTGGCCTGTGGCTGACCGTGCTGCTGGTGTCCGGGCACTTCATCGCCTTCACCTATGTGCGGCCGCTGCTGACGTCCGTCTCCAGCGTGGATGCGTCGTGGATCGGTGCACTGCTGTTTGCCTACGGCCTGGCCGGCATCGCCGGCAACTTCATCACCGGGCCACTGGCAGCACGCCATCCACGTGGCACGGTGCTGGCGATCGCATCGGGCCTGCTGCTGACGCCGCTGTTGTTCCTGTGGGTGGGAAACACACCGTCCGCTGGCATCGCGGTGCTGCTGCTGTGGGGCCTGGCCTATGGCGGTGTATCGGTGGGCCTGATGAGCTGGATGTTGAAAGCGGCGCCGCAGGCCGTGGAGATCGCCACCGCGCTGTATGTGGGGGTGTTCAACACCGGCATCGCGCTCGGGGCGTGGGGCGGTGGACGGCTGCTGGATGGCATCGGGCTGCACGCCACGCTGTGGGCTGCGGCGATGTTGGCGGGGAGTGCGCTGCTGATGGTTGCCACCACCCGCAGGTAGATCCGCGCCGTGCCAACCAAGGTTGGCACCCACCGGAGCGGGGCATGTGCCAACCAAGGTTGGCACCCACCAGAGCCGCGGCATGTGCCGACCCAGGTTGGCCGCTACCGGGAAATGAAACGGGCGCCTTGTGGCGCCCGTTCCGGTCACATCACCACACCTTGACCCGCTTGTCCGGGGCCAGGTACAGCTTCTGGCCTTCCTTCACTTCAAACGCCGGGTACCAGGCGTCGATGTTGCGCACGGTGAGAGCGCGGAACTGGCCCGGTGCATGCACATCGGTCAGCAGCGAGTTGCGCAGCGCCTGTTCGCGGCTCTTGCTGCGCCACGCCTGGGCGAAGCCGAGGAAGAAGCGCTGGTCCGGGGTAAAGCCTTCCAGGGTCTGGCCCGGCTTGCCCTGCAGCGACAGCTGGTAGGCATCGTAGGCGGTGCCCAGGCCGGCCACGTCGGCGATGTTCTCGCCCAGGGTCAGCTTGCCGTTCACATGCACGCCCGGGAACGGCTCGTAGCTGCTGAACTGCGCGGCCAGCGCATCACCGGCGGCGTTGAACTGCTTCAGGTCCTCGGCGGTCCACCAGTTGTGCAGCTTGCCGGTTTCGTCGAACAGCGCGCCGGCGTTGTCGAAGCCGTGGCTGATCTCGTGGCCGATCACTGCGCCGATCGCACCGTAGTTCACCGCGTCGTCGGCGGCACCGTCGAAGAACGGCGGCTGCAGGATCGCGGCCGGGAACACCAGGCGGTTCTCCAGCGGCACGTTCATCGCGTTGATGGTCTGCGGCAGCATCGCCCACTCGCTGTGGTCGACTGCCTTGCCCAGCTTGGCGATGTTGCGCTGGTACTCGAACAGTTCGGCGCGCTGCGCATTGCCCAGCGCGTCATCACGGCGGATCTCCAGGCCAGTGTAATCACGCCACTTTTCCGGGTAGCCCATGCCCACGGTCAGGCCGGCCACCTTGGCCTTGGCGCTGGCCTTGGTCTGCGGCGACATCCACGCGAGCGCATCGATGCGCTTGGCGAAGGCGGCGATGATGTTCTTCGCCATCTCGTCCGCGCGTTCCTTGGTCCTGGCGTCGAAGTGCTTCTCGACGTAACGCTTGCCGATCGCTTCGCCGACGGCATGGTTGGCGTCGTCCACCGCACGCTTCCAGCGGTCGCTCTGCTGCGGCGTGCCGCTCAGCGCGGTGCCGTGGAAGGCGAAGCGGGCATCGGCGAACTTCTTCGGCAGGTAGGCAGCGGCGCGGTCCAGCGCGTGGAAGGCCAGGTAGTCCTTCCAGGCATCCAGCGGCTCGGTGGCGACCAGCTTGGACAGGCCGGCCACGGCCTTGGGCTGCCAGACGATGAAGTCCTGCTGCTTGCCCAGTGCGGCCGCGTCGAGGAAGGTGCTCCAGTCCATGCCCGGCGCCTTCGCATTGAAGTCGGCCTGGGTCCACGGATTGGCACCCTTGGTCACGTCATTGGTTTCTTCCTGGGTGGCGTGCGCCTGCGCGATCTTCGTTTCCAGCGCGAGAATGCGCTGTGCCTTGCCCGCCGGATCGGCGACGCCGGCCAGCTGCAGCATCTGTGCGATGTAGGCCTGGTACTGCTTGCGCAGCTCGGCCATGCGGCCACCGCCCAGGTAGAAGTCGCGGTCGGGCATGCCCAGGCCGCCCTGCACCAGGTACGGCGCGTTGCGGTCCGGCTGCAGCAGGTCCACCGACACCCACAGGCCGAACAGGCGGTCGGTGTAGAAGTTGGTCGCATTGAGCAGGTCGACGTCGGCACGCACGTCGCCGCCCAGGGCACGGGCCAGGCCGGCCTTGTCGGCGATCGCGTCGATCGCCTTCAGCTGCGGCTGTACCGGCGCAATGCCGTGCTGCTCGATGCCGGCCTCGTCCATGTAAGCAGCGTAGTAGTCGCCGATCAGCTTGTCGTCACCGCTGGCCTGGGTGTTGCCGGCGGCGCCCTCAAGAATGGCGCGGGTGTCGGCCAGGGTCTTCTCGGCAATGACGTTGAAGCTGCCGAAGCGCGAGCGGTCGGCCGGGATCTCGGTGTTCTTCACCCAGGTGCCGTTGGCGAAGCCGAAGAAGTCATCACCGGCGGCAATGCTGCGGTCCATGCCGCTGGCATCGAAGCCGAAGCTGCCCAGCATCGGCTTGGCCGCAGCGGGCGCAGCTTCGGCGGGCTTGGCGTTGCCAGCGGCCGGATCGGCCGGGCGGTCGCAGGCGGCCAGGGTCAGGCTGGCAACAATGGCCAGTGCCAGGGTGGGACGGCGCAGCTTGGACATGGACTTCTCTTGCAGCGGAAAACCCCAAGTCTAATCCGCTCCGCCCCGGCTGGCCCTCCCGTTGTGGCACCTGCCCTGTGCGGGATCTGGCTGAACGCGCGGAAGCGATCTTCACGCCGTCACCGGGGTGGTGCATGCTGGGCCCGGGAACCCTGCGCGGGCACGGGGAGGTGGCCATGCGGGGTGGGGTCAGGCGTCAAGAATGGCGTCCGCCGGCCGTTGAGGTCGGGGACGTGGAGGATTCGTTCGCGCATGAAGCCAGCCGACTGCACAAGGAAGACCAACCGATGCCCGCGCTGAAACGGGCGTTGGCCCGGCCGCTGCGCGCCATTACCTGGGGCGGGGTGTTGCTGGGCATTCTGTTGGTGGCCGGGTTGGCCACCATGCTGGCCAACGACCATCACCGCCGGCTGGAGGCCGCGCAGCGCCAGAGCCGTGCGCTGGCGGTGGGCAGCGAGCGCCTGCTGGCGCTGGAGTTGCGCAACCTGGAGCGGGCGATGTCCGGCATCGCCGCCGATGCCGTTGAAGTGTTCCGCAGTGTGCCCGCGCAGGCGCCGGCGCTGCTGGATGCCTCCATCGGCGGCGTGCTGCGCCGGCATGCCGAGCTGCACAGCATCGTGGTGCTGGACAGCTATGGCCGCGCCCTCACGGTCGGCAACGGGGACCTGAACCTGCCGCTATGGACCGATCCGCAGCGCCGCGGCCTGGGCAGTTCGCTGTACATCGGACCGCCGCAGCGCGCCAGCGACGGTGGCTGGGTGGTGCCGCTGGCGCTGCCGATGGCCGATGAACGCTGGCTGCTGGCGCGGCTGCGCTGTGGCGAACTGCAGCGCATCGTCGGCGGGCTCGATGTTGGCCCGAACGGACTGGTCTCGATCAGCGATGCCGAGGGCTACATGCTGGCCCGCGTACCCGATCCGCATGGCACGGTGGGCCGCCGCTATGACCTGCCGCGCCGCGACCTGCTCGGCAAGCAGGCGGTGGTCGAACTGGGCAGCATGCCGGGCGTCGTCGACGGCGTGCCGCGCATCATCACCATCAGCACGCTGGAACGCAGCCCGCTGGCGGTGCAGGTCGGCCTGGCCGACGAGGACGTGCTCGCGCCCTGGTGGCCCTACCTGCAGGCATCGGTGGCCATCGTACTGGCCTACATCGCGGTGTTGCTGGTGCTGCTGTATGCCGTGCGCCGCAGCACCCGCAGCCAGCAGGCAATGGCCGAGGAGCTGAAGACGGGTCACGCCGAGCTGCGCCTGGCCCATCAGGTCGGGCGCGTCTGCACCTGGTACGTGGACGAGGACGCTGCGCTGCTGCGCTGGTCGCCGCTGGCGCGCGAGATCTTCGGCGTGCAGACCGATGCGCTGCCGGTGGCCGATTTCTTCGCGCGCGTGCATCGTGATGACGCGGCGCGCCTGCAGCAGGCCTTCGACCAGGCCTTCGCCGGTGGCGCGGTGCTCGACCAGGTGTTCCGCCTGGTACTGCCCGGGGGCGCAGTGCGCTGGGTGGGCGCACGTGGGCAGCGGGTGGAGGTGGCCGACAGCGAGCGCCGCATGATCGGCGCGCTGACCGACCTCAGCGAGCGCTACCAGGCCCGCGAGCAGATGAGCGAGGTGGAACGCCGCTTCCGCCTGTTGTTCGACCGCAATCCGGCGCCGTTCTGGGTGTTCGATCCGGACACGCTGCGCTTCATCGAGGTCAACGATGCCGCCGTGCGCCAGTACGGCTACAGTCGCGAGGAGTTCCTGGCGATGAGCATCCTCGACATCCGCCCGCGCGAAGGTTGGGACGAGGTGAAGGGTGCGATCGCCAGAGCACGTGTCGGCGAACTGCAGGACGCTACCGTGCGCCTGCACCGGCGCAAGGATGGCAGCGTGTTCGAAGTGCGCGCGCACCTGTCCAAGCTCGATTTCGATGGCCAGCCGGCCTGCCTGGTGCTGGCCGAGGATGTGAGCGAACGGCTGGCCTACGAGCGCGACCTGGCCTATCAGGCACGGCACAACCCGGCCACCGGCCTGCTCAACGTGCGTGCGTTGACCGAACAGCTGGATGAGCAGGAACAGGGTTACACCATCGCCTTCGTGCAGCTGCGCGGCCTGCAGCTGGTGGCCGATACGCTGGGCCGCGAGATCGGCGATGCGGTGCTGCAGTCGATGGCGACCCGGCTCGGTGGCCTGGGCGCGCGCTGTGGCACGCTGGCCTTCCAGCCAGCCGAGGACTTCGTGCTGGCCATCGGTGCCGAGCACGATACCCTGCGCGTGCTGGACGACCTGCTGCAGATCGTGTCGGCGCCGATGCGCGGCAAGGATTCACTGCACCAGTTCGAGCCGCGTATCGGCGTGGCCGTGCACACCGCCGGTGACGGCCACAGCGCCGAGCAGGTGATCGGTATGGCTGCACAGGCCGCACACGCCGCGCGCGCCGAGGGCAACGTCGTGGTCTGGTTCGATGCGGCGGTGACCACACGGCTGGCCGACCGGCTGCGCCTGGCCGGGCGCATCCATGCCGCCATCGACAACGAATTCCAGCTCTATTTCCAGCCGATCCGGCATGCCAGCGATGGCACCCCGGCCGCCTTGGAGGCGCTGCTGCGCTGGCCGCAGGCCGACGGCAGCTTCATCCCGCCCAACGAGTTCATCCAGCTGTGCGAGGAGACCGGGCTGATCCTCGCGCTGGGCCGCTGGGTGATCCGCGCGGCGGCGAAAGCGCAGCGCCGGCTGGTCGAGGCCGGTTGGGGCGAGCTGCCGATCGCGGTCAATGTATCGGCGGTGCAGTTCTTCAACAGCGACCTGGTGGCCGAATTCACCCGTGCCCAGCAGGACTTCGGCCTGGCCCGCGGTGCCCTGCACGTGGAGCTGACCGAGAGCAGCCTGATGCGCAAGCCGGCGCAGGCGATGCAGACCATGCAGCGCCTGCACGAGCAGGGCATCAGCGTGTCGCTGGATGATTTCGGCACCGGCTATTCCAGCATGTCCTACCTGCAGCACCTGCCGCTGGACATCCTGAAGATCGACCGCAGCTTCGTCGCCGACGTGGAAACCAATCCGCGCAATGCCTCGATCTGCCGCGCGCTGTTGTCGCTGGGCCACAGCATGGGCCTGACCATCATCGCCGAGGGCGTGGAAACGCCGGGGCAGCTGGACTGGCTGGCGGCGCATGGCTGCGACCAGGTGCAGGGCTACCTGCTGGGGCGGCCGGCACCGCTCGAACGGATCATCGATGCGCTGGACGAAGTCGCTGCCTGAGCGGATCTCGGATTTGCCGGTCGCTGGCCGGCAAACACCAGACTCGTCTACACCCCGGTTTCGACCAGATGATCGATGAAACTGCGCACCTTCGGTGCCAGGTGGCTGCGGCTGGTGTAGACCGCGAAGATGCCGATCGGCGAGGCTTCCCACTCCGGCAGGATGCGCACCAGGCGACCATCGGCCAGCGCGTCTTCCAGCAGGAAATCCGGCTGCAGGATCACGCCCATGCCAGCAATCGCGGCTTCGCGCAGCACGTCGCCGTTGTTGGCGTGCAGCAGGCTGTTCACCGCCACCTTCACCTCACCGCCGGGCCCCTGCAGCGGCCAGTTGTTGCCGGCGGCCCAGTAGCTGTAGCCCAGGCACGCGTGTGCCTGCAGGTCCTGCGGGGTCTGTGGGGTGCCGCGTGCGGCCAGGTAGGCCGGCGCGGCGCACAGGCTCACCCGCGATTCGCCCAGGCGGCGTGCGATCAGCGTGGGGCTGGGCTCGCGGGTGATGCGGATGGCCACGTCGTAGCCTTCCTCGACCATGTCCACCAGGCGGTCGGACAGGGCCAGGTCCAGTTCCACCTGCGGGAAGCGTTCGCGGTAGCTGGCCAGCAGCGGGCCGAGACGGGCGATGCCCCAGCTGACCGGTGCGTTGATGCGCAGCGTGCCCGAGGGCTCCAGCGCCTGCGCACCGATGCTGGCCTCCAGCGCGTCGAACTCGGCCAACAGGCGCACGCACTGGGCGTAGTAGGCGGCGCCGGCACTGGTCGGGCTGACCCGGCGCGTGGTGCGGTGGAGCAGGCGGGTGGACAGGCGCTTTTCCAGCGCGGCGACCTGGCGGGTGACGCCGGCGGTGGACATGTCCAGAGCCTGGGCGGCGGCGCTGAAGCCATTGCGCTCGACCACCGCCACGAACACGCGCATCGCCTCGAGGGTATCCATTGTTGCGCCTTTTGAAATAAATACGGTCAATCGATCGTATTTATCAGTCCGTGAAGGCGCAATAACCTGTGCCCACTCCCTTCAAGGTGCTTTGCCATGCACACCACGACCGCTCCTGTTTCGCCGCTGGCGCCGTATGGCGCCACCCTGCTGCGCCTGGCCCTGGGCGTGCTGTTCCTGGCCCATGCGCTGACCAAGCTGCTGGTATTCACCCCGGCCGGCACGGCGGCGTACTTCGAGTCGCTGGGCCTGCCCGGCGTGCTCGGCTACCTCACCATCGGCGTCGAGCTGGTGATCACTGTCGCGCTGCTGCTGGGCGTCTATGCGCGCTGGGTGGGCCTGGTCGGCGTACCGCTGCTGCTGGGCACCATCGTCACCGTGCACGGCGCCAACGGCTTCGGTTTCGCCAATGCCGGCGGCGGCTGGGAATACCCGGCGTTCTGGGCACTGGCGCTGGTGGTGCTGTTCCTGGTCGGCGATGGCAAGTGGACCCTGCGTTCGCGCTGATCGCCGCCTGATCCTGCAACTGGAGCATTCCATGTCCCGCCTGCCTTCGCTGTACATCTCCCATGGTTCGCCGATGACTGCCCTGCATCCGGGCCAGGTCGGTATGCGCCTGGCCGAGCTGGCGCGCGACCTGCCCACGCCGCGTGCCATCGTGATGGCCTCGGCGCACTGGCTGGGCCGGCAGCCGCTGGTCGGCGCGCATCCGCAGCCGCCCACCATCCACGACTTCGGTGGCTTCCCGCGCGCGCTGTTCGAACTGCAGTACCCGGTGCCGGGTGATCCGGCGCTGGCCGAAGAAGTGGCCGGCCGCATCGCCGCTGCCGGCCTGCCGGTGGCACTCGACCCGCAGCGTGGCCTGGACCACGGTGCGTGGGTGCCGCTGCGGCTGCTGCGCCCGCAGGCCGACATCCCGGTGGTACCGCTGTCAATCCAGCCGCTGCTGGGTCCCGAGCACCAGTTCGCGCTGGGCCGCGCGCTGGCGCCGCTGCGCGAGCAGGGCGTGCTGCTGGTCGGCTCGGGCAGCATCACCCACAACCTGCACGACTGGGGCGACTACCAGGACGGCAAGGAAGCGCCTTACGTGCGCCCCTTCGTCGAGTGGGTGGAGCAGCGCCTGGCCGCCGATGACCGCCAGGCCCTGCTCGATTACCGCCGGCAGGCGCCGTTCGCCGAACGTGCGCACCCGACCGACGAGCACCTGCTGCCGCTGTTCTTTGCGATGGGCGCGGCCGGCGAGGGTGGTTTCGGTGCACGCCGCATCGACGCCGGCATCGATGCCGGCTTCCTCGCCATGGATCTGTACCGCTTCGACGGGGCATGAGCCGGGGCTGACGCGCGGCGGCCCCGGCCATCGCGGTCGTGGCCGCATGTGGTAGTTTTTTCCGGGTTTCCGGCGCTGGCCTTCGAGCCTCCCCGCGCGCCGCTTCCTGGAAGAAGCATGCATACCATTGAAGTCGTCCTGGCGATGCTGGTGGCCGTTGTCGCCAGCGGCTACCTGGTTCGCGTCCTCCCGTTCTCGTTGCCGCTGCCGCTGGTGCAGATCGGCCTGGGCGCGGTGATCGCCGGGGTGTTCAACCGCGGCCACGCGCTGGAGCCGGAAGTGTTCTTCCTGCTGTTCCTGCCGCCGCTGCTGTTCCTGGATGGCTGGCGCATTCCCAAGCAGGGCCTGTTCCGCGACAAGGGCGCGATCCTCGAGCTGGCGTTCGGCCTGGTGGTGTTCACCGTCATCGGCGCCGGCTTCCTGATCCACTGGCTGATTCCGGTGATGCCGCTGGCGGTGTGCTTCGCGCTGGCGGCGATCGTGTCGCCGACCGATCCTGTGGCAGTGGGTGCGATCGCCTCCAAGGCGCCGATTCCCAAGCGCCTGATGCACATCCTGGAAGGCGAGTCGCTGCTCAACGATGCATCGGGCCTGGTCTGCTTCCGGTTCGCGGTGGCTGCGGTGATGACCGGCACGTTCTCGCTGGCCACGGCCTCGCTGACCTTCGTGTGGGTGGCCGTGGCCGGCCTTGCGGTGGGCGTGGCGGTCACCCTTGGTGTGTCGACCTTCCAGCGCTGGCTGTGGCGCCGCTTCGGCGAAGAGCCGGGCGCGGCGATGCTGGTCAACCTGCTCATTCCGTTCGCGGCCTACCTGCTGGCCGAAGAGATCCACGCCTCCGGCATCCTCGCCGCGGTCGCCGCAGGTATCGCGATGAGCTATGTCGAGCTGACCGGCCGCGTCTCCGGCAGCATGCGCGTGCAGCGTGCCGGGGTCTGGAACATGCTGCAGTTCAGCTTCAACGGCATCATGTTCGTGCTGCTGGGCGAGCAGCTGCCAGGCATCGTCGAACGCGCCACCACCACCATGAACGAGACCGGCCACCAGAGTGCGTGGTGGCTGCTGGTGTATGTGGTGGTGATCAATCTGGCGCTGGTCGTGCTGCGCCTGTTGTGGGTGTGGCTGTCGCTGCGCTGGAACCTGCTGCGCGCGCGCCGTCGCGGCCTGGAGCGGGGCGAGGCACCGAACTGGCGCATCGTGGTGGCGACCTCGGTGGCCGGTGTGCGCGGTGCGATCACCCTGGCCGGCGTGTTGACCCTGCCGCTGTTCCTGCCTGATGGCAGTGCGTTCCCGGCACGTGACCTGGTGATCTTCCTGGCCGCCTCGGTGATCCTGTTCTCGCTGCTCGGCGCCAGCATCGCGCTGCCGCAGCTGCTGAAGGGCCTGCAGCTGCCGGCCGATTCGGGTGAACGCAAGGAAGAGGACCTGGCGCGCCGGCTGTCGTCGAAGGCGGCGCTGGCCGGGGTCGAGCGCATGCGCCAGCAGCTGGTGATGAACCAGAACACCGAGAACGTGCAGCTGTACAACGACGCCGCGTCGCGGGTGAGTCTGCTGTACCAGCGCCACCTGGAGCGCGACAGCGAGGGGCCCGACGTGGACCCGGAGAAGGTGCGACGCATGGAAATGGGCTACCGCCAGCTGCGCAGCGCCGGCCTCAATGCCGAGCGCGAGGAGCTGTTCCGGTTGACCCGGCGCGGGGTGATCTCCGATGAGATCTCGCGGCGCCTGATCCGCAACCTGGACCTGCTGGAGTCGCGCAAGCGCGAATGATGCCTGGGACCGGGCGTTGCTGACGCTGACGCGGATTCCGCCCTGGCATGTAGAGCCGAGCCCATGCTCGGCTACGCTTGCTTCAGGCGTCATGAACCCGGAACGAAAAGCAGCCGAGCACAGGCTCGGCTCTACATGCCGGTGCCGGTTATTCCGGTTTCTGGTCCAGGAAATACGCCTCGACCTTGCCCTTGACCTTGATGGTCATCGGGTTGCCGCGGCGGTCGCGGGCCTTGCCGGCCTGCACGCGGATCCAGCCTTCGCTGACCGAGTATTCCTCGACGTTGTCGCGCTCGACGTCGTTGAAACGCACGCCGACGCCGCGCTCCAGCGCCTGCGCATCATGGAAGGGGCTGGCCGGGTTGATCGCCAGGTGGTCGGGAGGGGTATCGCTCATCGCTTCATTCACAGTGACGGCCACCAAGGCCGGCTTCAGCGGCACAGGATAAACCGTAGAATGCCGGCCTGCCCCAGAGGAAGTTCCGCCATGCCCGACAACAGCGACTATTTCGACTTCGAGGAAGACATCCACGACTTCGACGAAGACGGCTTCGAGGCCCGCGTCTGGAACCTGCTGGTGCTGATCAACCCGGGCGACGAAGAGCTGGCCCTGCAGCAGTTCAACCGCTGGCGCGAGCACCTGGCCGAGGACGGGCAGCCGCTGGAGACAGACAGTGACTGGCTGCCGGCCCTGTTCACGGCCATTGCCTGGCAGTCCGGTTTCGAGGTGGAACGTGATGATCTGGATTCGCTGCAGTCGGCGGTGAACGAGCTGTCGGCGCGCTTCAACCTGCAGCTGGACTGGGGTGGCGACCTGGACGACGAGGATTTCGCCGAAGACCTGGACGGCGTGCAGCTGATGTCCACCGCCTTCGACCGCCTGCGCGAGCACAACTACACGCTGTGGAGCGTGGATGCCGGCAGCGACGGTTTCACCGGCGTGATGGCATTGACCCGCGACGACGACGCGATGCTGGCGCTGTGCTCGCTGCTGAACGTGGAAATCCGCCTGGGCAGCGACCCGTTCTGATCGATGATCCGACCCGCCGGGCATGGCCCGGCGCTACCTGTTCCGCCAGCCCGTGGTAGCGCCGGGCCATGCCCGGCGAGCACACCACGCACTACGGCCGGTACTGCGCCCTGGCGTTGGCAATCACCGCTTTGACCAGGTCGCGGTCAGCGTGCCGGGAAATCGCCCGCGCACCGAGCGCGATGGCCTGCGCGCGCAGCTCGGAAGTGACATCGTAGTGCGCACCGCTGGCCTTGTTCTGGAAGGCCAGCGGTGGAATGCCGAGCTGCGCCGCCATCGCGTGCAGCTCGGCCAGGGTGTCGGCCATCAGGTGCGCCCAGCGCTGTCCGCGCCAGGGATGCACCGCGTCATCGACGTAGACCGTCACCGCCGCGGCCGGTTCAGGCCTGCGGCTTGCTGTCGCTGTCAGCGGCCGGAGTGGCCTCGGCAGCAGCTTCAACCACTTCGCCTTCGGCGGCCTCAGCGGCTTCTTCGCCTTCTTCGGCTTCCACGGTCTCGAACTCGGCGACCAGCTTGTCCAGGTACTCGTCAGCGGTCTGCTCGGATTCGGCTGCCAGGGTGTCCAGCAGCTTCTGCAGCAGCTCGGAGTACTCCAGGTTGACCTTGCGGCCTTCCTTTTCCTGCACGTTGGACAGGTGCTTGAGCATGGCCAGCATCGGCACCGGGTTTTCGGCGTTGCCCATGGTCTGGCCACCGATGGCCAGCAGCCACTCACGGCCCTGCAGGCCGATGGCCGCGACCACCTGGCCGTCTTCGTTGGTCAGCACGGCATGGTTCTGCACCTGCTGCTGGGCGTTCAGGCGGAGGAACGGACGCTTGGCCTGCTGCTTCTTGCGCTTGTCGCGCTTGGCCTTGGAGTTCTGGGACATGGGGTGGGGTCACCTGGAAACGGAAAGACCGCCATTGTAGCGGCCGCACGCAGGTGGGGTCAGATCCCTTTCCAGGGGAAAGGGATCTGACCCCGGTTCAGTTCGCCTCACCCTGCGCGGCCTGCACGTCCGGGTCGGCGGTCGGCGCCGACAGCCCCACCTGTGGCCCGGCACCGGCCAGGGCGGCCGCTTCGGCGGCCTGGGTCATCACCACGATGCTGATGCGGCGGTTGATCGGGTTCTGCGGGTCGACCTTGTCGAACAGCACTGACGAAGACAGGCCGACCACGCGGGTGATCTTGCTGTCGTCCAGGCCACCATCGATCAGCGCGCGGCGTGCGGCATTTGCACGGTCGGCGCTCAGTTCCCAGTTGCCATAGCCGCGAGCGGCGGAATAGGCGGTGATGTCGGTGTGACCGGTCAGGCTGATCCGGTTCGGCACATGGTTCAGGTACTCGGCCAGCTCGTGCAGGATCTGCTGCGTGTACGGCTTCAGCGTGGCGCTGCCAAGGTCGAACATCGGCCGGTTCTGCTTGTCCACGATCTGGATGCGCAGGCCCTCCGGGGTCAGGTCCAGCAGCAGCTGGTCCTTGAACGGTTCCAGCGCCTGGCTCCTGCTGATCGCTTCCTGCAGCTCCTTCATCAGCTGTTCCAGCTGCTGCTTGTCGCGCTGCTGCTGGTCCACCGGCTGCGGTACTGCTTCCTTCTGGTTCTGGAAGGGATCGTTGCTGTTGCCACGCGAAACGTCGGTGGCACCGCCCAGCTTGATCATCGAGGTGCTGGCGCCGCCCGGGCCGGCCATGCCGGGTGCCGGCGTGGCGTTCTGCCCGCTCAGCGGGCTGGGGTTGCGGAAGTACTCGGAAATGGCAGCACGGTCGTTCTTGTTGGTGGTGGCCATCAGCCACAGCACCAGGAAGAACGCCATCATCGCGGTCACGAAGTCGGCATAGGCCACCTTCCACGAACCGCCATGATGGGCGGCGTGGCCGGCCTTCTTGACCCGGCGGACGATGACGGTGGGCTTGGTCTCGGCCATGGCTTACTTGACCGTCTTCAGGTGCTGCTCGAAATCGGAGAAGGCCGGGCGCACGTTCGACGGCAGCGTCTTGCGGGCGAACTCCAGTGCGATCTTCGGGTTGTAGCCGCGCAGGCAGGCCAGCAGGGCGGTCTTCACCGATTCGTAGATGCGGCTGTCCTGCTCGGCGCGGGCCTCCATCGCGGCCGCCATCGGGCCGACGAAACCGTAGCCCAGCAGGATGCCGAGGAAGGTGCCGACCAGCGCACCGGCGACGTGGCCACCGACCTCGACGATGTCGCCACCAATCGAGCCCATGGTGATGACGATGCCCAGCACCGCCGCCACGATGCCGAAACCGGGCAATCCGTCGGCGACCTTGGTCAGCACCTGCGACGGCGCCATGGCCTCGGCATGGTGCTTTTCCAGCTCCAGTTCCAGCAGCGGCTCCAGCTCGTGCGGCTCGATGTTGCTGCCGATCATCAGGCGCAGGCAGTCGGTGATGAAGTCGATCAGGTGGTGGTCGGCCTGTACCTTGGGGTAGTTGCCGAACAGCGCGCTCTCGGCCGGCCGCTCGACATGGTCTTCCAGGGCCATGAAGCCTTCGCGGCGGGCCTTGTTGAGCAGCTCATAGAGCAGGCTGAGGACGTCGATGTAGTCCTGCTGCTTGTAGCGCGGGCCCTTGAACACGCCGACCATGGCCTGCAGGGTCTGCTTGACCGTCTTGGCCGGGGTGCCGACCAGGAAGGCGCCGAGCGCGGCGCCGCCGATGATGACCAGCTCGTAGGGCTGCCAGAGGGCACCCAGGCGGCCGTGGGCACCGAGATAGCCCCCGATCACGCTGATGATGACGACCAGGAATCCAACGATGATGAGCATGGGGCGACGCAAGGAGAGGGGATATCTCCTTGTCGGCCCGTCGCCCGGTTTTCTGAAGAGGGAATTCTGTGAAACCGGTCAGCGGAATGTTTCAGCCCGCCACGCCGCTTTCTGCGCCGCCACGCTGCAACGGATCGGGCCAGGGCTCGCCATTGCCGGTGAACGAAAGTGAGACGGAGTTCAGGCAGTGGCGCTCGTAGGTGGGCGGCGGACCGTCCGGGAACACGTGGCCCAGATGGCTGCCGCAGCGCGCGCAGGTGATCTCGGTGCGCACCATGCCGTGGCTGGTATCGCGGATCTCGCGCACGTGCGCCGGGTCGAACGGGGCAAAGAAGCTGGGCCAGCCGGTGCCGGAATCGAACTTGGTGCTGGAGCGGAACAGCGGCAGTGCGCACAGACGGCAGCAGTAGACGCCCTCGCGCTTGTTGTCGAGGAATACGCCGCAGAACGGCGCCTCGGTGCCGTGCTGCAGCAGTACGCGGCGTTCTTCGCCGCTGAGGCCGGCGACCAGCGCCTCGGTCTGGGTGGCGGTGGGGGGCGTCAGGTCGAAGGCGGTCATGGCGGCGCTCCGTGGGGTCGATGGCCTGGGGATGCCGGAAAACGTGGGGGTGCCGGCGCGCGCTTGCAAGTGTGATGGCCGTTCATGGGCGGCACACAGGTGCAGGCGCAAGGTGAATGCGATCCACGCCGGAGCGTGACATGAAACCGAGCCTTCCCCTGCTGTTGATGGGCCTGCTGCCCCTGGTTGCGCAGGCCCAGGTACCGACGTCGTCGAGCCCGACCGCCACCCGCAGTGCCACCACCGTGGCACCGCAACCGGTGGCACCTCCGCCACAGGCTGCCCGCCCGCAGCCGCAGGTGCTGCCGTCGCCGCAGCCGGCACAGCCGATCAAGTCCACCGGCCCCGCCCGGATCGCGCCGGCGCCGGTACCGAAGCCGGCCGACAAGGTCTATGACCGCAATGGCCGCATCGTGCCTGGCGTGCGCCCGGCCGGCCCGAACCGCGTGTTCGACTCGCGTACAGGCCGTTATTACGACAGCGTGCCTGCCGGTGATGGCCAGCAGATCAGGCGCTGACCTATGGGCCAAGCAAGGTTGGCAGCTCCTGCGCGTCGTGCGGGCTGAACGCACGAAAACAGCCTCTTGGCGATCACTGCTTTTTCGCCTGCGATTAACCGTTCCGGGACCACCGTGGCCCTGCGCTGGCATTCCGCCGCCGCATGTCCTTCGTCCACTGGATCGCGATCATGAAAAACCAGCAGAACCGTCATCCCGGCAAGGAACCGCAGGGCCGCAACCCGCAGCAGCAACAGCAGCAACAACAGCAGCAGATGGAGCCGCAGCCGCACAAGGGCGGCAAGCAGCAGGAACAGCGCTCGCAGAAGCATCCGCAGCAGCGCTGACGGACTCCGGGGGTCGGATCCCGCACCGCGGGCTCTGACCCCATCCTGCGAGCGCCTCAATCCGGAATCGGCAGGCTCAGCGTTTCCTTCACTTCTTCCATCACGATGTAGCTCTTCGACTCACGTACATGCGGCAGCGTCAGCAACGTGCTGCCGAGCAGCTTGCGGTAGGAGGCCATTTCGCTGATCCGCGCCTTCAGCAGGTAATCGAAGTCGCCCGATACCAGGTGGCACTCCAGCACGTTGGGCAGCTTCAGCGCCGCGCGCCGGAACTCCTCGAAGATGTCGCCGGACTTGTAGGCCAGGCTGATCTCCACGAACACCAGCAGGCTGGCCTTCACCGCGGCCGGGTCGAGGTGGGCGTGGTAGCCGGTGATCACCCCTTCGCGCTCGAGCCTGCGTACACGCTCAGTGCATGGCGTGGTCGACAGGCCGACCCGCTCGCCCAGTTCGGTGAAGGAGATGCGGCCCTCGGCCTGCAGGATGCGCAGGATCTTGCGGTCGATCTTGTCCAGTTCGCGGGTACGGGTGGCCATGGCCGTCAACCTTGGGGAATGAATTGCAGGAGAACATCCTGCCGGTTGATTTCAAAACAGGCAAATCAACTGGTAATGGCTGTCTATACTTCCCCAATTATGGTCCCGGCACGCTCCAGTGCAGGGAATGATCGGGTTGGAGAAGTCCCATGCGAGTCCTAGTTCTCGGCAGCGGCGTGATCGGCACCACCAGTGCCTGGTACCTGCGACAGGCCGGGTTTGAAGTCACGGTCATCGACCGTCAGCCCGGCCCGGCGCTGGAAACCAGCTTCGCCAATGCCGGCCAGCTGTCGTTCGGCTACACCTCGCCGTGGGCGGCCCCGGGCGTGCCGAAGAAGGCCATCGGCTGGCTGTTCGAGAAGCACGCGCCGCTGGCGATCAAGCCGGGCATGGACCTGGCCCAGTACCGTTGGCTGTGGCAGATGCTGCGCAACTGCACCCATGAGCGCTACGCGATCAACAAGGCGCGCATGGTGCGCATGTCCGAGTACAGCCGCGACTGCCTGAACGAGCTGCGTGCGCAGATCGGCATCGAATTCGAAGGCCGCGACCTGGGCACCACCCAGCTGTTCCGTACCCAGCAGCAGCTGGATGCCTCGGCGCAGGACATCGAGATCCTGGCCCAGTACGGCGTGCCGTACGAGGTGCTGGACCGCGCCGGCATCATCCAGGCCGAACCGGCCCTGGCCCACGTCGATGGCCTGGTCGGCGCGCTGCGCCTGCCGCGTGACCAGACCGGCGACTGCCAGCTGTTCACCCGCCGCCTGGCGCAGATGTGCGTGGATGCCGGTGTCGAGTTCCGCTTCGACCAGGACATCACCGGCCTGGAGTTCAATGGCGACCGCATCACCGGCGTGCGCATCGACGGCAAGCTGGAAACCGCCGACCGCTTCGTGGTCGCGCTCGGCAGCTATTCGCCGGCGCTGGTCGCATCGCTGGGCATGCGCCTGCCGGTGTACCCGCTGAAGGGCTACTCACTGACCCTGCCGATCACCGACCCGGCGATGGCGCCGACCTCGACCATTCTCGACGAGAGCTACAAGGTGGCGGTGACCCGCTTCGACGACCGTATCCGCGTCGGTGGCATGGCCGAAGTGGCCGGCTTCGACCTGTCGCTGTCGCAGCGCCGCCGCGAAACCCTGGAGCTGGTGGTCAGCGATCTCTACCCGAAGGGTGGCGACCTGTCGCGTGCGCAGTTCTGGACCGGCCTGCGCCCGGCCACGCCGGACGGTACGCCGGTGATCGGCGCCACGCCGTTCCGCAACCTGTACCTCAACACCGGCCACGGCACGCTGGGCTGGACCATGGCCTGCGGCTCGGGTCGCTACCTGGCCGACCTGATGAGCGCGCGCCAGCCGCAGATCAGCACCGAAGGCCTGGATATTTTCCGCTACGGCCAGTACGGTCACGCGCCGCAACAAGAGAACCGCACATGCGTCCTGCCCGCGCGCTGATCGATCTGGGCGCCCTGCGCAGCAACTACCGGCTCGCCCGTGAACTGGGCGGTGGCAAGGCCCTGGCGATCATCAAGGCCGATGCCTATGGGCATGGCGCGGTGCGCTGTGCGCAGGCGCTGGAAAGTGAGGCTGATGGTTTCGGCGTGGCTACCATCGAAGAGGCACTGGAGCTGCGCCAGGCCGGCATCCGTGCGCCGATCCTGCTGCTGGAAGGCATCTTCGAGCCCAGCGACATGGCGCTGGTGGCCGAGCATGACTTCTGGTTCGCCGTCGGTTCGCCGTGGCAACTGGAGGCCGTTGCTGCCTACGACAGCCCGCGCCCGTTGACGGTGTGGCTGAAGCTGGACAGTGGCATGCATCGCCTTGGCCTGGACGTGGACAGCTTCCGTGCCGCGCATGCACGCCTGTCGGCGCTGCCGCAGGTCGAGCGCATCGTGCTGATGACCCACCTGGCGCGCGCCGATGAGCTGGACAGCGAACGCACCCACGAACAGGCCGCGACCTTCGCGCGGGCCATCGACGGCCTGGACGGCGAGACCAGCGTGTGCAACTCGCCGGCGCTGCTGGGCTGGCCGGATGTACGCAGCGACTGGGTGCGCCCGGGCCTGATGCTGTATGGCGCCAATCCGCTGCCGGACAACACGGCACTGACCGAGCGCCTGCGCCCGGTGATGACGATGCAGTCGAAGGTGATCGCCGAGCGCTGGATCGAGGCGGGTGAGCCGGTGGGTTATGGCGCACGCTTCGTGGCCAAGGCACGCACCCGCGTGGGTGTGGTCGCGCTCGGCTATGCCGACGGTTATCCGCAGTTCGCCCCGAATGGCACCCCGGTGCTGATCGACGGCCAGCCCGGTGCGCTGATCGGGCGCGTGTCGATGGACATGCTGACGGTGGACCTGACCGCGCATGCCCAGGCCGGCATCGGCAGCGTGGTGGAACTGTGGGGCAGCGCACCGACGCTGTCCGAACTGGCGCCGCGCTGTGGCGTGAGTGCGTACCAGCTGCCGTGCGCGGTCAAGCGCGTGGCCAAGGTATACGTGTAGAGCCGAGCCCACGCTCGGCTTCGGTAGCGGCCGACCTTGGTCGGCGCCGTGTAATGCGTGTCGACCAAGGTCGACACCTACCGAGTGGCCTAACGCGCAGCGGTGGCCTGGCTGGCCAGCTGGCGCTTCACCCAGTCATCGATCAGGCGCTTCTCGTAGCGCAGCGGATCACTGTCGCTCTTCAGCCCCAGGTTGTGCAGGTAGCCCGTATCACTGAGGCGCGCATCGCCCTCGCTGACGATACGGCCGCTGGCGTCCTTCAACGTGTACTGCAGGCTGATCCGCGGCGGGTAGATGTCGCGCATGATCCGGATGTCGCGGCCACGCGGGCCGTGCCACGGCTCGTAGTCACCGGCACGCTTGATGTCCACCAGGGTCACATCGAGGGTCTGCCCAGGCTGCAGCGGCTTGGCAGCGGTGGTCTGCAGGTAGCGGGCCAGCTGCTGTACCCAGTCACCGCGTTCGGCCTCGAAGCGGTTGGTGCTCTGGCGGATCTCGGTGAATTTGGCCGGATCCTCCCATTTCACGCTGACCGGGCCATCGGCCTGCAACGCGCGCGGCGCGTCCGCATCGGTCACGGTGCGCGGTGCAGCGTTGGCGCCGCCCGCCACCAGGGCGCCTGCCAGCAGGGCAATCGCGAGTGAGCGTTTCATGACGGTCTCCTGCGTCCCCGCGCTGGGGACGATGTTGATCACAGATCGAGTGTGATCCTGTGGCCGGGCCACCGCAATGGCCGATTGCGTCGTGCGCAAGGGTGGTTGCCGCCAATTCATCGACGTCAACCATGACTGACGGCGCTTGACGCTGTGAATACGCGCTTTGGAAGATGCTGTGCTTCCAATCCGGCCTGCACAGACGCCCCTTAGTCCACACTGCCGCCCCTCGTGGAGCGCCCACCGATGATGGTGCCAGCGCCCGAACCCGACCTGCATCATGGCGTGCTTGAGCGCATCAACGCTGGTTTCTGCGTGATCCAGGTGCTGTTCGAGGGCGATCGCGCGGTGGACTACCGTTTCATCGAGGTCAACGATGCGTTCGAGCGCCACACCGGCCTGAAGGACGCGCGTGGCCAGCGCATGACGGTGCTGGAACCGGGCCACGAGCAGGACTGGTTCCGCATCTACGGCGAGGTCGCGCGCAGTGGCCGCCCCGCCCAGTTCGAGATGGAAGCGCGTGCGCTGGGCCGCTCGTTCGCGGTTGATGCGGTGCGCGTGGGCCGTCCGGGCGAAGACAAGGTCGGCATCCTGTTCTTCGACATCACCGCACGCAAGCAGATGGAAGTGGAGCTGGGCGAAAGCGAAGCCCGCTTCAGCGCACTGGCCGACGGCCTGCCGATGCCGGTGTGGGTGCTCGACGAGCGCGGCCATGCCCGTTTCGTCAACAGCGCTTTCAGTGAGTTCTTTGGCGGTGACGAAACACGCGTGCCGGAAGATGTCTGGCGCGGCCTGGTGCATCCGGACGATGCATCGGTGTTCGAGTACGAACTGCAGGAAGCACTGAAGGCGCAGCGGTCGATGCATGCGCTGGTGCGGGCCCGACGCGCCGATGGCGAGTGGCGTTGGCTGGAGATGAATGCACGCCCGCGTTTCTCACGGATGGGCCGCTTCATCGGCCTGGCCGGCAGCAGCCCGGACGTGACCGAACGCCGCGAGATCGAGCTGGCCCGCGAGGAGCTTCTGCAGTCCGAGCGTGCCGCGCGCAGTGCCGCCGAGAACATGGCGCGGTTGAAGGACGAGTTCCTGGCCACGCTGTCGCACGAGCTGCGCACGCCGCTGACCACCATCCTCGGTTGGAGCGAGCTGCTGCTGCAGCGCGTGGACAACACCAGCCCGCTGTACAAGGGCCTGAATGTGATCGCCAACAGCGCCGGTGCGCAGAAGCGGCTGATCTCGGACATGCTCGACCTCAGCAGCATGCTGCTGGGCAAGGTGCAGCTGGAGGTGGAGATACTGGACCTGCGCGATCTGCTGGGCGAAGCCATCGGTGCGCAGGAACTGGTCGCCGAAGGCAAGGCGCTGGACGTGAGTCTGCTGCTGCCGGAGCAGCCCAGCCTGGTGCTGGGCGATGCCACCCGCCTGCAGCAGGTGTTCTGGAACCTGCTGTCGAACGCGATCAAGTTCACCCCGGCCGAAGGCCGCATCGACGTGCAACTGCAGGCCGACGGCAACCACTGGGTGATCACGGTGCGCGATACCGGTGATGGCATCGCACCGGAGTTCCTCAACCATCTGTTCAGCCGCTTCCGCCAGGCCGATGGCACCACCACCCGACGCCATGGCGGCCTCGGCCTGGGCCTGGCGATCGTGCAGCAGCTGGTCGAACTGCATGGCGGTACCGTCACCGCCGCCAGCGAAGGCCATGGCCACGGCGCCACCTTCACCGTGCGCCTGCCGCAGCACATTCCCGATGCCGAGCGACGCCCGCTGCGCGAAGTGATCAGCGGGCCGATCCTGGAGCCGGTGATCGTCGAACCGTACCCGCTGCGTGGCATGCATGTGCTGGCGGTGGAAGACCAGCCGGAAGTGCTGGAGTACCTGCGGCGCATGCTGGAAGAGCAGGGCGCGAGTGTGTCGGCCGCCAGCTCGGCCGGTGAAGCGCTGGCGTTGCTGGCCGATACCGGGCACCTGCAGTACCACGTGATGCTGACCGACATCGGCATGCCGGGCATGGATGGCTATGGTCTGGTGCGCACGCTGCGCGAGGACATGGGCGTGGATGCGATGACCCTGCCGGCGGTTGCCGTGACCGCGCTGGCACGCGCCGATGACCGGCGCCGAGCGCTGGCGTCAGGCTTCCAGGAACATGTCGCCAAACCGTACTCGGTGGCACAGCTGGTGGCTGCGGTACGCAAGGTGCAGGTGCCACGCGCGGACAGCGCGCTGCACTGAGCATTCACGGCCGATCGGCGACCCTGCACGCAGGAGGTCGCCGATGTCCCGTATAGCTCCCCGCATCCATACCGATCCGGCGCAGATCGCGCGCCTGGAAGCCCTGTTGCCGCAGCTGGAAGGCGAAACGCAGGTGCAGCTGACCCTGCACGATGGTCGCCGCCTGCTCGGCACCGTGGCGGTGAAACCGACCGTGCAGCAGTACCGCAACGACGCCGGCGACGAAGGCAGCAACGGCCAGTTGCGCCTGGATGACTACGACACGCCGGTGCAGCAGCACCATGTGTGGCTGGACGAGATCGCCAGCGTCAACCGTCTGCCACCCAGGGCGCCTTGATCGGATGTAGAGCCGAGCCCACGCTCGGCTGCGCCGTCGCCCGAGCGTGGGCTCGGGCGCTACCGGTGTGTCAGTGCTCGAACAAGGTCGGTGTCGCCTCGAACCGGCGCGCATAGGCGCGTTCTTCCGCCACCCGGGCCACCTCGTCATCGGCCAGGTCCGGTGCGCCGTACACCGCATAGGCCACGCTGCCGTCGGCGCCATGACCGACCTGGTGCAGCCGATAGCGCGAGTGGCCGCCGCCGGTGTCCTCGGGGTAATGCACGGGCGGATGGCTGCCTTCCAGGTCCATTTCACTGTTGTCGACCACGCCACCGACGAACAAGGCTCGCATGCAGGTTCTCCTGGGTTTCCGGGGGAGCCTCTACCCTGAACGTTTCAATGTTGCTGGCAGATCAAGGCCCCGTTCGGGTTTCGCAAAGCGGCATACCGGGGCCGGTCCGGCCAAGCCGGTACAATGGACGGCCCTCACGCTTGAAGTACCCGCGCCGATGGCCTCCAGCGACGACGCCCCCCTGCAGACCCTGTTCCTGCCGTTCTCCCAAGGCGCCCTGCGCTGGCCGGAGGGCCCGGTGGCCTTCCTGCGTGCCCGCGACGGCTGGCCGCTGCGTGAAGCGGCCGGCAGC
This sequence comes from Stenotrophomonas geniculata ATCC 19374 = JCM 13324, assembly GCF_001431625.1. Classification (GTDB taxonomy): domain Bacteria; phylum Pseudomonadota; class Gammaproteobacteria; order Xanthomonadales; family Xanthomonadaceae; genus Stenotrophomonas; species Stenotrophomonas geniculata. The sequence goes on from NZ_LLXT01000113.1 coordinate 31,194, forward strand.
CGCGAGGTCCACTGCGAGCAGAGCTTCGCCCCGTTCGCGCAGCCGCTGCAGCAGGCCGCCGGCTGGACCGTCAGTGGCCAGCTGGATGATGTGGCCGGCAAGGGCCGTTACCCGCTGGTGCTGGTGCTGCCGCCGCGCCAGCGTGAAGAAGCCCGCGCGCTGTTTGCCCGTGCGCTGGCGCTGGTCGCCGACGGCGGCCGCATCGTTGCCTGCCAGTCCAACAACGAAGGTGCACGCTCGAGCGAGGGCGACCTCAAGCAACTGACCGGCCTCGGCGGCAGCCTGACCAAGAACCACTGCCGCGTGTACTGGACCGCCCCGATGCAGGGCCAGCACGACGCCGACCTGGCCAAGCGCTGGTCGGCACTGGATGCGGTGCGGCCGATCGTCGGCGGCCGTTTCCTCAGCCGCCCGGGCGTGTTCGCCTGGGACCGCATCGATCCGGCCTCGGCGCTGCTGGCCGAGCACCTGCCGGCCGACCTGGCCGGCCGCGCCGCCGACCTCGGTGCCGGCTACGGCTACCTGTCGCGCGAGCTGCTGGAGCGCTGCCCGAAGATCACCGCGCTGGACCTGTACGAAGCGGAGCAGCGCGCGTTGGCACTGGCCGAGCTGAACCTGGCACCGCCGCCGCGTCCGCTGCCGCTGCGCTTCCTGTGGCAGGACGTCACCGCCGGCATCGAGCCGGGCTACGACGTCATCATCAGCAATCCGCCATTCCACACGCCCTCGCGCGCCGATCGCCCGGACATCGGCCAGCGCTTCATCGCCGTGGCCGCGCAGGCGCTGCGCCCGGGCGGACGCCTGTACGTGGTGGCCAACCGCCACCTGCCGTACGAGTACACGCTCAACGAGAGCTTTGGCGCGGTGCGCGTGATCGCCGAGCGTGATGGCTTCAAGCTGGTGGAAGCGGTGAAGGGGAAGGGCAAGTGAAGCTGGTCAAGCTCATCGCCAACCTGGGCTACGGCAGCCGCAAGCAGGTGCAGTGGATGTTCCGCGAAGGCCGCGTCACCGACGCCGACGGCGAGGTGCTGTATGCCGACGACCAGGTGCCGCACGAGGCGATCCGCGTCGACGGCGAGCCGCTGGACCCGCCGGTGGGCCTGTCGATCGCGCTGCACAAGCCGGCCGGCTACACCTGCTCGACCAAGGACACCGGCCGCCTGATCTACGACCTGCTGCCGCCGCGCTTCCGCGACCGCGATCCGGTGCTGTCTACAGTGGGCCGCCTCGACCGCGAGACCAGTGGCCTGCTGCTGCTGACCGACGACGGTGGCCTGCTGCACCGGATCATCTCGCCGAAGTCGAAGCTGCCGAAAGTCTATGAGGTCGAGTTGAGCGAGGACCTGCGCGGCGACGAGGTGGCGCTGTTCGCCAGCGGCACGCTGATGCTGGAGTCCGAGAAGACGCCCCTGCTGCCGGCTGAACTGGAAGTGGTGGATGCGCGTCGCGCGCGCCTGGTGCTGCATGAAGGCCGCTACCATCAGGTACGCCGCATGTTCGCCGCCACCGGCAACCACGTGCAGGCCCTGCACCGCAGCCGCGTCGGCGGGCTGGACCTGCAGGGGCTGGACGAAGGGCAATGGCGGCAGCTCACTTCCACCGACCTGGATACGCTGTTCGCTCCATGACCACCATCGCTGCGCTGCCGTTCCTCCCCGACGCCGTCATCTTCGACATGGACGGCCTGATGATCGACAGCGAGCGGGTCTCGCTGGCCTGTTGGAGCGAGGCCGCCGACGAATTCGGGCTGGGCCTGGACGAGGCCGTGTTCCTGCGCATGGTCGGTCTCGGTGACCGCGATTCGCACGCGCTGCTGCGTGCGCAGGGCATCGAGGACAGCGTGATCGAGGCGGTGGCGGCACGCTGCCATGAACTGTACGAAGCACGCACCCAGACCGGCCTGCCCCTGCGGCCGGGCATCCTGGAGCTGCTGGAGCTGTTGAAGGCGCACGCGGTACCGCGTGCGGTGGCCACCACCACGCGGCAGCCGCGGGCCAACCGCAAGCTGACGGCCGCTGGCCTGCTGCCGTACTTCGATGCGGTGATCACCAGTGGCGACGTGGCGCGGCCGAAGCCGGCGCCGGATATCTACCTGCTGGCCGCGCAGCGGCTGGGCCAGGCCCCGGAACGCTGCCTGGCGCTGGAAGACTCACCGGCCGGTACGCGCGCAGCATTGGCGGCCGGCATGACCGTGATCCAGGTGCCGGACCTGGTGCATCCTGATGAAGAGCTGCGCGCACTGGGCCACCGCATCGTGGGCTCGCTGGTGGACGCGCACGCATTGCTGGTGCCGTTGTTGCCGAAATAAGCGGTAGATGCCGGCCGTTGGCCGGCACTGAGCCGAGCATGGCTCGGCTCTACATCTATTGGTGGGTGCCGACCGTTGGTCGGCACACCTGCCCCCATCACACCCGCCCGAACACCAGCGCGGCGTTGGTGCCACCGAAGCCGAAGCTGTTGGACATCACCGTATCCAGCTTCTGCTCGCGGCTTTCGCGCAGGATCGGGAAGCTCTCCACCTTCGGGTCCAGTTCGCCGATGTTGGCCGAACCGGCAACGAAGCCATCGCGCATCATCAGCAGGCAGTAGATCGCCTCGTGCACGCTTGCCGCACCCAGCGAATGGCCCGACAGCGCCTTGGTCGAGGACAGCGGCGGCACCGCATCGCCGAACACTTCGCGGATCGCATTGAGCTCGGTGACGTCGCCCAGCGGCGTGGAGGTGCCGTGGGTGTTGAGGTAGTCCAGCGGACGATCGACGCCCTGCAGCGCCATCTTCATGCAGCGCACCGCACCTTCGCCGGACGGGGCGACCATGTCGGCGCCGTCGGAGGTGACGCCATAGCCGATCAGTTCGGCGTGGATGTGTGCGCCGCGTGCAACGGCGTGGTCGTAGTCCTCCAGCACCAGCATGCCGCCGCCGCCGGCGATGACGAAGCCGTCGCGGTCCTTGTCGTACGGACGCGAGGCGCTGGCCGGGGTCTCGTTGAAGCTGGTCGACAGCGCGCCCATCGCATCGAACATCACACTCATCGACCAGTGCAGGTCTTCGCCACCACCGGCGAACATGATGTCCTGCGCGCCATGGCGGATCATGTCCGCGGCAGCGCCGATGCAGTGCGCCGAGGTCGCGCAGGCGGCCGACAGCGAATAGCTGACGCCCTTGATCTGGTAGGCCGTGGCCAGGCAGGCCGAAACGGTCGAGCACATCGTGCGCGGCACCATGTACGGGCCGACCTTGCGTACGCCACGTTCGCGCAGCAGGTCGACCGCGCCGATCTGCCACTCGCTGGAGCCGCCACCGGAACCGGCGATCAGGCCGGTACGCAGATTGCTGACCTGCTCGGCGCTGAGCCCGGCATCGGCGATGGCATCGCGCATGGCCAGATAGGCGAAGGCCGCCGCATCGCTCATGAAGCGCTTCTGCTTGCGGTCGATCAGCGCGTCCAGGTCGAGGTCGACGCGGCCGCCGACCTGGCTGCGCAGGCCCGCTTCGGCGTGGTCGGCCAGGGCGGTGATGCCCGAGCGCCCTTCGCGCAGCGCAGCCGAAACGGTATCCAGATCATTGCCGAGGCAGGACGTGATGCCCATGCCAGTGATGACGACGCGACGCATCAGAAGCTCCCGGTTTCAGTGAACAGGCCGACGCGCAGGTCGCGCGCGCTGTAGATTTCGCGGTCATCCACGTACATGCGCGCGTCCGACTGGGCCATCACCAGCTTGCGGTTGATGACACGGCTGATATCGATCTCGTAGCGCACCAGCTTGGCGTCCGGCAGCACCTGGCCGGTGAACTTCACTTCGCCACAGCCCAGCGCGCGGCCCTTGCCGGGGGCGCCCAGCCAGGTCAGGAAGAAGCCGGTCAGCTGCCACATGGCATCCAGGCCCAGGCAGCCGGGCATCACCGGGTCGCCGATGAAGTGGCAGCCGAAGAACCACAGGTCCGGGCGGATATCCAGTTCGGCGCGTACCATGCCTTTGCCATGCGGTCCGCCGTCCTCGCGGATGTCGGTGATGCGGTCGAACATCAGCATCGGATCGTTGGGCAAACGGCCGGCGGCGGCGCCGAACAGTTCACCGCGTGCGCTGGCCAGCAGCTGTTCGCGGTTGAACGCGTGGAGACGGGTCATGAAGCACAATCCTGGAAGCGGGGAAACAGGGAAACAAGCGCTCGAGGATGCCCGTGGAAACTGCGCCGATCAAACATTTCAACCGTACGCAACCGTAGTGTTTTCAATGGAATACGCGCATCCTGTTGATGTGCAACGACCATACTTCGGCGTGTGGCCCGTCCGGCACGCCCTCGCCCCTTCCGCCTGACATGACCCGACTGCGCAAGATCATCCACGTCGACATGGACGCGTTCTACGCGTCGGTGGAGCAGCGCGACGATCCGTCACTGCGCGGCAAGCCGGTGGTTGTGGCATGGCGTGGCGCGCGTTCGGTGGTGTGCGCGGCCTCATACGAGGCACGCGTGTTCGGCGTGCGTTCGGCGATGCCCGCCGTGCGTGCCGAGCGCCTGTGCCCGGATGCGATCTTCGTGCCGCCGGACTTCGCACGTTACAAGGCGGTGTCACAGCAGGTGCGCGCGATCTTCCTGCGGCATACCGACCTGGTCGAGCCGTTGTCGCTGGACGAGGCCTACCTCGATGTGACCGAGCCGAAGAGCGGCATCGAACTGGCCACCGACATCGCCCGCACCATCCGCGCGCAGATCCGCGAGGAAACGAACCTGACTGCTTCAGCTGGCATCGCGCCAAACAAGTTCCTGGCCAAGATCGCCTCGGACTGGCGCAAACCTGATGGCCAGTTCGTGATCCCCCCGCAGCGGGTGGACGCGTTCCTGCAGCCGTTGCCAGTGAACCGGGTGCCCGGCGTCGGCAAGGTGATGGAAGGAAAACTTGCCGCGCGCGGCATCGTCACCTGCGGCGATCTGCGGCAGTGGGCGTTGATCGACCTGGAAGAAGCATTCGGCAGCTTCGGCCGCAGCCTGTACAACCGTGCACGCGGCATCGACGAGCGGCCGGTGGAACCGGACCAGCAGGTGCAGTCGATTTCCTCGGAGGACACCTTCGCCGAAGACCTGCCGCTGGAAGACCTGGGCGAAGCGATCGTGCAGTTGGCGGAGAAGACCTGGAAGGCCACGCGCAAGACCGAACGCGTCGGCCACACCGTGGTGCTGAAACTGAAGACCGCGCAGTTCCGCATCCTCACCCGCAGCTTCACCCCGGAGCGCCCACCGGAATCGATGGAAGAACTGCGCGACATCGCACTGGCCCTGCGCGCCCGCGTCGACCTGCCGGCGGAGACCCGTTACCGTTTGGTCGGCGTCGGGCTCGGCGGCTTCCGCGAGAAGGAGCCGGTGGTGCAGGGGGAATTGTTCGAGCACGACATGAACAAACCCACAGATACCTAATCATCAAACAGTGGGGTCAGAGCCCGTTGCGCAGCAACGGGCTCTGACCCCGTGCCGACCAACGGTCGGCACCCACCATCAGCAGCAGGTTCCGACAGATAGCGGGAAACTGTCGAAGGCGGGGTGGGTCCGGTTGCGGGGGCGTGAGCCGCATGGATGCGGCGACCGAGCTTACATGGACGTACTTGCAGCGCCCCCCGCAACCGGACCCACCCTGCCAAACCTCAGGAGACACAGCTTTTGCTGTTGCTCTGGCCATT
>NZ_LLXT01000114.1 GCF_001431625.1 Stenotrophomonas geniculata ATCC 19374 = JCM 13324
GCTGGTGCTGGTGAACGGCAAGCGTCGCAATGCCAGCGCCTATGTGAGCGGTGCCAACGGCGGCGGCTTCCCCGGCCATGCCTGGGCCGATCTGGCGCTGATTCCGGTCTCGGCCATCGACCATGTGGAAGTGCTGCGCGATGGTGCATCGGCCATCTACGGCTCGGATGCGATCACCGGCGTGGTCAACGTGATCCTGAAGTCGCAGGCCCACGGTGGTGAATTTGCCGTGGAGAGCGGGCAGAGCATCGATGGCGATGGCTCGCGCACCAGCGTGCGCGCCAACGTCGGCCTGCCGTGGGGCCAGGATGGCTTCGTCAATCTGTCCGGCGAGACCACCCGCCAGCATCATGCGATCCGCACCCGCCGCTACATCGATGGCTACCTGAGCTACCCGGCGATGGATGGCAGCGGCAATCTGGTGGCGCTGCGCCCGAACAATCGATTGCCGGCCGGCGCATCGCCGAACCCGGCCGAAGCCAACCGCAATGCCGAGGCCAACACCATCCTCAGCTCGCCGTCGTATGCGCTGAAGGCCTTCGCGGTGAACGTGGGCCATGGCCTGGGCGAAAGCGCGCAGTTCTACGCTAACGCTACGGCCAGTGACCGCACCGCGCAGGCGATCCAGAACTTCCGTCTGCCGGCGACCATCTTCACCACCTACAAGGCCCCCGGCGTGCTGAGTGTGTTCCCGGATGGCTTCCTGCCGGTACTGGAAACCAAGGAGAAACAGTACACCGGCACCGCAGGCGTGAAAGGCCAGATCGCGGGCTGGGACTACGACGCCAGCCTGACCGGCAACCGCAGCACGGTGCGTACCTACACCCGTAATTCGGTGAACTACTCGCTGCCGTATCCCGGCTCGCCCACGGACTTCTATGACGGCAAGCTGGACTACCAGCAGGGCATCGCCAACCTGGACCTGCGCCGTGGCTTCGAGGTGGCAGCGTTCGCGTCGCCGCTGGAAGTGAGCGCGGGCGCCGAGTACCAGCACGAAAAGTACGAACGCGGGGCCGGGCAGTGGGAGTCGTATACGGGCTTTGGTGCTGCGGCGTTCGTCGGCTATTCGACTGCCGATGCGGTGAAGGCTACCCGCAACAGCAAGGCGGTTTACGTCGGTGCGGCCACCAACATCACCTCGCGCTGGTATCTGGATGCGGCCGCGCGCTGGGAAGATCACTCCGACTTCGGCAGTGTCTCCACCGGCCGCCTGACCACGCGCTTCGACGTCACCGACGCGCTGGGCGTGCGCGCGACGGTCAGCAACGGTTTCCATGCACCCAGCCTGGGCGCGCAGTTCTACCAGGCCACGGGCAGCTGCCCCTGCGGCACCACGCTGGTGGCGCAGGTGTCGTCGCCGGCGGCGATCGCACTGGGTGCCACGCCGCTGAAGCCCGAGAAAGCCACCAACTACAGCCTGGGCGTGACCTGGGACCCGAGCCCGGCGTTCCATCTGGCCGTGGATGCGTACCAGATCGATATCCGTGGCCAGCTCGGGCAGTCCAGCCAGATCGGCTACAACGCACAGGATCCGGCGCGCATCACCGACAACAGCGGCACGGTGCTGAGCGCAGCGCAGAAGAACACCATCGATGCACTGCTGGGGTCGGCCGGCATCAGCATCCTGCCGGGTGATGCGTTCTACGCGAGCTACTTCACCAACGTGGGCAATACCCGCACACGCGGCGTCGAGCTGACCCTGGAAGCGAACCAGGAGACTGCGTGGGGCAAGCTGCGCTGGAGCTACGCGGCCAACGTGGGGCGCACCACCATCCAGAAGGTCAGCGACATTCCAGGGGCGCTGCAGGGGCTGCCGAACATCAACCTGCTGACCAGGACCAGCGAATACGCACTGCGCTTCCGCACGCCGAGCTATACGCAGGTGGCCGGCCTGGGGTGGCAGAACGGGCGCTGGCGCTCGAATGTCGACTTCACGTACTACGGCCCGATCAAGCGCCTGAACAACGGCGTGGAGTACAAGCAGCCGCCCGTGCTGGTGACCAATCTCTCCGGTGCCGTGGAACTGGGGGCGGGCTGGAGTGCGGCGCTGGGTATCAACAACGTGTTCGACAAGCGCACCCGCAAGGTGCCCGAGTACGCGCGCAGTGCCACCGATGTGGCCAGCATCGGGACGACCTGGGACAACGGCGACGTGCTGGGCAACGTTGGGGCGTACTGGTACGGGCGGATCAATTACCGGTTCTGATCTGGAGCAGTCGAGCATGGCTCGACTCCACAAAGGCGAAAGCAGCCGAGCATGGCTCGGCTCTACACAAGGCGAAAGGCGGCCGGCGGTAGTTCGGCATCATCGAGGAGCATTTCATGTCTTCTGCATTGAGGGTGGTTGCAGTGGTGGGGTCGCCGACCAGTTCGGCGACGTCGCGCACGTTGCTGCTGGTGCGGCATCTGCTGGCGTCGCTGCAGCAGCGGGTGCATGCCAGTGTGGATCTGGTGGAGCTGGCACCGATCGCGCGTTCGCTGGGGCAGTCGTTGTCGCGCGACGAAGTGGAGCCCGCCGTGGAGCAGGCGCTGCAGACGATCGAGGCGGCCGGGCTGCTGGTAGTGGCTGCGCCGGTCTATCGGGGATCGTATCCGGGGCTGTTCAAGCATCTGGTCGACTTCATCGGGCTGGAAGCGCTGGTGGATACGCCGGTATTGCTGGCAGCGACCGGCGGCAGCGAGCGCCATGCGCTGGTGATCGACCACCAGTTGCGGCCGTTGTTCAGTTTCCTCCAGGCGCACACGCTGCCGATCGGGGTGTATGCCACGCCTGCCGACTTCGATGGCGAGCACATCAACAGTGCCGCTTTGCAGGCGCGGATCGCGCTGGCGACCGAGCGTGCGGCCGGGCATCTGGCTACGCAGGCGCTGGCGGTAGCGGCGCCGCTGCGACGCATCGCCTGACGGCATAACCGGCGGCGCTTTGCTTATGGCCAAGGCGCATCTGCGTGGCCGGATCTGACCGCCGATTGTCGTCTGGCATCGCCGTGCCGACCGCCGTCATCTCTAGCATCGATATCGAAGCGGCATCGCATTGCCGCCCCCCGATGAGGACGACCCCGTGAGTCTGGACGCAACCGACAAGCCCATCCTGTTCCTGCTCGACCGTGAGTTCGAGGACGGACAGATTCCCGGCCAGCGCTTCTTCTGTCGGCACAGCCTGCTGCTGGAAGGGGCGCTGTCGAGTATCGACGGCCTGGACGCGCAGCTGGACGTGCGCCGCATCGGCTTCGCGCGGCCGCGCCGCGAGGTGATCGCCGAGATCGGCGAGCAGGACCAGTCGCTGCCCAAGCTGGTGCTGCCGCAGGGCGTGCACAGCGAGCTGGCCAGTGGCGCGCACCAGAACCGCCAGTACATCTCCGGCGCCGAGCCGATCCTGGCCGCGCTGAACGGGTTGCTCGGCATCCCCGTGGCCCATCCCTGAGCGAGGACGCGACGATGAGCTATCAGATCAGCGTGTTGGACAAGAGCCCGGTGGCCGAGGGCGCCTCGCCGGAACAGGCGCTGTGCAACAGCCTGCAGTTGGCCCAGCGCGCCGAACAGCTGGGTTATCACCGTTACTGGTTTGCCGAGCACCATGCCGCGCCGACGTTGGCAAGTCCCGCACCGGAGGTGCTTGCGGCGTGGGTGCTGGCGCAGACCCGGCGCATCCGTATCGGCAGCGGCGGGGTGATGCTGCGCCACTACGCGCCGTACAAGGTGGCGGAGAACTTCAACCTGCTGGCAGCGTTGGCGCCAGGGCGCGTGGATCTGGGCGTGGGCAAGGCGCCGGGCGGCCTGCCAGCGTCGACTGCCGCGCTGGCGGCCGGGCGCCCGGCGTTCGCCGACTTCGACCAGCAACTGCGCGACCTTGAGGGCTATCTGTCCGGCGCCGAAGCCGATGTGCTGGCGCGGCCGATTCCGCAGCAGGCGCCGGAGCGCTTCCTGCTCGGTGCCAGCCCGCAGAGTGCGAAGCAGGCGGCCGAGCTGGGCTGGCGCTTCGTCTACGCCGCGCACTTCGATGGTGATCCGAAGCACATCGAGGCCGCATTCGACGCCTACCGCAGCGTCTCCTCGCAGCCCCCGCTGCTGGCCACGGTGGCCTTCGCCGCACCTACGGCCGAAGCGGCTGCGCGGCATATCGGTGCGCTACGCGTCTACAAGCTGCACCTTGGTCCCGGGCAGGCGGTGAACCTGCCCAGCCCCGAGGCGGCTGCCGAGTACGCACGCCAGGTGGGCGTGGCGGACTTCCGCATCGAGGAAACGCGCCCCAGCGTGCTGTCCGGCGATGCGCAGCATGTGCGTGACGAACTGGACGCGCTGCACCGGCGCTTCGGCGTGGGTGAGTTCATTCTCGATGCGCCGGTGGCCGACCTCGACGCACGCCTGACCTCCCTTGAACTGCTGTCGCCCGCGCCACGCGCGGCGGTGGCCTGACCTGCAGGAGCGATCCCCATGAGCACCACCCCGCGCCACATTCCGTTCGGCATCATGCTGCAGGGCCCTGGCAGCCACATGCATGCCTGGAAGCATCCGTCCAATCCGGCCGATGCCAGCGTCAACCTGCAGTTCTACATCGACATTGCGCGCACCGCCGAGGACAACGGCATTGCCTTCGGTTTCGTGGCCGATGGCCTGTACATCAACGAGAAGTCGATCCCGCACTTCCTCAACCGCTTCGAGCCGATCTCGCTGCTGTCGGCGCTGGCCACGGCAACGAACAAGATCGGCCTGGCGGGCACGCTGTCGACGTCCTACAGCGATCCGTTCACGGTGGCACGGCAGTTCGCTTCACTGGATCTGCTCAGTGGCGGCCGCGCCGGCTGGAACGTGGTGACCTCGCCACTGGAGGGTTCGGGCCGCAACTACGGCCGGCCGCACCCGGAGCACGCGCTGCGCTACCAGATCGCCGATGAGTACCTGGACGTCGTGCAGGGGCTGTGGGATTCGTGGGACGACGACGCCTTCGTGCGTGAGCGCGACAGCGGCACCTTTTTCGCACCGGAGAAATTCCGCCGCCTCGACCACAAGGGCCGCTTCTTCCAGGTGGAAGGCCCGCTCAACATCCAGCGTTCGCCGCAGGGACAGCCGGTAATCTTCCAGGCCGGTTCGTCTGACGATGGCATCGCGCTGGCCGGCAAGTACGCCGATGCGGTGTTCACCCATTCGCCGTCGCTGGAAGAAACCCGTGCATTCACCCAGAAGGTGAAGAACTCGGCGATCGCGCACGGCCGCAGCGGCAACGATGTGAAGATCTTCCCGGGCATCGGCCCCATCGTCGGCCGCACCGCCGAGGAAGCCGAAGCCAAGTATCAGGCGATTGCCGCACTGGCCACGCTGGAGGATGCACTGGCGTACCTGGGGCGCTTCTTCGATCACCACGATTTCAGCCAGTACGACCCGGATGCACCGTTCCCGGAGCTGGGTGACATCGGCAGCAACTCGTTCCGTTCCACCACCGACCGCATCAAGCAGGATGCGCGTGAGAAGGGCCTGAGCCTGCGCCAGGTGGCACTGGAAGCAGTGAGCCCACGGCCGAACTTCATCGGCACACCGGAGCACGTGGCCGATGAGTTGATCCGCTGGTTCGATGCCGGTGCCAGCGATGGCTTCATTCTCGGCTTCGCCGCGCAGCGCGAGGGCCTGGACGATTTCGTGACCCAGGTGCTGCCGATCCTGCAGGCGCGCGGCTACCACCAGCGCGAGCTGGAAGGACAGACCCTGCGCGAGCATCTGGGTCTGCCGTACAAGGCCAGCCGCTATTCGACCGACGCCGAACCGGCGCGGAAGGTGGGGTAGGGCGATGAGCGGAGAAACTGCGGCAGCACCGGGCCACGCCCGGCGGAATCCCGCGCCCATCGGCGTGCTGCCGGAAATTGCAGCACGCGCCGAGGCCGCCATCGCGATCCGCCATGACCTGCACCAGCACCCGGAGCTCGCCTTCGAGGAGCACCGCACCAGCGCCCGCGTGGCCGGGCTGCTGCAGCAGTGGGGTTATGAGGTGACCACCGGGCTCGGCGGCACCGGTGTGGTCGGCACGTTGCAGCGCGGGCAGGGAAGCCGTCGCCTCGGCCTGCGCGCCGACATCGACGCACTGCCGATTCACGAGGACTCCGGCCTGGCCTACGCCAGCCAGACCGAGGGTCTGATGCATGCCTGCGGCCACGATGGGCATACCGCCATCCTGCTGTCTGCCGCGCACTACCTGGCCCATCACGGTGATATCGACGGCACCCTGCAGCTGGTGTTCCAGCCAGCAGAGGAAACCGGTTCGGGTGCGTCGAAGATGATTGCCGATGGCCTGTTCGAGCGCTTCCCGGTGGATGCGATCTATGGGCTGCACAACTGGCCGGGCGTGCCGGTGGGCCACTTCGGTTTCGTCGATGGCCCGGCGATGGCGTCGGTGGATTGGGCACGGCTGAAGGTGATCGGCAAGGGTGGCCATGGCGCTGAACCGCACGGCAGCGTGGATCCGATTCTGGTCGCCGCGCACATCATCACCGCGCTGCAGAGCGTGGTGTCGCGCAATGTCGATCCGCGGCAGATGGGCGTGGTCACCGTCGGTTCGATCCACGGCGGGCAGGCCGCCAATGTGATTCCAGACGTGGTCGAGCTGAAGCTGACCGTGCGCGCCTACCTGCCGGAAGTGCGCGACACCCTGCGGCGCCGGGTCACCGAGATTGCCGAACAGACCGCCGCCGCGTTCGGTGCGCGCGCCGAGATCGAGTTCCCGCGCGGCTTCCCCAGTGTGATCAACCATCCGCAGCAGACCGCCTACATCCGCGAGGTGGCCGTGCAGGGCTTCGGCGCCGCACAGGTCGTTCCCGAATTCGCGCCGCGCACGGCCAGCGAGGATTTCGCCTTCCTGCTACAGGCACGACCGGGCAGCTTCGTGTTCGTCGGCAACGGCGAGAGCGCACCGCTGCACAGCCCGCGCTATGTGTTCAACGACGCGGCCATTGCCCCCGCCGCCAGCCTGTGGGCGCGGCTGGCCGAAGATTACCTGGTGAAGGACGCGACATGAGCCACGACGAACGCTTCCTCTATACCTCGGTGGATGATCCGCTGGCGCGGCCGCTGTTCGACGGCCTGGAACAGGAGTACGACAGCCGCTATGCCGACGTGCGCCGACGCATCGGTGGCAGCGCTCGCGAGGAGCTGCAGCGCTACCCGGCGCAGGCCTTTGCGGCCCCGGTGGGCGCCTTCGTGCTGCTGCTGCGCGACGGGGTGGCGATTTCCGGCGGTGCGTTCATGCCGCACCGCGATCCGGATACCGCCGAATTCAAGCGCATCTGGACGCTGCCCGGGCTGCGTCGCCAAGGCATTGCGCGGCGCGTGCTGCAGGAGCTGGAAGAGCAGGCGGCGCGGCAAGGGTACCGGAGGGTATTCCTGACGACCGGCTTCCGCCAGCCTGAAGCTGTTGGCCTGTACCTGAGCCACGGCTACACCGCGCTGTTCGATCTGGAGGCCGACCCGGAAACGGTTGCGCATCTGCCGTTCGAGAAGCAGCTGCGAGCGACGACGCCCGTCGTTGCACCTGCACAGGCACAGCTGCACGGAGCCCACGCATGAGCACACCGTCGACCGCGCTGGAGGGCATCGCCGCTCGTCCGGCGCCCGGACCGGCACTGAAGATCGTGCCGGCCCGGCATCCGCTGCAGGTCTTCGGCACGGTGCTGGCACTGGCGCTGATCCTGATCGGGCTGCAGTCCGTGCTGGGCAATCCGCGCTGGGGTTGGGGCACCTTCGCCGAGTGGTTCTTCGCACGCCCGGTGCTGGAAGGCCTGGGTCGCACGCTGCTGCTGACCGCGCTTGGCACCGGCCTCGGTTTCGCGTTGGGTACGCTGCTCGCGCTGGCACGCGTCTCCGGTTCGCCGCTGCTGTCGGCGGTGTCGTGGGGCTATGTGTGGCTGTTCCGCTCGATCCCGCTGCTGGTGCTGTTGCTGCTGCTGAACAACCTGGGCTATCTATACAGCACCATCGAGCTGGGCGTGCCGTTCACCGGCATCAGCCTGTTCTCGTACCCGACCACGCAGCTGATCGGCGTGTTCACCGCCGCGGTGCTGGGCCTGACCCTGAACCAGGCAGCGTTCTCGGCCGAGGTGATCCGCGGTGGCATCCTCTCGGTCGACCACGGCCAGTACGAGGCCGCGGCCGCGCTCGGCCTGCCGCGTGGCCGCCAGGTGCGCCGCATCATCCTGCCGCAGGCGATGCGTTCGATCCTGCCGGCGGCGTTCAACGATGTGATCGGCCTGGCCAAGAGCACCTCGGTGGTCTACGTGCTGGCGCTGCCGGAGCTGTTCTACACCGTGCAGGTGATCTATCGGCGCAACCTGGAAGTGGTGCCGCTGCTGATGGTGGCCACGGTCTGGTACCTGGTGATCCTGACCGTGTTGTCGCTGCTGCAGCGGCGCGTGGAACAGCGCTTCGCGCGCGGCCAGCTGCAGCGCGAGCGCTCGGTGTCGCGGGTGTCGTCACCGGTGCGGACATCCAGTGATGCTGCGCCGCGCGTGGCCAACCGCCCGCGCATCGCCACCCAGGTGGAAGCGGGCGAGGGTGCGGCGGTATCGCTGCATGGCGTGGGCAAGGTGTTCGGCGATCAGCCGGTGCTGGAAGACGTGAACCTGGACCTGCGCGCCGGCAGCGTGACGGTGCTGATCGGCCCGTCCGGTGCCGGGAAATCCACGCTGCTGCGGTTGATCAACCACCTGGAACGCGCGGACAGTGGTTACGTGACTGTCGGCGGCCAGCTGATCGGTTACCGCCGCGAGGGTGACACGTTGTACGAACTTCCCGAGCGCGAGATCCGCCGCCGTCGTTCCGAGGTGGGCATGGTGTTCCAGGGCTTCAACCTGTTCCCGCATCTGACCGCGCTGGAGAACATCATCGAGGCACCGATCGCGGTACGTGGTGTATCGCGCGCGCAGGCCGAGCAGCAGGCGCGCACACTGCTGGAGCGGGTCGGCCTGGCCGACAAGGCCGATGCCTTCCCACGCCAGCTGTCCGGTGGCCAGCAGCAGCGCATCGCGATCGCCCGCGCACTGGCGCTGCAACCGAAGGTGCTGCTGTTCGATGAACCGACCTCGGCACTGGACCCGGAACTGGTGGCGGAGGTACTCAGCGTGATCGAGGAGCTGGCCCGTTCCGGCACCACACTGGTGATCGTCACCCATGAGCTGAGTTTCGCCCGCCGCGTGGCCGACCACGTGGTGATGATGGACCAGGGGCGGGTGATCGAGCAGGGCACGCCCGAGGCGTTGTTCGAGCGCCCGCGCCAGCAGCGCACGGCCGATTTCCTGGCCAAGACCCTATAGCCCTGGAAGGAACACCATGAGCCCTGCAGCACCGCGTCGCCCCTCGCGCAGCACCCTGTTGATCGTGGGCGTGCTGGTCATCGGCATCGCCGGCATCGTCTATTCGCGCGTACGCCAGGCACCGGATGCCGGCGCCGTGGCCGCGACCAGCCTGGCCGGTGCGAACACGGCCGTGCTGAAGGGTACGTTTGACCCGAAGGCTCAGGCGTTGATCCCGGCCGACTATCGCTTCGTCACCCCCGGCACATTCACCGTTGCCACTCATCCGGGGCAGCTGCCGCTGGCCGACTATGGTGCCGACAGCAAGGACGTGGTCGGCATCGAGCCGGACATCGCGCGGCTGATCGCCGATGGGCTGGGCCTGAAGCTGGTGATCGTACCGGTGGCCTGGCCTGACTGGCCGCTGGGGCTGGAATCGGGCAAGTACGATGCGGTGCTCTCCAATGTGACGGTCACCGAGGAGCGCAAGAAGAAGTTCGATTTCTCCAGTTATCGTTACGACCTGCTGGGCATCTACACGCGCACCGATGGGCCGATACAGAAGATCGAAAAGCCCGCCGACGTCGCCGGGCTGAAGGTGGTGGTGGGCGCCAGCACCAACCAGGACCAGATCCTGCGCCAGTGGGACCAGCAGAACATCGCTGCCGGCCTGAAGCCGGTGGAGTACCAGTACTTCGACGACGCGGTGGTCGGCCGCTTGGCGGTGATCACCGGCCGCGCCGATGTCTCGTTCGAGCCCAATGCCACGGGCGCTTATTCGGCACGCGATGGCAAGGTGCGGCGTGTTGGCCTGTTCCCAGGGGGATGGCCGAACGCTGCGGCGATTTCGGTGACCACGCGCAAGGGCAGCGGCCTGGCCGACGCGGTGACGCAGGCGCTGAATACCCAGATCGGCAGCGGCACCTATGCGCAGGCGCTGAAGCGATGGAATGTGGCCGAGGAAGCCGTGCCGCAGTCGCAGACCAATCCGCCGGGGTTGCCGACGCTGCAATGACGCCGGGCGTGGCCCGGCGCTACCTCCGTCTTTGTAGAGCCGAGCGATGCTCGGCTGCTCTACCAACGCGCCTCCAGTGTCCGGAACGGTTTCACCAGCCGCACACCTTCGGCATCGAAGTCGGAAACGCTACGTCCATCCACACGCACCGTCTTCGGCATGGTGCGCTCCGGCCACCAGACCTTCACCGCCGTCCCGCTGCGCAGCCCCTCACCAAGCGCCACCGTCAGCACCCCGTCGCGTTGCCGCGCCTGCATCTGCAACGTGCCATACGCTGTCGGCAGGCGTTCGACCGCCAATCCATCGCCTGCCACCCACGAGGGCGGCGTACCCGGCAGCAGTGAGAGGGCATCATCGTCTTCGCGCATCAGCATGCCGAACAGCGTGCGGCCGTACTCGGCACCAATCCAGGTATGCGGCATGTCGCCCAGGTAGCGCGGGAAGCGCAGGCGTGAGTGCACGACCTCGGCCAGCACCTGCCACTCAAGCGGGCGCCGATCATGCAGCAGTCCCTGCAGCAGCTCATCGGCCACCTGCGGCTGGCCCAGGTGCACATAGCTCAGCACATTGCGGATCTCGTACGGTGTGTACGCGTACAGCGCACCGGGCTGGCTGCGCTTGCGGACGTCCTTCAGGTAGCGCGCGAAGGTGGTCCGCAGCGCCTCGGCGGGCAGCACGCTCTGTGCGCCGGTCGGGTCCAGTGCGATCGAAACGCCGGTGGGATCGCCATCGCCCAGGTCGGCCGAGGAGGGAATGAAGTCGATGCCCTTCCACGCCATCGTCGCCCGGATCGAGGCATGCAGCGCGTCGTAAAGCAGTTTGTACTGTTCGCGTGCCCACGCTGCGGTCTCGTGGTCGCCCAGCGATTCGGCCAGCCACGCGCCGTCGTGCCAGCCCTTCAGGCCCCAATAGTCGTCCCAGTAGCTGTGGGTGGGAGACGGATAACCCTCATGGCTGATCGACGGCGCAAGAATGCCCGCGAAGCGCTCCGGCGCTGGCTGGTCGGCCTTGTAGCGGGGCACCAGCGTGCGTTCGCGTAGTTCCTGCAGGAAGCGCAGCGCTGCCTTCACTTTCGGCAGATAGGCACGTACCGATTCGGGTCCGCCATCGAGGCGCGCGACATCGGCCACCAGCGCCACGTACTGGCCCTGGCTGTCGTACTCGATATCCGAACCGAAACCGGTGTTGACGCTGCCATCGTCGTTGAGGATCGGCGAGACCAGGCCGTTGGCATGCACGCCGTGTTCGCTGTACCAGCCCAGGTAGTCGCGCGCGACCTTGGCTTCGCCCATGCGCAGCAGCACCGCCGAGGTGGCCATGCCGTCGCGGATGAAGGAGCGGTTGTAGTTGCGCGGGCCGGGCTGCATCGCCGGGCCGGTCTGGTTGATCAGCATGTAGGCGGCCTGCGCACGCAGCATGTCGACCAGTGAGGGATCGGGCAGGCGCAGGCCGACCTGGCCCAGCCGTGCCTGCCAGTCCGCGGACGCCTGCGTGGCCAGGGAATCGAACGCCGCATTGGCATCGCGGGGCAGCGTGGCTAGATCGAGCGCAGGCGCTTCGGGCAGTGCGCCCTTGGTATCGGCGGCGGTAGTACCCAGCGGGAACGCGACCACGATGGCATCGCTGGTCCCCGGTGCCAGTGATACGCGGTAGTTCAACGCAGCCGAGGCAAGGCCCTCGTCGTCGCGCGCCTGTTGCGTGGAGGGCAGCTGGCCGGCAGCGAGGGTCGCGGTGATTTCCGTTGCGCCATCCTTGCCGAACGGCGCCGCGCCGGACGCAGCCACCGGCGTGAGCGACTGCAGCAGCGTGCGTCCATTGATGCGCACCGCCTGCCCATCGATGGTCACATCGCGGATCGGTGACAGCCCGCCGTTCTGCCACGGCGGATTCATCTGCATCGGGCGCACGACCAGGCTGAGCGTGCCTTCGATCCTGGCGCTGCCCGTGTTGTGCAGGCGATGCCGCAAGAACGTTACCGGCTGGCCGTCGCGCTCGATGGCGAATACCTCGCTGCGCAGCTCCAGGCCGGGCTGCGGTGACCAGGTGGCGGAGGGCATCGGCTTCCAGCCATCCCGCAACGCGTGCTGTATCGGCTGTCCTGCCGCGCCAGCGGCACACCCGTCAGCGCCACGCCAGATCGGCTGCACCAGCGGCGCGCCCTTGAAGGCTTCCAGATTGCCGTATTCGTCGAAGATCGATTTCTGTCGTCCTGCGTGCACACCGACGGCGGTCCAGTAGGTCTGCTGCATCTGCAGCGATGCCGGGAACAACGCGCGCTGAGCGCCGCTGGCGGTGATCTGGTATCGCTTCATCGGCGTCATTACCGCCTTTGGCCCGAGCAGGCGCAGTCGCGCGACCTGCGGTGCGGGGCCGTCCACGCTCAGCCGGAACGCACGCAGGGGTTGTGCCGTGTCAGCAGCCAGCCAGCTTTGCCGATGATTGGCCGCCTGTGCATCGTGTGCGAGGTCCTGCCAACGGCCCTGTGCATCCTGCGCCTGCAGTCGTGCAGCGCCGCGCGCGCCATCGGCCCAGTCGACCACCAGGCCAGCCGTGGATTGAGCCTGCGGCAGCGTGATCTCGAGCGCATGGGATCCACCTTTTCCGGTCGGAACCGCAACGGTGCCGCCGCCTTGCCAGAGCGCGGCTGCCTGTGTTGCATCGACATCGGCGATGCGTGCGCTGAGCGTGCTGTCCAGCGGCTCCATCTCGAAGATCGACACACCCCAGTCGGAGGTGCGCTGCGGACTGGCCAGTCGTAGATAGCGCGCCTGCCGCGGCGCGAAGTACAGCGTTTCCACATCGCCCAGTGAATCGACCATCGTGTACGCGGTCTGCCACTGCTTACCATCCATTGAGGTCTGCAGTGAATAGCCTTCCGGGTTGGAGACATCCCAGGTGAGTCGTGCACCAGCCAGCAGGGTTGGCGTGCCCAGATCGATCTGGAACCAGTGGCCGGGGCTGAAGGCGCCGCCGGTGACGGTCTTCGGGTCGCCGTCGATCAGGTGGCTGATCGCCATCGCCGGCACCTGCTGCGAGGAACTGCTGGCCTGCCATTGGCTGCGCGGGGGAAGGGGCTGTGCCTGTGCGGCAGCGGCGAGGGCGGCCAACAGCAGGGTGGCGGCAGCTCGCCATGGAATGGCTGAGCGGGAGACCTTGGAGCGTTCGGCGCGCAATGTCATTACGTACAGCCTCGCAGGTTCGGCCGGTGTCGGGCGAGCGCTACGCTAGCAAGGGATGTAATCGGTTACATGACGCACTGCAGCGTCGCAGGCCGCGTCTGTGGTTGACGCAGCCGAGCATGGCTCGGCTCTACATGGTTTCCGGCAGGTCAAGCGCACCGCACGCTACAGCTCCACCGTCTCCCACCAGCGCGTACCCGCCTGCGGCGCCTGCATGTCCAGCGCTTCGCCCATCATCGGCGTGGCCACCGGCACGTTCTTCGCGGCCGCCAATGCGGTGATGCGCTCGAACGGCTGCTGCCATGCGTGCAGGGCCAGGTCGAAGGTGCCGTTGTGGATCGGCAGCAGCCACTTGCCGCGCAGGTCCAGGTGCGCCTGCAGCGTCTGTTCCGGCTGCATGTGCACGAACGCCCAGCGCGGATCATAGGCGCCGGTCTCGATCATGGTCAGGTCGAACGGGCCGTACTTCTCGCCGATGGCCTTGAAGCCGTCGAAGTAGCCGGTGTCGCCGCTGAAGAAGATGCGGAAATCGTCGTCCTGGATCACCCACGACGCCCACAGGCTGCGGTCGCTGTCGCCCAGGCCGCGGCCGGAGAAATGCTGGCCCGGGGTGGCGGTCAGGCGCAGGCCGCTGGCCTCGGTCGATTGCCACCAGTCCAGCTGTTCGACCTTGCTGGCGTCCACACCCCAGGCAATCAGCTGGTCGCCGACGCCGAGCGGGGCGATGAAGCGCGCGGTCTTGCCTGCCAGCTGCATCACGGCGGCATGGTCCAGGTGGTCGTAGTGGTTGTGCGAGAGGATCACGCCAGCGATCGGCGGCAGCGCGTCGATGCTGATCGGCGGTGCGTGGAAGCGGGCCGGGCCCATCCACTGCACTGGCGAGGCGCGCTCGGAGAAGACCGGGTCGGTCAGCCAGTACTGGCCGCGCAGCTTCAGCAGGATCGTGGAGTGCCCAAGCCGGAACAGGCTGCGGTCCGGCGCGGCGTCGAGGGTGGCGCGGTCCAGCGGCAGCACCGGAATCGGGTGCGCAGGCACGGTGCCCTTGGGTTTGTTGAAGAGAAACGTCCACCAGATCTCCGCACCGTCGCGCAGGCCCATCGCCGGACGGGGCAGGGCATTGTGGAACTTGCCGTCGCGGTACTGCGGCGAATCGGGGAAGTCGGGGAGGGACCAGGATTTGCAGAAGGTGTAGGCGGTCACGGCGAGGATTCCAAGCAAAAGGACAAGGAGCAGGCGCTTCATGGGGGACGTCCGCTGGGTACACTGCACAGTGTAGTTTCGTGTTTTTCAAAAGTACACTGTCCGGTGTAAAATGTGCGCATCCGTTCAGTTATCCGGTTTCTGCCATGCCCCGTGCCCCGCAACGCCTGACCGACCGTAAACGCGACGCCATCGTGCGCGCGGCGGTGGAGGAGTTCCGTGCCTCGGGCTACGAGGCCACCAGCATGGACCGCATCGCCGAGGCGGCCGGGGTCTCCAAGCGCACCGTCTACAACCACTTTCCCAGCAAGGAAGCGTTGTTCTCAATGATCCTGGAGGAGCTCTGGGAACGCAGCGTGGCCAGCGACGCGTTACCGTACCGCGCCGACCAGCCGCTGCAGGCGCAGCTGCTGCAGTTGCTGGGCCAGAAGCTGGAACTGCTCAGCGATGCCAACTTCATTGACCTGGCGCGGGTGGCGATGGCCGAGATCATCCACTCACCGGAGCGCGCGCAGGCCATCGTCTGCCGCATGGGCGAAAAGGAAAGCGGCGAGAGTGCCTGGATCCGCGCGGCCATCGCCGATGGCCGACTGCGCGAGGTCGATCCGGAGTTCGCCGGCCACCAGCTGCACGGGCTGGTGAAGAGCTTCGCGTTCTGGCCACAGGTGACGATGGGGCAGGCACCGTTGAGCGCACAGGAGCGTGCACGCGTGGCCGAATCGGCGGTGGCGATGTTCCTGGGTTTCTACGCGGTCTAGCTGGTAGCGAAGCGGCGGAACTCGTCGGCCGGCAGCGCCGCCGAGTACAGATAGCCCTGGCCGACATCCACACCCAGTGCGCGCAGTTGCTGTTCCTGCGCCAGGGTCTCGGTACCTTCGGCCACCACGATTGCACCGCAGCGGTGCGCGACTTCGACGATGAAGCGCACGATCGACTGCGACTTGGCGTCGGACAGTGTGGCGATCAGCGCCTGCTCGATCTTGACCTCGGCGATGGCCAGCTGCGAGAGCAGGATCAGGGTTGAATAGCCAGCGCCGAAATCATCCAGTGACAACGTGACCTCCGCCGCCAGCAGCTGTGCGATGTTGGCATCGACCACGTCGCGCTCGACGATCTCGGTCCACTCGACGATCTCCAGGCGCAGCATCACGCCGGGCACATCGTGCAGCTGCAGCAGTTCCTGCAGGCGCAGGCCGAAGCCGGGCAGGCGCAGTGACTCGGCCGAAACATTCACGGCGATTTTCAGCTGCGTGCCATCGCGTCGGCACTGCTGCAGGAAGTGGATGGCCGACTGCAGCGTGGCCCATTCCAGTTCAGCCAGCCGCCCCTGCCGGCGCAGCAGCGAGATCACCCGCATCGGCGCGATCAGCCGACCCTCGCCGTCGCGCATGCGCAGCAGTGCTTCGGCGCCTACCAGCTGGCGATCCTGCAGGCGATGCTTGGGCTGGTAGCACAGCGGGGCGTCGCCCTGCTGCAGCCAGCGATCAAGGGCGACTTCAATCAGGGCATCGATCTCGCTGTCGCGCTGGATCGGGTCGTCGAAGAACACGACGCCGGATTCGATCGCACTCAGCGCCACGGTGATTGCCCGGAAGGGCAGGTGGCCATCGTCTGCCGCGCCCGGTGGCTTCAGTTCGACTACCGCGCAGCGGAACAGCGGCCGGAAGCCGGGCCAATCGCGGCCGACCTGATCGGCCAGGTTGCTGGCCAGGTCGGTGATCTGCGGTTGCGTGCGCAGTTCGGACAAGGTCAGGTCGCGCACCAGGATCGCCAGCGCGGCATCGCCGAACTGGTAGATCTCCAGTTGTCCGGCCGGCAGCGAGGGCAGCAGCCGATGCACCTCTTCGGTGCTGTCGCGCTGCCACAGGCCGTTGTCCTGCAGCGGACCGTAGCGCAGGCGCAGGTCGCGCAGGTTGCCCATCTCGGCCACGATCAGGCAGGCCTTGCCGATGCCGTCGTTGTCGCGCCAGTAATGCTGCAGGCGTTCGCCGAGCGCACGCATGTTGGGCAGGCCACTGATCGGATCGATGCGCAGCCAGGCGTGTTCGCGCTGGCGCTGTGCATCGATCTGCGCATCGTTGTAGACCAGTGCGAACACTGCGCCCAGCATCAGCAGTGACAGCGGCAGTGCCAGCAGGCGCTGGATTGCCAACTCCTCCACGGGCAGCTGATGGACGCCGATGATTGCGACGCCCAGTGCCAGGCCCAACGCAGTGACGACGATACGCACGCCCCAGGCCTGCAGGATCATGCGCAGCGAGAGTTCATTGAGCATGCGCGGGTGCAGGCGCCTGCGCAGCCAGACGCCTGCCAGCATCTGCAGCGTGGCCTCGAGGCCGGCTGGCAGAAAATACTGGGTGCCGGCGAACTGGTATCGGGCCAGCAGGCTGGCACCCAGGCAGGCCAGGCCGCCGCGCCAGCCGCCGAGCAGTCCGCTGACCAGCAGGATGTCGAAGCCGAGGTGCAGCTTGACCACGCCCTGGGTGTAGCGGGCTACGAACCAGGCGTTGAACAGGTAGATCAGGCCCAGCGCCACGCCCACGTACAGGCGGCGGCCTTCAATGGCATGGCCAGCGCGACGGGTGGCGATCAGCAGCACGCCGATCATGCCGATCACCGCCGTGGCCTGCAGCAGATACAGCGGCAGGCTGGGCAGGGCGCTGTCCAGGACCTGGGACGAGACCCGTGAAAGCGCATCCATAGCAGGTTCCCGCCTGTGACCGACGGCCAGTGACCCGCAGCGTAGTCGCAGCAGGGCGCAGGTTCAATTGCACTGGCTGCGTTCGGGCAGGAGGTGTTCGGCCATGAAATCCACGAACGCGCGTACACGTGGCTGCTGATGGCGATGGCTTGGCCAGAGGGCCCAGAAGGTGCTTCGCTCGGTGCTCCATGGGTCCAGAACGCTGACGAGCGCACCGCGGTCCAGCGCATCACGCGTGGCGAAGTCGGGCAGGCAGGCAATGCCATGGCCATCGATGGCCATGTGCAGGATCGTCTCAAGATGATTGGCGGTCATTGCGGCAGTCAGCCGCGGCTCAGTGCCTCCCTGCTGCGCGGGCAGTGGCCAGCGTTCGAGCAGGCCGGTGCCGGGAAAGCGATGGAGAAGGCAGGCGTGGCCGCTCAGGTCATCCGGGTGCTGCGGCGTGCCGCGCTGGGCGAAGTAGGCAGGCGCGCCCACGCACAACAGGCGGGTGCTGCCGAGGTTGCGGCCGTGCAGCCGGGAGTCGGCGGGGCTGCCGGTGCGGACAACGGCATCGAAGCCTTCCTCGATGACATCGACCAGGCGGTCGCTGAAGTGCAGGTCGAGTTCGATGGCAGGGAAGCGGTGCGCAAACGCTGAAAGCACCGGCAGCATCAGCCCGCTGGCGAGTGGAAGACTGACCTTCAGGCGACCGCTGGGCGCGGCGTGGGCGTCGGTCAGTTCGCGCTCCGCCGCAGCAACCTCGAGCATGATGCGACGGCAGCGTTCAAGGAACTGCTCACCTTCGGCAGTCAGGCTGACACTGCGGGTATTGCGATTCAGCAGGCGGGCGCCCAGGCGCTCTTCCAGCCGGGCGACGGTCTTGCTGGCTGCCGAAGGGGTGATGCCACGCTGTCGTGCTGCGGCCGCGAAGCTGCGTGCCTCGGCAACCAGAACGAAGAGGCTGAGACCGGCAAAGCTGTCCATGACCTGGCCATTGATGACGTTAGTGTCATTAAAGCATGGACAGAATGATGGATTCTTCCGCAATAACGTCGTCGATAGCATCAATGCGGTGGCGCTTGGCCACGCTGGAGCTTCATCGACATGTCTGTTGCCTCTGCTGAGACGGCCGGATCATCACGCTTTGGCGTGGTGCTGGCGGGCTGTCTGACGGCGCTCACGATTCCCTTGAGCATTGCCAGCCCCGCCGTGGGCATTCCTGCCATCCGGGATGCACTGGGCGGTTCCCCTTCGGCGTTGTCCTGGATCATCAACGCCTACCTGTTGACCTACGGCTGCACCACGTTGGTGGCTGGTGGGCTGGCCGATCTGCATGGCAGGCGCCGGATCTGGATTCTGGGCGGCGCGTTGTTTGCGCTCGTCACCGGCCTGATTCCCTTGATGCCCAATGTGGCGTGGATCAATGCCCTGCGACTGCTTCAGGGGATGGCCGCGTCGGCAGCGTTTGCTGGTGCGATGGCGTCGTTGGCGCAGGTGTTCGACGGCCAGGCGCGGGCAAGGGTTTTCAGCCTGATCGGCACCACCTTTGGTGCAGGGGCCGCAGGCGGTCCGCTGCTGGCGGGCGGGTTGATCGATGCGCTGGGCTGGGAATGGGTGTTCTTCCTGCCTGCGTTGCTGGCGGCGCTGACCGTACCGCTGGTCGCCATGTCATCCGTGGAATCGAGAAACGCCGGTTCGCCGCGCCTGGATTGGCTGGGGGCCATCACTTTCATGCTGGCGCTGGGCTCACTCACCTACGCCATGATCGTGCTGCCGGAACGTGGCATGTTGCATCCGCAGACGCTGGTGCTGCTGGCGCTCACGGTGGTGTTGCTGGGCGTGTTCATTGCCGTCGAGCGCTCCCATCGAACGCCGCTGCTGGATCTCGGGCTGTTCCGCAACCGGCGTTTTGTTGGGGTGCAGATTCTGGCCGCCGCCCCTGCGTTCTCCTACGTCGTCCTTCTGGTCGTGCTACCGGCTGGCTTCATCGGTGTTGAAGGACTGCGACCCACCGAGGCTGGACTGGCGATGGCAGCACTGTCTGCGCCATTGCTGGTTGTTCCCCTGGTTGCCGGTTACCTGCTGCGGTGGATACCGGCGCGGACGCTGTGCTGTGCGGGCCTGCTGATCAGTGCACTTGGGCTGGCATGGTTGGCGCAGGTGTTCCAGATCCCGTCGGTGCGCTGGATGCCGATGCTGGTCATCGGAATCGGCATCGGCTTGCCCTGGGGGATCATGGATGGCCTGGCGGTCAGCGTGGTCGGCAAGGAGCAGGCAGGCATGGCTGCTGGCATCTTCAATGCGATGCGACTGGCAGGCGATTCCATTGCCCTCGCACTTGTCGGCATCATGCTCTCGGCCCGGATCGGCGGGAGCGTAGCGCTGGAGGCCGACATCGTGGCCCGGTCCGCCGTGCACAGGCTGTCCATGGGCGACTTGGGGGGAGCGGTGGAGGCGTTGCCCGGCGTTTCGAGAACGGTGCTGGCCCAAGCGTACATGGAGGCCGTCCGTGGCCAGCTGTGTGTCCTGGCGATGGCAACTGTGCTGACCGCCATCGTGCTTGGGTACCTGTTGCGCGAGGAGGTTGAGTCCGGCGCACGCAGGAGCGGTCAGTAGCGCGGGTCGGCGATGGCCGGCAGCACCAGTTCGCGCACGAAGCCGGACGGTGACAACCGCAGCAACGCGCGCACCATCGCAACGACGTCATGCACGGGCACTAATTCGCCGTCGCCGCGCGCTGCAGCCTCTGCAACCGGCACCGACAGTGCATCGTCGGTGTTGAGGTAGCCCAGCTGCAGGCTGGTCACCGCCAGGCGGCGATCGCGGAAGCCCTCGCGCAGTGCATCGGCGATGCCGTTGAGTGCGAACTTGGATGCGCCGAACGCCACTTCCGGGCGGCCACTGCGCGGCAGTGCCGAGGTTGATCCGGTCAGCACCAGCTGCGGGCGTGGTGCGCCGAGCACTCGCGGCAGCAGGCGCTGCAGCAGCACCAAGGTGGCGGTGATGTTGACGTCGACCAGTTGGGTGAGCGCGGCATCGCTCTCTTCGAGGAAGGCGTACTCGTCGCTGAAGGCGGTCTCTTCCCAGATGCCCAGGTTGTGGATCAGCACATCCAGATCGGCCGGTGCCTGCGCTGCGATGTGATTGGCAGCCAAGGTGGGTTGGGACAGATCGGCCTCGATCCACTGCAGAGTGACACCCTCGGGGCATTCAAGATCGCGTGGACGCTTGCGCGAAACGCCGATGACGGTGTCGCCCGCACTGCACAGGCCTTCCACGAACGCCCGACCCAGGCCCCTGCTGGCGCCGATGACCATCAATTTCATGTTGCTTCCTTGTTGTACTGCGGCAGCCTCAATCGACTGCCAGAACGGTGTCCCAGTCGGCGAACGCACGCAGGTTGCTGCGTTCAGCGGTAATGATCGAGGCGATCTTGTCGAGCTGGCAACGGTACTGTGGTAGTAGCCGTCGCAGCTGCTGCAGGTGCTGGGATGTACTGACCACTGACAGCCAGGTCAGTTTGGTCAGGCCTCCCATTGCGCGCTCTGCTGGGCGGTGTGCTTCGGGATCGGCGAGAATCCGTAGGGTCCCCAGCAACAGGAGCATCCCGACATGGGAGCACCCGATCCCTTCACTGATGGCCTGCCGCTGCCGCGGGCGTGGCAGGAAGCGTTGGCCGATGCGCGCATCGAGCGGCAGTCGATCGGCGTGTCGCGTGCGGATGTTGCCCGTGTGCAGCAGCCAGGCCAGCCCGATGCCTTCCTGAAGTCGGAAGTGATCGACGCCTTCAGTGAGCTGGGCGATGAGATCGCGCGCCTGCGCTGGCTGCAGGCACAGGGACTGCCGGCGCCAACGGTGATTGCCACCGCCGAAGAAGCGGGCCGGCGCTGGTTGCTGATGAGCGCGCTGCCCGGCCGCGACCTGGCCTCGTCGCCGGAACTTGCGCCGCAGCAGTTGGTGGAACTGCTGGCTGACGCGCTGCGCAGGCTGCATGTGTTGCCGGTGGCAGCCTGTCCGTTCGACCAGCGATTGGCCTCGCGCTTGCAGGCTGCCGCCGCCCGCGTCGAGGCGGGTCTGGTCGACGCCGATGACTTCGATGACGAGCGCCTGGGGCAGAGCGCACAGCAGGTGTTCGCCGAACTGTGCAGCACCCGGCCCGACCATGAAGATCTGGTGGTCAGCCATGGCGATGCGTGCCTGCCGAACCTGATGGCGGTCGAGGGGCGTTTCAGTGGTTTCATCGACTGTGGGCGGCTGGGCGTGGCCGACCGCTACCAGGACCTGGCGCTGGCCGCGCGCAGCCTGGTTCACAACTTCGGCGACACGCGTTGGGTGGCGCCGTTGTTCCAGCGCTACGGCGCGTTGGTCGACGAGCGTCGGCTGGCGTTCTACCGGTTGCTCGACGAGTTCTTCTGAGCCCGCGCATGGCTGGCGATGGCCGCGCAGATCAGGCCACCGACCACGCTCAGGTGTTCCAGCGCGAAGAACAGCGCCAGCTGCTGTTCCGCGCCGTGCTTGGTCCAGAAGGTATGCACGATGACGATGGTCAGCAGCATGAACACCGCCAGCGCGCCGCTGCCCAGCCATAGCAGGCGATCGAGCAGCAGGCACAGTGAGCCACCCAGCAGCACCACGGCGCTGGCGATGTTGAACAGCGCGGGCGGTTGCAGCCCGGCCGCCTGCATTTCGGCCACGCTGTTGTCCCACGCCAGCAGCTTGGCTAGACCCGAGGACAGGAACACCACGGCCAGCAGCAGTCGGGCGAGGAACCACAGCACGCGGCTGTCGAGCAGGGTGGAGATCATCCGTGGCATGCAGCAACTCCGGGTTGAGCGTTGGGCGGGGCGGGCAGCATCGGGCCTCAACAGCGGTTGAGGTCAAGGCTGCCTGAACGAAGCCCGGTGGTGGCCGGGTTACCCTCTTCAAAATGGACGAACGTTCGTTCACTATTTGTGGCATGAGCAGAATCGACCGCAATGAGCAGCGCATGATCCTGATCCTGCAGGCGGCACTGCAGTGCTTCGTCGCAAGGGGATTCCACCAGACCAGCATGCGTGACATCGCGCAGGCGGCCGGTGTCAGCCTTGGCAATCTCTACAACCACTTCCCGGGCAAGGAAGCGATCATCCTTGCAGTGGCGGTGGCCGAGAGCGAAGAACTGGCACCGTTGCTGCAGCGACTGGCCGCGTCCGATGGCGAGCGTGCACAGGTACTGGTTTTCCTTCAGGACTTCCATGCACTGTGCCGCCAGCCGGAATGGGCGACGCTTGCCGTCGAAGTGCTGGCCGAGAGCGCACGCAATCCGGCCGTGGCCGAGGCATTTGCGGCCAATCGCAGGCAATTGCAGGCGACGCTGGCCGAAGCCCTGCAGCAGGTGGCGCAACGCGAGCGGCGGCGCCCCGTGCTGGCAGCGGCACTGCAGGCGCAGGTGCTGCTGGATGCCATCGAAAGCGATGCGCTGCGTCGGGGGCTGGGCGAAGCCGATGGCACCGAGGAGGCATCGCTGGATCTTGGCCTGCTCGCGCTGCTGCTCGGGGCACGCGCATGAGCGCCGTTGACCGGCGATTGCACGGCCTTGATCTGGCGCGCTACCTGGCCTTGGCCGGCATGGTGCTGGTCAACTTCCGCCTGGCGATGGCCGTGCCGGCAGAGGGTGAGGGCTGGTTGGCAGGGTTCTTCCATCTGCTGGAAGGCAAAGCCTCGGCGACATTCGTCACCCTGGCCGGTCTTGGCCTGGTGCTGGCCACGCAGCGGCAGGGGTGGTGGCCGGCCAGTGTGCAGACCTGGCGGCGCGCACTGTTCCTGATGGTGCTGGGCCTGCTCAACCTGACCCTGTTCCCAGCCGATATCCTGCACTACTACGCGGTGTATTTCGCGTTGGCCGTGCTGTGGCTGCGTGCCTCGCCGCAGGTGTTGCTGGCCAGCATCGTGGGCCTGGCGGCCTGTTCGTTCTGGGCGTTGCTGCACTGGGACTACAGCCAGGGATGGAACTGGCAGGCGCTGGAATACACCGGTCTGTGGCAATGGCCGGGCGCGGCCCGCAACCTGCTGTTCAACGGCTTCCATCCGCTGCTGCCGTGGCTGTGCTTCTTCCTGCTGGGGATGCTGCTGGCACGCCTGCAGCTGTCGCAGCCGCGGGTCCAGCGCGCGCTGCTGGTGCTGGGCCTGCTGCTGATCGCGGCTGGACATGGCGTGCAGCAGCTTGGGCAGGGAACGCTCTGGCAGGCGTGGCTGGGAACGCAGCCGATGCCGCCGGGACCGGCCTACGTACTCACGGGTGCGGGCGCGGCGTGCAGTGTCATTGCCGCCTGCCTGTGGCTGACGCGTGTGCGACCGGGGGACTGGCTGGAGCCGTTCACCGCGGCCGGGCGCATGACCCTGACCCTGTATGTCGGCCATATCCTGCTGGGCATGGGCACGCTGGAAAGCCTGGACCTGCTTGATGGCCGTGCATCGCTGGCGTCGGTGCTGCTGTGGGCACTGCTGTTCCTGATGCTGGCGACCGGCGCGGCATGGCTGTGGTCGTGGCAGTTCGCACGCGGCCCGCTGGAGGCGGTGATGCGGCGCATCGCAGGCTAGTTCTCTGGTTGTGCCGAGGCGATGTTGTGACGGACATGTCTGTGTCGTGGCGAGTGCATCTGCGATAGTGGCGGCAGGTAACACTTTCCGCTTGCATCCATGTCATTCGCTTCGGCGCAGCATCTCGGCGAAGTCCTGCAACAATCCTATGGCATCACCCCCACCGCCGTGGTACCACGCCCGGTGGGTGCCGACGCCAATGCCAGCGTGTATCGCGTCGATGCGCGGCACGGGCAGTGGTGGTTGAAATGCCGCACCTACCAGGTTGACCCCGCAGTGTGGGACAGCCTGCATTGGATGCGCGGCACGCTGGGCATCGATGAGATCGTCGCGCCGTGGCCGGCATTGACCGGTGGTGCGTCGGTGCAGCGTTGGGGATTGCAGTTCACCCTGTTCCCTTATGTGGAAGGCCAGTCCGGGTTCGAGGCGGCGTTGAGCCGCACGCAGTGGAAACGGCTGGGGGAGGTGCTGCGGCGCCTGCACGGCGCGCAGCTGCCAGCGGACCTGCAGCAGGCGCTGCCGATCGTACGGCTGGAAACCGCGGCGCTGGAAACCGTTGGGCAATGGCTGGCTGGCGAGGGCCTGGCGGCCGCGAAGGACGGGCTGGGCCGCGCCTTCGTTTCGGTATGGGACCGGCAGCATGCGCGCATCGCGGCGCTGCATGCGCAGGCACGGGAGCTGCTCGCGGCATTGCAGGACGTGCCGGTAGAGCTGCATCTGTGCCACACCGATCTGCATGCCGGCAACCTGCTGATGGGCAATGACGGGGGCCTGCACCTGATTGACTGGGATGGCCTGTCGCTGGCACCGCGCGAGCGCGACTTGATGTTCATCGGTGCGGCTGTTGGCGGGCGCTGGGGGCGCGAGAGTCCGCTGGGCTTCGAGGACGGCTACGGCAGCGACCGCGGCGACCCGCGCTGGATCGCCTGGTACCGGCACTGGCGCATTCTCCAGGACCTGATCGAGTTCCAGCAGGTGCTGCTGGGCAGCGACGGTGAGGAGCGTTCGCCGCAGTTGCGCAGGCAGTCGCTGCACTACCTGGGCGAGCAGTTCGCACCGGGCAATGTGTTCGATGCGGCGGAGCGGGTGTATCGCGCGCTGTAGATCCACGCCATGCGTGGATGAACCCTGCGCGCTCAGTCAACGGTGGAGGCGCGAAGAGCAGCCGAGCGTAGGCTCGGCTCTACAGAGGAGTGCAGCGTCATCCACGTGTGGCGTGGATCTACTCGGCGGGCTTGGCCGCTGCCGAGGCCGCTGCACTTGCGGCACGCCGCGACAGTACGGCTTCGCGGTGGGCGATGTAGGCGTTCGCGGCAAGGATGATGCCGGCGCCGATGATCGTCCAGCGGTCCACCGTTTCGTTGAACAGCAGCCAGCCGCACAGCGTCACCAGCGGCAGCTGCAGGAAGCTGATCGGGGTCAGCGCCGAGACTTCGCCCAGGCGCAGCGCCCGCGTCCACAGCAGCTGGCCGACCGTGCCGAGCACGCCGGTGGCCAACAGCCACAGCCACGCCACGCCGGTGGGCCAGACCCAGACGAACAGGGCAGGCAGCAGCGACAGCGGCACCCAGAACACGTAGGTATAGAGCACCACGGTATCGGCGCTGTCGATACGGGTCAGCTGCTTGATCTGGATCGCCACCAGCGAGCTGAGCACGGCGGCAGCCACCGCTACCAGGCTGCCCGCGGTGAAGCCGGCGGTACCGGGGCGCACGATCACCAGCACGCCGATGAAGCCGACCACCACTGCAGCCCAGCGCCGTACGCGCACGGTCTCGCCCAGCCACAGCACGGCAGCGATGGTGACGAACAACGGCGTGGAGTACGACAGCGAAACCGCCTGCGCCAACGGCAGGTGGCCCAGTGCCCAGAACGCGCACAGCATCGAGCCCAGCCCGATCGCACTGCGCACGAAATAGCGTGGCAGCTGCTGGGTCTTCAGCGGCGCGTGGCCGGGGCGCAGCAGCATCGGCAGCAACGCGAGCAGGCCGAACGCATTGCGGAAGAACGCTACTTCCTGGGTCGGCACGTAGCGCGTGGCATAGCGGATGGCCACCGCCATCAGGCCAAATGCCATGGTGCTGCCGAGCATCAGCAGCGCCGCCCGCATCGGGGTGGCGCTGGGGGAGAGGGCGGGGCTGTTCACCACTGTGCGCCGAGCAGGCGGGGCTCCGGTTCGATCGGTACGCCGAACTTCTCCAGCACCGAAGCGGAAATACGTCGCGCCAGCGCCAGCAGTTCAGCACCGGTGGCGTTGCCGTGGTTGACCAGCACCAGTGCGTGGCTCGGCGCCACGCCGGCATCACCTTCGCGGAAGCCCTTCCAGCCGCAGGACTCGATCATCCATGCCGCCGAGACCTTGCGCTTGCCGTCCTGGTCGGACGGGAACACCGGCAGTTCGGGGAAGTGCTGCAGCAGCACGTCGACCTGTTCCAGCGGCAGCACCGGGTTCTTGAAGAAGCTGCCGGCGTTGCCCAGTACATCCGGGTCGGGCAGCTTGCGGCGGCGGATCGCGATCACCGCATTGGCCACGTCCACCGCGCTCGGCAATTCCACGCCCTGCGCCTGCAGTTCCTCGCGGATGCCGGCGTAGTCCATGCGCAGATCGTGCAGCAGCGGCAGCTTGAGCTCGACGGCGGTGATCAGGTAGCGATCAGGCTGCTGCTTGAATACGCTGTCGCGGTAGGCGAAGCCACACTGTTCGTTGTCCAGCCGCACCCAGGCCCGCTCCTGGCAGTCCCAGGCCTCGACGGCCTGGATGAATTCGCCGACCTGCGCGCCGTAGGCGCCGATGTTCTGGATCGGCGCGGCACCGGCGGTGCCGGGAATCAGCGCCAGGTTCTCCAGGCCGGACAGGCCCTCCTGCAGGGACCACATCACCAGCCCGTGCCAGGGCACGCCGGCACCGGCGCGGATCACCGCATGGTCGGCGCGGTGTTCAAGGAAACTGATGTCACGGTTGCCGAACACCAGTACCGTGCCAGGCAGGTCCTCGGCGATCAGTACGTTGCTGCCGCTGCCCAGCACCAGCAGCGGGCCGTTGGCCACCTCGGGCAGCGCGAGCACGTCCGGCAGCAGCACGGGATCGTGCAGCTCCAGCAGCTGCGCTGCGCTGGCCTGCACATGGAAGGTGTTCAGCGCCTGCAGCGGCGCATTGCGGGTGAGCGTCCAGCGCAGCGGTGCGTTGCCGTCGACGGTATCCATGGGCGCGCTCACAGTGGGGCCACCGCGCCGCGGCTCGGTGCTTCGCGGCGGCGACGGATCGCCTCCACGCATTCGGAGACCAGCGCCGGGCCACGGAAGATCAGGCCGCTGTAGCACTGCACCAGCGCCGCGCCGGCGGCCATCTTGGCCACCGCATCGGCACCGGACAGGATGCCGCCGACACCGATCAGCGGTACCGATTCGGGCAGGCGCGAACGCAGGCGGCGCAGCACCAGCGTGGACTGCTCCAGCACCGGCGCACCGGACAGGCCGCCGGCCTCGTTGGCCAGCGGGTCGCCGGCCACCTTGCTGTGGTCGATGGTGGTGTTGGTGGCGATCACGCCGTCCACCTGCAGCTCGCCCAGTACGCGGGCGGCGGCATCGATGTCGCGCTCGCTCAGGTCCGGCGCCACCTTCACCAGCATCGGCACGCGGCGACCATGCTGCGCAGCCAGGGCTTCCTGGCGGTCACGCAGCTGGCTGACCAGCTGTCGCAGCGCGGTTTCTTCCTGTAGTTCACGCAGGCCGGCGGTGTTGG
This sequence comes from Stenotrophomonas geniculata ATCC 19374 = JCM 13324, assembly GCF_001431625.1. Classification (GTDB taxonomy): domain Bacteria; phylum Pseudomonadota; class Gammaproteobacteria; order Xanthomonadales; family Xanthomonadaceae; genus Stenotrophomonas; species Stenotrophomonas geniculata. Next base: position 27,671 of record NZ_LLXT01000114.1, read on the forward strand.
GCGAGGAGATGTTGACCGTGATGTAGTCGGCCAGCGGATACACCTTGTCCAAGCAGGCAATGTAATCGTCCACCGCCTGTTCGTTGGGGGTGTCCTTGTTTTTGCCGATGTTGATGCCGAGCAGGCCGCGACGGTTGCGCGCGCGTTCGACGTTGCGCACCAGCGCGTCCACGCCCGCATTGTTGAAGCCCATGCGGTTGATGATTGCGTTGTGCGCCGGCAGGCGGAACAGGCGCGGCTGCGGATTGCCGGCCTGCGGACGCGGGGTGATGGTGCCGATCTCGACGAAGCCAAAACCCAGCGCGAACAATGCATCGATGTGCTCGCCATTCTTGTCCAGGCCGGCGGCCAGGCCGACCGGATTGGGGAAGGTCAGCCCGAACACGGTGCTCGGCATCGGCGCGATGCGTGCGGCCAGCAGCGGCGTGGTGCCGGTGCGATAGGCCAGGTCCAGTGCGGACAGGCCAAGGCCGTGGGCGCGCTCGGCGTCGAGCGAGAACAGGAAGGGGCGGGCAAGCGAATACATGCGTCGGTTCAGTCCAGCGTGCCGAGGAAGGCTCGGGTTCGATATTCAAAAGCAACCTGGCCGTCGACCGCGTGGGCGGCGAACAGGTCCTGCAGGGCGGCGATCATCGGCGCATGGCGCGGATGACCGGCTTGGGGTGCGTAGGAGGAGGACAGCAGGCGCCCGCGCAGGGCGTCGAAATCCAGATATTGCACGTTCGGCAGCTCCACCATGCCGCGCAGGCCGGGGCCGAACCAGGCCTGCATGGTGGCGTCGTCCTGGTAGCGCTCGGCCACCGCGGTGTAGTCGGTGCCGTAGTCCAGCAACAGCTGTTCGTAGCCGATCAGGAACGGGCTGGCGTCGAGCAGGCGCGAGTTCCAGTAGATCAGTGCCAGGCCACCCGGGCGCAGGATGCGCTGCCACTCGGCGCGCACCGCCACGGTGTCGAACCAGTGGAAGGCCTGCGCGACGCTGACCAGATCGATGCTGGCATCGTCCAGTGTGGTGGCCTCGGCGCGGCCGTCCACCGCACGGAACTGCGGGTACTGCGGTGCCAGCCATTCCTCGGCCGCGCCCCGCATGGCGGCGTTGGGTTCAACCACGACTACTGGATGGCCGCTGGCCAGGAACAGGCGACTGGAAATACCCGTGCCGGCGCCGATGTCGGCGACCACGGCCTCGTGGCTGACGCCCATCGGGCCATGCAGCCACTCCAACAGGGCGGGCGGGTAATCGGGCCGGTAGCGGACATAGTCGGCGACGCGGCTGCTGAAGCGTTCAGTGCTGTCGGAAGTGGTCATGATGATCAGTTCGACATCGCGGCGAGCCAGGCCAGGCCGCCGAAGAACAGGATGAAGACCAGGATGGCGGCGATCACGGCGCCGACCATCACCCAGCCCAGCACCAGGCCGGTGACGGCGAGGCCATCGCCTTCCAGTTCATGCGGGCGGCGGCGGATCTCGGCGCGGGCCATGTGGCCGGTGATGATGGCCACGATGCTGGCCACGAAGGGCAGGACGGTCCAGCTGGCGATGCCCATGACCAGGCTGACCACGGCCAGGGCGCTTGTCTGTCGGGGTGCCACGCTCATCGGGGTCCTCCTTGGCAGTGTGCACATGATAGTGCCTCTGCCCGGGCAATCCCATGCCCGGCGGATGCGATGGCAGGCGTCGACCGGAATGTCAGCCATGGTAGGCGTCGACCTTGGTCGACGAAAGCCATGCCAACCAAGGTTGGCAGCGACCGGTGTGCCGGTATCAGCCCATCAACACCTGGCCGCCATCCACGTTGAGCACATGGCCGGTGATCCAGCGCGCCAGCGGCGAGCACAGGAACAGGGCGGCGTCGGCAATCTCGCGCGGGTGGCCGAAGCGGCCGAACGGGATCTTCGCCAGGGTGCCGTGGTACAGCGCGGGATCTTCGGTGCGGCGGCGATCCCACAGGCCGTCATCGAACTTGATCGAGCCCGGGGCGATGGCATTGACCCGGATCCGGTCCTTGGCCAGCGCCAGTGCCTGCGAGGTGGTGTAGTGCGACAGCGCGGCCTTGGCGGCAGCGTAGGGCGCGCCACCGGGACGCGGCTGCTGGGCGGCGATCGAGGACAGGTTGAGGATGCAGGCATCGTTGGATGCGCGCAGCCACGGCAGTGCCAGGCGCGAGGCCCGTACCGCCGCCATCAGGTCGATCTGCAGGCTGGCGGCCCAGCCGTCCTCGTCATCGGCCATGCCATAGCCGGTGGCGTTGTTGACCAGCACATCGATGCCGCCAAGTGTATCGGCGGCAGCCTGCAGCCAGGCCTGGATCTGGTTGGCCTCGCCCAGATCGGCAGGAAACGTGTGCAACTCGACGCCCCGTACCTTTGCATCGGCACGCAGGGCATCCAGGCCGACCTGGCCGCGGGCGCAGACCGAGACCCGCGCACCGGCGCCGGCAAATGCCAGCGCCATCTCACGGCCAATGCCCTTGCTGCCACCGGCGATGAGCACGCGGCGGCCGGTGAAATCAATCACCGGCTTGCCACCCTGTAGCGCCGAGCCATGCTCGGCTGCATTTCCTGCGGTGTTCATGGCACATCCTGCCGAGCATGGCCCGGCACTACAGAAAGCGTTACAGGTCGAACTTGATGCCCTGTGCCAGCGGCAGCGAATCCGAATAGTTGATGGTGTTGGTCTGGCGGCGCATGTAGACCTTCCACGCATCCGAACCGGATTCGCGGCCACCGCCGGTGTCCTTCTCGCCACCGAAGGCGCCGCCGATCTCCGCACCGGACGTGCCGATGTTGATGTTGGCGATGCCGCAGTCGCTGCCGGCGGCCGACAGGAACTTCTCGGCGGTCTTCAGGTTCTGGGTGAAGATCGAGGACGACAGGCCCTGCGGCACGCCGTTCTGCATGTCGATGGCTTCGTCGAGGGTGTCGTACGGCATCACGTACAGGATCGGCGCGAAGGTCTCGTGCTGGACCACGGCGTCGCTGTTCTTCAGGCCGGAGACGATCGCCGGCAGCACGAAGTTGCCGGCGCGGTCGATGCGGGTGCCGCCGGTTTCGATGGTGCCGCCGGCGGCCTTGGCCCGGGCGATGGCATCGAGGAACTGCTGCACGGCGCCGTCGCTGTTCAGCGGGCCCATCAGGTTGGCGGCATCGGTCGGGTCGCCGATCTTGCCTTCCACCTGCTTGTAGGCCTTGACCAGGGTGGCCAGCACGTCGGCGTAGATCGAGCGGTGCACGATCAGGCGGCGGGTGGTGGTGCAGCGCTGGCCGGCGGTACCGACGGCGCCGAACACGATGCCCGGCACGGCCAGCTTCAGGTCGGCGGTTTCGTCCAGGATGATGGCGTTGTTGCCGCCCAGCTCCAGCAGGCAGCGGCCCAGGCGGCGCGCGACCTTTTCGTTGACGGTGCGGCCGACCTGGGTCGAGCCGGTGAAGCTGATCAGCGGCACGCGGCGGTCATCGACCATCTTCTCCGACAGCGCGGTGCCGGCATCGTTGATCAGGAAGAAGATGTCCGGGAAACCGGCTTCGCGCAGGGCGTCGTTGCAGATCTTCAGCGAGGCGATGGCGGTCAGCGGCGTCTTGTTGGACGGCTTCCAGATGCACACGTCGCCACAGATGGCCGCCAGGAACGAGTTCCAGCTCCACACCGCCACCGGGAAGTTGAAGGCCGAGATGATGCCGACCAGGCCCAGCGGGTGGTACTGCTCGTACATGCGGTGGCCGGGGCGCTCGGAATGCATGGTGTAGCCGTACAGCATGCGGCTCTGGCCCACGGCGAAATCGGCGATGTCGATCATCTCCTGCACTTCGCCGTCGCCTTCCGGCTTGCTCTTGCCCATTTCCAGGGCGACCAGCGAACCCAGCGCATCCTTGTGCTTGCGCAGCGCTTCGCCGCACAGGCGCACGGCCTCACCGCGGCGCGGGGCAGGCGTGGTGCGCCAGACCTTGAAGGCTTCCTGCGCACGGGCGACGACGGTCTCGTACTCGGCCTCGGTGGTCGCGCGGACCTGCGCGATCGGCTCGCCGGTGGTCGGGTTGACCGGGGTGATCAGCTCACCGCTGGTCGCGCTCGACCACTCCCCGTTGCCCAGGTACGTGCCAGCGTTGATCGCGTCCAGGCCAAGGGACTTGAGCAGCTCGGAAGACATGCAGACTCCTGTGTTTCGTTACGTTGTTTGGCGCCATCGCGGGCAGGTGGGGGACGCGATGAACAGAACCGCCGATGGTAGCAGAGGGTGGTGGTTGGGCTTTGGTGCGGTGCGGGGTGGATTGAGCGCCAGTGAAAGTGCGCAATGACGTTCATTTTTTGACGCTAAATGACGCATGTTGATGCAAATTGACACACTGGAAATTGTCAATATTTTCAATTGGATAGGGTGATTTCATGGCGTTCGTCCGAGCCTGTGCCCAGTCGGGATTCCTATCTTTTGGCCCAGACTTCATCCACAATTCCTCCACATTTGATTGACACAACCTCGACGATTCCGTGCTGGCTGGGGAGTCCGCGCACGTGGCCGCAGACAATTCCGCGTCCCGTCGAGCCGAGAATGGAGAAGTGCGTTGCTACAGGGATCAGTAGAAGACCTTTCCGCAGAGCGGGCCCGGGCTGGCCGCCGCCGCGTCGAAGCCCGGGCTGCCCTGGAGTTGGGGCTACGCCTGGGCGACATGTTGCTACTGCCAGGCATGGCAGTGCTTTCCCATATCGTGTTGTATGGAGCAGCTGCGCCGGACTCCTCCCAGCGAATCGTGTTTGGCGCGGTGATTCTCAGCGCCATCGTGTGTTTCTCCGTGGCGCCGCTGTATCGGAACTGGCGCATCCGGGGGCTGCTCGCTGACCTCTGGCTGCTGTTGCTGGCGTGGTCTGCCACCTTTGCGCTGTTTTCGCTCTACGTCGTGCTGGTTGGGCTTGCCGACGTGGTGCCCTCGACATGGCTGATTGGCTGGTACGCCTTTGGTCTGGCATCGATGGCGGCGCTGCGCGTATTGCTGAGAGTGCAGTTGCATCGCCTGCGCTCGCGCGGAATGGACCACGAGCGCATCTTGCTGGTTGGGCTAAGGGCTCCCGCTTTGAGGTTGCATCGCCTGCTGCGCGGGAAGCCAGAGCTTGGCAAGGACGTCATCGGCTACTTTGCCAGTGCGGGCGATATCGCCACCCGCCGCGGAGGGGACGCGCCGTGCAGGCTGGGGCGACTGGAAGACGTCCCGCAGTACATGGATCAGCACCGCGGCGAATTCGATCAGGTATGGGTGTCTCTGCCGATGGGGCATGCTGGCGCCATCAAGGACATGCTTAAGCAGATCGAGCGTTTTCCGGTGCCTGTGCGTCTGATTCCTGATACCACGGGCCTTGGGGCGCTGAACCCTGGTGTGCACCAGGTGGGTGATGTGCCGATGATCGGTGTACGCCAAGGCTTGGTTGATCATCGATTCCGCTTGTTCAAGCGCGTCGAGGACATCATGGTTGCAGGCGTGGCAGTAATCCTGCTGGCGCCTTTGTTTGCCGTGTTGGCCATTGGTGTGAAGCTGAGTTCTCCGGGGCCGGTGCTGTTCCGCCAGAAGCGCCATGGACTGGGCGGAAAGGAATTCTGGATGCTCAAGTTCCGCTCCATGCGCGTACATGCAGAGGGCGCCGGGCAGATCACCCAGGCGACGCGCGGTGATCCGCGAGTGACCCGGTTCGGTGCGTTCCTGCGTCGCAGCAGCCTGGATGAGCTGCCACAGTTCTTCAATGTGCTGGGCGGTAACATGTCGGTGGTTGGGCCGCGACCGCACGCGATTCAGCATAACAATCACTACGAGCGTGTGATCGAGCGCTACATGCATCGCCACTATGTGAAGCCGGGGATTACCGGCTGGGCGCAGGTCCACGGATTGCGTGGTGAGACACCGGAGTTGCGCTCGATGAAGAAGCGGGTCCAGTACGACATTGATTACATCCGGCGCTGGAGTCCGACGCTGGACGTACGGATCATTTTGATGACGGCCTTCAAAGTGCTGGGCCAGAAATCGGCATACTAGGCGAGGCTGCTGCCGGCATGTGGCGGCACGCTCGGATGGAAGTGCCCGGTCTGTAGGGGCGGCCAGGTGTTGCGTGCCATGTATTGAAGAATTGATGGAAGCCGTTGTCCGTGTTCAAGAATATTCTGGTTGTGTGTGTCGGCAACATCTGCCGTAGTCCGTCGGCGGAAGTGATGCTGCGTGAGGCTGTGAGCGGCAGGGGCATCACGGTGTCCTCGGCCGGGCTGGGGGCCCTGGTCAATCATGGTGTGGATGCCACCGCGCAGGCGCTGTTGACCGAGCATGGCCTGGATGGCAGCAGCCATCGTGCGCGGCAGATCGACCGCGGCATCCTGGCAGCTTCGGATCTGGTGCTGGTGATGGAGCGCAAGCATGTCCATCGCATCATCGAAATCGCGCCGGAGGCGTCGGGCAAGACCTTCCTGCTGGGAAAGTGGCAGTCCGATCGCGAGATTCCCGATCCCTATCGCCAGCAGCGTGCTGCATTCGAGCACGTCTACACGCTGATGGATGAGGGGGTGAAGAGCTGGGTGCGTTACCTTTGATTGCACAAGCTCTTTGAAGTTGCGCTGCAGACGAATGGCCGGGAGCCGCCAGGCTCCCGGCTTTTGTCATTCCCCGACGTTACGCAGATTGTCGTAGAAGAAGCGCTCGTCGCGATCACCAGTCATGCCGTACAGGCCGTACTTGCGGCCGAGCATGGCGCCACCATCGCGGATCAGCGGGTTCCAATTGAAGGCCGCACGGCCACGCGTGGAGCGTGGCAGGAATCCATCGAGCGGAATGCTGAAGTAGATACCCTTGTCGAAGCTGCCCTCACCAAAGTCGCGCGCCGAGACATTGGTCTTGGTCGCATACGCGCCCATTGTCACGCCGTTGTCGAATACGCGGGCCAGGTCCAGAGTGGCGCCCTTGTCGCCGGCCAGATACTGGCCGACCGATAGCGAGCCGATGATGCGTTCACGGGCGTCGAAGGCGTAATAGAACGTGGCGTGGCCGGTGGTGACGCGGTAGTCACGAAGGCCCCAGTGCTGGTCATAGTCGCGCTGTTGCACCCGGTTGAGATTTGCGCCAACCGCCCAGCGCTCGCCGCTTGGGCGATACAGCAGTTCGCCGCCGACGCCAGCATACATCCACTCCAGGTAGCCTGCGTAGGCGATGCCATACAGGTCCGGTGCCAGCCGCCCGGCGATGTTGGCCTGCAGGTTGGGCAGCATGATGTCGGAGGTGGTCAGGTACTGGCGGATGTCGGTACGTACGCGCGGCAGGCGGCTTGGGGCGTTGTACTTGAACTTGTGGTAATTGTTGGTGACATCGGCACTGATGGTGCCGGTCAGCCAGATGTTGTCGCGCAGGAACAGGCTGCCCGTATAGTTGGCTGCGACCTGGTACAGAATGAAGCCATCGGGGCCGCCAAGGTTCTGCCGGTAGCCGATGTTGAAGCCGCCGCCGAACGGGTTGCGCTTGGGTGTGTAAAGCGTTTCGCGCGCGCGCGCGTCAGGCGCCTGCAGTTCCGTGCTCCGTCGCAGTACGTCTTCGCTGACCGTGCCATCCAGGTATCCCGCGAACGCTTCGCGGTTGATCGACTGATCGGCGATCGGCATGCCCACGCGGGTGGTACGCAGGGTGAACCAGTTGTAGTCATCGCCGGTCGCGTTGGCAAGAATGCGCGTGGCGCGTCCGAGGCCCTTGGCGGCATGCAGGTAGCGGGTCTGGTAACCGTCGACATACAGTTCGTCGCCGCGGCGCGAAATGCGTTCGACACGGAAGCCGGCATTGCGCTGCAGCTCGGTGCTGATCGCTGCCCAATCGGTGCTGGTGCCAGGTGCGGCACCAGAAGCGTCGCTGTTGGCAACTGATGCGCGCTGATCGACGGCGGCCGTCTCGGGCAGCAGTCGCTGCGGTGGCGGGTCGAACGGCTTCGGTGCAGCAGGCGCATTGCCCGGGTTGCCACGCAGGGTGAGCGAGAACATCGCCGCGTCGCCGCGCTCCCAGGCTGCAGTCAGCTCTACGTTGCGGTTTGGCACATAGACCAGGCCCACGTTGACGGGCGTGCGCTGGCGCAGGTTGTTGTTGCGGGGTTCGCGGCGGTAGTCGTTGCCGTCGTATTCGACTTTGAGCAGCAGCTCATCCATGGGCGTCTGGTAGGTGATGCCGCCAAAAACGCCAACTGGCCCCTTGAACATGTTGCTCAGGCCGAACTTGCCGGACTGGGTGATGTCACTGTTGGCAATGGAGCGGCGGTCCTTGAAGCGATCATCGATAGCGCCGAGTGGATTGGAGAAGTCGCCGCGGTTGCCAATGTAGCCGGTGGCAAGTCCGATCGACGCATCGATCGGACCGAAATTCTTGTTGGCAACCAGGTATTCGCTGGAAAAGAATCCAGTGCCACCCAGATCGCGCACACCAAAGGCCAGCTCCGGCAGCAGGCGTGATTCCTGCCATAGGCGCAGTTTGAAGTCGATCGACTTGTCCTTGTAATGCTGATCGCCTGCAACGCTGGGCCCGTACAGTAAGTTATTGACATTGATGTAGCGGAATGACGCCTCCAGCCATGGGAATGGCTGCATGGTCAGGTTATAGCGGGCGTACGGAGCGTTGTATGACGCCGTAAAGCTCAGGTCTCCGTCGCTTGCCATGCGCGCGGTAGGCGTCTGCAACAGGCCGATCCCGCCCCATTCGTTGGCGGTGGGTGGCGGCGCCTCCTGTGCATGCAGCGCGCAGGACAGCGACAAGGCGAGCGCGCTCAGTGCGAAACGGGCGGGGCGCACCGGGGGCGCGCGCAGGCAGGGCTGGGTCATCACGGATTGATGGGCTGGGTGGCGATGAACGTGGCGAAATCGCTGTTGAACAGCGGGTCGATATGCTTGATGAGGGACGCACGTACGGGCACGAAGACCGTACCTCCAGGCGCGACAGCCTGGGGATCTGCGCGGTTCCACAGGCCGATACCCAGCTGCTGGATTCGCCCGTCGGGTTGGATCACGTAAATATCGTTGCGGTCAGCAAGAGGACTGGGATGACAGTCACCCATATAGTCGCGCGCATCGCGCTGCGGGACGTGCGGCAGCTCGCATTCCTGCTCCACTGCGCCCATGACGGTGATCGTGCGTGGCTGCAGTGGGAACCGCAGCCTATCGCCTGTGACTAGTATCGGGTTGTTCGCGGGCTGGACCTGGATCAGTCGTGCGGGTCCGGCGATGGGCGTCCGGCCGGTGGCCGGATGTGTCTCCAGCCAGGTCTGCAATGCCTGCGCTAGCGTCACTACCTGTGCGTCGGCAGACTCTGCCAGCTGCCCGACGCCATACTGCAGCCCCGCGCGCAGCCGCACTTGGGCCTGCAGGGCATGTGGGCGTTCGAGGCTTGTCCCCAGTAGGTAGGCGTCGGTGTTTGGGCGGGCTAGCAGTAGCCCGTCGGCCAGACGGGCGCCAGCGCTCAGCTCGTACTCCCCGGCTGCTTCGACGGCACCTTCAATATGTATCTGCGCGGCCTGGACGCCAGTGGCAGCAAACAGCGCGGCAAGGATTGCCGGGTTGAGAAATCTGAACGTCATGGCTCAATCCTTGGCCGTGCGATAGGGTTTGAGCTGGGTCAGTTCTGCGACGCGGCCGGGTGCCAGATGTTGTCGGCTTTTCCAGATGAAGCCCGTGACCGGATCTGCCCAGTAGACATTGCGGCCACTCATTCCGCCGCCCTGTAGCCGCTCGTCGAACCGCTGCAGGGTTCGACGCGAACCCAGTATGTCTACCTGCTCCAGTGCACCCCTGCTCAGTGTGCCGGTCACGGCGACGTCGACCTGGTAGGCGGGAACCCAGTCATAGCGGCGTTGCACCGTAACGGGCGCGGTCACTGTACGCAGGTCCTCGAACGGCGAAGGGCCGTCGATACGCGCATGCCATTGCTGCCCCAGGCCGCTGCCACCCAGCAGCAGGCCGTGAGCGTCCATTTCGAACACCGCATGTGAGCCTGCGAACCACTGCTGGCGGCCTCCATCGATGTAGCCCAACACCGCCACTGCGGTGAGGTCAGGAGTTTCTACCTGCATCTGCGGGAAGCGGTTGTTGGCCACGCCTTCTGCGGTCGCCTGTGCCGGGCGATGGGTGATCAGCCGGAAGGTGTCCACTGTGGAACGGCTGCCGGTGGTGCACCCGGTGAGCAGCAGGGCGGCGACGATGACCAGCAACACCGCGCCACGGGCCCGATGTGCTGGGCAGTGGCAAGCCGCATCCATGCGAGCCATGTCAGTTGTCCTTGATTTCGGTTCCAGTACGCGCCGCGTTGTACAGGATATTGGTAAAGGGCAGCAGCTGATTTACGAAGCGATTCCAACGGCTGACGCCGGCTGCGCCGACAAATACCACGTCGCCCGGCTGTAGATGGAACTGGCTGCCGGCAGCAAATGCGGTCGGCGAGCGCGCCTCCAGCTGATAGACCATCGACGGCTCCTGCTGCAGGTCCGTGCTGCCGCGGATGACATACACGGCGTTGCCGTTTGCGGTCTGTTGAAGCAGGCCGCGAGCACGGCCCAGTGCCTGGTTCAACGAGACATCGCCCGTGCGGAAGCTGTAGGCGCCGGGCTGATTGACTTCGCCCACCACGAAGATCTCTTTGCGATCCAGATAAGGAACGAAGATGGAGTCGCCATCCTTGAGGAGCAATTGGCGGCCGCCGAACTCGCGGGCCAGGGTTTCCAGATTGATCGTGTAAGTGGTGCCTTCCCGGCTGAGCTGGATGCCGGACAAGTCGGCCTGCTGGTTGTCCAGTCCGGACTGGCTGATCGCATCCGCCAGCGTCAGCGGCGAGGTGCCCAGAGCAATCGGCGAGGATCGCTGGGCAGCGCCTGTCACCCAGACCCGCTGGCTGCCATAGGTGAGGACGGATACGTCCACTTGGGGCGATTCCACGTACTTGGCCAGGCGGGTGCTGATCTCCTCGCGGAGCTGCATCGGCGTCTTGCCTGAAGCTGTGACCTTGCCGATGTATGGGTAGAACATCGTGCCGTCACTCTGCACAAGGCGCCCTGCCAAAGCGCCTTGCTGCTGGGGACCGGCCGGCACGGTCAGTTCCGGGTGATCCCATACGGTGACATAGAGAATGTCGCCGGCGCCGACCGTGTACGGTGCAGGCTGGTAATCGAACAATGCAGCCGGCAGTGAATTCTGCGTACGCGCGGCGTTTTCCTGCGCGATCAGCTTCGGCGTGATGGTGACGATTTCCAGCTGACCATCGCCGCTCTTGCGGTCAACGGCGACGTCGCTGCGGCGCAGGTGCTGTCCCGGCGCAAGCGCGCAGCTGGACAGTGCCAGTGCGGTCAACGCAGCGGCAAGAAGGCGAGGGGTGATGTTGTTCATGGGAATGAGAGTCTGGCAGGCATAAAAAACCCCCGCCGGGCCGCGCCCGGCGAGGGCCTGAGTGGTGCGCGGTGCGCTGATCAGCCGCCGGTGCCACCCGTACCGCCGGTGCCGCCCGTACCGCCGGTGCCACCCGTACCAGGGCCGCCCGGACCCGGGCCGCCCGGATCAGTGCCGCTGCCGCCGTCATTGCTGCCGCTCGTGCTGTCGCCGCCGATGCTGTAGGCAACGGCAGCGGCGGCCACGCCGATTACGGTGGTGCCCACGACTGCAGCGGTCGAGACGCCAGCAGCTTCTGCGCCGGCAACTTCAGCCGCAGTAGCCTCCGTGCCGGCCGTAGCCTGCGCTTCCTGCGCGAAACTCATCATCGGGGAGGCGGACAGGGCCGCCAGTGCCACAACTGCGATCGTCTTCTTGAACATGGGAGGCCTGCTCCGTCAGGGGAAATTCCTTTCACATATTCTGCGGATGAACCCTTGCTGTCAAGATTTGTGGAAACTTCGTGCCTAATGATGGCTTCTGCCTAGCGACGAATTGCCGCGTAGATTCTGGCGCTCGAATGCCTGCGTGCGGCCGGACAGTGTCTTCGCAGCGGCCTTCACGAGGTCATGAGTGTGTAAATCTGCGAGCAATATCGGCGTGGTCATGGCGGCGGCAATGGTCAGCAACGCGGCGCGGCCATGCACCGCCAGGATGTTGCCCAGCGTCTGCCCGTGACGCAGCACCCAAGCCGACGCAGCCAGGCCGAGGCTGAGTCCTATGATGATCTCGGAGGGGGAATGGGCCCGCAAAGGCAGTCGAGAGTATCCGATCGCGACTGCAAGCCCCGCGCCAGCGACGGCCCAGGCCCGCAAGTGTCGGCTGCGGCCGCTGGCCAGCAGCCATAAGGTCACGGGATAGAGCACGCTGGACATGGCGGCATGCCCGGAGATGCCGGTGAAATCCAGATGCTCCAACCCGAAACCCCAGCCCATGAAGGCGATCTTGCTGGCCAGAGTGGTCGCGGCGACCACAGTGATGGCCACGGCCCAGCGCCACAGCAGGTGGCGGTGAGAGGTTGGCAGGAACAAGGCGAGTACAGTGGCAAGCGGAAACAAGGCGCGGCTGTCGCCGAGCGCAGACAGGCTCTCCCAGAAGGTCATCATGCGGCGACGGTATAAGTGCAGGGGGTGGATGTGCGCAGAATACTGGTGCTGGACGTCCTGCAGAACGCCCCGCGCTTGGTCCATTCAGCCAGACGCGGTATCCTTCCCCGCTGCCAATGGCCCCGTAGCTCAGCTGGATAGAGCGTCCCCCTCCTAAGGGGAAGGTCGCCCGTTCGAATCGGGCCGGGGTCACCACCCGCCACACTGCGCGGCAACCGCTCGCCGGGCTTCTACAACAGCCCCAGCCCACCCAACACCACCGCCACTTCCTCGCGCTCGCCGTCCCGCAGCCCCTGCAGCGGCAGTGGCAGGCAGTCTTCGCCGCACAGCCCCAGCAGGGCCGCTGCGCAGGCCGTGACGCGAATCCCGCCAAACCGGTCATACAACGACCACAGCGGCGCCAGTCGTGCCGAGAGGGCCATGGCGCCCTCGGCATCGCTGTTTCCCACGGCCCGCACGATCTGCAGCGCAACCTCGGGGAACAGTCCGGCAGTTACCGAATACCAGCCATCGCACCCCGCCAGCAGTCCACGCACCGCCGAGGCGTCACCACTGACGCCCAGCGTCACATGCGCAGGAACGCACGCACGGAGTGCCGCAACGCGCGCGGCCGCCTCGGCCGGATCGTCAGCAAGGCGCGGAATCTTGATCGAGGCGATGTTGGGCAGCGCGGCGATGCGGCCATGCAACGCATCGGAGAAGCGGAAGTGCGTGGCGCCGGGATTGTCATAGACGCAGATCGGTGTGCGCACCGCAGCGCATACGGTTTCGAACAGCGCTTGCACCTCATGATCCTTCAGGGGCTGGTAGGACACCGGAGCTAGCAGCAGGCCAGCAGCACCCGCATCCTCCGCATCCAGCGCTAGTTCCAGCACATCCCGGGTACGCAGTGCACCGATGCCGGCGATCACCGGTACGCCCCCGGCATGCGCGAGTGCTTCGCGCAGCACCCGCTTGCGCTCGGGCTTTTCAAGATAGGCGTAGCTGCCCGTAGAGCCCAGGACGCCCATTGAATCAACACCGGAATCAGCCAGGCGCTCGATCAGGTGCGCAAATGCCCGAAAGTCGATGCCGGCTTCAGAGAGCAGGGTCAGGGGAAACGCGCTGCGGCCATTGAACATGGGATCTCCCGGAACTGGGATGGGTTGGGTGCCACCGCGCCTGGGGCGTGACGACTGGACGTCTGGAATTGTTTATTGTCCTATGACAAAACTCAAGTGCGGCCATGCAGCGTGTCTATCCGGTGCAAATGGCGCACCATGAATGTCATGGAACCCAACCTTCGCCCCGTCCAGCCTTCGAACTACGCCACCGTCGCCAGCTGGCCCGAATCCGCCGGGGCCACCCAGCGCTGGGCAGGCCCGGGTGTACCGTTTCCACTGCCGCCGGAGCGGTTCGCGCAGGTGCTTGAGCTCGAGGTGCGCCCGGGCTGGGCGCTGCTGGACGAGCAAGATCTTTGCGTAGGCTTTGGCCAGTACTGGATGACCGGCTCCGGCACCGCGCACCTGGGCCGCATCATTGTTTCCCCGTTGGCACGCGGGCGCGGCCTTGGCCGGCTGCTCATGCAGGCCTTGAGTGCACAGGCGCTGCGTGAAGACGGTATCCAACGCCTCACCCTGCGCGTCTATCGTGATAATACGGCCGCCGTGGCCCTGTACCGCGATCTCGGTTTCCTGCAGGTTGAAGCGTCCTCGACGCCGGAACTTCTGTTCATGCAGCGCACGTCGGGCTGAATCCTGTTCAAGCAGGTGTGGCGGCCTGCAGGGCACACCATTGCTCGCGGGTGATGCGGCTGATGTGCTCGGTACGGTAGTCGCCAAGGAAGCTGTTGAACTTGTTCACTTCGGTATGGTGATGCTGGAAACCGCATTTGCGCTGCGCGGTGAGCGATTGCAGGTTGTCAGCGAAGTAACCGCACCACAGCGCTTCCAGCTCCAGCTGCAGGAATGCATGCCGCATCACTTCGCGCACCGCTTCGGGGACCAGCCCGCGGCCCCAGTACGGTACGCCGATCCAGTAGGCGATCTCGCCTTCGCGGTCGCTGATCTCGAAGTTGCTGTCAGCGCCGATCAGGATGCCGACACAGCCGATGGCGCGGCCGTCTTCGCGGTTCTGCAGTGCGTAGACCTCTGGCTGGTTGAAGACGGTGCGGATGATTTCGGTACTTTCCTCGACACTGGTGTGCACCGGCCAACCGGCGATCGGACCCACGCGCGGGTCGCGGGCGTACTCGTACAGATCGGCGGCGTCGGTGTCTCGCCAGTGGCGAAGGATCAAGCGTTCGGTGTGCAGCTGCATGTCGATTCCAAGGAGACAAAGAGAGTGCACAGGCTAGGTCGCCAGGCGCGACCGGCCCAGAACGGGACCTTGATGGTTTCGGTACTTTTCACAACTGATGGTCGAGCCCGAGTATGCTGGGGCCCGGAATACAGCCGGATCGGCCCATGGACCGCGTACCCCAGCTTCTGGACCAGGACGAATCCATGCGGCTGGAGGTCAGTACGCTGGCCGAAGGACAGGGCGTCCCGTTGTCGTTCGGTCACGCCTATCTGGTGGTACTGGTATGCGTCTCGGGGTGCGCGCGCTTTGCACTGAATTTCCGCGAAGTAGCGGTGCAGCGTCATGATGTGCTGGTGCTGGCAGAGGACACGCTGGCGCTGCTGCGGCATCGCTCGCGCGGCTTCCTGGCGATGGTCTGCCTGATGCCCAAAGCGCTGGCATCGGAGGTGGCCTATGTGTTGCCCAATGCGCTGTTCCAGTTCCTGCACGAACAGCCGCACTGCCGGCCGTCACCGTTGGATGTGCCGTTGCTGCAGGGATGGTTGCAGCTGATGATGGACGCGCAACACAACGGTGGACGGCATCGCCACGTGATGCTGCGCAATCTACTGCAGAGTTTCTTCCTGAAGATGGCCACGTTGCTGCCGAAGCAGAAGCGGGCGCCCGCGCAGGTCAGCCGACGCGAGCGCCTGGCCTGGAGCTTCTGGGAGCTGGTCGGGCAGCGCAGCACGCGCCAACGTGACGTGCAGTCCTACGCCGAGGCGCTGTGCATCACCCCGTTCTATCTTTCGCAGCTGACCCGCGAGTGCTTCGACGAGACGCCGAAGGCATTGATCGACCGTCAGGTGGTGCTGGAGATCAAGGCACTGCTCACCTACAGCGAATTGCCGATCGGTCGCATCGCCGAGCGCCTGTGTTTCGAGGATGCGTCCTACCTGTGTCGCTACTTCCGACGGCATACCGGTCAATCCCTGACCGGCTACCGCCGGTCGGGGCAGGGCGGCACTAATGTGATACGAACAGCGGCGTCGGTACTTCGGCGAGCAGATCCTCGGTGACTCCGCCGAGCACGCGCTCGATCACCCGGCTGCGGCTGTAAGGGCCCAGCACCAGCAGGTCGGCGTCGGCATCGAGTACGTGCTGGCGGATGGTTGCGGCAACGCCGCCCTGGCTCGAACTGATCGTCTGGATCTCCACTTCAACGCCATGCCGCGATAGATGCTGGGCCATCTCTGCGCCGGGTGTGGCCTCGGCCTTGGGCGTGTCGACCATCAGCAGGTGCACCGCTTGTGCACGCGCGAGCAGGGGCAGCGCATCGGCCACCGCGCGACGTGCCTGCTTGCTGGCATTCCAGGCCACCACAATGCGATGGCCGACCTGATCGCCTTGCCAATGCGGCGGCACCAGCAGCATCGGCACGCCGGTCTGGCGCAGGGTGCCCAGCGGGTGCCAGCCAGAAGGGGCGCCGGGCGTGCGCGGATAGCCGGCGATGATCAGGTCGCAGTACAGCGACTGCAGGGCCAGGTCGGCGCCGCCCAGATAGTCCGAGACGATGCGCAGTTCGGTGCTGATCTGCAGCGGCTCGGACACGGCACGCAGGTTCTGCATCAACTGTGCGGTGCAGGCGGCATCCGCGCGCGCCTCATGGTCGAGCGCGGCGGCGATGCCGGCGCCGCGCGCGAAGCCGTTGGCGATGTCGGTGGGATGCTGGGCGGTGGAGACTGCGACCAGATGCGCCTGCTGCGCCTGCGCCAGATGGGCGGCGATGTTGAGAACGCGGTTCCCGGTGTCGCTGGCGTCGAACAGTACAGCGATATCGCGTAGTGGATGCAGCATGGCGTTGTCTCCTTCGATGCCTGTGACGCGTTCCCTGTCGCGCACCGACCCGGGTGCACCGGACGCACAGCCGTTTTAGCGCATTGGTGATTCGGATGAATCATCCGTGATTCAGTTTATTAATTGATGATTCATGCTAGCGTGAGGGCGAACCCATACCTCAGCGTTTTCATGCGACCTGCCGCAGCACGCACCCGCCGCGACCTGCACCACGCCCTGGCAGCCACCCTGGTCAGCCATCCCCGCTGCACGCTCAGCGAACTGGCGCAGGGGGCAGGCATCAGCCGGGCCACGCTGTATCGGTTTGCACCGACACGTGAAGCGATAGACGAAGCACTGTTCGCCGCAGGCTTTGAGCGTCTGGAAGCGGCGGCGATCTGGTTCGACGAGGGCGGTGATGCACGCCACGTGCTGGAGCAGGTCACCGCCACGCTGCTGGCGGACTGGGAACTGGTGACGCTGCTGTTCGCGCGGATGATGGAAGAGCAGCAGCGCCAGGGCGACCTGCATCTTCTGCCGGAGCGCTGGGCGCCGATCGGCGAGCGCTTCGAGGCGTTTTTCCTGCGTGGTCAGGCGGCCGGAGAGTTCAACGTCGGTTTCACCGCAGTGTGGCTCGCGGACTTCTATTGGACCTGTTTCTACGGCATCACCTGGTCACTCGCACGTGGTCGGCTGGCGCCGGCCGCGGCGGCTTCCACGCTGCTGGCGTCGTTCCAGCGGGGGGCGATGAAGGGATGACCGCAGGGGCTTGCTGCCGGGGCGCCGTGGCTTACGCCTGCTTCAACAACTGCACCAGCTGGCGCAGCCGATACGGCTTGGGCAGGAACTCCACCTGTTCCGGCAGCGGCGGCAGCTGCGAACGGGCATAGCCGGACGACAGGATCATCCGCGCCTGCGGTTGTTCGCGCGCCACATGCTCGCTCAGCTCGATGCCGGACATGCCGTTGGGCATGCTGACGTCGCTGAACACCACGTCGAAACGTGCTTCGCCCTTCAGCAGGGCGGCGGCCTCATGCGCGTCGGCGGTCGTGGCCACGTCGATGCCGAGGTCGCGCAGGGCCAGGCCGATCATTTCACGCAGATCGGTCTGGTCTTCCACCATCAGTACGCGGATCGGGTCATCGGTCATCGGCAGGGTCCTCCATAGCGGGGAGCAGCAGGCTGACCGTGGTGCCGACACCGGGCGTGGTGGACACGTCGACGAAGCCGCCGCTCTGGGTAGTGAATCCGAACACCTGGCTCAGGCCCAGGCCGCTGCCCTTGCCGATGTCCTTGGTGGTGAAGAAGGGCTCGGTGGCCCGTTCGGCGATGTCGGCCGCCATTCCGTGGCCATCATCGCAGACGCTGAGCGTGACATAGCCCCGTTGCAGCGTGGAGTCCGCATCCGGGTCGAGCCGATGCTCCAATGCGGTGCCGATCAGGATGCGGCCGCCTTCGAGGGTGGCATCGGCGGCATTGGCCACCAGGTTGGCCAGCGCAGCCTGCAACTGCATCGCATCGGTGTTCACCAGGGGCAGGCCGGGTGTGAGCCGTAACTCCAGCAGCACCGCAGGCGGACAGGCGCGCTGCAGGTCCGGCAGCCATTGCAGTACCAGGGCATTGATGTCCAGTGGCTCGCGGATCAGGGTCTGGCCGGTGCTGAACGCCAGCAACTGGCGGGTCAACAGCGCGCCGCGGTCGGTGGCTGCCTGTGCAGCATCCAGCAGCTCGGCGGCACGCGCATCGTCACCGCTTACACGCAGTGAGAGCAGGTCCAGCGCGTTGCCGATGGTGGTCAGCAGGTTGTTGAATTCGTGCGAAAGGCCGCGGCTGAGGCGGCCGACGGTTTCGAACTGCTGGGTGTTGCGCAGCGCACGCTGGGCGTCGCGCAGCAGTCGTTGTGCCTGCCACTGCTCGGTGATGTCGCGGGTGATCTTGACGAAGCCGAGCAGCTCGCCTGCCTCGACGACCGGCTCGATGACCACGCTGGCACGGAACGAGGAGCCATCGCGACGTACCCGCCACCCTTCACTGGCAACGTGGCCATGTTGAGCTGCATGGCGGAGCAGGCGCTGCGGTTCCCCCGCCTCGCGATCGGCAGCCAGATAGAAACGGCCAAAGTGCGTGCCTACCACTTCATCGGCTGAATAGCCCTTGATGCGCTCCGCGCCCGGGTTCCAGCTGCAGACCATGCCATCAGGATCAAGAAGGTACAGCGCATGGTCGCGCACGCTGTCGATCAGCAGTCGCAGTTGGCGTGAAGGGTCCGTCAGCACGGACGTCGTAGAGGCGGCAGCGTCCACGTGGAAATGAGCATTACCCCTGGGAGGGACGTGAAGCTAGGCAGTGCAGTGTGAAGAGTGTGTGGAGGCATGGCACGTGCCATTCGTACTGTGCGGCTGAATACGACACGGGGTACCATCTCCCACCTTTATTTCCTGGAACCGACCTGCATGCGTCCTGGTGCGACCACGCGTGACCGCTGGATCTGGATGACCTCCGCCGTCCTGCTGGGGGCGACCATCGCCCTGGAACTGGTGGTTCCACTGGGCTATGCCGTCTGGCTGGCGTACTTCCTCGCTGTTGGCGTCACGCTGTTCCAGCGCAGTGCGCGCGCGCCGTTCATCGTGGCCGTCGTCGCCTGCGTCCTGTTGATCATTGGCTACAACGTCGCTCCGGCCAGCTCCAACTCGGCGTTCTCGCTGGTCAACCGAAGCATCGGCGGCTGTGCGTTCCTGATGATCGCGTTGATCGTCTCCCGCGCCATCCAGGCGCGGCGCGAAGCGATGCGGGCGCTGTGGCTGCAGGAAGCCGAGAACGCGGTGGCGATGAGCCTGCGCGGTGACCTGGGTCCGGAGCAGATCGCCGAGGCCGCGGCAACCAGCCTGGGGGCCCAACTGCAGGCGGATGTCGCCGCCGTCTACCGCCTGGAAGGGGGGCGACTGCAGCTGACCGGTGGCCTGGCATTGCCGTCCGGCATGCCGGCGTCGCTGGCATTGCAGGAGGGCGTGGCCGGGCAGGTGGCGCGGGACGAACGCATCCGCCACCTGCACGGGGGTGACGATTCGGTGCTTGAGCTGCAGACCAGCCTGGGGCGCTTGCCGGTGCGCGAGCGCATCCTGGCGCCGATCAGCAGCGATGGTGCGGTCGTGGGCATCGTTGAACTGGGACGCACCCGCGCCGGCGAACAGGATCGACTCGATGTCGAGCTGCTGGAGCGCTGTGCAGAGACCATCGGCATGGCGCTGCGCGCATCACTGCTGCGTGCACAGTTGGTGGTGCTGCTGGAGGAATCCCAGCGCCAGGGCGAGGAGCTGCAGGCCCAGCAGGAAGAGCTGCGCGTGGCCAATGAGGAACTGGAAGAGCAGAGCCGCAGCCTGCTGCAGTCGCAGAGCCATCTGGAAGAACAGCAGGCCGAGCTGGAACAGAGCAACGTCCAGCTGGAAGAGCGCACCCACGAGCTGGAGGCGCAGAAGCAGGCGCTGCTGGTCGCGCAGAGCCAGCTGGTGCGCAACAGCAACGAACTGGCCGCCACCTCGCGCTACAAGTCCGAGTTCCTGGCCAACATGTCGCATGAACTGCGTACGCCGCTGAACAGCTCGCTGATCCTGGCCAAGCTGCTGGCCGACAACAAGGACGGCACGCTCACCGAAGAACAGGTGAAGTATGCGCGCGCGATCCTGTCGTCCAACAACGACCTGCTGGCGCTGATCAATGACATCCTGGACCTGTCGCGCATCGAGGCCGGCCACGTCGAGCTGGCCGATGAAGTGGTGGTGACGGACAGCGTGCTGCAGCGCCTGCGCGAGACCTTCGAGCCGATGGCGCGGCAGAAGGGCCTGGCCCTGCAGATCGAGGCCGATGCGCTGGCGCCGAGCCAGCTGGTGGTCGACAGCCAGCGCCTGCAGCAGATCCTGAAGAACCTGCTGGCCAATGCGGTGAAGTTCACCGAGCATGGAAAGGTCAGCCTGCACGTGCGTGCGGGCGGCCAGGGCCGCATCCGGTTCGAGGTCTGCGACAGCGGTATCGGCATTGCCCGCGAGCAGTTGCAGGTCATCTTCGAGGCGTTCCGCCAGGCCGATGGCAGCACCCGCCGCCGCTACGGTGGCACCGGCCTGGGGCTGTCGATCTCGCGCGATCTGGCCGAGCGCATGGGCGGCAGCATCCAGGTCGACAGTGAACCGGGCCGCGGCAGCTGCTTCATCCTGGAACTGCCGTTGCAGGGTGCGCCCGCATCGAACGCCACTGACATCTCTGCGGCGCCCGTGGCGGCGCCCGCCACGGCCACTGTGCCGGCGATGCCGGTACCTGCAGCGGCCGCGGTGGCGCCGACCACGACGGTGCCCAGCGTGGCCGATGACCGCGGTCGTCGCCAACGCGCTGGCCGCTTGATCCTGGCCGTTGAGGACGACGCCACGTTCGCCGAAGCACTGGTGGCCCTGGCCCATGAACTGGACTTTGACTGCGTGGTGGCCGGGACCGCCGAAGAGGCGCTGACCCTGGCCAGCGAACTGCGCCCGAACGGCATCCTGCTCGATATCGGCCTGCCGGACGTGTCCGGCCTGAGCGTACTGGAGCGCCTGAAGCGCAACCCCGATACCCGGCATATCCCGGTGCACGTGGTCTCGGCGATGGACCGCAGCCAGGTGGCGCGCGAGCTGGGCGCGATTGGTTTCGCGATCAAGCCGACCACGCGCGAGCGTCTGGTGTCGGCCATCGAGCAGCTGGAGCAGACCAGCCAGCGCGACGTGCGGCGTCTGCTGATCGTCGAGGACGACAGTGAGCTGCGCCACAACCTGGAACTGCTGCTGGGCCGTGATCAGCTGCAGATTGTCGCGGTGGGCACTCTGGCCGGTGCGCTGGAGCAGCTGAGTACGGTCACCTTCGACTGCATGGTGATGGACCTGTCGCTGCCCGACGGCAGTGGTTACGACCTGCTCGAGCACATGGCCGGCAACGATGATGTCGGCTTCCCGCCAGTGATCGTCTACACCGGCCGTGCGCTCAACCGCGAGGAAGAGCAGCGCCTGCGCCGCTACTCCAAGAGCATCATCATCAAGGGCGCGCGCTCGCCCGAGCGCCTGCTGGATGAGGTGACCCTGTTCCTGCACAGCGTGGAGGCCAGCCTGCCGACCGACCAGCAGCGCCTGCTGCGCGAGGCACGCCGCCGTGACACCGTGCTCGATGGACGCACCGTGCTGCTGGCCGAGGATGACGTGCGCAACATCTTCGCGCTGTCCAGCGTGCTCGAGCCGCTGGGCGTGACGCTGGAGATCGCGCGCAACGGCCAGGAAGCGGTGGATCGCCTGGCCGAGCGCGACGTCGACCTGGTGCTGATGGACATCATGATGCCGGAGAAGGATGGCCTGGCCGCGATGCGCGAGATCCGCGCGCAGCGTCACCTGCAGGACCTGCCGATCATCGCGTTGACTGCCAAGGCGATGCCCGATGATCGTGAGCGCTGCCTGCAGGCCGGTGCCAACGACTACATCGCCAAGCCCATCGACGTCGACAAGCTGGTCTCGCTGTGCCGGGTCTGGTGCTCGCGGCAATGAACGAACAGGCCCTGTTCGACCTGGAACTGAAGGTCCTGCTGGAGGCGCTGTACCAGCGTTACCACTACGATTTCCGCAGCTATGCGGTGTCATCGCTGCGCCGGCGCATGCGCCAGGCGATGCAGCGCTACGAGTGCGAACGGCTGGTCGATCTGCAGTACCGGCTGCTGCACGAGCCGGAACTGTTCGCCCAGGCCATGCAGTTCTTCACCGTGCAGGTCTCGGAGATGTTCCGTGACCCCGCGTACTTCCGTGAGCTGCGTGAGCAGGTGGTGCCAGTACTGCGTACCTATCCCTCGGTGAAGTTGTGGGTGGCCGGTTGCAGCACCGGTGAGGAAGTGTGGTCGCTGGCGATCCTGCTGCACGAAGAGGGCCTGCTTGATCGCAGCATCGTCTATGCCACCGACATCAATCCGGCCGCGCTGGCCACCGCCGAGGCGGGTGCCTATGGCATCGACCGGATGGCCCAGTTCAGCCGCAACTACCTGGCCGCCGGCGGCAGGGCGTCGCTGTCCGACTACTACGCCACCGCCTACGATGGTGCGGTGTTCGACCGCCAGCTGCGTCGCAACGTGGTGTTCGCCGACCACAGCCTGGCTACCGATACCGTGTTCTCCGAGGTGCACCTGGTCTCGTGCCGCAACGTGCTGATCTATTTCAACCGCGATCTGCAGGACCGCGCCGTCGGCCTGTTCCGCGAAGCGCTGGTGCACCGTGGCTTCCTTGGCCTGGGCAGCAAGGAGTCGCTGCAGTTCGGGTGCCACCATGACGCCTTCGATGTCTGTTCGCGCGAGCATCGCCTGTACCGGAAGGTGGCCTGATGGCGTTGCCGGCGCGTCCAGCCGTGCTGGTGATCGGCGCGTCCGCCGGTGGCGTGGCCGCCTTGCAGGCGGTACTTGGTGCACTGCCGGGTACGCTGCCGGTACCGGTACTGGCCGTGCTGCACCTGCCGCGTGACCGTACCAGCCGCATCGCCGAGGTGCTGGCGCCGTACTGCGCGTTGCCGGTGCGCGAAGCCGAAGACAAGCAGCCGTTGCAGCCGGGTACGGTGACGTTCGCGCCGCCGGATTACCACCTGCTGGTGGAGGACGAGGGATCGGTGGCGTTGTCGGTGGATGCGCCGGTGCTGTTTTCCCGTCCGGCCATCGATCCACTGTTCGACTCCGCTGCTGCAGTGTTCGGCGGGCAGGTATTGGCCCTGCTGCTGACCGGTGCCAGCAGCGACGGCAGTGAAGGCGTGGCTGCGGTGCGCGCCGCCGGTGGCCGTGCCTGGCTGCAATGTCCCGAGGAGGCCGAGGCGTCGATGATGCCGGCTTCCGCCCTGCAGCATGCCGGCGCCGATGCCGTGCTGCCCCTTGAACTGATGTGTCGCCGCCTGAAGGAGTTGTTTGCATGAACCTGTTGCCACCGGATCCTGCGCAGCCGCAGACCCCGGTCAACCTGCTGATCGTCGATGACGTGCCGCAGAACCTGGTAGCCATGCAGGCCCTGCTGCAGCGAGAAGGGGTCAACCTGCTGCTGGCCGGCTCGGGTGCGCAGGCGCTGGAGTTGCTGCTCGAGCACGAGGTGGCATTGGCCCTGCTTGACGTGCACATGCCGGAGATCGATGGCTTCACCCTGGCCGAACTGATGCGCGGTTCGCATCGCAGCCGCGACGTGCCGATCATCTTCCTGACCGCCTCCCCGGATGATCCCCTGCGCGTGTTCAAGGGCTACGAGAGCGGCGCGGTCGATTTCCTGCACAAGCCGGTGGCGCCGCAGGTGATCCTGAGCAAGGTCAATGTCTTCATCGAGCTGTACCAGCAGCGGCAGCTGCTGAAGGCGCGCAACGAGGCGCTGGAACGCGCGCTCAAGCTCAACGAAACGATGGCTGCGGTACTGACCCACGACCTGCGCACGCCGCTGTCGGCCATTCTGCTGTGTGCCGACAAGCTGGCGCTGGATCTTCCCGAAGACAACACTGGCGCGCAGCAGACGCTGCAGTACCTGGAGGCCAGCACCCTGCGCATGGCGCGCATGGTCGAGCAGTTGCTGGACTTCTCGCGGATCCGCAGCGGCGGCCTGCGCCTGCAGGCCAGTGCCTGCGATCTGGCCGACGTGACCCGCGCAGTGGTGGCTGAGGCGGGCAGTGCGCATGGGGCAGGCCGGATCCATCTGGACATGCACGGTGATACGCGGCTGCAGGGCGATCTGGACCGTCTCGGCCAGGTTGCCGCCAACCTGGTCGGTAATGCGCTGACCCACGGCAGCGAGGCGAGGGTGGAGGTGGACGGGCGCGACCCCCGCAGCGTGCTGTTGCGTGTGAGCAACGCCGGCCGGATCGACGACGCGCTGCTGCCGCGGTTGTTCGAGCCGTTCAAGGCCAGCTTCCACCAGAGCAAGGGCCTGGGGCTGGGTCTGTACATCGTCGATCAGTTCGTGCGCGCGCATGGGGGGCGTATCGCCGCGCGCAACGAGGCCGGGCAGGTGGTCTTCGAAGCCCTGCTGCCGAGGCGCGTCGAGGGGCTGCCTGCAGCAGCAACCTGAATTCTTCAGGAAGCGCCCGCGGGTGTTGAGACGGACTCGTCCGCAACTGCTACCGTGGGTGTACATCTTGTCAAGGAAGCACCATGCCACTGCGTGCCATCGCCTATGTCAGCCAGGCGCTGCCGGATCTTTCCGCTGAACGGTTGCGGGCGCTGGTCGACGATGCAGCCCGCTTCAACAAGATGGCGGGCGTGACCGGTGTGCTGCTGCATGACGGCGGGCGATTCCTGCAGTACATCGAGGGGCCGCCGGATGGTATCGACTCGGTCTACGAGCGGATCCTGCAGGCTGGCAGCCACATCGACATCATCGAACTTGCGCGCGGCCGCCTCGGTCAGCGCCAGTTTCCGTACTGGTCGATGCGCGCGTTGCCGGTGGAAGAGGCGCTGCTGCGCCAGCTGTCATCCAGCGACTGGTCGGGTTTTACCCGTGCCCTCCAGGGCGATCGGTCCGCGCCGACGCCGGTGGATCTGCTCGACAACGTCGTGCAGCCAGTCCTGCACGCCGGCTGAGCGTCAACGCGAGGTGCCGCCGCAGTAGGCGGCATGCAGCGCCTGCAACACGCCCAGTGCGGGCCCTTCAATCACGCGGTAGTGGATCGCCTGCGCTTCGCGCCGGGTCGCGACGATGTCCAGTTCGCGCAGCACCGCCAGATGCTGTGACAGCGCTGATGCGCTGAGTCCGGTCAGTGCCTGCAGTTCCGGCACCGGCGCCTCACCTTCGACGAGGCGGCACAGCACGCGCAGCCGCGCAGGATGGGCCAGGCTCTTGAGCAGGGCCGCAGCCTGCGAGGCGTGCTCGGCCATGGCGGCGCTGTCGAGCGGGGTGCGGGCCATGGTTGACCTGTTGATTTAGAAAAAGCTAATTTAGAAAAATCTAAATCAAAAGGCAAGCGAATGTACGGAATGGGCGGAGGCAGGTCATGACCCTGCCGTGGGCCGCGGTGGCGGGGGGCGCGTTGATCGGTGCGGCGGCGGTGGTGCTGCTGGCAACCACGGGCCGGGTGGCCGGCATCAGTGGCATCGCTGCTGGCAGTGTGCGTGCCGCGCCAGGTGAGCGAGGTTGGCGCTGGGCGTTCCTGCTCGGCCTGCTGGCTGCTGCAGGGTTGGTGATGTGGTGGCAGGCCGCGCCAGGGCAAGCGCCCCGCGCCCTGCTGCGTGATGCCTTGCCGGCGTGGCAGCTGGTCGGTGCCGGCCTGCTGGTCGGCTTCGGTACGCGGTTGGGCAATGGCTGCACCAGTGGTCACGGGGTCTGCGGCCTGGCCCGCGGCTCAAAACGGTCGCTGCTGGCGGTGCTGGTGTTCATGGCCTGCGCGATGCTGACCACGTTCCTGATCCGTCACGGCGGAGGCTTGGCATGAGCCGCGCGATGGTGGCCGCCGGTGCGGCAGGCGCGCTTTTCGGCGCAGGCCTGGCGTTGGCCGGCATGACCGATCCGCGCCGCATCCTCGGTTTCCTCGACATCGCCGGCGATGTCGATCCCACCTTGGCCTGGGTGCTGGCCTCTGCACTGCTGGTCAGCGCGGTTGGCCAGCGCTGGGTGCTGCGGCGCGCGCGTCCGTCCTGCGCAACGCGCTTCCAATTGCCCGCTGCGCGCGGTGTCGATCTGCGCCTGGTGCTGGGCGCGGCGTTGTTCGGCATCGGCTGGGGCTGGGCAGGCTATTGCCCGGGCCCTGCCATCGCCGGGCTGGCGGTGGGATCGCGCGAGGCGCTGTGGTTCGTGCCGGCGATGCTTGCAGGTTTCTGGCTGCACGATCGCGCAGTCCGCTGAGGCTTCACCGCTGTGTCACCCTGCATGGGGTCATATCCATGGATCACGGGGAAAGGAGCGCAACGACATGGCACGGATGAAGTGGAAGGAAAAGGCACTGCTGGCGGTCGCGCTGGCCGCCGCAGTGGCACCCGCGCTGGCCTGCACGCGTGCGGTGTACCTGGGCGACAACGGCGATGTGATCACCGCGCGCTCGATGGACTGGAAGGTCGATGTGGCGACCAACCTCTACATACTGCCGCGCGGCATTGCCCGCACCGGTCAGGCCGGCCCGAAGTCGTTGGCCTGGACCGCGCGTTACGGTTCGGTGGTGGCCACCGGCTACGACGTGTCGACCACCGATGGCATGAACGAAAAGGGCCTGGTGGCCAACCTGCTGTGGCTGGTCGAGTCGGAGTATCCACAGCAGCGTGGCAACAAACCGGGCCTGGCGATTTCGTTGTGGGCACAGTACGTGCTGGACAACTTCGCAACGGTGGAGGAGGCAGTGGCAGCGCTGAAGCGTGAGCCGTACTCCATCGTCACCGACAAGGTGCCCGGCGAGGATCGGCAGGCAACGCTGCATCTTTCACTGTCCGATGCCAGCGGCGACAGCGCCATCGTCGAGTACATCGGCGGTCGCCAGGTGATACACCATGACCGGCGCTATCAGGTGATGACCAACTCGCCGATCTTCGAGCAGCAGCTGGCCCTCAACAGTTACTGGCAGCAGATCGGCGGCACGGTGATGCTGCCGGGTACCAACCGCTCCGCTGACCGCTTCGCGCGCGCCTCGTTCTACATCAACGCCATTCCCAAGGCCGAGGATCCGGTGGTGGCGCTGGCCAGTGTGTTCAGCGTGATCCGCAACACCTCGGTGCCGTACGGCATCACCACGCCGGGCGAGCCGAACATCTCATCCACACGCTGGCGCACCGTGGCTGACCACAAGCGGCGGCTGTACTTCTTCGAATCGGCGCTGACCCCGAACACCTTCTGGGTCGATCTGAACAAGGTCGATTTCGGCGGCAAGGTGCTCAAGCTCGATCTCGGCCCGGACCAGCGCAATACCTTCGCTGGCGATGCACTGGGTCACTTCGTGCCCAGCGCACCGTTCACCTTCCTCGGCGTCGACGGTTAGTTCGACGCCTGGCTGGAGGCCGGGTAGACCGCCTGGATCGCGCAGCTGCCGCGGGTGTACTGCGGCAGCGGGGCGATGCTCTCACTGCGCAGATCGTCTGTCTCGAACTCGGCAGCCATGATCCGATCGCCAGGATTGCCGCAGATCAAGCCATTCTGCAGGCCCGAGTGGAAGCTCAGCTGCGGCGCGCGGTCGAGCTGGCGGCAGTGGCTGCCGAGTTCGACCCGGTAGTAGCGATGGCCACCATTTCGGTGCGGATTGGTCTCCACCAGCATGCCCTGCGGGTCGGAGGACCAGGCGCGCACGTTGCGCGTGGCAAAGCAGTAGGACGGTGAGCCGCCGAAGCTGCGGCGTACCTCCTTGCGTTCGCGGATGGTCACGGCGGGCAGGGTGGCCGTGCGCAGGCGGTCGCTGTCGCGGGCGACGCTGGCGTAGTCACGATCCTGCAGCGGGGTGACCGCGATGATGGCGCATCGGCGGCCGTCGACCACGACGCGTTCGCTGGGGCGGCCGCAGGCCCAGCCGGCGGGGGCTTCCAGCTTCAACGAGGTGGCACCGCGGACACCGGGGCAATCTTCGTTGAAGTCGATCCGATAGGCCTGGCCGGAGGCGGCGCGCAGTGCGATCGAGCGCGGTGAAGCCTGCTCCACTTCCTGTACGCCGACAGCGTCCATGCAGTGCGGAGCCGGTGGCGTACGCTCCTGTGCGGAGGCCGAAGCTGCGAGCATCAGGCCGAGGCTGGTGGCGAGCACCGGGGACACCTGCTGATGGGTCACGTCCTGCACTCCCTGCGTTGGATGACGGATCGACTATAGCAGCGGTTTGCACGGCCGTTGTTACACGCGCACACTGCGCTGATGGGCGCGATCTTCCATCTGCGGCACTACGGGCAGGCCACTGGCCTGGATCGGCATGACTACGCGCAGTGGGTGCTCCCGCTGCAGGGTGAGCTGCAGTTCGAGATGGAAGGGCGCGGTGGTCGGCTGGACCTGCTGCAGGGGGCTTTTGTTGCCGCCGGCGAAGCGCATGACCAGATGGCTGACGGTCCCAATGGGTTCGTGATCGTTGACTGTCCTCCGGGCGTGCTCGATGACGGCACGCAGGAGCATCTGTGCCGGCAGCGCTGGCTGCATCTGCCGCTGGCATTGCGTCGGCGCCTGGCCGAGGTGCAGGCAGGGCAGCCGATGCCGGCGCTGCTGCCGCAGTTGCTGCAGGTATTTGCACCTGCTGGCAGTGGCGCGCGCATGCAGGGCTTGTGTGCGGCGGTGCAGGCCGACCCCGGGCAGGCGTGGCCGGTGGCGCGCATGGCCGCGTTCGTCGGGGTCAGCGAGAGCCGGTTGCACGCGCTGTTCCAGCAGGAGTTCGGGCTCAGCCCGCAAGCCTGGCTCAGTGCGTGCCGGTTGCGCTGGGCCAAGCATCGGTTGCGCACCAGCACGGCGCCGATCAGCGATATCGCGCTGGCCGCAGGCTATTCCGAGCAGAGCGCACTGACCCGTGCGCTGCGCCGCGAGTGTGGCCAGACCCCGGCCGCGTGGCGCAGGAGCGCCGGCTGATCTGTAGAGCCGAGCCCACGCTCGGCTGCCCTTATCTGCACAAGGGCGAATCGCAGCCGAGCATGGGCTCGGCCCTACAGAGGTGACAAGACAGTAGCCTGGGTCAAGAGCGCCCAGCGGCCAGCGCTTACACTGCGCGGCCCGTTCTCTCCCCCGAAGAACCCGAATGCGCAACAACCCGATGGCCCTGGGCATCGCCAATGGCGTTGCCGCCGGCGCACTGTGGGGCGTGGTTTTCCTCGCGCCCGCCGTGCTGCAGTCGTTCAACGCCCTGCAACTGTCGGCCGGTCGCTATCTGGTCTACGGCCTGATCGCCGTAGCCCTGCTGCTGCCGCGATGGAAGCGGCTGGCGCCGCGGCTGGGCCGCGCCGAATGGATCGGCCTGCTGTGGCTGAGCCTGGCCGGGAACCTCGTGTATTTCCTGTTGCTGGCCACGGCGGTGCAGTGGGCCGGTGGCGCGGCGGCGTCCTTGATTGTCGGCCTGATTCCGGTGGTGGTCACCCTGGTTGGCGTGCGCGAGCAGGGGGCGGTGCCGCTGAGGCAGCTGCTGCCGGCGCTGGGCCTGTGCGTGCTCGGCGTGGGACTGGTTGGCTGGGAAGCGCTGATGTCCGAGCATCTGGCAACCCCGTGGCGGCAGCGCCTGATCGGCCTGCTGTGCGCGTTCGGCGCGCTGTTCTCGTGGGCGTTGTACTCGATCGGCAACAGCCGCTGGCTGGCGCGCCGACCGGACCTGTCCAGCCATGACTGGTCGCTGCTGACCGGCGTGACGACTGGCGGCCTGGCCCTGCTGCTGGTGCCGATGGCCTTCATCGGTCACACCGGCGGGCACACAGCGGCACAGTGGAGTGGTTTCTGGGCGATCAGCGCCGGTGTGGCAGTGGTGGCCTCGATCCTCGGCAACGCATTCTGGAACCGCGCCAGCCGCCTGCTGCCACTGACCCTGACCGGCCAGATGATCGTGTTCGAGACTTTGTTCGCGCTGCTGTATGCCTTCGCCTGGCAGCAGCGCTGGCCGACGCTGCTGGAAGCGCTGGCCATCGTGTTGCTGCTGTCCGGCGTGATGCGGTGCGCGCATGCCCACCGCACGCCGCGGGCGATCGCCGAACATGCCGGCTGAATGCGCTCGTCAAGCGTGCTGATGCCCGCTTGGTCTCAGATGCAACCAAATGCCCGCACGTTGACCGATGATCGCCGCAATGGTTTTTGCATCGCAGCACTTGACAGCCGCCCGGCGCGCAGTGTTTTCTGTACGCCATGGTTCCTGATGCCGCCCACGCCAGCCTGATCGCCCCCGCCGCCGCGGGCCGTTCGACTGCGCCGGTCGCCACCACCACCATTACCACCACCACCGTCACCACTGCCCTGGTGCGGCCCGTCGTCTTCGTGTAACTCCCGAAAACCACGGCCCCGCACCATACAGGTGGCGGGGAAACTCGACACCTGCATGCGACGGGGCCTCCTGCCGAGGTCTGCATGTCTTCCCACGCCCCCGCTCATCCCGTTGCCCCGGCCGAACTGGCTGCACCGTCCACTGTCGTGCACAAGTTCGGCGGCACCTCGGTGGCCGATGCCGAACGTTACCGCCATGTTGCCGGCCTGCTGCTGGCCCGTCCCGAATCGCTGCAGGTCACTGTCGTCTCGGCGATGAAGGGCGTCACCGACGCCTTGATTGAACTGGCCCGGCTGGCGGCCAAGGGTGATGAAAGCTGGCGTGAAGCGTGGCATGCGCTGCGCGCGCGCCATCGCGGCGCCGCCGTGGCGCTGTTGGGCGAGCAGGTGGGCGAGACGGTCGAATGGATCGACGCCCGCTTTGATCAGCTGGCCGAAGTGCTGGCCGCGCTGGCGGTGATCGGTGAACTGCCGCGCGAGGTCCTGGACCGCGTGCAGGGCCTGGGCGAAGTGTTCTCCGCGCAGCTGCTTGGCACCCACCTGCGGGCGTTGGGCGAAGAGTGTGCGGTGCTCGATGCGCGTGATGTGCTGGTGGTCGGGCACGGTGAACTGGGCGTGGATGTCGACTGGGAAGCCAGTGCCGACCGCCTGGCCAAGTGGCGTCTGCAGCACCCGCAATCGCGCCTGGTTGCCACCGGATTCGTCGCGCGTGATCGCGATGACCGTATCACCACCCTCGGCCGCAACGGCAGCGATTACTCCGGCGCGATCTTCGCCGCGCTGTTCAATGCCGATGAACTGCACATCTGGACCGATGTTGACGGCGTGCTGTCGGCCGACCCGCGGCTGGTGCCTGAAGCCGTGCAGCTGGAATCGCTGAGCTACGACGAAGCCTGCGAACTGGCCTACTTCGGTGCCAAGGTGGTGCATCCGCAGACGATGTCGCCGGCGATCCGCCTGGGCCTGCCGATCTTCATCCGCAACACGTTCCAGCCGGCGCATCCGGGTACGCGCATCAGTGCCGAGCGCTCGCCACGCGGACCAGTGAAGGGCCTGACCCTGAGCCCCGGGCTGGCCCTGCTGAACCTGGAAGGCACCGGCCTGATCGGTGTACCCGGTACGGCCGAGCGCGTGTTCGCGGCCCTGCGCCAGGCACAGGTGTCGGTGGTGATGATCTCGCAGGGTTCGTCGGAGCATTCGATCTGCTGCGTGGTGCGTGCTGCTGAAGCAGCGCGTGGCCGCGAGGCGCTGCTGCACGCGTTCGCGCACGAATTGTCGGTCGGTCAGGTGCAGCGCGTGCAGGTCAGTGAGGGCGTCAGCGTCCTGGCGGCGGTCGGTGACGGCATGGCCGGCCAGCCCGGTGTGGCCGCACGCCTGTTCGAGGCATTGGGGCGTGCGCAGGTGAACATTCTTGCGATCGCACAGGGCTCGTCCGAACGCAACATCTCGGTCGCGGTGGACAGCGCCGATGCCACCCGCGCGCTGCGCGCGGCGCATGCCGGTTTCTGGCTGTCGCCGCAGACCTTCGCGGTCGGTGTGATCGGGCCGGGCAATGTCGGTGCCGCACTGCTGGACCAGCTGCTGGCGGCCCGCCCGCAGCTGCTGGCCAAGGCCAACGTCGACCTGCGCCTGCGCGCGCTGGCTTCGCGTTCGCGCATGCGCCTGGATGCGGATGGGCTGCATGCCGACTGGCGGGAGGCTCTGCAGGGCGCCGGCGAGTGCAGCGATCTGGATCGCTTCACCGAACACCTGCTGGCCGCGCACCTGCCGCATGCGGTGGTGATCGACTGCAGCGGCAGCGCCGAGGTGGCCGAGCGCTACGAGGGCTGGCTGGCGGCCGGCATCCATGTGGTCACCCCGAACAAGCAGGCCGGGGCCGGGCCGCTGCCGCGCTACCAGCGCATCCGCGCCGCGGCGGCGGCAAGTGGCGCACGCTTCCGCTACGAGGCTACGGTGGGTGCAGGCCTGCCGGTGATCACCACGCTGCGTGACCTGGTTGATACCGGTGATGAAGTGCTGGCGATCGAGGGCATCTTCTCCGGCACGCTGGCCTGGCTGTTCAACCGCTTCGATGGCAGCCAGCCGTTCTCGCAGCTGGTCGCGCAGGCGCGGTCGATGGGCTACACCGAGCCGGACCCGCGCGATGACCTGTCCGGCGTGGACGTGGCGCGCAAGCTGGTGATCCTGGCGCGCGAGGCCGGCCACGCACTCAGCCTGGAACAGGTACAGGTGGAAAGCCTGGTGCCGGCGCTGCTGCGCGAGGGCAGCGTGGATGACTTCATGGCGCGGCTGGGCGAGTCCGATGCCAGCCTGCTTCAGCGCCTGCAGGACGCGCGGGCGCGTGGCGCGGTGCTGCGCTACGTGGCGCAGCTGGGTGCCGGCGGCGCCTCGGTGGGCCTGCAGGAACTGCCCGCCGATCACGCCTTCGCCAACCTGCGGCTGACCGACAACGTGGTGCAGTTCCGTACCCGCCGTTACTGCGACAATCCGTTGGTGGTGCAGGGGCCGGGCGCTGGCCCGGAAGTGACCGCGGCCGGTGTGTTCGCCGACCTGCTGCGGGTGGCCGCCGGCGAAGGAGCGCGCCTGTGATCGCACGTGCGTTCGCGCCTGCGTCGGTGGCCAACGTGGCGGTGGGCTTCGACATTCTTGGTCATGCCATTGCCGGTGTTGGCGATACCGTGAGCGTGCGCCGCATCGATGAACCGGTGGTGCGCATCGATGCGATACGTGGCAGTGCGGTTGAGCTGCCACTGGATGCGGCTGGAAACACCGCAGGTGCTGCGCTGATGTCGCTTCGCGCAGGGCTGGCCCTGGACTTCGGATTCGCGGTGGAGATTGACAAGGGCATTCCGTTCGGCTCCGGCATGGGCGGTTCGGCAGCGTCGTGCGTCGCTGCGCTGGTCGCCGCCAATGCACTGCTGGATGCGCCGCTGACGCGCGAGGCGCTGTATCCGTTTGCGCTGGATGGCGAGGCGGTGGCCAGTGGTGGCCGTCACGGTGACAACGTGGGGCCATTGCTGCTGGGCGGGCTTGCACTGTGCACGGCCGACCGCCTGCTGCCGATTCCGGTACCGGCTACCTGGCACAGCCTGCTGGTGCATCCGCACGCGGTACTGGAAACACGCCGCGCACGCCAGGCGCTGCACGGCAGCTATGCGCTGGGCGAATTCGTGGCACAGAGTGCGAACCTTGCGCTGGTACTCAGTGGCTGCCATCGCAGCGACGCCGCGCTGGTCCGCGCAGGCCTGCGTGATGTGCTGGTGGAGCCTCGCCGCGCCGGCCTGATTGCGGGCTTCGAGGCCGCACGCGATGCGGCGCTGTCTGCGCATGCGATGGGCGCGGGCATTTCGGGCGCTGGCCCCAGCGTGTTCGCCTGGTTCGAGGACGCCGACCACGCCCGCGCCGCTGCCGCACCGGTGCAGGCGGCATTCGCCGCCGCCGGTTTCGACAGCGATGCCTGGGTGTCGCCGCTGGATGCACCGGGAGCCCGCTTGTGCTGAATCCTTCCCCTTTACTGGATACCCAACCCATGCAATTTGTCTCGACACGCGGCCAGTCCCCGGCTGTTGGCCTCAGCGCGGCGATCGCTGCAGGATTGGCGCCCGATGGTGGGCTGTATGTTCCGCAGGTGCTGCCGGCGCCACGTGAGCTGCAGACCGGCGCAACGCTGGCCGATACCGCCGCCGATCTGCTGGCACCGTTCTTTGCAGGCGATGCTCTGGAGGCAGCGCTGCCATCGATCTGCCGCGAGGCGTTCGACTTTCCGGCACCGCTGCGTCCACTGGGCGGCGGTGACCATGTGCTGGAGCTGTTCCATGGGCCGACGGCGGCGTTCAAGGATATCGGTGCGCGCTTCCTGGCCGGTACGCTGTCGCGGCTGCAGGCTGGCCAGGATCGCGACCTGACGATCGTCGTCGCCACCTCCGGCGATACCGGTGCCGCGGTGGCGGCGGCGTTCCATCGCCAGCCCGGCGTGCGCGTGGTGGTGCTGTATCCGGATGGCCGCGTGTCACCACGGCAGGCGCATCAGCTCGGCTGCTTCGGCGACAACATCCAGGCGCTGCGCGTGGCCGGTGCCTTCGACGACTGCCAGGCGATGGTCAAGCAGGCGCTGGCTGACCGCGAACTGCAGGCACAGGTGCCGCTGAGCTCGGCCAACAGCATCAGCCTGGGCCGCCTGCTGCCGCAAATGAGCTACTACGCGCATGCGGCACTGACCCATCATGCTGAAACCCGTCGCCGGCTCAACCTGGTGGTGCCGACCGGCAACCTTGGCAACGCAATGGCTGCGGTGCTGGCGCGTGCGCTGGGCGTGCCGATCGGACAGATCGTGCTGGCCACCAATGCCAATGTGGTACTGCCAGCGTACTTCAGCGGCGGCGACTACCAGCCGCAGGCCAGTGTGGCCACCGTGGCCAATGCAATGGACGTAGGGGCGCCAAGCAACTTCGAACGCCTGCGCTGGCTTTACCACGGAGATGATGCCGAGCTGCGCGCTGCGTTCCGTGCGTTCGCGGTGGACGACGTGACCATCCGCGCCACGATTGCCGCAGCGTATGCCAGCAGTGGCGAACTGTTCTGCCCGCACACGGCGACGGCGGTGAAGGTGCTGCAGGATCTGCGCGCGCGTGGTGCCAAGGGTGACTGGGCGGTGGTGGCTACCGCCCATCCGGCCAAGTTCGAGGCTGTGGTCGAACCGTTGATCGGCGAACCCGTGGCCGTGCCGCCTGCATTGGATGCGTTGTTGCAGCGGCCGGCGCACGCCGAACCGTTGGCCGCCGATTACGCGGCGTTGCGTGAGGTGTTGGCTCCCATGTAGAGCCGAGCCATGCTCGGCTGTTGTTCGCGCACGGCGCGATGAGTCGAGCATGGCTCGACTCTACAATGCCCTTCGCGCAACACGGGTAGTGCCGGCCGCTGGCCGGCAACCCCATGAACTGCGAAACCCTCAGATCAACCCTTCACCCGCCAGCGTGCGCAGCCCGTCCTCGTCGAGGATCTCCACCACGTTCAGGTGGGGCAGGGCGATCAGCCCCTGCTGGCGCAGCTTGGTGAAGGTGCGGCTGACCGTTTCCATGGTCAGGCCCAGGTGGTCGGCGATATCGCCGCGGCCCATTGGCAGCGACACGCGCAGGCCGTCGCCACCCAGCTTGGCCTCGCGTGCAGCCAGGCGCAGCAGGAAATCGGCCAGTTTTTCGGCAGGCTGCAGGCGGGCGAGTGCCAGCGCAGCATCCTGTGCGGCATCCAGTTCCTGGCAGGCGCGCTGCAGCAGCTTGCGCTCCAGGTGCGGGAAGCGGCTGCGCAACGCCTTCATCTGTGGCAGCGCAACGCGGCATACCCGGCTGTCGGCGATGGCCTCGATGTCGTAGCGGTGGTGATCGCTGCCGCTCAGGCCCAGGTAGTCGCCGGGCAGCACGAAGCCGTTGATCTGGCGGCGGCCGTCGGCCAGGGTGCGCACCAGGCGCAGTGCGCCGCCGGTCAATGTATAGACATGGTCGCGCTCTTCACCGGTGCGGGCCAGCGTGCTGCCCATGCTGACCTGCTGCGATACGGTGACCTGTTCCAGCGCCTGCACTTCATCGGGCGACAGCGCCGAGCACACCGCAAGGTGGCGAACCGAGCAGTGCAGGCAGTCCAGCGTGGCGCAGGACGGCGAGGCGGGATCGTTGGTGGCGGGCGGAGCGCCGGAAGGCCGGGACATGTTGCGGGGGCGTATCGCGGGCGAGGGAGGGCCTTATGATACTTCAAGCGGCCGTTCGACCCTGCCCGAGGCGGGGGCGCTAGAATGTCGCCCCCCTCCCACGTCCCGTTCCAGCAGGAGTTCCGCCCGTGATCAAGCCCCGTACCCCGCCCGGCACCCTTGAGCTGCTGCCGCGCGAGCAGATTGCGTTCCAGCGCATGCTGGACGTCATCCGCCGCAATTACGAGCGCTTCGGGTTCCTGCCGGTGGAGACGCCGGTGTTCGAGCTGTCCGACGTGCTGCTGACCAAGTCCGGTGGCGAGACCGAGCGCCAGGTGTATTTCGTGCAGTCCACCGGTGCGCTGGCCAACGCCGCCGAATCGGGTGACCGTTCGCTGCCGGAAATGGCGCTGCGCTTCGACCTGACCGTGCCGCTGGCGCGCTACGTGGCCGAGCACGAACACGAACTGACCTTCCCGTTCCGCCGTTACCAGATGCAGCGCGTGTACCGTGGCGAGCGTGCCCAGCGCGGCCGTTTCCGCGAGTTCTACCAGTGCGACATCGACGTGATCGGCAAGGACAGCCTGAGCGTGCGTTACGACGCCGAAGTGCTGGCGGTCATCCACGCGGTGTTCTCGGAACTGCGCATCGGTGACTTCAGCATCCAGCTGAACAACCGCAAGCTGATGCGCGGCTTCTTCGAAAGCCTGGGCGTGGCCGAAGGCGAGCGCCAGCTGGCGGTACTGCGCGAAGTGGACAAGCTGGACAAGCGCGGTGCCGATTACGTGCGCGAAACGCTGGTGGGCGAGGGCTTCGAGATTCCGGCCGAGCAGGTCGAGAAGATCCTGGCATTCGTGGCCGTGCGTTCGCAGGGTCATGCCGATGCGCTGGCGCACCTGGCCACGCTTGAAGCCGACGCCGGTTCTTCGGAGATCCTGCGTGCCGGCGTGGCCGAACTGCGCGAAGTGCTGCAGCTGGTGCAGGCGCTGGGCGTGCCGGAAACCGCGTACTGCCTGAACTTCTCCATCGCGCGCGGCCTGGACTACTACACCGGCACCGTCTACGAGACCACGCTGACCGATCACCCTCAGATCGGCTCGATCTGCTCGGGCGGCCGCTACGAAGACCTGGCCAGCCACTACGGCAAGTCGAAGCTGCCGGGCGTGGGCATTTCCATCGGCCTGTCGCGCCTGTTCTGGCAGCTGCGCGAAGCGGGCCTGATCGACGGCATCGAAGCCAGCAGCGTGCAGGCGCTGGTGGCGCTGATGGACGAGCAGGGTATGCCGCAGTCGCTGGACATCGCGCGCCGCCTGCGCGCCGGTGGCATCAATACCGAAGTGCAGATGGAACCGAAGAAGATCGGCAAGCAGTTCCAGTACGCCGCCAAGGCCGGCATCCGCTTCGTGGTGCTGGCCGGTGAGGACGAACTGACGCGCGGCGTGGTGGCGGTGAAGGACCTGGTGCGCGAGCAGCAGTTCGAAGTCTCCCGCGACGAGCTGGCCAGCACCCTGCAGGTCGAGCTGGAGCAGTCGAAGGTGATGTAACGGCCGGTTGGCCGCGCGCCAACACGCCACGAGAACGCCCACCACCCGGTGGGCGTTCTCGTTTCCGGGCCTCGGCCGTCCCGACAGCTCGCGGCCAACTGTCGAAGGCGGGGTGGGTCCGGTTGAGGGGGCGTGAACCCCCTGGATGCGGGGACCCAGCTCACATGGACGTACTTGCCTCCTCCCCCCCAAACGGACCCCCCCCGCCAACCCCCCGATAGCCAGCTTCTGCTGTTGACGTTGACCGTGCTTCTGCGGGTGCCGGGGCGCTAACACCCCCAACCAAACACCCTCCTCGGGGCTCAG
>NZ_LLXT01000115.1 GCF_001431625.1 Stenotrophomonas geniculata ATCC 19374 = JCM 13324
GGTCTTGCCGTGTGCGCAGGATTGCGCACACGAGCAAGCGGCGACCAAGCCCCCATGGATGGGTTCACGGCGTCCCCGCAAACCCACAGCGCCCCGCCATCCCACGGATAGCCCGCTTTTGACGTTGACGTTGATGTTGCTTCGGCTTCGGCGGGTGCAGGGCGCAGCCCTGCAAACAAACCCCACCCTCAGTAACGAGGCCGGCCTTCTTCCAGCACCTGGCGCAGGAACGGCACGGTGATCCGCCGCTTCGCCGCCAGTGACTCGCGGTCCAGCCAGTCCAGCAGCGTGATCAATCCACCCAGCTCGCGCCCGGTGTGCGACAGCAGCCACTCGATGGCCGCCTCGTCGATCGCCAGCCCACGCCGCAGTGCACGCTCACGCAGCACCGCCGCGCGACCTTCCTCATCCAACGGCTGCAGCAGCACGCGCACGCACTGGCCCAGGCGCGAACGCAGGTCGGGCAGTACCAGCCCCAGTTCTTCCGGCGCCTTCTGCGCCGTGTACAACACGGTCACGCCCGCAGCGCGCGCGCGGTTGTGGAAATCGAACAGCGCGATCTCGTCTTCGCGGTTGCCGGCGACCTCGTCCAGGCCGTCCAGCGCCACCAGCTCGCGCACCTCCAGCCCATCCAGCGCCGCACGCACGCGGCCGGCCGCACTGGCCAGCGGCACGTAGGTCGGCAGGC
This sequence comes from Stenotrophomonas geniculata ATCC 19374 = JCM 13324, assembly GCF_001431625.1. GTDB lineage: Bacteria > Pseudomonadota > Gammaproteobacteria > Xanthomonadales > Xanthomonadaceae > Stenotrophomonas > Stenotrophomonas geniculata. Next base: position 689 of record NZ_LLXT01000115.1, read on the forward strand.
GGCCGGCCTGCTCGGCGCTGGAACACATCGCCAGCGCCTGATGGGTCTTGCCGGTGCCCGCCGCCCCTTCCAGGTAGACCCAATCGTGGCTGGCGCCCACCGCGATCGCGCGCAGCTGCGCCAGCGCGCCATCCGGCGCGCCGATGAAGGTCTCCAGGCGCTGGTCCCGCGGGTAATGCAGGGCCAGCGGCAGTTGCGGCACACCCATCACTTCAGGTCGGGGCCCTTGTCGTTCGGAATGATGATATGGGGGGCATCGACCACGCCATCAAGCACGATCGCCGGCTTCTCGCCCACGTACAGCTCGCTCTGGCGGTAGCGCTGGTGCGCGTAGCGCAGCAGCACGTTGGTCACCGCCGCCACCGGCAGCGCCAGCAGCATGCCGAGGAAGCCGAACAGCTGGCCGCCGGCCATCACCGCGAAGATCACCGCCACCGGGTGCAGGCCGATCTTGTCGCCGACGATGCGCGGGGTCAGCACGTAGCTTTCCAGCAGCTGGCCCACGGTGAACACCACGCCGACCAGGATCAGCAGCTTCAGGTCGAAGCCCTGCGCCTGCACCAGTGCGGCGATGATCGCCATCAGGATGCCGGTGGTCGCGCCCAGGTAAGGGATGAAGCTGATGAGGCCGGCAATCAGGCCGATCAGCAGGCCCAGCTTCAGGCCAACCAGCGACAGGCCACCGGCATAGATCACGCCCAGCGCCAGCATCACCAGGAACTGGCCGCGGATGAACGCGCCCAGCACCTCGTTGGATTCGCGCGCCAGCGCGCTGATGGTGCCGATCTGGTTGCGCGGAATCACCGACGCGACCCGCTCGACCAGCTTGTCCCAGTCACGCAGGAAGTAGAACGCCAGGATCGGCAGCAGCAGGATGTTGACCACCCAGGTCACCATCGCGAAGCCCGAGCGCGAGACGTAGCCCATGAACGTGGTGGCGAAGCCGCCGGCCTGCTGCCAGTGGCTGCGCACCCATTCGATCAGGCGGTCCGGATCCAGCCACTGCATCACTTCCAGGCCGGTCTTCTGCTCGAACCAGGGAATGCCCTTTTCCATCAACCACGCCTGTGCCTGCGGCGCGACCGCGATCAGGGTGGTGATCTGGCGCTCGATCATCGGCACCAGCACCAGCAGCAGCGCCACGATCACCAGCACCATCGCGGCGAACACCAGCACCACGCCGGTCATGCGCGAGCGGCCGGTGGCCTCGATGCGGTCCACCAGTGGATCGCCCAGCCAGGCCAGCGCCAGCGCCAGCACGAAGGGAGTCAGGATCGGCGCCAGCAGCCACACCACCCAGCCGACCAGGCCGGCGAACAGGATGTACTTCAGGCGGCGCAGGAACTGCGCGATTTCCGCTTCCGGGGTCAGAGTCATCGCAGGCGGTACTCGTTGCTGACCGGGGCGGCCACCGGAGTACCGGTGGTGTCATCGATCGGCGTCGGCAGGGCCGGCAGCGGTGCGCTCGGCACCAGCACGCCGTTGTCGCCCAGCATGCGGTTGAAGCCGGCCAGGCCGGTGGTCATCTCCAGGCTCAGCTCCAGCTGGCCGGCCGAAGCGTGCAGCGGGGTGACGTTGCGCACCACCGGTACCTCGCGCAGGCCGGCAGCCAGGCGCAGGTAGTCGTCGGCGCTGTTGATGCCGGTGACCACCACCCGGTAGCTGCCGGCCTGGCCGACGGCGGCGCCGGCCTTGGCATAACGCTTGACCAGCGCATCGGCGGCACCATCGGCACCGGCGGCCATCGCACGCATGGCGTTGGCGTCCTTGCTGGTCCACTTGTTCAGCTCACGGCCGTTGTCGACGAACACCCAGTCCGCCTGCCAGCCACCGTTGGCGCGGTACAGCTTGCCGATCAGCTGCATCGGCGGCGAGTAGCGCGAAGAGGCGCGGGCCACGGCGGCACTGTCCTGGCGCCAGATGGCACCGGCCAGTGCCTGTTCGGCAGCACCACCGCTGGGCAGGCCCAGCTTGTAGCCGCGCTCGATGGCGCGGTTCAGCAACGGCCGGGCGGCGTTGGCCTGCTGCACGCTGACCAGGCGCGGACCACTGCCGTCGTCGACGGCCAGCCACAGCACCGGCTTCGGGCGCGGCTGCGGCCACAGCGGCAGGCCCAGCGCCGACACCAGCGAATCGACATCGTCCTCGCGGAAGCGGGCTACCAGCAGGGCACGGAAGCTGGGGGCGCCACTGGCGCTCACGCTCTGGTCCTGCTTGTAGTCGTAGCTGGCCACGTAATCCTTGGCATTGCGCAGCGCCTGCGCCACGCCAGGGCGCGACATCACGCTGCGATCGCCGGACAATTTGCCCAGTACAACGCTCAAGGCGCGGGCCAGGGCGCCGTTGCGGTCGGCTTCGGCTTGGCTGTTGACGGGCACTTCGGCCTCGTACGCGCCAGTGGCGGTGGCAACATCACCCTCGGTGCGCAGGCCGCTCTGGGCCATCGTGGCCACCGGCAGGCTCAGCGCAAGGAGCAGGGTCAGAATCAGGCTGCGGCGCATCAGGACATCCATTGGCTCGACGTATCCGGGGGAATTGTTGCCCGAATACGGCCTTTGCGCCAATGCGGCCTGTTAAAATCGCCCGTTCAACCCCTGCCAGCGCCGACGCCCGTGACCAACACCCCGTCTTCCGCCCCCTCCCCCCTCACCTATCGTGACGCGGGTGTCGACATCGACGCCGGCAACGCGCTGGTCGAGCGGATCAAGCCCCTGGTCAAGCGCAGCTTCCGCCCGGAAGTGATGGGTGGCCTGGGTGGCTTCGGCGCCCTGTTCGACCTGTCCAACAAGTACCGCGAGCCGGTGCTGGTGTCCGGTACCGACGGCGTGGGCACCAAGCTGAAGCTGGCCCACCAGCTGAACCGCCACGATACGATCGGCATCGACCTGGTCGCCATGTGCGTGAACGACGTGCTGGTGCAGGGTGCCGAACCGCTGTTCTTCCTGGACTACTTCGCTACCGGCAAGCTGGACATCGACACCGCCGCGGCGGTCGTGGGCGGCATCGCCAACGGCTGCACCGAGGCCGGCTGCGCGCTGATCGGCGGCGAAACCGCTGAAATGCCCGACATGTATGCCCCGGGCGAGTACGACCTGGCCGGCTTCACGGTCGCTGCGGTCGAGAAGAGCGAGCTGAAGGACGGCGCCAGCGTGGCCGCCGGCGACGTGCTGATCGGCATCGCCTCGTCCGGCCCGCACTCCAACGGTTACTCACTGGTGCGCCGCATCTACGACCGCGCCGGTCGCCCGGCCGATCTGGAGCTGGAAGGCGGCGTGAAGCTGGTCGATGCGCTGATGGCGCCGACCCGCCTGTACGTCAAGCCGATCCTGTCGCTGCTGAAGTCGCACGGCGAGGCCATCCATGGCATGGCCCACATCACCGGTGGCGGCCTGACCGAGAACATCATCCGTGTGGTGCCCGAAGGCCTGGGCCTGGACATCCAGGCCTCGTCGTGGACCCTGCCGCCGGTGTTCCAGTGGCTGCAGAAGGAAGGCGCGGTGGCCGACAGTGAAATGTGGCGCACCTTCAACTGCGGCATCGGCTTCGTGCTGATCGTGGCGCCGGACCAGGTGGCTGCAGTGTCCGACGCGGTCAAGGCGCAGGGCCTGGAGCACTGGACCATCGGCCAGGTGGTCACCGCCGAAGGCGCCGAGCGCGTCCACATCGGCTGATCCCGGCAACCCAGGAGCCCGCATGGACGCAACGCCCCCCTTGTCGCCCGCCCCCGTGCCGCCGCCGCTGGCGACGGTACCGGTGTTCAGCGCGCAGGATGCCGATCACCTGCGCATGCTGGCCATCGCGCACTACGTGGTCGGCGCCTTGATCGCTCTGTTCTCGCTGATCTTCATCATCCACATCGTGCTGGGCATCACCGCGCTCACCGGCAACCTGCCGATGAATTCCGGCGGCCAGCCGTCATCGCCGGCCGAGGAACGCCTGTTCGGCTGGATGTTCACCATCGTCGGCTGCGTCATCGTGTTCGGTGGCGTGACCCTGGGCGCGTTCGTGGCCTACGCCGGCCGCTGCCTGACCCGTCGCCGCCGCTACCTGCTGTGCCTGATCGTGGCCGGCTTGGCCTGCCTGTTCACGCCGATCGGCACCGCACTGGGGGTGTTCAGCCTGATCACCCTGCTGCGCCCGCAGGTCAAGGCCGCCTTCGACCTTCCCGCCACGACCGCATGACTGCCTCTGGCAATCCGCCGCCGCTGCCGCATCAGACCCTGGCGCAGCTGCAGCTGACCAGCCATCTGCAGACGCTGAAAGTGCTGTTCTACGCGTTGGCCGGCTTCCATTGGGTCGCCACAGTGGCGTTCCTCGGCCTCAGCGGCTGGGTGGCCCAGTCACGCGGGCTGGACGATACCTGGATGCTGACCACGGTCTATGCGTCGATCGCCGGGCTGGCCGCCGTGCTGGGGTTCGTGCAGCTGCACACCGCGCGCCAACTGTCACATCGCACCGGACTGGCCTGGTGCCAGCGCGCAGCCTGGCTGGGCGTACTGGCAGGCCCGCTGGGCATGGCCTTGGCCGCCTATGCCTGGGTGTTCCTGTCCAAGCCTGAAATGGCCGCGCTGTTCGACCGCGGCGACCACCTCAGTGTCTGAACCTGCCGGCAGACGCCCCGTCCTGTCCTGATCGATTTCCCATGTCCGCGCCTGCCCTCCCGACGTCCACTTCGCCCACCACCCACCGCTTCTCGGGCCCCAAGAAGCTGGCCTTTGCCACCGTACTGGCGGTGTTCGCCATCAGCTGGGTCCACCCGCTGTGGCCTACCGAACAGGCCCTGCACAGCACCCTGACCGTGATCGGGCTGGCCGCGCTGCTGTGGGTCGACCGTCGCGGCGGCTGGCTGGGCAACGGCGCCTTCATCGCCATCTGTGGCTTCATCGCGCTGCACTGCGTGGCGGCGCGCTGGCTGTATTCCAACGTGCCCTACGATGCTTGGGCGCAGGCGCTGACCGGCTGGTCGCCGAATGCGGCCTTCGGCTGGCAGCGCAATCACTTCGACCGCCTCATCCACTTCCTGTTCGGCGTCTGCTTCACTCCCGCGCTGCTGCAGCTGGCGCGCCATGCGTGGCCCGCGCTGCGCCTGGGCCAGGCCTTCACCCTGGCGGTGATGACGGTGATGTGTGCCAGCCTGGTCTACGAATGGTTCGAGTGGGCCATCGCGCTGGCGCTGTCGCCGGATGCCGCCGAGGCCTACAACGGCCAGCAGGGTGACATGTGGGATGCGCATGCCGACATGCTGATGGCGACCGTCGGCAGCCTGCTGACGTGGCCACTGATCCGCCGGAGTTCCCTGCAATGACCGCCCCAACCCGCATCGCCGTGCTCGCCTCGGGCCGCGGCAGCAACCTGCAGGCCATCCTCGACGCGATCGGCAGCGGCCGCCTGCCGGCCGAGGTGGTCGGCGTGTTTTCCGACCGCCCCGCCGCGGAGGCCCTGCAGCGCGTCGCACCGACCCTGCGCTGGGCACACGCACCGAAGTCCTTCAGTGACCGCGCCAGCTACGAGCAGGCGCTCGGCGATGCGCTTGCCGCAGTACAGCCGGACTGGATCGTCTGTGCAGGCTACATGCGCATCCTTGGTCCGGCCTTCGTGCAGCGCTTCGATGGCCGGCTGGTCAATATCCATCCGTCGCTGCTACCGCTGCACAAGGGCCTGGACACCCATGCCCGGGCGCTGCAGGCCGGCGATGCCGAGCACGGCGCCAGCGTGCACCTGGTGGTGCCGGAGCTGGATGCCGGAGCCGTGCTGGCGCAGGTACGTGTACCAGTGCAGCCAGGTGATGACGCGCACAGCCTGGCCGAGCGCGTGCTGGCGGTGGAGCATCCGCTGCTGATCGCCACCCTGCAGCTGTTGTGCGAGGGCCGCCTGGCTGAACGGGAGGGTCAGCCCTGGCTGGACGGTCACCCCCTGTTTAGCCCCTTGGCCCTAGATTCCGCCGGAAACCTGAACCGGTAACGCCCTTGCACACGCCCTGCTGACTGCGGGGCTGGCATCCTGCCCCCCTCCTGCGGTCCCTGTCCTCCATGAAGACCACGACCCTGCTGTCCACTTCATTGCTGCTGTCGCTTGCCGTGTTCCCCGGCGTGGGCTGGGGACAGGCACTGGCGCCTGCCACCCCACCGGCACCGGTGCCCGCAGCGCAGCCGCCTGCCGAGGCGCCGGTCGTACCGATGCCACCGGCACTGGCCTGGGAGCCACCGCCGCTGCAGCCGTTCAGCGCCACCTACCAGGCCTTCTACAAGGGCAAGGAAGCGGGCGATGCCAGCATGCAGGTCACCCACACCGGCGGCAGCCAGTGGCGGGTGGACATGCAGGTGGTCGGCCGCCGCGGCTTTGCCAGCGTGCTGGGCCTGAACATCGAACAGAGCACAGTGTTCGAGGAGCGCAGCGGCGTGTATGCGCCGCTCAGCCAGAGCACGGTGCGCAAGGGCCTGTTCCTGGGCAAGAAGGCGGTCGGTACCTACAACTGGCAGGCCGGCACCGCGCAATGGACCGGTGACGTCAAGAAGGAACGCGCGCAGCCGATCCCGCTGCAGGCGGGCGACCAGAGCGCGCTGCTGATCAATCTGGCGATCATGCGCGATGCCCGCCCGGGCGCCGCCATGCACTACCGCTACGTGGACATGGGCAAGGTCCGCGAACACGACTACCAGGCCGCGCCGCAGACCGAGAACGTCGAGGTCGGCGACCTGTCCTACAACGCGCTGCGGGTCTACCGGACCAACGGCGGCAGAAACGAAACCATTCTCTGGATCGCCAACGGTGTCCCCACCCCGGTGCGCATCCTGCAACGCGAAGACGGCGAAGATCGCGTCGATCTGCGCCTGATCGAATACCAAGGAGTCTGAGCATGAACACCCTGACCCGCCCCCTCACCTGGATCGCAGCCGCTGCCCTGACCGTGGCCAGCCTGCCGGCCATGGCCCTGGAACCGTTCAAGGCGGATTACCTGGCCAGCTACATGGGCATGCAGGCCAACGGCACCATGACCCTGGCCAGCGAAGGCAGCAACAAGTGGCGCTACAGCCTGCAGGTGAAGAACCAGCTGGCCGACCTCAGCCAGAGCACGGTGTTCGAGGAAGTCCGTGGCCAGCTGCGCCCGCTCAGCAGCCAGGACCGTTCGGCGCTGCTGGTGAAGAAGCGCAACGTGCAGGCCAACTACAACTGGACCAGCAACCAGGCCACCTGGACCGGCGACATCAAGCCGGACCGTGCGGGCCCCATCGCGCTGAAGGCGGGCGACATGGACGCACTGCTGATCAACCTGGCGATCGCCCGTGACCTGGCCGCCGGCAAGCCGCTGACCTATCGCATGGTCGACGAAGGCCGCATCAAGAACATGACGTACCGCGTGATCGGCAAGGAGTCGATCACCGTGGGCGGCAAGAGCTACGAGGCCACCAAGGTCTCGCGTGCCGACGGCAACAAGGAACTGATCGCGTGGATCGTGCCGGAGTTTCCGGTGCCGGCGCGCATGCTGCAGCGTGAGAGCGGCCGCGATGCGCTGGACCTGACCATCAAGGCGATGAACTGACCGGAGATCCACGTCATCCACGCATGGCGCGGATGGGTGTATCCCAAAAAGAAACGCCCGCTTTTGCGGGCGTTTTCTTATTTCTTCGCTTCGGCCGGTTTGTCTTCGGCCGCCTTGAACTCGGTGCGGCAGTCCACGCGGATCTGCTCACCGGTGCTGCGCCAGACGAAAGTGCGGCAATGGCGGTTGCCGTCCTGGCTGTCGTTCACCGCAACCGCATAGAACGACTCGATGATCTCGTCACGCGTGACCGTACCGTCGCCGTTCCAGTCCATGTCCTTCTGCTCGATGCCCCGGGTGATGGCGATGTTGGCGTACCAGGCATAGCCCAGCCACGCCAGCACGATCAGCACCAGCGCAAGCAGCGCCTTGCGACGCGGGCTGAATTTCCCGCGCCGGATCATGGCACGCGCCGGATGGTGGCACCGAGCGAAGACAGCTTCTCTTCGATGTTCTCGTAGCCACGGTCAAGGTGGTAGATGCGGTCGATGGTGGTGTCGCCGCTGGCCATCAGGCCGGCCAGGATCAGCGACGCCGACGCACGCAGGTCGGTGGCCATCACCGGTGCACCGCTCAGGTGCTCGCTGCCACGCACGATGGCGGTGTGGCCTTCGACCTGGATGTCCGCGCCCAGGCGCAGCAGTTCGTTGACGTGCATGAAACGGTTCTCGAAGATCGTTTCGTTGATCACGCCCACGCCGTCGGCCACGCAGTTGAGCGCCATGAACTGCGCCTGCATGTCGGTCGGGAACGCCGGGTACGGCGCAGTGGTCAGGTTCACCGCCTTCGGCCGCTTGCCCTGCATGTCCAGGGTGATGGTGTCGTCGGTGGTCTCGATCTTCGCACCGGCCTCGACCAGCTTGGACAGCACCGCGTCCATGGTGTTCGGGCGCGCACGGTTGACCGTGACCTTGCCACCGGTCATCGCTGCGGCGACCAGGAAGGTGCCGGTCTCGATGCGGTCGGGCAGCACTTCATGGCGGCCACCGGACAGGCGCTCGACGCCTTCGATCACCAGGCGGGCGGTGCCCAGGCCTTCGATCTTCGCGCCCAGCGCGATCAGGCAGTGCGCCAGATCGGTCACTTCCGGTTCCATCGCGCAGTTGTCGAGGATGGTGGTGCCTTCAGCCAGCACCGCACCCATCAGCACGTTCTCGGTGCCGGTGACGCTGACCATGTCGAAGGTGAAATGGCCGCCCTTGAGGCGCTTGGCGGTGGCCTTGATGAAGCCGTTCTCGACCACGATCTCGGCACCCAGCGCCTGCAGGCCCTTGATGTGCTGGTCGACCGGACGCGAACCGATCGCGCAGCCGCCGGGCAGCGACACTTCGGCCGCGCCGAAGCGGGCCAGCAGCGGGCCCAGCACCAGGATCGAAGCGCGCATGGTCTTGACCAGCTCGTAGGGTGCCACGTGCTGGTTGACCGAGCGCGGGTCGACCACGATCGCGCTGCCGCGCGACAGCGTGCCCTGGTCGATGGTGACCTTGGCGCCCAGCTCGCCCAGCAGCTTCACCGTGGTGACCACGTCGTGCAGGTGCGGCACGTTGGTGATCTCCACCGGCGCATCGGCCAGCAGGGTCGCGCAGAGAATGGGGAGGACGGCGTTCTTGGCGCCGGAGATGCTCACTTCACCGTGCAGCGCAGCGCCGCCGGTCACAACGATCTTGGCCATGTATTCGGGATCTTCTGCGGTTCAGCCGGCTTCGGCCGGGGTCACGGTTTTCAGCGCCAGCGCGTGGATCGCGCCGCCCATCAGGTCGCCCAGCGTGGCATACACCATGCGGTGGCGGGCCAGCGGCATCTTGCCGGCGAAGGCCTCGCAGACCACGGTCGCTTCGAAATGCACGCCATCGTCGCCCTGCACGTCGGCGCGGGCGCCAGGCAGGCCGGTTTCGATCAGATTGCGGATGGTGTCGGCGTCCAACGGGCTTTCCTAATAAAATGTGCGTCCATTCTACTTCCGCTGCGTGGCGTCCGCATGGCCGAATCCCTGTTGCCCCCCCGTTCCGTCGACCCTGCCGGCCTGGTCGCCAGCGGCCGCCGCGTCTTCGAGATCGAGCGGCAGGCGCTGGATGCCGTGGCCGACCGCCTTGGCGAGGCCTTCCAGCAGGCCTGCCAGGCGATCCTGGCCAGCCGCGGGCGGGTGGTCGCCACCGGCATGGGCAAATCCGGGCATATCGCCCGCAAGATCGCCGCCACCCTGGCCTCCACGGGTACGCCCGCGTTCTACGTGCACCCGGGCGAAGCCGGCCATGGCGACCTGGGCATGATCACCGAAGACGACGTGGTGCTGGCCCTGTCCTATTCGGGCGAGTCCGACGAGGTGCTGATGCTGCTGCCGGTACTCAAGCGCCAGGGCAACGTGCTGATTTCCATGACCGGCCGCCCGCAGTCCAGCCTGGCCACCGCCGCCGACATCCATCTGGATGTGAGTGTGCCGGCCGAGGCCTGCCCGCTGGCGCTGGCGCCGACCTCCAGTACCACCGCCTCGCTGGCGATGGGCGATGCGCTGGCTGTGGCCCTGCTCGACGCACGCGGCTTCACCGCCGATGACTTCGCCCGCTCGCACCCGGCCGGCAGCCTCGGCCGCCGCCTGTTGCTGCACATCACCGACGTGATGCACACCGGCGAGGACCTGCCCAGCGTGGGCGCCGACGCCAGCCTCAGCGAAGCGCTGATGGAAATGAGCCGCAAACGGTTGGGCATGACCGCCGTGGTCGATGCCGACGGCGTGCTGATCGGCCTGTTCACCGACGGTGACCTGCGCCGTGCGCTGGACAGCGCGCTGGACGTGCGCACCGCAAAGATCGCCGATGTGATGACCCGCAACCCGCGCACCATCGGTGCTGACCAGCTCGCGGTCGAGGCGGCCCGGCAGATGGAAACCCAGAAAATCAATGGCCTGATCGTGGTCGATGGCCAGGGCCGCGCGGTCGGCGCCCTGAACATTCATGACCTGTTGCGGGCCCGGGTGGTTTAACCGACAGTCCATCAACCCCATTCAGTCTGTAACGCCGCACCTGCCCCCAACGAGCCTGCCGCCCTGATGCCCTGGTCCCCCCTGCCCGCCTTCCCCGCCCACCTGCATGCCGCCGCGGCCCGTATCCGCCTGGCCTGCTTCGACGTGGACGGCACCCTCACCGACGGTCGGCTGTACTACGACAAGGACGGCAACGAGAGCAAGGCGTACTTCGTGCAGGATGGCCTGGGCCTGAAACTGCTGCAGCAGCACGGTATCCACCCCGTGCTGATCACCGCGCGCAACAGCCAGTCCGCGCTCAAGCGCGGCGCCGACCTCGGCATCGACACCCAGATCGCCGTGGGCGACAAGCTGGCAAGCGTGCAGGCGCTGTGCGCGCAGCACGGCATCGGCCTGGAACAGGTGGCGTTCATGGGCGATGACCTGCCCGACCTGGCGCCACTGGGTGCGGTCGGCCTGGCGGTGGCCCCGGCCAACGCCCATCCGTGGATCGCCGAGCGCGTGCACTGGCAGACCCGTGCCGAGGGCGGGCTGGGCGCCGCACGTGAGCTGTGCGACATCCTGCTGGCCGCCCAGGGCCACGTGGACGCCGTGCTGGCGAGGTTCGGCGCATGAACCTGCCCACCCTGAACTGGCGCACCGTGCTCGGCATCGGCCTGCTGCTGGCCGCCCTGCTGAGCAGTTGGGCGGCGCTGCGCAACCGCGACAAGGGGCCAGCCAAGGGTGGCCAGGAAGTCGGCGTGGATTACATCCTGCATGACTTCCAGATCGTCGCCCTGGATGAGCACGGCAAGGAATCGACCACCCTGCGTGCGCCGCTGCTGGAGCGCCAGCGCGGTGACCAGACCATCAACATCGCCACGCCGCTGTTCGAGATGCCGGACAAGGATGGCAAGCACTGGACCCTGCGTGCCGAGACCGGCTGGCTCAGTGCCAAGGGCGACGAGATGAAGCTGCGCGGCAATGTCGCCGGCGACAGCCCGGCCGGCCCGGGCACGGTGCCGACCACCTTCCGCACCGATCATCTGGACGTGTTCCCGAAGGAAAACCGCGCCCGCACCGACGCCCTGGTGACCATGACCCGCCCGGGCATGGAACAGTCCGGCGTCGGCTTCGAAGTGGATTCGAAGAACAACACGTATCATTTCCTCAGCCAGTCCAAGGGCCGCTACACGCCCAAGCACTGATTCCGCCGCCAGCCTGCGACGTCTCCGGACAGGCGCAGGCTGGCGGCGGAATCA
>NZ_LLXT01000116.1 GCF_001431625.1 Stenotrophomonas geniculata ATCC 19374 = JCM 13324
GCTGGCGCGCCAGCTCACCCGGAGGATTGACCACACGGTGGATCGTCGACGGATACACGTGGTTGGTCAGGCGCTGCAGCATGTCGCCGATGTTGACCACGATCGTGTCCGCGTCTGACGTAAACGGCACCCACTCGCCCTCATGCGACTGCACTTCCAGGCCCGCGGCGCTGGCACCGACCAGCAGGGTGATGAAGTTGATGTCGCCATGGGCACCGGCACGCACGTTCGGGATGTCGTCGGTGGTGATCGGCGGGTAATGGATCGGGCGCAGGATCGAATTGCCGAAGTTGGTCTTGTCGGCGAAGAAGTCTTCCGGCAGGCCGATGTGCAGGGCCAGCGCCGACAGCACGCGCGAACCCAGATTATCCAGCGCCTGGTACAGCCCGTAACCGCGCTCACGGAAGCCCTCGACCTCGGTCGGCCACAGGTTCGGCGCCATCACGTCACGATACTTGGAGTCGTCGGCGATCTCGCGACCGATGTGCCAGAACTCCTTCAGGTCGAAGTGCTTGGAGCCCTTGGCGGTCTCCACGCCGAAGGGGGTATAGCCGCGGGCGCCGCCGCTGCCGGCCACGTGGTACTTGCGCTTGACCTCCTCCGGCAGGGCAAAGAAGGCCTTGAAGGCATCGTAGGCGGCGTCGATGTCGGCCTGCGGGATGCCGTGGTTGCGGATGCCCGCGAATCCCCATTGGCGGTAGGCCGCGCCCAGCTCGGCCACGAAGGCCTCGCGGTCGCTGTCAAAACGGGTGATGTCGAGGGTGGGGATCTGGCTCACAGCGGTTCCTGGCTTGTCGTTGGGTCTGGGAGGGCCAGCGCATTCATGGCCCACCTGAACATTGTGACAGATCGCCCCGGGGACGCCACTCGATACGAAGAAACAAACCGATACAATGCGCAACCCGCGCGCGGATTAACGATTCCGTCACAACCGGGACTCCCGCCCTGTTCCACCTGCCCCCTCCGTCCTTCATGCGTCCTGCTGCTCCTTCTGCCGACACCCCCCTGCCCTCCGGCCCGGCACGCCATTGGCGACGACTGGCCTGGTGGTCGCTGTTCGTGGCCGGCAACGCATTGCTGGCCATGGCGATCACGCTCGGCAACGTGCCGTTGGCCGACAACCCGGGTGGCAGCGTGGGCCTGGCCTATCTGGCCGTCGCCCTGCCCGGCCACCTGCTGGCCTTCGGCGCCCTTGCCGGCCTGCTGCCTCTGCTGCTGGGCCTGTGGCCGCGCAGCGCACGCACGCTGAGCATCAGCGCCGTGCTGCTGCAGGGCCTGTGGCTATGCCTGTTGCTGGTTGATGCGAAGGTTTTCACTCTGTATCGGTTCCACCTCAATGCCATGGTCGTGAACATGGTGTTCGGCGGTGCGCTGCAGGACCAGGTCGCGTTGTCGTGGAAAACCTGGCTGCAGGCCGGACTGCTGGTAGCCGCCATCTTCGCTGCCGAAGGCTTGTTGGCCTGGGCCTGCTGGAAGCTGCTGCCTGCCCCGCCGCGCCGCCGCCGGGTCCTGCAGGCCTGGGCCGTGGTTGCACTGCTGATGGTGGGCGGCCAGGTCGCCACGGCCTACTACGATGCCCGCGGCGACCGCGACGTCATCGCGCAGTGGAACTACCTGCCCTGGGCACAGCCGATCACCGCCAAGAGCTTCATGCGCAGGCTCGGGGTCATCAGCGAACAGCAGGCCGGCCTGCCCGACCCGCGCCATGCGCAACTGCTGTATCCGCTGCACCCCCTGCGCTGCCAGAACCCACACCGGCCGAATGTGCTGATGGTGGTGCTGGAGTCGCTGCGTCAGGACGCCATGACCCCCGAGCTGATGCCCAACACGACGGCACTGGCCCGGACCGCGCGCGTGTACGACCAGCATTTCAGCACTGGCAATGCCACCCGCTACGGCCTGTTCGGCCTGCTCTACGGCCTCCCCGGCGGCTACTGGCAGAGCATGCTGGACGAACAGCGCGGCTCGCAGCTGTTCCAGGTGCTGGGCCAGCAGGGCTACGACCTGCACCTGTACGGCAGTGCACCGCTGTACAGCCCGGAGTTCGATCGCACGGCCTTCGCCGACGTGCGCGACCAGCTGCACCAGGGCCCCTCCGCCCTGACGCCCGACAAGCGTGACGCAGCCATCGTCGCCGCACTGCAGACCGACATCCGCACCAGCCAGGCCGCGCAGCGCCCGTGGTTCGGCTTCGTGTTCCTCGACTCCACCCACGCCGGCTACCACCTGCCCACCGGCTACCCGCCGGTGGCCACACCGATGGCCAAGGAGATCGACTTCCTGTCCTTCGGACCGGACCACGACCCGACGCCGGAGCTCAACCGATACCACACCGCCGTGCACTACGCCGACAGCCTGATCGGCTCGCTGCTGGACGACCTTCGCGCGCAAGGCCTGGCCGACGACACCATCGTGCTGGTCACCGGTGACCATGCCGAAGAGTTCAACGACCTCAAGCTGAACTACTGGGGCCACAACGGCAATTTTTCCGACTACCAGTTGCAGGTGCCGTTCGTGCTGCACTGGCCCGGCCAGGCCAGCGGCCATGAGGCGCGCACCAGTTCGCATGAGGACTGGGTGCCGACGTTGATGCGCCACGCACTGGGCTGCGAGAACGCATTGAGCGACTTCAGTACTGGCCAGGACCTGCTGGCAGCACCCGCCACCGGCAAACGTGCGCTGGTGGTGGAGAGCTGGTCGCAGCGCGCGGTACGCCATGGCGATGCCATCTACGTGTTCGACAAGTTCGGCAACGCTACCGCACTCGACCGGCACTACCGCCCGCTGCCGCAGCAGGCTCCGGACGCCGCCGCCATCCGCTCCGCATGGGAAGCGCTGACCCGCTTCCGCAACCGCTGATTTTCAAGGGCCGATCCTGCATGAACCGTCCGCTGCGCATCCTGCATACCGAAGCCGCCAAGGGAATGGGCGGGCAGGAGATCTACATCTTCCGGCACATGCAGGTGATGCGCGCGCGTGGCCATGAGGTGTCGTTGCTGTGCCAGCCCGATGCGCGCCTGGCCACACTGGCACGCGACGACGGCTTCACCGTGCATACGCTGCGCATGGGAGGCCTGGCGCGCCTGCTGCGTGGCGTGTGGTCGGTATCGCGACTGGTGCGCCGCGAACATTACGACGTGGTCAATACCACCAGCCGCCGCGATGCGCTGATCGCCGCCGCCGGTGCACGCCTGGGCGGCACGCCGCTGGTGGTGCGCTCGCGCCATCTGATGAGCCCGGTCAATTCGCTGCTGACCTATACCGGGCTTCCACACCGGGTATTGACCGTCAGCAGCTTCGTCAAGCAGCTGCTGGCCGACCGCGGCATTCCGACCGAACGCATCGGCATCGTGCCGCCGATCGCGGTTCCGCCGCGCTGGAGCGAAATCCGCAAGGCCGATCCCTGGCAGTGCCTGCAGGAGGTGCGCACGCAAGTACGTGCCGAGCTCGGCTTCGGCGAACAGGACATCGTGGTCGGCTGCGTGGCGGTGCTGCGCGAGCCCAAGGGCCACGCCGACCTGCTGCAGGCGATGGTGCCGTTGTGCAAGGCCAACCCGGACCTGCACCTGGTGATCGTCGGCGATGGCCAGGCCGTGACGGAACGACTGCAGGCGATGTGCGCCGAGCACGGGCTGCAGCGCCAGGTGCACCTGCTCGGCTACCGCGATGGAGCCTGCCGGCTGATGGCCGGCTTCGACATCTTCGCACTGGCCTCGCACAAGGAAGCAGCCGGCACCGTGTTCCTGGAAGCGGCTTACGTGGGCGTACCGATCGTGGCCACGCGAGTGGGTGGCGTGCCGGAGATGGTGGTCGATGGCAGCAATGCGATCCTCACCCGTTTGGGTGACAATGCCGCCCTGACAGGTGCATTGCGCCTGCTGGTGGACGACCCGGAACGGCGGCGGCAGATGGGGCGCGCTGGCTGGGACTGGATGCACGGCGCACATCGCTTCACGCCGGACGGCCACGGTGAAGCCACCGAACACTACTACCACCAGTGGCTGAAGGAGCTGGGACATGGCTGATGCGCGAACCGTTCCGGTGCTGATGCACCACCATGTCAGCCCCTCGCCGGGCATGATCACCGTGTCGCCGGAAAACTTCGAAAGCCAGATCGCGTGGCTGGCAGGCAATGGCTGGACCTCACTGACGCTGGACCAGTACGCAGGCTTCCTGGCCGGCAAGCCGGTGCCGCGCAGGTCGATCGTCATCACCTTCGACGATGGCTACCTCGACAACTGGGTGTATGCCCATCCGATCCTGCAGAAGTACGGCATGCATGCGGTGGTGTTCGTGGTCACCGGCTGGATGGGCGAAGGCCCGGAACGTCCGCACGCGGGCATTGCCGGGGCGACGCTGCCGCCGACGCCGGACCATCGTGGCTGCGAAGCAGCGATCTACGAGCAGGACCGCAGTGACGATGTGATGATGCGCTGGAGCGAAGCACGTGCGGCCATCGCCGCCGGCACCTTCGAAGTGCATTGCCACACCCATACCCATACCCGCTGGCTGCGCCGCGACGATCTGGACCGTGCGCAGCGCCGCGCAGGCCTCAGCCGGGATCTGGCGATCTCGCGCGAAGTCCTGCAGGACAAGCTCGGCGACGTGTCCGATACGCTGTGCTGGCCGTACGGTGATTTCGACCAGGATCACATCGAAGTGGCGCGCGAGCAGGGCTTCCGCTACCTGCACACCACCCACCCGTTCGGCCGCAACGTGATCGGCGGCGACCCGGAACGCATCTATCGTTTCGCGATCCGCAACCGGCCGGCCAACTGGCTGCGCAAGCGCATCCGCCTGAGTTACAACCCGCTGATCGCGCCGCTGTTCAATGGGTTCAAGGCACGCCAGAAAAAGATGGTGCCGGGGCCGTAGGCGCGACACAGCCCTGCCCGCAAACAGAAAACGCCCCGGGATTTCGGGGCGTTTTTTTTCCTGTACCGACGGGCAGGCACCTCAACTGGCGGCTTCACGCACCGCAGCGGACAAGCGGTCCAGCGTCTGCTGCATCAGCGTGGCGTCATCGGCCTCCACGGTGACCCGCACCACCGGCTCGGTACCGGACGGACGCAGGAACGCGCGGCCACGGCCGGCTACGGCCTGCTGCGCCACAGCCAGCGCGGACTGCACGCTTTCAGACTGCACCGTGGCCTTGGCCGAGACATTGCCCAGGCGCACGTTGACGGTCTTCTGCGGCACCCGTACCAGGCCCTTCAGTGCCTGGCGCAGGGTCTGCCCACTGTTGCGCAGCGCGACCAGCACCTGCAGGGCGCTGACAATGCCATCGCCGGTGGTGGCCCGGTCCAGGCACAGCAAGTGGCCCGAGGCTTCGCCACCGAGTACACCACCGCCCTCGACCAATGCCTGGTGCACGTAGCGGTCACCGACGTTGCTGCGCACGAACGGGATCTGCAGATCGGCGAAGGCCTTCTCCACACCGTAGTTGCTCATCAGCGTGCCGACCACCGGGCCGCGCAGGCGGCCTTCGTCCTTCCAGGCGCGGGCCAGGATGTACAGCAGGTCATCGCCGTCGACCGGGTTGCCCTGGTCGTCGGCCATCAGCACACGGTCGCCATCACCATCGAAGGCGATGCCAAGATCGGCGCGGGTCTCGCGGACCTTGGCCGCCAGGTTGTCGATATGGGTGGAGCCCACGCCGGCGTTGATGTTGACGCCATTGGGCTCGGCCCCGATGCCGATCACTTCGGCACCCAGTTCGCGGAACAGCAGCGGTGCGATCTGGTAGGTGGCGCCGTGTGCGCAATCCAGTACCAGGCGCACGCCACGCAGGTCGAACGCGCGCGGCACGCTGGCCTTGCAGAACTCGATGTAGCGGCCGACCGCTTCGCGCGCGCGCGACGCCTTGCCCAGCTTCTCCGATTCGGCGGTGGTGAACGGAATGTCCAGCGCCGCTTCCAGGGCCAGTTCGGTGGCGTCGTCGAGTTTCTCGCCCTGGGCGGAGAAGAACTTGATGCCGTTGTCGTAATGCGGGTTGTGCGAGGCGCTGATGACGATGCCGGCGTCCACACCCAGCGTACGGGTCAGGAACGCCACCGCCGGGGTCGGCATCGGGCCGAGCAGCTGCACGTCGGCACCGGCGGCCACCAGGCCTGCTTCCAGAGCCGCTTCGAACATGTAACCGGAAATGCGGGTGTCCTTGCCGATCACCACGATCGGCCTGCGCCCGTCCTGGCCGCGCTGGGCGACCAGGACACGGCCCAGGGCGTTGCCCAGGCGCAGCACGAAGTCGGCCGAGATCACGCCCTGGCCGACCCGCCCACGGATGCCATCAGTACCGAAGTACTTGCGGCCTCCCATCAAGCCACCTCCGGCGCCGGCTGACGGCCCAGCATCGCCAGCAGATCGGACAGGCGGTCGCGCATCTCGCGGCGGTCGCAGATCTGGTCGATGGCACCGTGCTCCAGCAGGAACTCCGAACGCTGGAAGCCTTCCGGCAGCTTCTCGCGCACGGTCTGCTCGATCACGCGCGGGCCGGCGAAGCCGATCAGCGCCTGCGGTTCGGCGATGTTGATGTCGCCCAGCATTGCGAACGAGGCCGACACGCCACCGGTGGTCGGGTGGGTCAGCACCGAGATGTACGGCAGGCCAGCTTCACGCAGCTTGCCCAGCGCGGCCGAGGTCTTGGCCATCTGCATCAGCGAGAACAGGCCTTCCTGCATGCGCGCGCCGCCACTCTGCGAGAAGCACACATACGGGGCACCGATCTCGACTGCGGTTTCGGCGGCCAGCGCGAAACGCTCCCCCACCACCGAGCCCATCGAGCCGCCCATGAAGGCGAAGTCGAACGACGAGGCCACCAGCGCACGGCCCTTGAGCAGGCCGCGCATGGCGATCAGCGCGTCATATTCGCCGGTGTTCTTCTGCGCGATCTTGATGCGCTCGCTGTACTTCTTCTGGTCCTTGAACTTGAGCAGGTCGGTCGGCCCCAGGCGCGCACCGATCTCGGTGGTGCTGTCGGCGTCGAACAGGGCGGCCAGGCGCGCGCGCGCGCGGATCGCCATGTGGTGGCCGCACTTCGGGCAGACCTCCAGATTCTCTTCCAGTTCCGGACGGTACAACGCGCTGCCGCAGTTGCTGCACTTTTCCCACAGGCCCTCGGGGACACTGCGCTTCTTGCTGGGGGTGTTGTCGGTGCGGATGCCGGACGGCATCAACTTGCTGAGCCAACTCATGCGGGAGGACACTTCCGTTCAGGGCGGCCCAAGGGCCGCAAAGGCGGACAGTCTAGCTCCGCTTTCCCCGCCCGTGCACCCCCTTGCCGGCCACGGGGCAGCCTGAAAAAACCATGCTGGGACGTACGTTTAGGTGCTGGGTCGTGCCGGCCGCTGGCCGGCAGCCCTTGCATGCGAGCCGTCAGGAGGATGCCGGCCAGCGGCCGGCACCACCGTTACGCATCCAGCGCCTGCCGCAGCGGGGCCAGGAAGGCTCCAGCGCGCTGCGCGGCCTCTTCAGCCGAGCCCGCTTCGGCCAGCACCGCCACCAGTGCACTGCCGACCACCACGCCATCGGCCTGGCGCGCCATCGCCGCCGCACTGGCCGCATCCTTGATGCCGAAGCCAGCCACCACCGGTACCGAAGCGCGCGCACGCAGGGCCTGCAGGCGGGTGCTGGCAGCATCACTGTCCAGCCGCTCGGACGCGCCAGTGACACCGGCAAAGCTGACGTAATAGAGATAGCCACGGGCCAGCGCCAGCAGCTTGTCGGCACGTGCCTCGCTGGTGGTCGGCGAGGCCAGCAGCACCAGCGCCAGGCCGGCCGCATCGAAAGCCTGCTGCGCTTCACCGGCTTCTTCCGGCGGCAGGTCGACCAGCAGCACACCATCCACACCGGCCTCCACGGCCGCCTTGGCGAAGGCGGCGTAGCCGTGGATCTCCACCGGGTTCAGGTAGCCCATCAGTACTACCGGCGTCTGCGCGTCACGCTCTCGGAACTGCGCCACGGCCTGCAGCACGTAGCGGCTGCCCGCCCCGCGTGCCAGTGCACGTTCGGAGCTGCGCTGGATGGTCGGGCCATCGGCCATCGGGTCGGAGAACGGCACGCCCAGTTCGATCACATCGGCGCCGGCATCGACCAGTGCATGCATGACCGGCACGGTGGCCTCCAGCGAGGGATCACCGGCAGTGATGAAGGGAATCAGCGCCTTGCGCTGCTGCTCGCGCAGTCGCTGGAAACAGGCATCGAGTCGGGATACAGGCATCTCAGGCACATCCTTCAATCAGTTCAATCGCATCGCTGGTCCCCCAGTACATCCGGGTGACCTTCCCTTCAAACAGTTCCAGGCGGATGCCCAGGTCCGAACCCGGGTCCTGCCAGGTGAGGTACTCGCCCTGGTCACCGTCGTAGGCATGCGGGCTGGACACCGGCGGTTTCGGGAACTGGGCCACGGCCTGGGCTCGGGTCATGCCGATGCGCAGGCCGAACGGCCCCGGCTGTTCGACCGGCAGTTCCGGCTCATCGCCCGGCTTAAGATCAAAACGGACCACGCGGTCGTCGTCGGTCATCATCGACACGCCCGGCGGCAGCCCCTTGCCGTCGTAGTACTCGCAGTCGCCTTCGAAGAATTCCTTCGCGCCCTGCGCCTTCCAGGGACCCAGCGCCTTCAGGTCAGTCATGTGCTGGCCAACCAGCACGTCACCGGCATGGTCCAGTGCCACCGAAGCCACCGCAGGCGCGTCATCGCCGCTCGTCCCTTCTTCGGAGGGGGCATCGACAATGGGCGTACGCGCCATCGGGTCAAGATCATCGTTGGCAGCCTGCTGCACAGGCTGCGTGGTGGCCTTGGCGGCCGGCGCCAGCACCGGCGGCTCCGGTGGCTGGCACGCGGCCAACCCCAGTGCCAGCAGCAGCACGCCACTGTTCCGCAGCAGCGCGCTCACAGCACCAGCCCTTCGCGCGCGGCGATGGTATGCACGTCCTTGTCGCCACGGCCGGACAGATTGCAGAGCACGATCTGGTCACGCGGACGCTCACGCGCCAGCTTGATCGCCTGCGCCAGCGCATGGCTGGATTCCAGTGCCGGCAGGATGCCTTCGGTGTGCGCCAGCAGGTGGAAAGCCTGCAGCGCTTCCTCGTCAGTGATGCCGAGGTACCGTGCACGACCGGTATCGGCCAGGAATGCGTGCTCCGGGCCGACGCCCGGGTAGTCCAGGCCGGCCGACACCGAGTGGGTCTCGATGATCTGGCCGTCGTCGTCGCACAGCACATAGGTGCGGTTGCCGTGCAGCACGCCGGGGCGACCCGCCGCGATGGAGGCGGCATGGCGACCGGTGCTGATGCCATCACCGGCAGCTTCGGCGCCGACGATATCGACCTGGCGATCGTTGAGGAAAGCATGGAACAGGCCGATGGCATTGCTGCCACCGCCCACGCAGGCGGTGATCGCATCGGGCAGGCGACCGTATTCGGCCAGCATCTGCTCACGCGCTTCGCGGCCGACGATGGCGTTGAAGTCACGCACCATGCGCGGGTACGGATCGGGGCCGGCCACGGTGCCGATGATGTAGAAGGTGTCCTGCACGTTGGTCACCCAGTCGCGCATCGCTTCGTTGAGCGCGTCCTTCAGGGTGGCCGAGCCGGAAGTGACCGGTACCACCGTCGCGCCCAGCAGCTTCATGCGGTAGACGTTGATCTTCTGCCGCTCGATGTCGGTGGCGCCCATGTACACCACGCATTCCAGGCCCAGGCGCGCGGCAACCGTGGCACTGGCCACGCCATGCTGGCCGGCACCGGTCTCGGCAATGATGCGCTTCTTGCCCATGCGCGCGGCCAGCAGCGCCTGGCCGATGGTGTTGTTGATCTTGTGCGCGCCGGTGTGGTTCAGGTCCTCGCGCTTGAGCAGGATCTGCGCGCCGCCGACGTGATCGCTCAGGCGCTGGGCGTGATAGATCGGGCTCGGCCGGCCCACATAATGCGCCAGGTCGCGGTCATAGGCCGCCTGGAATTCGGGGTCCTGGCGGGCCTGGTCATAGGCCTGGGCCAGTTCCTGCAGCGGGCCGACCAGGGTTTCGGCAACGAAGCTGCCGCCGTAGCGGCCGAAGTGGCCCTGGGCATCCGGGAAGGCGTGGTAGTCGGCAATGGGGGAGGCAGACATGGAAACGACCGGTGGTTCAGACAGGTGGATACTCTAGCGCACGGGTCGTGACCGGAAAATGGATATTATCTGGCGCATATCGTCAGGAAATCTCACATGAGCCGTTCCCTGCTTCCGCCGCTCAATGCACTGCGCGCGTTCGAGGCCACCGCACGCCTCGGTGGCGTGGGCCGCGCCGCACAGGACCTGCACGTCACCCACGGTGCGGTCAGCCGGCAACTGAAGCTGCTGGAGGATCACCTGGGCCTGGCACTGTTCCAGCGTGCCGGCCGCGGGCTGCGCCTGACAGCGGCTGGCACCCGCCTGCAGGCGGCGTGCAGCGAGGCCTTCGGCGGGATCGAGGACTGCGTGCGCGAACTGCGCCGGCCAGCGGCCTCCCCAGCACTGGTACTGGGCTGCAGCGGCAGCGTACTGGCGCGCTGGATGATTCCGCGCCTGCCCGTGCTGCAGGCCGCCCTGCCCGGCGTGCGCCTGCAGTGGTCGGCGCTGGATGGCAGCTTCACCGAAGCACAGGCGGCGCTGGACGCCGTGCTGCTGCTGGCGCAGGGTCCGTGGCCACGGGGCTGGCAGGTCCGCGAGCTGGCCCCGGAGCGGGTGGGCGTGGTGGTGGCCCCGTCACATCCGGCGGCGCAGCGCCTGCGGCAGGCACCGCCCTCGGCACTGCTGCAGGAAACAGTGCTGCACACCAGCTCGCGGCCGCAGGCGTGGCCGGCATGGGCGCAGGCACATCGCCTGGACCCAGCAAAGCTGCAGCTGGGCACCGCTTTCGAACATCTCTATTACCTGCTGGAAGCAGCAGTCGCCGGGCTGGGCCCGGCGATCGCGCCCGAGCCGCTGGTAGCCGAAGATCTGGCAGCAGGCCGGCTGGTCGCACCGTGGGGGTTTGCCGCCACCGGCGGCTTCTGGGTGCTGGCGCGGCCGGATGGCCCGGCCGATGCAAGGGTGGACGCCCTGGCCGAGTGGGCAGCAGCGCAACTGCGATGAGACGAGGCCCCGGGCGGCATTCACCTCCCGGAGCCGGCAACGCAGGCCTCAGCGACCGCCCATCGCGACCCGCTGCTGCTCCTCATGCACCTGCTGCTGGTGCGACGGATCTGCCAGCAGCTTGGCACTGGTCTGCTCCAGCGACGGCGGCGCCTGGGCCAGATCGACAGCGGTGCGGAAGCCCGGCGTCGTGCCCATCACGAACGCCTTGCCATCCTGCACCGTGATGCTCTGCAGCTTGTCGGCCGCGTCGATACCGTTCTGCTTTGCATGCAGGGTGATATTGGCCGCAGCCTCTTCGGAAAACACGCTGGGAAGCTTGCTGCGGACGGCGTTGTGCAGTGCGTGGTCCGGATGCGATGCATCGTTCAGCGACGGCCCCTTCGGCGCAGCCGCTGCAGGTTCATGGCCCTGCGCACGGCCCGCCGCCAGTGCGGCAGTGGTCTGGCGACCGACAATTCCATCGGCCGCCAGCCCCTGCTGCTTCTGGAACGCGATCACCGCTTCGCGGGTGTGGTCACCGAAACGGCCATCCTCCGACAACCGATGGCCCTGCGCATCACGCACGCCGAGCTGATTGAGGGTCTGCTGCAACGCCTGCACGTCGGTGCCACGCTGCCCCTGCTTCATCACCTCGCTGGCCGCCGGGTGTGATGCAGCCGGCTGCACGGTAGCGCCAGGGCGGGACAGCGCAGGTTCGCCATTGCCATGCAGCGGCGCGCGCACCTGGAATTCCGGCTTCGGTGTCAGCGCACCAACGATGCGGGTGCTTCCGCCATCCCAGTACCCGCCCGGCCGGATGGTGACTTCGGCCGGCCCCGTGCTTCCCTGCGAACCGATGAACTGGATGTTTCCCTGCGCGTCGTAGCCTTTGAAAATACCGACATGCTGGCCCTGCGACGAGGAGAACATCAGGATGTCGCCCTGCTTCAGCGATCCGTTCGGCTTGCGTGCTTCGGCAGCCGAGGTCACGTCGAAATGCTCGCGTGCGTAAGCGGTCGTGTTCGCGCCATTGAACAGCGTCGAGGTAGTGAACCCTGCGGCGTTCTCGCCACGCACGTCGTAACCCGCGTTCTTCAGGCCACGCCATACGAATGCCGAGCAATCCACGCCCAGGCGTCCGTCACCATCGAGATCACGCTCCAGCCGGCTGCTGTCGCGACCGGGACGCGGATGGTCGGGGCGCCCGTATTCGTACTGGCGGCCCGAGGCCATGAAATGCTGATAGGCCTCGTTGTAGAGCGCGGCACTGCCGACTGCAGCCGCGGCCTGGCCCGCCGCGGGCGCAGCTGCCGAAGGCGTCTGTACCTGCGTTTGGGCCTGGGCCTGCACGGGCGTGGCCGCCTGTGTGCGCGTGGGTGGCTGCTGCGTGGCAACCTCACCCGGCTGCCAGCCCTCGAAACGGCGAATGCCGTCGGCCAGCACTTCACGCTCGCGCACGCTCATCTGGCCGACGGTCTTCGAACGCAGATCGACACCCTGGCGATCGCCTTCGGCATAGATGGTGGCCGCCTGCTCCTTGTGGTGGGTGGTGCCGCTGTAATCCTTCGTGGAGTAGCTCGGCAGCATTTCCTCCACGGTCTTGTCGCCGAACCGGCGTTCGAGCAGCTGGATCTTCGCCACCCGGCCCGCTTCATAGCTTTCGAAGACCGCGTTGCCCCATTGGTCGAGATCGACCACGCCCTTGTAGCGCCCCTGCGCCGATTCCAGCGCCTGCTCGCGGGTACGCGGATTGGTCACCGTCTTGTCCGCGCTGCCGGCGAATTCAAACTTGAGATTGCCAGGATTGTTGTTGCGCCACGAGACGCTGCCACCTGATCGTTCGATGACACTGCCATCGTCCATTTCCAGCGTGCGCGTGGTACCTACGCTGCTGACCAGCCGGGTGATTTTTGGATCCGACATGAGCTGTTCCTTTGCCAGTGGTTGATTGGACCGCTCCCCTGGCGGTGATTACATTCCGTTGGAAAACACGTCGAGCACGTCCGCACTGACCCAGCCCTGTGCGCAGTTCCCGGCGTAACGTCCCGGCGCCGCCGCATGGCAGGCCTCGCCCCCTGTGCTGGCCAAGCCAGTGATCGGCCTGTCGCCATAGGTGTCACACAACGTGTTGCCCTTGCACTTGCCGACCGTCGCGGCGGGAACCGCAACGACGTAATAGAACAGGGGATTCTGTCCGGTGCGCCCGATGCCCTGCACGCAGACCAGCTGCCCCTTCGACAGCTTCGCGGTCACGCTGGCCTTGCTGCCGGTGGATGGCACCGCATTCAACGTTTCCACGCCTTTGGCGTCGGCTACGCCGGCGAAGAAACCCTTGTCGCCACAGTCCGGCGACAGTTCAACATCGTAGAAATCGCCGCTGTCCACATCACCGGCCGTGCAGCCGCTGCCCGTACTGGCGTTGCTGCATTTCACGCCACTGGCCTGGATCAGCGCAGCTAGGCCGTCGGCAGCCGGAGCCGTGGCCGGCGCTGCGGCAGGTGCGGCCGCCGGTGTTGCAGCGGCCGGTGCCGACGCTGTCGGGACGGATGAGTCACCGGCCGCACATGCGCCCAAGGCGAGCAGCAGGCCGGGCACGAGCGTCAGGCGGGCCAGGCGGAGACGGTGGGAAGAAAGATGGGGCATATCCATTGCGTCCTCGTTCGAAAGGTAGGGCATATCTCAAGGGTGCGGCCAGCGACACGCACACGGCATCGCACCCGGCCAGGTAAGGCTGGGCGCATTGTGTCCGATCAGATGTTCGGGGGGTGTCGACTTTTTGGCGCTGGAACCTGAATTACCCGGAAGCGTGACTCCCATCACACTCAGGTGACGCGGATCACTCCAGAACGGTGCAATCCGCGCGACGCACTTCCTCGACGAAGGTGCGCATCCTGTAGCCGTCCTTGATGCCCGGCTCCAGTTCGATGCCACTGGAGACGTCCACGCCCCACGGCAGCGTCGCCAGCACGGCGTCGTAGACATTTTCCGGGTTCAGGCCACCGGCCAGCAGGAACGGCCGGTGCAATCCGGTCGGAACGCGGCCCCAGTCGAATGCCACGCCGGTGCCGCCGCCACCACCCGGGGCGTGGCTGTCGAACAGGAAGCCGGCAGCGCTGGGATAGCGTAGCTGCAGGGTGCGGGCGTTGACCTCTTCACGGCCCCCCATGGCGATCGCCTTCAGGTAAGGCATGTTGAAGCTGCGGCAGAAGCTCTCGTCTTCCTCACCGTGGAACTGCAGCAGGGTCGGCCGCACCGTGCGCAGGACCTCGCGCACTTCTTCCTTGCTGTTGTTGCGGAACAGCGCCACCACGTCGACCATCGGTGCGATCGCCTGGCGCATCGCGCGGGCCTCAGCCGGTGCGACCCGGCGGCTGCTCTCGCGGGCAAAGATGAAACCCACTGCGTCCACGCCCAGCTCACCGGCCAGGCGGACGTCGCCGGCACGGGTCATTCCACAGAACTTGATGCGCGTACGGTAGTAGGAACGGCTCATAGCGTGACCTCGGCGGGCAGATGCCAGTTGTCGGGGTACAGGGGCCCAAGGAACACCAGGCCCTGCGGCGGTGCGGTGGGACCAGCTACGGTGCGGTCGCGCCCGGCCAGCAGTTCGGCGATCCATTCCACCGGTTTTTCACCGCTGCCCACCAGGATCAACGATCCGACGATATTGCGGACCATGTGATGAAGAAATGCATTGCCACGTACTGCGACTTCGATCACTTCGCCATCGCGGCTGACCTGCAACGACTGCAGTTCACGCCGCGCATGCAGCGCCTGGCACTGCACCGAACGGAACGCGCTGAAGTCGTTCTCGCCAAGCAGGGCCTGGCCGGCGGCGTGCATCAGGGTTTCGTCCAGCGCCCGGCGCTCCCAGCTCAGGGTCTGCCGGTCCAGTGCCGGCCGTACCTCACGGTTGAGCAGCCGATAGCGGTAGCGGCGCGCACGTGCGGAGAAGCGGGCGTGGAAATCATCGGCCACCGGCACGCACCAGCGCACCGCGATCGAGCGCGGCAGGCGGGTGGTGGTGCCGAGCATCCAGGCGCGCGGATCGCGCACCACGTCGGTATCGAAATGCACGACCTGGCACTGGCCATGCACGCCGGCATCGGTGCGGCCGGCGCAGACCACCTGCAGCGGCGCATCAGCCACCGATGACAGGGCCTGCTCGAGGCTGGCCTGCACGCTGGGACCACCCTCGCCCAGGTTCTGCCAGCCCCTGAAATCGCTGCCGTCGTACTCGACGCCAAGCGCATAACGCATGTGCTACCTCGATGTTGCGGATGGGGCGGCGCTCAGGCCGGATCGCGTTCGGACCAGACCGCCAGTTCGTTGCCACCGGGCTCGACGAACTGGAAGCGGCTGCCACCGGGGAAGGAGAACACCGGGCGCACGATCTCGCCGCCGGCGTCGCGCACGGCGGCCTCGACCGGTGCCAACTGGTCGGCATACAGCACCAGCAGCGGTGCACCGCTGTCGCTGGCCCGCTGCGGCTGGCCGCGGAAGAAGCCGCCCTGCAGGCGGCCATCGTCGAACGCCGTGTAGTCGCTGCCGTAGTCGACAAACGACCAGTCGAACACCTTCTCGAAGAAGGCGCGGCTGGCGGCCGGGTCGCTGGACGCGAATTCAACGTAGTCGATGCGGCGTTCGCGGCTCATGGCAAGGCCCTTGTCGGCAGGTTCGGTCACGGCAGGCGCGCCAGCAGTTCGCGGGCCTGGGCCTGGCTGTGCAGGTCACCGCCTTCAGCGACTTCCAGCAACAGGGTGCGCGCGGTCTGTGCGTCGCCCAGATCGAGGTAGGCAATGGCCAGTTCCAGGCGCTCCTGGCCGGCACGTGGCGACCAGCCCGCG
Organism: Stenotrophomonas geniculata ATCC 19374 = JCM 13324; assembly: GCF_001431625.1. GTDB lineage: Bacteria > Pseudomonadota > Gammaproteobacteria > Xanthomonadales > Xanthomonadaceae > Stenotrophomonas > Stenotrophomonas geniculata. The sequence continues at coordinate 15,925 of NZ_LLXT01000116.1, forward strand.
TCGCCGGCAGGCGCAGCCGCGCTCGACGCGATGTCGTCGGAATGAGAGGCCTCGACGGCGCCATGGTCGATGCCGTCGATGGCTTCGCGACGGGCGGCGTCCACCGGAGCCTCGTTCTCATGCGCGTCGGCCGGCAGATCGAACACGCCGCGGAACTGCGGCTGCTGTTCGGCATGCAGTGCGTAGTCCGGCACCACCACTTCGACCGGCGCCTGCGGTGCAACGCGCTCGTCCTGCAGCGGCTCGGCGACGACACCCTCGTCGCCGGTGGTTGCGGGATCGTCCCAGCGCGGCAGATCGGTCACCGCTTCGGGCAATGCCACCGCGTCCTCCTCGCGCAGCCTGTCGGTCTGCCAGCCGGCCCGCGCCAGGTCCTCGGCAACGGGTTCGGCGACCACCACGTCATGCACTTCGGTTTCGGTGGCCCAGGCGGGCATCGCCGGTTCCTGGCGGCCATTGTCGGCAACAGCCGACGACCATGAGGACTGCTCGGCCAGCGTATCCAGCGCCGCACCCGCCGGCACCGCCGCGGTCAGGCCGGCGGCATCGTCTTCCTCACGCAGCGGCGGCAGCGGCGACGGCTTGCGACGACGCAGCAGCCAGGCCGCGCCCGCCGCCAGCAGCAGTACCGGCAGCCCCAGCCAGTACCACGGCGTTGCCGCATCGCGGGCATCCGGTGCCTGCGCCAGGCGCTGCTGCGCGGCGGCCAGGTCGTTGTCCTTCATCGCGATCAGCGACTGCTGCTGTTCCTTGAGTTTCTCAAGGTCGGCCACGCGCTGCTTCAGCTCGCCGATCTCGGCATCGCGGGTGGCGATGTCCTCACGCGCCTGGCGCAGTTGTTCGTTGCCCAGCATGTCACCCTCGCTGCCGGCAGCGGTGCCGGTGGTTGTGCCCGCGTGCGCGGCGTCGGACGCCAGCGCCGGAGCGATCTCAAGTCGTGCCCCGTTGGCGGCAGGCGGGGAAGAAGCGTTCGTGGTTGCGGCCTTGGCGACCGGGGCGACGGTACCCGCGGGTTGCGGCACGGTACGCGCCTGCCGCCATTGCGCAGCGTGCTCGCGCACGAGCGTCGCCGCTTCGGCAGCGTCGACCGCAGCAAGCGCATCGCTGCCTGGCATGCGCAGCACCGCCCCCTGCTTGAGCAGGTTGACGTTGCCCCGGATGAAGGCTTCGGGATTGGCACGCAGCAGGGCGATCATCGCGCGGTCGCGACTGACCTGGTTGCCACGTGCCACTGCACTGGCGATCTGCGACAGGGTCTGCCCGCGCTGCACGGTGATGCTGCCATCGGCCGCCGGTGCAGCAACCGGCGCGGAGGCCGCACGCGGGCGTGCCGGTGCAGGCACCACCGCAGATGGCGGCGTAGTGGGCGTCTCTGCTGCCGGCACCGTTGCCGAAGCCGGTGCAGGTTCGCGCACGATGGTATTGGAGAGCGTGCCGGCCGGTGCGACGATCTCCGGCTCGGCCACGGCCAGCGCACTGGGCGGCGCATCGACCAGCGCCGAGTACTCACGCACCAGGCGGCCCTGACCCCAGTCGGCTTCGATCAGGAAGCTCAGCGACGGCGTCTCCACCGGCGCCTGCGAGGTGACGCGCACCACTGCCCTGCCCTGCGTGTCGCGGGTCAGTTCGAACTGCAGTTCACTGACCAGTCCGGTTGGCCGCTGCAGGCCGACACGTTCGAAGGTGACCGGTGAGGCAAGCGCCACCCGCAGGTTTTCCAGCTCGGACGGATCGGCCGAGACCACCGGGATTTCAGCCAGCAGGGGCTGGCCCGGCTTGGACAGGACCCGGATGTCACCCAACCCCAGGGCGAGCGCCGAACTGCTGGCCAAGGCGAGCAGTGCGGCGGACAGATAGGTGAGCGGGCGCTTTGCGCCCTTGGCCCGTTTATTCATGGGCGACACTATAAAGCGTGCGGACCGGGGTCCGCACCCATGTAGAGCCGAGCCCATGCTCGGCTGCATGGCCTGAGCCGAGCGTAGGCTCGGCTCTACAGAAAAGGCCGGGGATTGCCCGGCCTCTCCATCAGCGCTGCTCGGCGGCGACCAGCTCGGCCAGCTGCACGGCATTCAACGCCGCGCCCTTGCGCACGTTGTCCGACACGATCCACAGGTTCAGGCCGCGCGGATGCGACAGGTCTTCACGGATACGGCCGACATACACCGCATCGGTGCCCGAGGCATGGGTGACCGGAGTCGGATAACCACCGGCTTCATGGCGGTCCACCACTTCAACGCCCGGCGACTGTTCCAGCAGCGCGCGCGCTTCGGCCACGGTCACCTTGTCGCGGGTTTCGATCGCCACCGATTCGGAGTGGCCGTAGAACACCGGCACGCGCACCGCGGTCGGGTTCACCAGGATGCTGTCGTCACCGAGGATCTTGCGGGTCTCCCAGATCAGCTTCATCTCTTCCTTGGTGAAACCGTTGTCCTGGAAGTCATCGATGTGCGGGATCAGGTTGAAGGCGATCTGCACCGGGAAGCGCTGCGGATCGATCTCCTGGAAGCTCAGCAGCTGGCCGGTCTGCTTGCCCAGTTCCTCGGTTGCCGAACGGCCGCCGCCAGACACCGACTGGTAGGTGGAGACGTTGATGCGCTCGATGCCGTACTTGCGGTGCAGCGGTGCCAGTGCCACCAGCATCTGCATGGTCGAGCAGTTCGGGTTGGCAATGATGCCGCGCGGACGGTTGGCGACCTGCTCCGGGTTGACCTCGGACACCACCAGCGGCACGTCATCGTCGTAACGGAAGGCCGAGGAGTTGTCGATCACCACAGCGCCCGCTGCTGCGAACTTCGGCGCGTATTCCTTGGACACGCTGCCGCCGGCCGAGAACAGGGCGATCTCGACGCCGCTCGGATCAAAGGTAGCCAGGTCCTGGACCTTGACCTTCTGGCCGTTGAACTCGATCTCGCCGCCGGCCGAACGCTCGGAAGCGAGAACGCTCAGGGTACCGACCGGGAAATCACGCTCGGCCAGGATCGACAACATGGTCTCGCCGACCGCACCGGTGGCACCGACGACGGCGACGTGGAAACTGCGCTGTGCATTGCTCATGGGGGAAACTCTCACGAAAACGGGAATGGGGAAGAAACACGCACGACAGCTGGGTTCGGGGAACCTCCTCAAGCGGGGCGCGCGGAGGTTCCCTATCGTTTCCCGGTTTTTTTGCCCAGAGTCACGCGCGCGGCCATCGCCGCGTCAGCGTTGATCGCGCTCGGCATGCGCGACAGGCCGCCGTCCAGGCCGAGCCCGGCAACCAGATTATCCACGGCCAGCTGTACCATCGCCGTGCGCGTGGCCAGCGAGGCGCTGCCGATATGCGGAGTCAGCACGACATTGCGCAGCGCCAGCAGTTCGGGGCGCACCTTCGGCTCGCCTTCGTACACATCCAGGCCCGCTGCGGCAAGGCGACCGTTGGCCAGCGCATCGGCCAGCGCGATCTCATCAACCAGGCCACCACGGGCGATGTTCACCAGCGTCGCCGACGGCTTCATCTTCGCCAGCGCGACGGCATCGATCAGATGGTGCGAGGCCGGCGTGTACGGCAGCACCAGCAGCAGGTGGTCGGACTGTGCCAGCAGCGTATCCAGGTCCACATAGGTGGCGCCCACTTCCGCTTCGGTCGCGGCCGGCAGCTGCGAGCGGTTGTGGTACAGCACCTTCATGCCGAACCCGTGTGCACCGCGGCGGGCAATGCCCTGGCCGATGCGGCCCATGCCGAGGATGCCCAGCGTGCTGCCGTGGATGTCGGCACCGAGCATGGTCTGGAACGACCACTGCTGCCACTGCCCTTCGCGCAGCCAGCGCTCGGATTCAGTGATGCGGCGTGCAGTGGCCATCAGCAACGCGAAGCCGAGATCGGCGGTGGTCCCGGTCAGGACGTCCGGCGTGTTGCTGGCGAGAATGCCGGCGGCGCTGAGCGCATCGACATCCAGGTTGTTGTAGCCGACGCCGACATTGGCGATCACCTGCAGCTGTGCGGCGTCGGCCACCTGGGCCGCACCAATGCGCTCGTTGAGCGTGATGATGGCGCCGTCGGCGCTGGCCAGCTGTTCGGCGATCTGATCGGGCGACCAGGCGGTGACAGTGTCGGTGCTGCGCAGCTGTACGCGATCGCGCAACGGCGCGATGGCCGCGTCGATCAGCGGCTGGCTCACCCACACCGTCGGCCGCGTGTCAGCCATCGATCTGCCCGGGAATGCGCGGGGTGATCGTGCCGACATCGCCACACTGCGCGCGATGACGCAGCGCCTGGTCCATCAGCACCATCGCCACCATCGCCTCGGCGATCGGGGTGGCACGGATGCCGACGCAGGGATCATGGCGGCCGGTGGTGACCACCTCGACCACGTTGCCGGCCGTGTCCAGCGAAGGGCCCGGCAGGCGCAGGCTGGAGGTCGGCTTCAACACGATCGAGGCGACCACCGGCTGGCCGGTGGAAATGCCACCGAGGATGCCGCCGGCATGGTTGCTGGCGAAGCCCTGCGGGGTCAGCAGGTCACGGTGCTCGGTGCCCTTCTGCGCTGCGCTGGCGAAACCGTCGCCGATCTCCACACCCTTCACCGCGTTGATGCTCATCAGCGCAGCGGCCAGTTCGCCATCGAGCTTGCCGTAGATCGGCTCGCCCCAGCCCGGCGGCACGTTGTCGGCGACCACGTCCACGCGCGCACCGACCGAATCACCGGACTTGCGCAGCGCATCCATGTACGCCTCCAGTTCCGGCACCTGTGCGGCGTGCGGCCAGAAGAACGGATTGTCTTCCACCGCCGACCAGTCGAAACCGGCCGGCGTGATGTCGCCCAGCTGCGACAGGTAGCCACGCACGGTCACGCCGAAGCGCTCGGCGAGCCACTTCTTGGCGACCACGCCGGCGGCCACGCGCATGGTGGTCTCGCGTGCCGAGGAACGGCCGCCACCGCGCGGGTCGCGGATGCCGTACTTGTGCCAGTAGCTGTAGTCGGCATGACCCGGCCGGAACTGCTGGCCGATGTTGGCGTAGTCCTTGCTGCGCTGGTCGGTGTTGCGGATCAGCAGCGCGATCGGCGTGCCGGTGGTCAGGCCCTCGTACACGCCGGACAGGATCTCGACCTCATCGGCTTCGCGACGCGCCGAGGTGTGCCGGCTCTTGCCGGTTGCGCGACGCTGCAGGTCGTGGGCGAATTCGGCCGCGTCCAGCGCCAGCCCCGGCGGGCAGCCATCGATCACGCAGCCGATGGCCGGCCCGTGCGACTCGCCGAACGTGGTGACGGTGAACAGCTTGCCGAACGAATTGGAGCTCACGGGCGCTGCGCCGCCAGTTCGGTGATGCGGGCGCTGTGGGCGATCAGTTCGCGGCACTCGACCGCGAAGATGCCCATCTGGCCAACCTTGAACTCGATCCAGGCGAAATCGACTTCCGGCAGCAGCTTGACCAGATGCTGTTCGGACTCGCCCACTTCACAGATCAGCAGACCGTCTTCGCTCAGGTGCAGCGGGGCATCGCGCAGGATCTTCAGCACCAGGTCCAGGCCGTCATCGCCGGCACGCAGACCCATCTCCGGCTCGTAGGAGTATTCCTGCGGCAGGGCATCGGTCTCGTCGTTGGTGACGTACGGCGGGTTGGTGACGATCAGGTCGTAGTGGCGGCCGGTCAGGCCGTTGAACAGGTCCGACTTGAGCAGGGTGACGTTGTGCGCCTGCAGGCGTTCCTTGTTCTCTTCGGCCAGCGACAGCGCGTCGTCGCTCAGGTCGACGCCATCCACTTCCCAGTTCGGGTAGTAATGGCCCATGGCGATGGCGATGCAGCCCGAACCGGTGCAAAGATCCAGCGCGCGGCTGACATCGCGGCCGGCCAGCCACGGCTCGAAGCCGCATTCGATCAGTTCGGCGATCGGCGAACGCGGCACCAGGGCGCGCTTGTCGCTCTTGAAGCTCAGGCCGGCGAACCAGGCCTCACCGGTCAAGTAGGCGGCCGGGATGCGTTCATCGATGCGACGCTGGAACAGTTCCAGCACGCGCAGCTTTTCGGCCTGCAGCAGGCGCGCCTGGCCATAGGCCGGGCCCAGATCGTGCGGCAGGTGCAGGCTGTGCAGCACCAGCTGGGTGGCCTCGTCCAGCGCATTGTCGTAGCTGTGACCGAAGGTCAGCCCGGCTTCGTTGAAACGGCTGGTGCCGTAGCGGATCAGATCGATGATCGTGTGGAGTTCGGCGGCCGTTTCAGCGGTCATGGCGGTACTGCGGGCAAAGTGGCCCCCGATTATAGGGGCTGGCGCCCGTGGCGGCATCCGTTGCGGCAGAAACGATCGGGCCGCAGCCGGTATGATGGAGCCCACTTCGCGCGGGGGCTCCCATGTTCAATCGCAACGCCGGCATCATCCTGCTGATCGCCCTGGCGGCGGGCCTGGGCCTGCTGGCCGCCCAGCAGGTGTTCGCGCCGAAGCCACCGGCCAACGCCCCGGCCACCGAAGCGATCACGCTGTACCCGCAGCCGCGCGAACTGCCCGACTTCAACCTGGCCCAGTCCGACGGCACCCGCCTGATTCCGGGCGAGCTGAAGGGCCACTGGACCTTGGTGTTCCTGGGCTTCACCTTCTGCCCCGACGTCTGCCCCACCACTCTGGCCGAGCTGGCCGGCGCGCAGAACCAGTGGGAGGCCCTGCCCGACAGCCTGCGCCCGCGCGTGCTGTTCATCTCGGTCGACCCGGACCGTGACAGCGCCACACGCCTGGGCGAGTACGTGCACGGCTTCCACAAGGACACCCTGGCCGCCACCGCCGATATCCCGTCGCTGGAGCGCTTTGCCACGTCGCTGGGTTTCGTGTTCCAGAAGGTGCCGGGCAAGCACTTCGACGAGAACCCTGAGGATTACACCGTCGAGCACTCGGCCAGCCTGGCCGTGCTCGACCCGCAGGGCCGCCTTGCCGGCCTGGTGCGGCCCCCGTTCAACGCGCCGGCCATTGCCCGCGACCTGCAGAAGCTGACCGAGAAAACCGCCCCATGAGCCTCACCACCGCCCTGACGTACGCCCTGCCCCACCGCCTGCTGTCCTCGATGGCGCGTTCGCTGGCGTACTCGGACGATCCGCGCGTGTCGCGCTGGCTGATCGACACCGTCACCCGCAAGTTCAACGTCAACCTGGACGAAGCGGCCAACCCGGACCCGCGCAGCTATGCCACCTTCAACCAGTTCTTCACGCGTGCGCTGAAGCCGGGGGCGCGCGTGGCCGATGCCGATCCGCGCAGCCTGGTGATGCCGGCCGACGGCCGCATCAGCCAGCTGGGGAAGATCGAGGCCGGCCGGATCTTCCAGGCCAAGGGCCAGTCGTTCACCGCCGCCGAACTGCTGGGCAGCGACGAAGACGCCAAGCCGTACAACGACGGCCTGTACGCCACCGTGTACCTGTCGCCGCGCGATTACCACCGCGTGCACATGCCGTGGACCGGCACCCTGCGCGAGACCGTGCACGTGCCGGGCCGCCTGTTCAGCGTCGGCCCGGCCGCGGTGAACGGCGTGCCGCGCCTGTTCGCCCGCAACGAGCGCCTGGTCTGCCACTTCGATACCAGCTTCGGCCCGATGGTGAGCGTGATGGTCGGTGCACTGCTGGTGTCCGGCGTGGAGACCGTATGGAGCGGTGAGGAGATCCCGGCCTACGGTGACCGCATCACCCGCAAGGATTACCGCGGCCAGGGCATCCAGCTGGAGCGCTTCGCCGAGATGGCGCGCTTCAACTACGGTTCGACCGTGATCGTGCTGCTGCCGCCGGGCGTGGCCGAGTTCGCGCCGCAGCTGGGCGCCGAAAGCCCGGTGCAGCTGGGCCAGGCGCTGGCGACGCTGCGCTGAGGTACATGTAGAGCCGAGCCCATGCTCGGCTGCTGGCTGCAACCGGTCATGCATTTCTGTGGGCAAAGGAAGCCGAGCATGGGCTCGGCTCTACAGCCAGAAGCGCGCTACTGCAGGGCCTGGGCTGGACCTACGTCCATGCCGTCGTAGTCTTCCACGCCCTTCTCCGCGGCCAGCGCCGCGAACTCCTGGTTGCGACGGTCCAGCGACGCTTCGTCGTGAATCTCCACGCGCTCCACATGCAGCACGTGGAACGGCGCGTCGCCTTCTTCCGGCTCCTGCTCGAACAGTTCCACGAAGGAGTAGCCCTGCGCCTGCAGATGGTCAGCCAGTACCTGCAACGGCTCAGCAGTGGAATGCACGAAGAAATACCCCCACAGCAACGGGCCGGTGATGTCCCAGTCGGTGTTTTCGCGGAGGTTGGCGAACAGGTTGCGGGTGTCTTCGAGGTCCATGCGGATTCCAGGGGTCGGGAGGATTACTTGTCGCAGCCCTGCAGCTTCAGCGTCTGGCCGTGGCGCAGGCTGTAGGCCGGGGCCTTCAGGCCGTTGGCGCGGGCCAGGGTCGGCACGTCGCACTGGAATTTCGCGGCGATGGCGCCCAAGGTCTCACCCCGGCCCACCTTGTGGCTGCGCACCGGCTTCGGCCGTGCCTGCGGGCGCGGCGTAGCTACCGGAGCGGCCGGCGTGGTCGGCACGCTGGTGGACGCGGCGGCATCGGCCACCGGCACCACACCGCCCACGGCCACGCTGCCGGTGTAGCTGGCAGCGGTCGGACGCTTGATCGCTGCGTTCAGATCGGCGGTGATCAGCGTGCGGGCCAGATCGGCACGCGGGCCGCTGACGCAGTTGCGCTGGTACAGGCCGGCGATGCGGGTGGTGGCATTGATCAGCGTGCCGGCCGGAATCCAGCCGTCGGCTTCATAGCGCGGGTTGAGGTTGCGCAGCGCGCGCATGTAGCCATCTCGGGTACCGTGGCTGCCCAGGCAGATGGTCAGTTCGTAGATGGTAGTGGACTTGGCCAGGCGCAGCGTGGCCGGCTGCGCGCTGATCTTCGGGAATTCCACGCCGTACTGCTGCGGGTGCAGGAAGATCCAGGCGGCGGCGATCACCATCGGCACGTAGTCCTTGGTCTCGCCCGGGAACTGGTTGTAGACGCTGTCGGTCCAGAAGCTCTGGCCAGCACTCTGCTTGAACACGCGCGCGGCACGGCCTTCACCACCGTTGTAGGCGGCCACCGACATTTCCACGTTGTTGTTCAGCTCGCGTAGACGCTCGTTGAGGTAACTGGCGCTGGCCTCGGCGGCGCTGCGCGCGTCAAAGCGCGTATCGAAGCCGGTGCCGTCCGGGCCGAGGCCGAAGCGGCGACCGGTGGCCGGCATGAACTGCATCAGGCCGGCGGCGCCGGCGCGCGAGGACGCATGCACGCGGCCGTTGGACTCCTTGGCCATGATGCCGAACAGCAGCGCCTCGGGCAGGCCGCGCTTCTCCCACTCCGGCCACATCACCTCACGCAGGTTCTGGTAGTTCTCGTAGCTGGTCAGCAGCGCGGGACGCATGTCGGTCAGCCAACGGCGGATGCCGGCCTGCACGGCCGGGTTGTACTCGACCATGCTGTCGAAGGCATGCCGCTTGTCGTTGAGCAGCGCGGCGGCGCGCGCGGCCTCCGGCACGTCGGCGGTGAGCGGGCCGATATGGTCGGGGTCGGCTTCCAGGCGGTCACCGCCCTCGTCGGCCACGTCGTCGCTGGCAGCGGCATCAGCGTCGTGCTTGAGCAGGCGCTTGTAGCTGGCAAGCAGGGTGCCCATCTGGCAGCCCTTCTGCTTCACGCAGTCGTTGAGGACATCTTCCATGTCTTCCAGCGCGGCATCGGCCTCGTTGCTGCCCTTGGGGTCGGCATTGGCGACCAGCAGCAGGGCGTCGCTGTAACGCTTTTCGGCGACGGTCATGCGCTGCTGCAGCGCATCCACCTTCACCTTGTCCCGGGCCGAAACCCGCTGCGCATGGGCGTCGGGCGCCAGGGAAACCAGGCCGGCCAGGGCCAGCAGCGGCCAACCGCAGGAAATCAGGACAGGAACGGGCATTGATGGCACTGTGTGCGAAACAGGCAGGCAGAGTAGCGGCGCCGCCAAGGTCCGGGCAAGCCGACCTTCGGCCCGTCACCGCCGGCGGTTAACATTGGGCTATTCACCACAAGGGCTGGACCATGGATCCGATTCTGCTCGGCAAAGGCATTACCGACGATATTGCCGTCACCCTGCTGCCGAAACTCGGCAACCGCCACGGCCTGGTGGCCGGCGCCACCGGCACCGGCAAGACGGTCACCCTGATGACCCTGGCCGAGGGCTTCTCGCGGCTGGGCGTGCCGGTGTTCCTGGCCGATGTTAAGGGCGATGTGTCCGGCCTGGCTGTTCCCGGGACCGGTGCCGAGAACCTGCTGACGCGTGCTGCCGAGATCGGCGTGGCCGACTATGCGCCGGCCGCCAGCCCCACCATTTTCTGGGACCTGTACGGCAAGCTCGGCCATCCGGTGCGCACCACGGTCAGCGAGATGGGCCCGACCCTGCTGGCGCGCATCCTCGAGTTGAACGACACCCAGTCCGGCGTGCTCGACATCGTGTTCAAGCTGGCCGACGACCGTGGCCTGCTGCTGCTGGACATGGACGACCTGCGCGCCCTGCTCGGCCTGGTGGCCGAGGAGCGCAAGGACATATCCACCGAGTACGGCCTGGTCAGTGCGCAGTCGATCGCCGCGATCCAGCGTTCGGTGCTGCGCCTGGCGCAGGATGGTGGCGAGAATTTCTTCGGCGAACCGGCGCTTGAGCTGGCCGACATCATGCGGGTCAATCACGACGGCCGCGGCGTGATCGGCATCCTCGCCGCCGACCAGCTTGTGCTCAAGCCCAAGCTGTATTCCACCTTCCTGCTGTGGCTGCTGTCGGAGTTGTTCGAGCAGCTGCCGGAGGTGGGCGACCTGGACAAGCCGAAGCTGGTCTTCATCTTCGACGAGGCCCACCTGCTGTTCGACGACGCACCGCCGTCGCTGGTGCAGCGCATCGAGCAGGTGGTGCGCCTGATCCGCTCCAAGGGCGTGGGCGTGTATTTCTGCTCGCAGTTCCCCGACGACGTGCCGGGCAACATCCTCGGCCAACTGGGCAACCGCGTGCAGCACGCGTTGCGTGCGTTCACCCCGCGCGACCAGAAGGCAGTAAAGACCGCTGCCGAAACCTTCGTGCCGAACCCGAAGCTGGACGTGGCCAAGGTGCTCAGCCAGCTCGGCACCGGCGAGGCGCTGGTGTCCACGCTGCAGGACAAGGGTGTGCCGATGCCGGTGCAGCAGACGATGATCGCGCCGCCGCGCTGCCGGATGGGACCGATCACCGAGACCGAGCGTACCCAGGTGCGTGCCGGCAGCCCGGTCGGCAGTCGTTACGACACGGCGATCAACCGTGAATCGGCCGCCGAACTGCTGGCCCAGCGCGCGCAGAAGACGGTCGAGCGGGCGCAGGCGCCGGCCGCCCGCAGCCGCGAGCAGGACGAAGCGCAGGAAGGCGGTTTCGGCCAGGCGATCAAGGATGCGATTTTCGGCACCAAGCGCCGCCAGGGCATGATCGAGACGATGGCCAAGCAGACCACGCGCACGGTCGGCACCAAGCTGGGCAACCAGATCGTGCGTGGCCTGTTGGGCGGCATCTTCGGCGGCAAGCGTTGATTCACCGCCACTGGCGGTCAGAGCTCTTTCCACGGGAAAGGGCTCCGACCCCATCGTTCCCCTGAAAAGAAGTCTTACCGCATGTCCCGTTGGCGTCCCCCCGCAGAAAAAAGCACTGCCCTGATCACCGCCTCCGGCCACGCACGGCTGAAGGCCGAACTGGATGACCTGTGGCGGGTGCGCCGCCCCGAGGTGGTGAAGGCACTGGCCGCAGCCGCCGCAGAAGGCGATCGTTCGGAAAACGCCGAGTACACCTACCGCAAGAAGCAGCTGGGCGAGATCGACCGTCGCGTGCGCTACCTGACCAAGCGATTGGAATCGCTGCGCGTGGTCGACACCACGCCGACCGATCCGCAGGCGGTGTTTTTCGGCGCGTGGGTGGAACTGGAGAACGTGGACAGTGGCGGCACCAGCCGCTATCGCATTGTCGGCCCGGACGAGACCGATGCAGGCCTGGGTTGGATCAGCATCGATTCGCCGCTGGCACGTGCGCTGCTGAAGAAGCGGCTGGATGATGAGTTCTCGGTAGAGCTGCCCGGCGGGCAGTTCACCTTTGCGGTGATCGGGGTGGAGTACGAGCCTGTGTAGCGTCGAGCATGGCTCGACTGCCTGCCCTTTGTAGAGCCGAGCCCATGCTCGGCTGATGGGCAAACGCAGCCGAGCATGGGCTCGGCTCTACAACGGCAACCCCACCAGCGGCAACGGATACTGGCGACCGGCACGCAGCGGGCGGAAATAATCGGCATTGCGATAGAAGGCGGAATCCTGCACGCCATGCCAGCCGGGAATACCGGCCAATGGCAGGGGCCGCAGCTGCAGCGGATCGGTCACTGCCCTGCCCTCGGCGATGGCCGCGGTCACTGCGTCAACGCAGGCATCATCGACTTCGTCGCGCACCACCACGCACTTGCCCACCAGACGGCGTTCCGGCAGCAGCGCCTGCTCCATCAGCGCGTGCCCGAATACCGCAGCGATGGCGATGTCTCCGCTCAGCCAGTGCGCTGGCTCGAACAATGCATGCCAGTCATGCCCATCCCACGCACGCATAAACGAGTCATCGCGCACGCGCACGATCACGCCGGTCTCGTCGAACTGGGTCAACGCGGCCTGCGCACGGTTGCGCTGGCCCGGCGGCATCGCCTCGATATGCCGGCACTGCTGCACATTGAGGGCCTGCTTGAGCTGCGGGTAACGGGCCCACACCAGTGCATTGAACAGGTCGTGCCAGTTGTCGGCGCGGGTGGCGATAAGCCCCTGCGCGATGCGGGCTTCGTAGTGCAGGCCGTCAGCCAGCAGCGTGGCATCCTGCTCGACCAGGTGCTTGCCGGGCAGCGTGAGGCGTGCCTCGAGCGCTGCAATGGACGGCCACTCCGGGCCTTCCAACAGATCACGAACGTCGCGCAATCCGGCAAACACCGGGTGCGCGAACACCTGCGGATCGACCGCCGCACGCGGCGGCGGCACGAAGCGGCGGACACCGCTGCCGTCACCGGCGGCGGTCGTCGCGGTGGTCACAGCATCTTGAGATCGAATGCCGGGCGGGTAGCGGCCGGCAGCGCGTCACCGTACAGGTCGTGCTCGTCGCTCTCGGTGATTTCCACGTCGACGAACTCACCCACGCGCAGCGGCACCTGGTCGGCATTCTGGATGTGCACCAGGCCGTCGATCTCCGGGGCATCGGCCTTGGAGCGGGCCACGGCGATATCGCCTTCGATGGCGTCGACCAGGCACTGCTGCACGGTGCCGATTTTGGCTTCCAGGCGTGCCGCGGAAATCCGCGCCTGCTTTTCCATGAAACGGGCCAGGCGCTCCTGCTTCACTTCCTCCGGTACCGCATCGGGCAGGTCGTTGGCGGTGGCGCCTTCCACCGGCGAATAGGCGAACGCACCGACGCGGTCCAGCTGCGCTTCGTCGAGGAACGACAGCAGCTCTTCGAACTCGGCCTCGGTCTCGCCCGGGAAGCCAACGATGAAGGTCGAACGCACGGTGATGTCCGGGGCGATACGGCGCCAGTTCTGTACGCGCTCCAGGGTCTTCTCGACCGCGCCGGGGCGCTTCATCAGGCGCAGGATGCGCGGGCTGGCATGCTGGAACGGAATGTCCAGGTACGGCAGGATGCGGTTCTCGGCCATCAGCGGCACCACCTCGTCCACGTGCGGGTACGGGTAGACGTAGTGCATGCGCACCCACGCATCCAGCTCGGACAGGCCTTCGCACAGCGCCTTCAGGCGGGTCTGGTAGGCCTTGTTGCGCCACATCTTCTCGGCGTACTTCACGTCCACGCCATAGGCCGAGGTGTCCTGCGAAACCACCAGCAGCTCGCGCACGCCGCCCCGCACCAGGCGCTCGGCTTCGCGCAGCACCTCATCCACCGGGCGCGAGACCAGCTTGCCACGCATCGACGGGATGATGCAGAAGCTGCACTTGTGGTTGCAGCCCTCGGAAATCTTCAGGTAGGCGTAGTGGCGCGGGGTCAGCTTGATGCCGTAGTCGGGCACCAGGTCCACGAACGGATCGTGCTTGGGCGGCAGTGCTTCATGCACCGCTTCCATCACGCTCTGGTAGTCCTGCGGGCCGGACACCGCCAGCACGTTGGGGTACGCCTCGCGGATCTGCTCCGGGCGCTTGCCCAGGCAGCCGGTGACGATGACCTTGCCGTTCTGGTTCATCGCCTCGCCGATCGCGTCCAGCGATTCGGTCACTGCCGAATCGATGAAACCGCAGGTGTTGACCACCACCACGTCGGCCGAATCGTAGGACGGCACGATGTCGTAGCCTTCCGAGCGGAGCTGGGTAAGGATGCGTTCGGAATCGACAAGGGCCTTCGGGCAGCCAAGGCTGACGAAGCCGACTTTGGGGTTCAGCTGGGACATGGAATCGCGGGACTCTGGGGGCCTGGGCCCCTGCCGTCGTGGCAGGGGTTCCTGGGGGCCGGGGCCTGAAAGGGCGCCAGTATACCGGGGTTGGCGGCCGCGCTCTGAATGGCCAGCCGCCCGATCCCGCACAGCCGCTGACATCGCGCTAACCCACGCTGCACCGACAATGCCGTTCTGTTCCCCACAACGAGATGGAAACGATGGCCGAGTGGATCACCCTGGATACGCATCACGGCCCGGTACGGGCCTGGCAGGCCCTGCCGGAGGGCACCCCGCGTGGCGGGCTGGTGGTGGTGCAGGAAATTTTCGGCGCCAACCCGCACATCCGCGGCGTAGCGGAGCGCTTCGCGGCCGAAGGCTACGCGGTGCTGGCGCCGTCGTTCTTCGACCTGGTCGACGGTGCAGAAGCCGATCCGGATGCCCTACCCTATGACGCCGAAGGCGTGAAGCAGGGCCTGGAACGGGTGACCGCACTGGGCATGGAGAAGGCGCTGGAGGTCGTGCGTGCAGCCGCCACCCGGCTGGCGCCCCAAGGCAAGGTCGGCACGGTGGGCTACTGCTGGGGCGGCACGGTGGCGATGCTGTCGGCCCTGCGCCTGGGCCTACCCTCGGTCAGCTATTACGGTGCGCGCAATGTCCAGTTCCTGGATGAGACGCCCAAGGCCCCGGTGATCTTCCACTTCGGCGCCCAGGACAAGAGCATCCCGCCGGAGGCGGTCCAGGCCCATCGCGAGAAGCTGCCGCAGATGGCCACCTTCGTCTATCCGGCCGACCACGCCTTCAACCGGGAGGTCGGACATGCGTATGATCCAGACAGCGCCACCCTGGCGCTGCAACGCACCCTGGACTTCTTCTCGGAGCATCTTGGATGAGCGATTTCGAACTCGATTCACGCCTGGCCACCGATAGCGTGCTGGTGGCCGAAGGACCGTTGTCGCAAGTGCGGCTGATGAACGACGAACGATTCCCCTGGCTGGTGCTGGTACCGCGTCTGGCCGGGGTGACCGAGTGGATCGAGCTGGACGGCGAGCAGCAGGACAAGCTGCGCACCGAGCTCAACCGCGCCTGCAAGGCCCTGAAGGGCGCCGACGGGGTGGAGAAGATCAATATCGGTGCGCTGGGCAACATCGTGCGCCAGCTGCATTTCCATGTGATCGGCCGCCATGACGGCGACCCCGCGTGGCCGGGCCCGGTCTGGGGCAGCGGCCCCGCGCACCGCTACGAGCCGGGTGCGCTGGACCAGCATGTCGCCTACTGGAAGGAACGGCTAGGATATCCAGCCCAGTCCTGAGCGTTTGCCGACCCGATGCGATTCAACCTCGTTGCCGCCGTCCTGCTGATCCTGATCGGCCTGTTCATGCTCGCCAGCAACCTGGGCTGGACGCACCTGAACCTGTCCAAGCTGCTGCTGACCTGGTGGCCGGTGGCATTGGTGGGTGTCGGCATCGCGATGCTGTTCGGTCGCGGGAAATAAAGAAGGCGGCGCATTGCGCCGCCTTCCTTCATGTAGAGCCGAGCCATGCTCGGCTTCACAAATCGCCTGCAATCTTCAGGTCCGCGGCAGCGTCACGCCGGTCTGGCCCTGGTACTTGCCGCCACGATCGCGGTACGACGTCTCGCAGATGTCGTCGGCGGCCGCCTGGAAGAACAGCATCTGCGCTACGCCTTCATTGGCGTAGATGCGCGCCGGCAGCGGCGTGGTGTTGCTGAATTCCAGGGTGACGTGCCCTTCCCATTCCGGTTCCAGCGGGGTCACGTTGACGATGATGCCGCAGCGCGCGTAGGTGCTCTTGCCCAGGCATACCACCAGGGTGTCGCGCGGGATGCGGAAGTACTCCACGGTGCGCGCCAGCGCGAAGCTGTTGGGCGGGATGATGCATTCATCGCCGACGATATCGACGAAGCTGCCCGGATCGAAGTGCTTGGGATCGACGATGGTCGAGTTGATGTTGGTGAACACCTTGAACTCGCGCGAGCAGCGAACGTCGTAGCCGTAGCTGGAGGTGCCATAGCTGACGATGCGCTCGCCGTTGGCCTGCTTGACCTGCCCGGCCTCGAACGGCTCGATCATGCCGTGCTGCTCGGACATGCGGCGGATCCAACGGTCACTCTTGATGCTCATGCTTTGTCCTGGGGTACGAGGGGGCGCGAGGATTCTAGCAGGGGGCCGGGCGTCGCCGGCGGCCCCTGCCCGGGCACTTACAGCAGCGACGACAGGATCGGGATCGAGGCACGCGGACGCTTGCCAACCTCCTCGATCAGGCGCTGCGCGGCATGGCGGTAGGCCTGGGCCGGGACCGAATCCGGCTGGGCCACGGTGATCGGGGTACCGGAATCGCCCTGCTCGCGGATGCCGATCTGCAGCGGCAGCGAACCGAGCAACGGCACGCCGTACTGCGCGGCCATGCGCTCGCCGCCGCCCTCGCCGAACAGGTGCTCGACATGCCCGCAGCTGCTGCAGGTATGCACCGCCATGTTCTCGACGATGCCCAGCACCGGCACCTCGACCTTCTCGAACATCTTCAGCGCCTTCTTCGCGTCCAGCGTGGCGATGTCCTGTGGCGTGGTGACGATCACCGCACCGGCCAGCGGGATCTTCTGGGTCAGGGTCAGCTGGATGTCGCCGGTGCCCGGCGGCAGGTCGATCAGCAGGTAGTCCAGGTCGTCCCACAAGGTGTCGTTGAACAGCTGGGTCATCGCCGAGGTGGCCATCGGCCCACGCCAGATCATCGGCGTGTCCTCTTCGATCAGGTAGCCGATCGACATGGTGTCGACGCCGAACGCACGCAGCGGCTCGATGCTCTTGTTGTCCGGGCTTTCCGGACGGCCGGACAGGCCCAGCATTGCCGGCACGCTGGGGCCATAGATGTCGGCGTCGAGCACGCCCACGCGCGCGCCGAGCTGCTGCAGCGCCACGGCCAGATTGACCGCGGTGGTCGACTTGCCGACGCCGCCCTTGCCCGAACCAACCGCGATCACATTGCGGATGCGGGCATGCGGCGTGAGTCCCTTCTGGACCTGGCTTGCATGGGGACGGCGGGGAGAACTGTTCACAACGAGCACCGGCGGGGTCAGGGGGAATAACCGAGCATCATACAAGCTGGACGTAACCTGACTGAAATTCAGGATTGCTACAGATTCGTGCACAGATTGTTAAGTTCATGTTACGTTCGACCCGCACTGTTTTGGGCTGCGGAGCTGGCATTCCCAGCCCGCGCGATGGCGCATGCGCAGTGCCGTTTTTGTTTTTGCTCTCCAATGGAACTACATGAACTACGTAAGCAACACCGCACGTCGCAACACGCTCGCCGTCGCCCTGATTTCCGCTCTGATGGCCGCCGCCCCGGCAATGGCCCAGGACAAGGCGACCAACCTGGACAAGATCACCGTCACCGGTTCGCTGATCCCGCAGACCCAGGTTGAAACCCAGACCCCGGTGATGTCCATCACCGCCGAAGACATCCAGACCCGCGGCTTCAGCAGTGTTGCTGAAGTGCTGCAGCAGTCGTCGCTGACCACTGGCGGCCTGCAGGGCGGCCAGACCTCGGGTTCGTTCACCCAGGGCGCCGAAGCCGCCGGCATGTTCGGCCTGAATCCGGGCTACACCAAGTACCTGATCAACGGCCGCCCGATGCTCTCGTATCCGGCGCTGTACAACGGCAGCGAAACCTTCAACAACATCAGCGGCATTCCGATCGACATCGTCGAGCGGATCGAAGTGCTGCCGGGCGGCCAGTCCTCGCTGTACGGCTCGGACGCGATCGCCGGTGTGGTCAACATCATCCTGAAGGAGCGCATGGACGGCGGCACCATGACCCTCCGTGGCGGCACCTACACCGAAGGCGGCGGCAGCAACATCCGCTTCAGCGCTGCCAAGGGCATCAACGCCTTCGACGACCGCTTCCATGCGCTGTTCAACGTGCAGATCGAGAACGGCAGCCCGATCTGGGGCTACCAGCGCGACATCACCCGCCAGAACAACCCGGTCGGCTACACCGCCCAGGTTCCGTCGAACGACTTCGCCGTCATCACCAACGCTGACAACAAGCTGCTGATGATGGACCCGAGCCGTTGCGCCAACGTCGCTGGGCTGTATGACGGCACCACCGTGGTCGGCCAGCGCGCGTCGGGCGAGTCCTGCGGTTCGGTGTACAGCGCCGGCTACAAGACCCTGAAGAACGGCAAGAACAGCGGCCAGTTCTACTCGTCGATGACCTTCGACGTGAACGACAACTTCCAGCTGTTCGCCGACGTGCTGTACAGCAAGGAAAAGACCGAGTTCACCTCCGGCTCGAGCGCCCTGTGGTGGGGCACCAAGTCGAGCCTGGGCAGCTTCTACGACCAGGGCCTGGGCAAGGTCGTTAACCTGCAGCGCGCCTTCGCGCCGGAAGAAATCGGCCCGGGCCATTACAACAACATCATGAACTCCGACGAAAGCCGTGCGTACCAGGTCACCCTGGGCGGCAAGGGCATGGTCGGCGACTGGGACTACAGCGCCAGCTTCACCCGTGGCGAGTACCGCCTGGACCAGAACCGCTTCGTGCGCTGGAAAGACAAGATCGATGGCTTCTTCGTCGACAACGTGCTGGGCCCCAAGCTGGGCACCACCGCTGATGGCTTCGACATCTACAACCCGAACTACGCGGCCTTCTACTCGCCGATCACCCCTGACCAGTTCGCCAGCTTCACCGGCTACGGTACCCACCGCAGCAAGACCTGGCAGAACCTGGGTCGCGTGCAGGTGACCAACGGCTCGCTGTTCAGCCTGCCGGGCGGTGACGCCGGCCTGGCCGTCGTGCTGGAAGGTGGCAGCGAAGGTTGGGACTACTCGCCGGACCAGGCGTTCGTCAAGGGCAACGTGTGGGGCACCACCGCCGTCGCCGGCGCCGGCCACCGCAGCAACTACGCGGTCACCAGCGAACTGCGCATGCCGCTGCACGACACCCTGACCGTCAGCGCCTCGGGCCGCTATGACGCCTTCAAGATCGCCGACAAGACCGTCGACAAGGCCACCTACAGCATCGGCCTGGAATTCCGTCCGATCGAGAGCCTGCTGCTGCGCGGCAAGTACGGTACCGCCTTCCGCGCACCGACCCTGTCCGATGCCTTCCAGGGCATGAGCGGTTCGTACTCGTCCGGCCAGAACGACTACTACCGCTGCAGCCAGTTGGGCTATGGCCTGCGTGATGAGAAGTGCTCGTTCTACAAGAACACCTCGGTATACAGCGAAAAGTCTGGCAACCCGGACCTGAAGCCGATCACCGCCGACGTCTGGAGCGCTGGTGTGGTGTGGGCCCCGGTCAGCAACTTCTCGCTGTCGGCCGACTACTACAACTGGAAGATCAAGAACGAGGTCAAGACCCTGAGCTCGGACCAGCTGCTGCTGGCCGAGTACCAGTGCCACAACGGCCTGCCGAACAACACCTCGGCCAGCTGCGGTGACGTGACCAACTGGGTGTCCCGCGATGAAAAGAGCGGCAATCTGGAACGCGTATACACGCCGAAGCTCAACGTTGCCAGCCAGAACTTGGAAGCGGTGACCGTGGCGGCCAAGTACCAGCAGGATATCGGCCGCTTCGGCTCGCTAATGTTCTCCGGCAACTACACCAACATGCTGAAGCGTGAAGTGCAGCCGATGCCGGGCGCCGCCAAGCTCGACCTGCTGAGCGACCCGTACAACATGTGGTACTACGACAACTTCGCCAAGGTCCGCGGCGATCTGTCGGTGGCCTGGAACATCGCCAAGTTCACCACCACTGTGTACGCCAACTACGTCGGCAGCACCCCGAACTACCTGGCCTACACCGGCCGCAGCTACGGCTATGTCCACTCCTCCGGCGCCAAGGCCGGCAAGTGGGGTTCGTACACCACGTACAACCTGAGCATGAACTACCAGGCACAGGACGATCTGGTCCTGTCGCTGATGGTCAACAACGTGTTCAACAAACTGCCGGAAGGCCAGCGCTACAACTACCCGGGCAACGAATCGACCCCGTTCAACGACGGCTTCTACAGCGTCTACGGCCGCCAGATCTCGGCCCAGGTCAAGTACAACTTCTGATCCCGTCGTTTTCCGGACTCCGTGTCTGGACCAGGCCCCGCTTCGGCGGGGCCTTTTTTTTGGCCAGTCAACCTGTCTCGCTGCGCAAAGGCACCCCATTCCGCCCATTCATCTTCAACTCATAAAGACTGAACATGCACATCACGAATGAGACCAAGCTACCGAATTCATTGCACTTTCAAGTCCAACGAATGCACATTTCGAGACATAGAGTAACGCGAACCTCCATTTTTCGTTAAGCCCGTGTTAGGTTCGATGAACCACAGGCCTACACATGAACGCCGCTGTAACGCCTGAATGGAATCAGCATGCTTCAGTCAACAAGGGGATCCACTACGATGACCAAGACCCGTACACCCGGCCGCCACCCGCTGACCAGCGCTCTGCTCGTCGGCCTGCTTGCAGCGAGCTCGGCACCTGCCTTCGCGCAGGAAACCAATTCCAACCCGGTCGATCTTGACCGGGTCAGCGTGACCGGCTCGCGCATCGCGCGTACGGGCTTCGTGACATCCTCGCCGGTTACCGCCATCACCGCCGAAGAAATCCGCCAGACCGGCGCGCTGACCATCAGCGACCTGATGAACAAGATGCCGCAGCTGGCACCTTCGTTCACCCTCGGCAACTCCACTCGCTACATCGGTACCGCCGGCCTGGGCCTGATGGACCTGCGCGGCATGGGCTACGACCGTACCCTGGTGCTGGTCAACGGCCGTCGCCATGTCGGTGCCAATCCCGGCAGCACCGCGGTCGACGTCAACACCATCCCGGTGGAGTGGATCGAGCGCGTTGAAGTCATCACCGGCGGCGCATCGGCCATCTATGGCGCCGACGCCGTGGCCGGCGTGGTCAACTTCATCATGAAGAAGAACTACGAGGGCTTCGAGGCCCGCGCGCAGAAGGGTATTGCGGGCGAAGGCGGCTTCAATCGCGGCTTCGTGTCGGCTACCGCGGGCACCAATTTCGCCGACGGCCGAGGCAATGTCGCCGTGGCGGTCGAGTACAGCCAGCAGGATCGTTTCGGCCGTGGCGACCGTTCGATCGGTAAACGCTACGACGTGACCGTGCCCAATCCGAATTTCGATCGCACCAAGCCGCCGAGCGAGAGCAACCCGCAGACCGTCCTGGCCCGCCCGGGCGGCAACTACTCCACCTCCTACGGCGGTTCGTTCCAAGCCGGTGGCACGTTCGATTTCACCAAGCCCAACACCTACCAGTACCGCTATCACTTCAATCCGGATGGCAGCTTCAGCCGCAACCGTTTCGATGGGCCAGTGGTCAGCCCTTCCTCGTGCGTCAACTGTGACTTCACCGATCTGAACGCTGTTGCCGACCTGCAGCCGAAGTTCGACCGCCTGAGCGTCAACACCGTCGCCCACTTCGACCTGAACGACAAGCACCGCCTGTTCTTCGAAGGCAAGTACACCAAGACGGAATCGACCTTCTTCGGCCAGCCCGCTTTCGACAACACCATCCGCATCCGTCGCGACAATGCTTTCATCAGCCCTGAGCTGGGCGCCCTGATGGATGCCAACGGTCTGA
The DNA here is from genome assembly GCF_001431625.1 of Stenotrophomonas geniculata ATCC 19374 = JCM 13324. GTDB lineage: Bacteria > Pseudomonadota > Gammaproteobacteria > Xanthomonadales > Xanthomonadaceae > Stenotrophomonas > Stenotrophomonas geniculata. Next base: position 37,930 of record NZ_LLXT01000116.1, read on the forward strand.
CCCAGCTGCAGATAGCCCGATTCAATGTCGACGCGGGCCGCCGCGGCGAGGAAGTCAAGCGCGAGACCAAGCGCTTCGTCTTCGGCGTGGAAGGCATGTTCGGTGACAACTGGAGCTACGAGGCCTCTGGCAACTATGGCGAGACCGAGATCAACCGCGTCAACGTCAACAACCGCATCAACGAGCGCTGGCAGGCCGGTCTGGACGCAGTCCGCGATTCCAGCGGCAAGATCGTCTGCCGTGTCGACCGCGATGCCAATGCCACCAACGCCAATGCCGGTGGCCGCGCTTACAACCGCGACCTGATCGGTTCGGGCTGCATTCCCTTCAGCATCTTCGGTGATGGCGCCGTGCCGCAGAATGCGGCCGACTGGTTCAATACCCGTTCGCACTACTTCGGCAAACTGCAGCAGACCGTGTTCAGCGCGTCGGTGAGCAACAACGCGCTGTTCTCGCTGCCGGCCGGTGATGTCGGCATTGCGGCCGGCGCCGAGTACCGCAAGGAGAAGAGCCAGGAGCGTACCGATCCGCTGGCAGCCTCCGGTGCCACCTTCCTCAACGCCATCAACGGCGGTGGCGGTTCGTACAACGTCAAGGAAGTGTTCGCCGAAACCAACATCCCGCTGCTGGCCGACATCCCGGGCATCCGCCGACTGTCGCTGGATCTGGCTGGCCGCTATTCGGACTACAACACCATCGGTTCGACCAAGACCTGGAACGTCGGCCTGGACTGGGAAGTGATCCCGTCACTGCGCGTTCGCGGTACGTTGGCCAAGGCCATCCGCGCACCCAACATCGGCGAACTGTATGACGAGCAGTCGCAGAACTTCGCGACCATCGCCGACCCCTGCAACACCAACGCCACCAATTCGAACCGTCCGGGCACCGCTGGCGATCCGGCGCTGCGCGCCGCCAACTGCGCGGCTCTGGGCATTCCGGCAAACTGGGTTGACTCGTACAGCGCCAACCGTCCAGGCGTCAGCGGCGGCAATCCGAACCTGAAGCCGGAGCGCGCCGAGTCCACCTCGATTGGTTTCGTCTGGCAGCCGGAGTTCTTCGAAGGCTTCGGCATGTCGGTCGACTACTGGCGTATCACCCTGAAGGACGCTATCGGTGCGGTCAACGCCCAAACCCTGGCAACCCGCTGTGTCGATTCGCCGGGGGGCATCAACAACGCCTTCTGCGGCAACATCAAGCGCGCGCCGGTGGGCGGTGCGGTCGGTGCGAACGGTGCTGAGTTCCCGGCATACAGCATCTACGACTGGACTGCGATCGCAGAGAACCTGGCCAAGAGCCGTCGTACCGGCATCGACCTGGAAATGAACTACGACTTCGGCATGTTTGGTGGCCACACCAACCTGCGCCTGGTCGGCACCCGCCTGCTGGAATCGCGTGAGTGGGAGTTCCAGGACTTCCCGAACGAATACAAGGAACGTTCGAACTACGTGACCAACCCGCGCTGGCGTGGCCAGTTCACCGCCAAGTACACGCTGGGCAACTTCCGCGCCAGCTGGGACATGGTGTACATCCACCGCAACCTGCGCGTGTTCCCGGAGAGCTACAACAGCAATCCGGGTTCGCAGAGCCCGATCTGGAACCCGTCGTTCACCTATCACAACATGCAGGTCGGCTACAAAATGGCTGACTCCGGCGTAGAGGTGTACCTGGGCGTGGACAACGTGTTCGACAAGGATCCGCCGGTCAACTACTTCGGCGCGGACCTGGGCTCGGCGTACTACGACAACGTCGGCCGCTTCATGTACATGGGCGTCAACTACAAGTTCTGATCCATCCACACTTGCAGCACCCCGACAGACCCGGCTTTTGCCGGGTCTGTCTTTTCCGGGCCACGAAACGGCCCCCTTGCGCCCGGCCATGACCTTCGACACCCTTGCAGGGCAGGCCGGCGGCGTATCGTTCGGCCCACGGCCGTCCCCGCGGCCCTTCCCTGACTCACTCGGCCTGGAGGCCATCAAAGTGACCCGTACTCCCAAGATCGTGCTGCTGACCCTGGCCGTTTCGGCCGCGCTGGTCGGCTGCGGCAAGAACGAAACCCCGGCCAAGGACGCCAACGCCTCCACGCCGGCTGCGGCCGAAGCCACCCAGTACACCCTGGACGAGAGCAAGCTGCCGGCCTACAACGCCTTCCAGCCCAGCGATCTGGATACCAGCAAGGACGCCTGCGGCGCCTTCGGCGACTACGTCAACAGCAAGTGGCTGGCCGCCAATGAAATTCCGGGCGACCGCACCAGCTGGGGCGCGTTCACCATCCTCGACGAGCGTTCGGTGGCCGTGCAGCACCAGCTGGCTGAACAGGTCGCGCAGGTCAAGAACCCGAACCACATCGAGAAGATCGTCGGCGACCTGTGGGCCACCGGCATGGACGAGGCCAAGATCAATGCCCAGGGCATCGAGCCGCTGAAGGCCGACCTGACGGCGATCGACGGCCTGCAGGACAAGGCGGCCATCGCCGACTACCTGCGCAGCAGCGCGGCCAAGGGTGACAACGTCCTGTTTGGCTTCGGCGCCGAAGCCGACTTCAAGAACTCGGCCGTCAACCTGGCCTACGCCAGCCAGGGCGGCCTCGGCCTGCCGGACAGCACCTACTACACCGATGCCAAGAACGCCGACAAGCTGAAGGCCTACCAGGCGCACGTCGCCAAGGTGCTGGAGCTGTCCGGCGTCGCCGCTGCCGACGCTGCCAAGCAGGCCGAGGACGTGGTCAAGTTCGAGACCCGCCTGGCCAAGGCCTCCAAGTCGCGCGTCGAGCTGTCGCGCAACGTCGAGCTGTACTACAACCCGGTCACCCTGGCCGACGCCGACAAGCTGACCCCGAACTTCAGCTGGACCGAGTTCTTCAAGTCGCAGGGCGTGGCCGCACCGGAGAAGTTCTCGCTGGCGATGCCGGCCTTCCATGAGGAAGTGAGCAAGGCACTGGGCGACACAGATCCGTCGGTGTGGCGTGCCTACCTGCGCTTCCACACCGTGGACAGCGCCTCGCCGTATCTGGCCGACGCCTTCGTGCAGGAGAACTACGAGTTCTACGGCAAGACCCTCAACGGCCAGAAGGAACAGAAGCCGCGCTGGAAGCGCGTGCTGGGCACCATCGAGAACGATGCCGGCGAAGCCTTCGGCCAGCTGTACGTGAAGGTTGCCTTCTCGCCGGAAGCCAAGGCGAAGATGGAAGAGCTGGTGAAGAACCTGGCCGCCTCGCTGAAGGAACGCATCCAGGGCCTGAGCTGGATGAGCGATGAAACCAAGGCCAAGGCCATCGCCAAGTGGGAAACCTTCACCCCGAAGATCGGTTACCCGGACAAGTGGCGTGACTGGGCGGGCCTGCAGACCCAGCGCGACAGCTACCTGGGCAATGTGCGCGCGGCCAGCGAGTTCAACTACAAGTTCAACCTGTCCAAGATCGGCAAGCCGGTGGACAAGACCGAGTGGGGCATGACCCCGCAGACGGTCAACGCCTACTACAACCCGCTGCAGAACGAGATCGTGTTCCCGGCCGCCATCCTGCAGCCGCCGTTCTTTGACCCGAAGGCCGATGACGCGCTGAACTACGGCGGCATCGGTGCGGTGATCGGCCACGAGATGACCCACGGTTACGACGACCAGGGCGCACGCTTCGGGCCGACCGGCAACATGGAAGACTGGTGGACCGCCGCTGACAAGAAGAACTTCGAAGGCCTGACCGGCAAGCTGGTCAAGCAGTTCGACCAGTACAAGGTCGACGGCCAGGCCGTGAACGGCCACCTGACCCTGGGCGAGAACATCGCCGACCTGGGTGGCCTGGCTACCGCCTACGACGCGCTGCAGAAGGCCTCCGCCGGCAAGGAAGATGCAAAGGTCGATGGCTTCACCCGTGACCAGCGCTTCTTCTTCAACTGGGCTACCGTGTGGCGCACCAAGTACACCCCGGAAAACGCCAAGGTCCGCCTCGCGACCGACCCGCACGCGCCGGCGCAGTTCCGCGCCATGGGTGCGCCGTCGAACCTGCCGACCTTCGCCGCGGCATTCCAGTGCAAGGCCGGTTCGCCGATGGCCCGCACTGGTGAGCAGCAGGTGGTGATCTGGTAAGCCACGGCTGACGCCAAGGCAGACCTGCAGAGGCCCGGGAATTCCCGGGCCTTTGTTATTCTGGGGTGTCTTTCATCCACGCATGGCGTGGATCTACTGATCCCGGCGCTCCCCGGTAGCTGCCGACCTTGGTCGGCGAATGCACCGCGACGCGTGCATGCCGCGTCGATGCCCGGCTTGCTATAGTGCGCGCGCCCTCAATCCATCACGGATTCGTTCCACATGCCCAACTTCCGTCCGCTTGCCATCGCCCTGGGCATCAGCCTGGCGACCCTGGTCCCGACCCACGACGCGTTCGCTGCCAAGAAAAAGGCCGCGCGTGCCCCGGCTGTCAGTGCCCAGTGCAGCGACTTCTATGACGCCACCAATGCAGGCTGGCTGAAGGCCAACCCGGTGCCGCAGACCGGCGCCACCACCGCGCTGGGCCAGCTTGTCGACCGCAGCCGCCAGCAGCAGCGTGAACTGCTCGACGCCGCGATGAAGGCGCCGCAGGGCAACGTGCAGAAACTGCTGGGTGACTTCTGGGCCAGCGGCCTGGACGAAGCCGCCGTGGAAGCAGACGGCTCCAACCCGATCGCCCCGCTGCTGACCCGCATCAATGCCATCAAGAAGGCCAAGGATGTGCCGGCCTCGATCGCCGCACTGCACCAGGTCGGCATCCCGGTGGCATTCAACTTCGGCCCGGACGTGGACCTGAAGGCGCTGGACCGCCACATCGGCTACTTCATGCAGGGCGGCATGGGCCTGCCGGACCCGGCGTTCTATACCCGCAGCGACGCCGACACCGTGGCGCTGATGGGCCGCTACCGCAACTACGTCAAGCAGATCCTGGCGCTGACCGGCACCCCGGCTGCCAAGCTGGATGCCGAGTCGCAGGCGGTGATCGCGCTGGAAACCGAGCTGGCACGCAATGCGCAGTCGCTGGCCGGCATCAACAACCCGTTCAACAACTACGCGCCGATCTCCACCAAGGAGCTCAACAGCCGCTACCGCAACCTGCAGCTGGATGCCTTCCTGAAGGCACAGGGCGTGGATGACGACCTGGTCTCGCTGGCCGACCCGGGCCTGTTCAAGCAGCTCGACGGCATGGTCACCAAGCTCAAGCCGGACCAGTGGAAGGCCTACCTGCGCTGGCGCGTGGGCGACTCGATGGCACCGTACCTGTCCAAGGCCTATCGCGACGCCGAGTTCGAATTCCGCGGCCGCGTGCTGCGTGGCGAAACCCTGCCGCCGCAGCGCTGGGAAGATGTGCTGGAGGCGATCAACGTGGCCGCCGGCCCGATGGTCGGTCGCGAGTACGCTGCCCGTTACCTGTCCGCCGAAGATCGCCGCCAGGCGGCGTGGATCGTCGACAAGGTGCGCGAAGTGCAGATCGAGGCGGTCAAGAACAGCAGCTGGATGAGCGCCGAAGCCAAGACCGAAGCGCAGGCCAAGCTGGCCGCGCTGAAGATCGAGATCGGCACCCCGCTGCGCGACCTCGACTACAGCGTGCAGCCGATGGGCCGCGGCTCGTTCGGCGGCAACATGCTGATTGCTTCGACCTGGCGCCATCGCGAAGAAATGAAGCGCATCGGCAAGGGCAACGCCGACCGTCGCTGGGACGTGCTGCCGCAGCAGCCGTCGCTGGCCTACGACCTGGCGCAGAACCGCCTGATCGTCACCGCCGCGATCCTGCAGGGCCCGGTGTTCAACGCCAAGGCCGATGCTGCCGACAAGTTCGGCAGCTTCGGTGGCCTGGTCGGCCATGAGCTGACCCGCGCGATCGATGCCAAGGGCGCGCTGGTCGACGCCAAGGGCGAGCTGCGCAGCTGGTGGACCCCGGCCGACAAGACCGCCTGGACCCTGCTCGGCAGCCGCGTGGCCGCGCAGTACAGCGCCTACGATTTCCCAGGCGTGAAGGGTGCCAAGGTCAACGGCACGCTCACCCAGGAAGAGAACCTGGCCGACATCGCAGGCCTGGAACTGGCCTGGGCGGCGTATGTCGCGCAGGAGCCGAAGGCCAAGCAGGCGCAGCAGCAGGGCTTCTTCCGCGCCTGGTCTGCACTGTGGGCGCAGCAGCTGGCGCCGAACGAGGCCGTGCGCCGCCTGACCGCCGACATCCGCGCACCGGGCCTGTGGCGCAGCAACGGCACGCTGGCCAACCTGCCAGCGTTCGGTGCTACTTTCAGCTGCAAGGCCGGCCAGCCGATGCAGCGCAGCGAAGCGGAACAGATCAAGGTCTGGCGCTGATCATGCGGTTGTAGCGGCTGACCCGTCCTGCCATAGGTTGACACCTATGGGGTGGATGATCTGGCCGCCCTCAGGCGGCCAAAGACGCCCGATGCACCGCATCGGGCGTCTGCATTTTAAGGGACAGATGGGGTCGCTCCGCGTTATAGACCTCCACTGCCTCAGCCACCATCTGCCGGGCCTGTCCCAAGGTCCCGTGGGCGACGAAGCAGAAATTCTCCTTTGAGTATCCCGTTGATCCGTTCCGCCAGCGCCTTTTTGTAGGTCAGTTCCCCGCGCTCCACCTGGTCGACCACCGACAGCTTGAAGGCCAGAGAATAGTCCCGTTGGCTGCGCCTGATTGTTGATTTCATTGAACATTCCTTTTCCGTAGGGAAGAGGTGTCAACCCAATTCAGGACGGGTCAGGCAACAGGAAAAGGGCGCCTTCAGGGCGCCCTTTTCCTGTGCCAGTCACTCCAAAAAAAGGACCCCGGCAATGCCGGGGTCCCACTCATCTCATGGAGAGGTCGACACGCGACTACGATCAGAAGTCGTACGACGCACTGACACGGACCGAACGCGGTGCGCTGAAGTACGTGCCCATACCGTAGGTGTTCGACACAGTGTAGGGGGCATCCCCATATACCGCATCGGTCTGCACGGCACGACGCTGATTGAGCACATTGAAGACATCCAGACCGAATGCCAACTTGTGATCGGCAAACGCAGGGCGATACATCACCCCCAGATCCACGCGCGTGGTCCATGGCGTACGGCCGGCGTCACCCGGACGCGAAGGCGTGCCACCACAGTAGTGATACGCTGCATCGTAACCCAGAGGATCGCTTTCATCGGTGCCGTAGTAGCCCAGGCAGCTCTTCGGCATTCCAGACATGATACGCAGGGTCGCCGACGCTGACCACTCGTCATTGAACATGTATGCACCGTAGCCCTTCAGCTGGTGGCGTCGGTCGTTGGCGAGGTACCCGCCCGCGTATTCCATCAACGCCCCGGCGTCCCAGTCCTGCGTCTTGGATACATCATCCTGTCCGATGTCCGACTTCACCTGGCCCTCGGTATTGCCGAAGTTGCGCGACCAGGTGTAGTCCAGGCGGCCATACCACTTGTCACTCAGCGGGTGTTCGATGAACAGGTCCACAGCAATATAGTCGCGCTTGGCCTTCTTGTTCCCGAAACCCCAGTCTGCCGAACTCATCCGTACCGGCGTATAGCCCGAGCCATCGGCATGCTTGAGCATGATCGTGTTCGTCTTGCCGGGATTGAAGATCACGCAACCCGGGATCACCAGATCGCTCGAATCAACGCCCATCGCGTCCAGCTTGTCGATGATGCGGTCCGAGTCACAGGTGTCGTCGATGGCCGACTGCAGGCGGCGATAGGTGAATTTGGCACCGGAGTTCCAGCGCTCACCCAGCGTCTTCTCGAAACCAAGAATGAGTTCGTCCTGATACTGCGACTTCAGGTCTGTTGGAGCTACCGACAGCGGATCCGGGGTCTGGCCATACTCGTTGTTGGACGACACCGGACCCGGGCCAAGCGCGGTGAGGCCCGTCGGAACACCGTTCTCATCAATGCCGTTGTAGGCAAAGTACTCGCGAGTGAAGGTCGATGCCGAAGCACCGCGAATAGCCACACTGTTCGGAAGTGCCAGGTAGTAGCGGCCGAGATTGGCAAACAACTTCAGCGACGAATCGCCGAACACGTCCCAGCTTGCACCAAGGCGCGGCGCCCACTGATCGCCACTCTCCACATAAGGCCTGGCATCACTGTTGTAGTTGGTGAACTTGTCGTTGCGCACGCCGATGGTCAGCAGCCAGTTCGGCGTGACTTGCCAGCGATCCTCCAGATAGTAGGCCTTCTGCTTGACCGACATGCTGGTGGTGGTGGAGAAGATGTACTTCTGCACGAAGTAGCCATCACCCGGCGGTGGCGCGATGTCAAAGCGCGGGCTCGGCGATTCGCCGGGCTCGACGCGTCCATAGATCCACGCGTAGCTGGGGCCCGTGACCTTCTGGCCTTCGTTGTGCCCCTGGTAGTACATGTTGTCGATACCACCGGTCAGCTCGTGGTCACCGATCCGATACTGCAGATCCAGTCGCAAGCCACGCGTCTTGCTGCCCGCATCTGCAGCCTTTTCATAGAGCTCAGGCTGGCTGTTGCGGATCGGACGTCCGCCCGTGATGGCGGGGTCCTGGTTACCCGGGGCACTGAGATAGGGGATACCGGACGAGGCCGGGTTGGATTCCAGGTTGCTCTGCTTGCTGCGTCCCCAGACCGCACTGAGGGTCAGGTCATCAGTCAGGTAGCCGGTGTACTTGAAAATATCGAAATCGTCCTTGACCTTCGTGGTATTCGGGAAGGTCCCGGTGCGATCGCCTTCGGTCAGGTCGTCGTACTCGAACGACCGGTAGTAGCCACCAGTGCGATCGGTGTTCTGCACACGGGTGTACTCAAGGGTATTGCTGTCGTTTATGTTCCAGTCGATCTTGCCGTAGAACTTCGGCGTGTCGATCGTGTAGTGGTTGCGAACCTGTTGCGAGGCCGCAGCACTGTTCGTCGACACGCCTTCCGTACGGTCCTTCTCGGCGGCCAAGTGGATGAACAGGCGATCCTCGATCAACGGGCCGCTGGCATAACCGCTGTACGTGGTGCGAGTCGCGGCATCGTCCTTACGATAGCGATAGAGGCTGCCACGCAGCGAATCCTTGGTGTAGGCGTAGCCTGCGGGCAACTCGCGGTCCGGATACATCACCGTCGCCGCGGAGGCAGCCAACGAGTCGGGTGCCCACGTTGCCTGCACACCAAAATGCCATTCGTTGGTACCGCGCTTGCCCAGCTGATTGATCACGCCACCGGTAGATCGACCATAGCCGGCACCGTAGCCGCCCATGTAGGTTTCCTGCTGGTCGATCGAACCATAGGGCAGGCTGACACCACCGAGGTTGCTCAGCGGGTTGGACGCGTTGAAGCCGTTGAGGTAGTAGGCGTTCTCGGTAACGCTGGAGCCACCGAACGACAACACCGACCGCGAACCGTTGGTGAATGATCCACTGCCAGACACCACGCCCGGCGCCAGCAGCGCAATGGCTTCAGCGCTACGGCCCAGGGGCAGCACGTCGAGTTGCTCGGAGGTGATCACCGACTTGGAGACCGTGTTGCTGACGTCGATCTTCGGCACGTTGGCCGCAACCACGTTCACAGTGCCAAGCGTAGTCGCGCCGGCCGCACCGCCGCCAAACGACACCTCGGTACCGCCGCCGACCCTCAGCAGCACGTTCTCGCGACGCTCGACGATCTGGCCATCGCGCTGCTGGGTAATGGTGTACTTGCCTACCGGCAACGAACCGAGGTTGTAGCGTCCACTGCTGTCGACCGTCGCTGATCGGGTCAGGCCGGTGTCGCTCTGCACGACAATGGTGGTGCCGGCGGGGGCACTGCCGAACAGCGAGCCGGTGGTGCTCTGCGCGGCGGCTGCGCCAATGAATGAGGTCAGGACGACTGCGAGGGCGGTGCGCTTCAACCGTGCAACGTTGGTGCGGCTGGTCATGAAGTTTCCTTGATTCAGTGAGATCAGGCGTCTGTGGCAATTGCGCTGCAGCAAAGCGAAGGCCTTACGACAACTGAACCCGATCTTAATTTCATCAATCACGCATCCGCAACGGCAGATGAACAAATGTAACCATTTGATCTTGAAAGACAAATTTCGACACAATAGTGAAAATAATCCACTTTTAATTTATCTTTCAGTCACTTGCAGCCATCTCCGGCCCTTCCCTGACGCGTCTTTACGTGCGAGTGTCAGCAGATGCCGGATTAACGGTCGACGTGCTATCGCTGGTATCTCCCCCGCTGCGGAGCCCACGCTGATGGCACACAAGAACACGATCTGTGTCTGGTACGACAACGGCGCGCTCGAGGCCGCCACCTTCTATGCCAGTATCCTGCCCGACAGCGCGGTCACCGCCGTGCATCACGCACCCGGCGACTACCCCGACGGCAAGGAAGGCAACGTTCTGACCGTCGAATTCACGGTCTGCGGCATCCCCTGCGTCGGCCTCAACGGCGGCACCGCGTTCAAGCACAACGAAGCCTTCTCCTTCCAGATCCAGACCGAGGACCAGGCCGAGACCGACCGCCTGTGGAACGCGATCGTGGGCAATGGCGGCCAGGAGAGCCAATGCGGCTGGTGCAAGGACCGCTGGGGCATCTCCTGGCAGATCAGCCCGCGCATGTTGATCGAAGCGGTGACCAGCAAGGACAAGGCACTGGCCAAGCGCGCCTTCAACGCGATGATGCCGATGAAGAAGATCGACATCGCCACCATCGAAGCAGCGATCAAAAAAGGGGACGGAGGGGATTAAGTCGTTTTTCCCCATTGCCGGTGACCCCATGCGAATTGCGACTTGATCCCCTCCGTCCCCTTTTCCCGAGGTGCTGATGTCCTGGGATGCAATCATCATCGGCGGTGGCCACAACGGGTTGGTCTGTGCAGCCTATCTGGCACGCGCCGGCAGGCAGGTGCTGGTGATCGAACGGCGTGGTGTGCTCGGCGGCGCCGCGGTCACCGAGGAGTTCCATCCCGGCTTCCGCAACTCGGTGGCGTCGTACACGGTGTCATTGCTGCAGCCGAAGGTGATCGACGACCTGCAGCTGCATGCGCATGGGCTGCGCATCGTCGCGCGCCCCGTCAACAACTTCCTGCCATTGCCGGACGGCCGCCACCTGTTGTCGGCGCCCGGCCGCACCCAAGCCGAGGTGGCGAAATTTTCCGAGCGGGATGCACAGCGCCTGCCCGCATATGAAGCGCGACTGGAGATTTTCGCCGACGTGCTGCGTGCGTGGGCCCTGCGTACACCACCGGACCTGGGCGTGGCGGGTGGTTGGCGCGCACTACCCGCACTGTGGCAGATGGGAAAGCTCGGCCGCGAACTGGCGGCGTTGGATGCACCACTGCGGCAGGAGCTGCTGGACCTGTTCACGCTGTCGGCGGCGGAGTACCTGGACCGCTGGTTCGAGAGCGAGCCGATCAAGGCGCTGTTCGGCTTCGATGGCATCGTCGGCAACTACGCCAGTCCGTACACGCCGGGCAGTGCCTACGTGTTGCTGCATCACGTGTTCGGCCAGTGCAATGGCGTGAAAGGTGCGTGGGGCCATGCGATCGGTGGCATGGGCGCGATCAGCCAGGCCATCGCCGCCGCTGCACGCGAGGCCGGTGCGGAACTGCGCGTGGATGCCGGCGTGCAACGGGTAGTGACCGAACAGGGCCGCGCCGTGGGGGTGGAACTGGCCAACGGCGAAACCCTGCGTGCACGCGCGGTGGTCGCCAACGTCAATCCGAAGCTGCTGTACGAACAGCTGCTGGAGCCGGCGCAGGTACCGGCTGCCACACGTGAGCGCATGGCGCAGTGGCGCTGTGGCTCGGGTACCTTCCGGATGAACGTGGCGCTGTCGCGGCTGCCGGACTTCCGCGCCCTGCCCGGCCCCGGCCCGCACCTGAGCGCGGGCATCATCCTGGCCCCCAGCCTGGACTACATGGATCGCGCGTGGCTGGATGCGCGGCGCGACGGCTGGTCGCGCGAACCGATCGTGGAGATGCTGATTCCCAGCACACTGGATGACTCACTGGCGCCAGCGGGGCAGCACGTCGCCAGCCTGTTCTGCCAGCACGTGGCGCCGGTGCTGCCCGACGGGCGTCACTGGGATGATCGTCGTGAAGCAGTGGCCGATCTGATGATCGCCACCGTTGAGCGGTATGCACCGGGTTTCGCTGACAGCGTGCTGGGCCGCCAGGTCCTGTCACCGCTGGATCTGGAGCGCACGTTCGGGCTGATCGGGGGCGACATCTTCCACGGTGCGCTCAGTGCCAACCAGTTGTTCTCGGCACGGCCCATGGTTGGCCAGGCCGGCTATCGCGGTGCCCTGCCCGGGTTGTATCTATGCGGGTCGGGTACCCATCCCGGTGGTGGCGTGACCGGCGCGCCAGGTCACAATGCGGCGCAGGTGGTGTTGCAGGATCTCTGAAGGCGTGCCGACCAACGGTCGGCACCTACCGCGTCAAATGATCCTGGCCAAGGTGTGCCAACCAAAGTTGGCACCTACCCGCGTGAAGCGAGGCGCATCGCGCCTCACTTCACGCTGCGCAGATGGTTCGGGCGCTTCGGCGGGCCGGGCGGGCGACGCTTGTTGAATGGCGGCTGCCCGCGCCAGTAGCGGATCAGCAGCCAACCGAACAGCATGCCGCCCAGATGCGCGAAGTGGGCCACGCCCGGCTGCCAGCCGGTCATGCCCAGCACCAGCTCACCCACACCGAACAGGATCACGAAGGTCCGTGCCTTCATCGGGATCGGCGGGAACAGCAGCATCACCCGCTGGTTCGGGAACAGCATGCCGTAGGCCAGCAGCAGGCCGAACACGCCGCCGGAGGCGCCCAGCACCGTGGCCGGATTCTCCAGCAGGGTACCCACCAGCAGCTGGCAGACACCGGCGCCAGCCACGCACACCAGGTAGTACAGCAGGAAGCGCTTTTCGCCCCAGGTCTGCTCCAGCGGCGCGCCGAACATGAAGACCGCCAGCATGTTGAAGAACAGGTGGCCGAAGCTGCCATGCAGGAAGCCATAGGTCAGCAGCTGCCACGGCTGGAAGTTGCCGCCCGGCGAGAACGCATCGAAGCCCTGCTGCAGCGGTTGCAGCATGAACGGCTCGAAGGTCTGCATGCCGAGCAGGAACGGCTGCTGCAGCAGGAACAGGATCGCGTTGGCGATCAGCAGGGCCTTGGTGACGGTAGGCAGTCGCGGGAACATGGGAGCACCGGCATGGAACGGCCTCCATCATAGCCGCAGCACCGTGTGTTGTTGGCGACCGGCAGGCGCAGCCTGTTCAGTCGCCAGCGGTGCTCAGCCCGGGCCCCACACGGCGGCATCCAGCGCCGCGGCCGGATCGGTGGCCGGCATCCGCACCCGGCCGTTCTCCACCACCACACCTTCGGCACGCAGCCGTTGTGACTGCTCGCGCCAACCAGCCGACCCTTCTTCCATGGCAATGCGCCCGTCCGAACGCAGCACGCGATGCCAGGGCAGGTCGGGATCGTCGTTCTGGCCGAGGATGCGCGCGGTCAAGCGCGCACGCCCCGGCAGGCCGGCACGCATCGCCACCTGGCCATAGCCCATCACCTGCCCCGCCGGGATCGCGCGGATCACCGCCAGGATGCGCGCCCGCGCCTGCTCCGGCGTCAGCGCCGCAGGCGGGTCACCAGTAGTACACCGATCAGCACCAGCACGGTGCCGGCGATCTGTGCCGGCCCCATCGGTTCGTCGAGCAGCCATAGGCTCATCACGATGGTGGAAACAGGGCCCAGCATACCGACCTGCGCGGCCAGCGACGAACCCACGCGCTGCACCGCCAGCATGATCGCCAGCACGGGCAGTACCGTGCACACGGTGGCATTGACCAGCGACAGCCATTGCACCGGCGCCGGTGCCTGCCACAGCAATGGCAGCGGATGGGTCACCGCGAAATGCAGCAGCACCAGCACGCTGGCCACGCAGCTGGCGTAGGCGGTGAGGCGCACCGCACCGATGCGCGCGACCACCTGGCCACTGCCGAACAGGTACAGCGCGTAGCTGAGCGCACTGCCCAGTACCAGCAGGCTGCCGACGATGATCTGCCCGCCCTCGCGCTGAAGATCGTGGCCGAAGGCGAGCAGCACGCCCAGATAGCTCAGCACCAGCGCACCAATCTGCCAGCGGCCCGGGCGCTGCCGTGCCAGCAGCACGTTGATCAGCAGCACCAGGGTCGGGTTCAAGTAAAGAATCAGCCGCTCCAGGGTCACGCTGATGTACTGCAGGCCCTGGAAATCGAGCAGGCTGGACAGGTAGTAGCCGGTGAAGCCCAGCCACAGCACGCGGGCGCGGTCGGCCCAGGACAGCGGCTCTGCCCGGCGCGCAGCCCACAGTGCCATCAGCACGAACAGCGGCAGCGCCATCAGCATGCGCAGGGCGAGCAACGTGGTGGCATCGACGCCGTGGCGCAGGCCGAGCTTGACGATGATGGCCTTGCCGGAGGCGGCGATGGCGCCGATCGCGGCCAGGCCGATACCCCCCAGCGCGATGCGCGGGGAAGCGGTGGCGATACGGGAAGCGGGGCTGGACATCAGGACGACGGCGGGCCGCATAGGGCGGCCCGGAAACGCATTGGGGGGCGCCCAGTATCGCATGGGGGCGCCAGGTGCCCTGTAGAGCCGAGCATAGGCTCGGCTCTACAACCGCCCAGGTCAGCGCATCAGCACCACTTCCTCGGCCGAGGTCGGGTGGATCGCCACGGTGTCGTCGAACTGGGCCTTGGTCGCCCCCATCTTCACCGCCACCGCGAAGCCCTGCAGGATCTCGTCGGCCGCTTCGCCCAGAAGGTGGATGCCCACCACCCGCTCTTCCGGACCAGCACAGACCATCTTGAACAGGCTGCGCTGGGTGCCGTTGGCCAGCGCCTGCAGCATCGGGCGGAAACGGCTGTGATACACGCTCACCTGATCGAAACGGGCGCGCGCCTCTTCTTCGCTCATGCCCACCGCGCCCAGCGGTGGATGCGAGAACACCACGCTGGCGACGTTCTCATAGTCCATCTTCGACTGCGGGCGGCCGCCGAACAGGCGATCCATCAGGCGCCGCGATGCAGCCACCGCCACCGGGGTCAGGCCAACCTTGCCTGCGATGTCACCCACCGCATGCACGTTCGGCACGCTGGTGGTCTGCCATTCGTCCACCTCCACCTGCTGGTGCTCACCGATGCCGATGCCCAGCGCTTCCAGGCCCAGGTCGCGACTGTTGCCGCGACGGCCGGTGGCGAAGAACACCGCATCGAATACGCTGTCGAGCGGACCATCATGGCCGAATGCACGCACACGCTCGCCATCGCGCTGCAGTTCGCGCAGGCGATAGCCGAAATGGATGCGCACGCCCTGCTGCTTCAGGTTCTCGGCCAGCTGATCGGTCAGCTCGTAGTCGAAGCGATCCAGCAGCCGCTGGCCGCGCACCAGCAGGCTGACCTTGCTGCCCAGTGCCTGCAGCAGGCCGGCCAGCTCCACCGCAATGTAACCGCCACCGATGATCGCCACCTCGGCCGGTGCCGCGCGCAGATCGAAGAAATCATCGGAGACCAGGCCCAGTTCGGCGCCGGGAATGTCGGGCCGCAGCGGGTGCGCGCCGGTGGCGATCAGGATGTGCTCGGCGCTGTAGCGCACGCCATCGCTGCAGGCCACGGTGTGGGCATCGAGCAGATGACCACGCGCCGGAATGCGCACCACGCCGGTTTCGTCCAGGCGCTTGTGGTAGCTGGTGTGGATGTTGCTGATATAGGCCTGGCGATGGATCACCAGTTCCTTCCACGACAGCGCCGGGCGCGCTTCGACATCGAAGCCCATCGCACTGGCCAGGCCGATGCGCTCGTGCAGGTCGGCCGCCAGCCACATGGCCTTCTTCGGCACGCAGCCGACATTGACGCAGGTTCCGCCCAGTTCGCCAGGCTCCAGCATCGCCACGCGCTTGCCGTGCTGCGCGGCGCGGATCGCGCCAGCCAGGCCGGCGGAACCGCCGCCAAGGACGATCAGGTCGTAATCATAGGGTGCAGTGCTCATCGGAATCGCTCGGGTCGGTAAGGTCGATCGCCGGCGTGCGGCCGCAGACGAGATCGGCGATCAGCTGGCCGGTGCCGGCGCTCATGCTGATGCCGAGCATGCCATGCCCCGCTGCAAGCCAGACGTGAGGATGTGCGGGCGCGCGGCCGATCAACGGCACATCGTCCACGCTCATGGGACGCCAACCGCACCACTGCTCCTGCAGCTGCGCACCACGCGGCGCGCGCAGGTAGTGGTCGGCAGCGTGCTGCAGGGTCTGCAGGCGGGTCGTGCGCAGCTGCGGGTCGGCACCGGCGAATTCCATGGTGCCGCCCAGTCGCAGTGCTTCACGCCAGGCAATCACGAACACGGAATGGTCCTTCAGCACGACTGGGCGCTGCGGCACCTGCGCCGGTCGCGACCAGGTCAGCGAATAGCCCTTGCCGGGCTGGATCGGCACGCGCATATCCAGTTGCCGTGCCCAGCGCGGTGACCACGGCCCGGTCGCCAGCACCAGTTCGCGTGCGTGCAGCGTGCGTTCGCCGACGTGCACGCGCACACCCTGCGCGTCGGCGCTGAAATCCCGCATGTCCGAGTGCTCTTCGATCACCACGCCCTGTGCGCGCAGCACGCGCGCCAGTTCGGCGGTGTAGCGGTCCGGACGCAGCTGCGCATCGCCGGGGAAGTGGATCGCACCGGCAAGGCGATCATGGAACGCTGGATTGTCGCGCGCGTAGTCGGCCCCATCGATGCGCACCGTGGCGATGCCCTGCGCGTTCAGCGCCTCACACTCGGCTGCATGGTGATCGAAATTGCGGGCGTCACCGAACACATAGTCCAGACCGCGCGCCTCGAACTCGCAGTCCAGCGCATGCGTCCGCACCCACTGCGCCAGGCGCAGCCGTGAATCATTCAACAGTGCGCCGCGTGCCCGCGTGGAGTGCAGCCAGTCACGCGCGTTGCAGCGCGCCCCGAACTGCAGCAGCCAGCGCCACAATGCAGGGTCCAGGCGTGTACGGACGTACAGCGGCGCACGCGGATCGAGCATCCAGCGCAGCGCCCGTAACGGCACACCAGGCGCTGCCAGCGGTGGCGCGTGGCTGGGGGTGATGGTGCCACAGTTGCCATGCGAAGTCGCCGCACCCACGCGTCCCCGCTCGATCATACGGACCTGCCGGCCGTTCGCGCACAGCGCAAGCGCGGTGGCCAGGCCGATGGCACCGGCGCCCACCACGATCACATCCTCGCGCGCGCCCTGCATCGATCAGCCCTGCCCGGCCTCGCGCCGCATCGGCGGCCACTGCCGGTAGGTCATCGCGCGCCACAACCATTCCATCGGGCCAAAGCGGAAGCGGCGCAACCAGACGTGTGAAAGGGCCACCTGCACGGCAAACAACAGCAGTGCGAACAGCAGCTGCACGCTGCGTGGCATCATTCCGAACGCGCCCAGGCCGTAGTGGTAGAACAACCAGGTGCACAGCAGCGACTGGCCCAGGTAGTGGGTCAACGCCATGCGCCCGACCGGTGCCAGCCAGGCCAACCGCGCACGCCAATGCACGATCCACGCCAGGTAGCCCAGGCACATCGGCAGGCCACCGATCGTCACCAGTGCCATTGCGGTTGTCACCGGCAGATTGTAGGCACCCGGTGCCAGGTAGGGTTTCCAGGCAACACCGATCAACGTGACCAGCAGGCCCAACGGCAACGCAATCCAGCGCAGCGTCGCGTACAGGCGCGGGAAGCGCTCCGGTGCCGCCAGCGCGCCACTGCCGGCAAACCAGCTGCCGATCAGGAACATGCCCAGCACCTCCGGGCCGGTGATCAGCAGCGCGCCCATCGACGTGCCGAACTCGCTCAGCCGCTGCGCATTGGCCTGCATCCAGCTGCCGTGCCCGTACACCAGGCGCTGCAGCTCGATGCTCTGCTGCGCGTCGGCGAGCATCTTCTGGACGTCTTCCGTCGAAGCCATCGACACCATCGCGCCCACCAGCAGCATCATCGCTATACCGCCGAGGTAGACCGTCACGCCCATCCACGGCAGCCAGCTGCGCGGCGCCTCGCGGCAGGCCAGCAGCGGCAACGAGACCAGCGCGTACATCACCAGGATGTCGCCGGACCAGACCAGCAGTGCGTGGCACAGGCCGATCAGCAGCAGGCCAGCGCTGCGGCGCAGGTAGAACGGGGTGAAGTCGCGCCCGGCGGCCTCGGCGCGCTGCGCCATCACCGCGAAGCCGGCGCCGAACAGCAGCGAGAACAGGGTGAAGAACTTGCCCTGCACGAACACGTACACAAAGGCATCGGCCCAGTAGTCGATGCCCTGCCAGTGCACGTCGATGCCAGTGAAAGCCAGGTCCAGCGGTCCGCTGAAGGCCTCGATGTTCATCAGCAGGATGCCCAGCAACGCCGCACCGCGCAGCACGTCCAGTATGGCGATGCGTTCGCCGGAAGCCATCGGCTGCAGGGAAGGAGAAGCGGCGTTCACGGGGCATCCGTCAGGCAGGTCCGCCATTATGCCGCCGGCCCACACGCCATGTATGGCCGCGTCGTGTTCCAGAAACGCAACGGCCCGCCGAAGCGGGCCGTTGCTGCCATCACGATCGCGCTGCGATCAGTGGTGGTGGCCGCCGTCGCCGTGGACGTGGCCGTGGTCGATCTCTTCCTTGCCGGCTTCGCGCACGTCAACGATTTCGACGTCGAAATGCAGGTCCTTGCCAGCCATCGGGTGGTTCAGGTCGACGTCGACGACGCTCATGCCGACCTTCTGCACGGTCACCGCACGCGGGCCGAAGTTGGTCTGCAGCACGACCTGCTGGCCCGGGGCCAGCTTGGTGTTGCCGAAGTGCTTCTTCGGCACGCGCTGGGACAGGCCCTCGCGGCGCTCGCCGTAGGCATCAGCGGCAGTGACGTCGACGCTGAAGGTCGCGCCGGCTTCCTTGTCCATCATGGCGTTTTCCAGGCCCGGGATGATGTTGCCGTGGCCGATCAGGATCGCCAGCGGCTCGCCGCGGTCCTTGGACGATTCGATCGGCTCCTGGCCGACTTCGGAAACGGTGTAGTGGAAGCGGACAACGCGGTCTTTTTCGATCTTCATGCGCAACTCTGTCTGGATCTGCCGAAGGCAGGCGGGTTGGGGCGGGTTGTCGCCCGGCGGGGACGCCGCCATCATGACGGCCAATCCTAAGGTGGCGCATTATCCGGAGATCATGCACATCACGCCAGTTTCGTCCGGCCTGCGCCGGCTCCTCGCCCCGGCCCTGCTGCTGGCCCTGCCCGTGCTGATGACCGCCTGCGGCGGCGGCAAGGC
>NZ_LLXT01000117.1 GCF_001431625.1 Stenotrophomonas geniculata ATCC 19374 = JCM 13324
CCTGGGTGAGAACCTCTGCATCTACTCCGATCCCTACGACCGCATCGGCTACCTGTATTCTCGCCTGCTGCGTCCTGCCCGCGTGGTGGCCGACACCGGCGTGAACGCCCAGGGCTGGAGCAAGCAGCAGGCCGTGGCCTACCTGCAGAAGACCGTGGACATGAGCAGTGACGACGCCAACGCCGAAGTCGAGCGGATCATGGCCCAGCCCGGCCACGTTGTACAGCGCCTGGCCGGGCTGGGCCAGGTGCTGGCCGTGCCGCCGGTCACAGGCTGAGCCACATCGCTTGGCAAGCTCCGGCGAAGCTGGGACACTCGCCGCCATGAAGGGGATACTGGGGACAACGGCGATCATCATCGCTGCGCTGACCGCTGCGCCGGCCAGCGCTGGCACCCTGTACAAGTGCCAGGGCCCTGACGGCGTCACCAGTTATGTAAGCAAGCGGGTGGCAGGTGCGCGCTGCAGCACCATCAGCTACAGCCGCGACACCCGTCCTGCGCCGCGCCCGGTGGTGGCCGCATCCAGGCCGGCGCCGACCACGGTGGCCAGCATCGAACGCAACCCGGTTGCCGTTGCCGCCAGCGCCGCAGCGCCGGCAACGGTTGCGCCGGCACCTGCATCCGCGCCCGCAGCTGCTCCGGCACAGCCGGCCGCCTCGCGTGCCGGGCGCATGGTCAGCGGTCAGGTCTATTCCTTCATGAAGGACGGCGTGCGCCACTACACCAGTGCGCGCCCGACCCAGGTCGCCAACCTCGGCCCGGTGCGGACCATCCGCTACAGCTTCATGGAGCGCTGCTACGCGTGCGGGGTCAATCCACGCGTGGACTTCGGCAGCGTGCGCCTGAACACCTCGGCCTTCCAGACCGAGATCACCTCGGCCGCGCGCGAGTTCGGCGTGGAAGAGGCGGTGGTGCGGGCCATCATCCATGCCGAGTCGGCCTACAACCCGACCGCGCTCAGCCGTGCCGGTGCGCAGGGCCTGATGCAGCTGATGCCGCCAACCGCCGCGCGCTTCGGGGTCAGTGACTCCTACGATGCCGGGCAGAACATCCGCGGCGGCGTGCAGTATCTTGCGTGGTTGCTGAAGCGCTTCAATGGCGACCTGACCCTTGCCGCAGCCGGCTACAACGCTGGCGAAGGCGCGGTCGACCGCCATGGCGGCGTACCGCCCTACAGCGAAACCCAGTACTACGTGCGCCGGGTCGGGCAGCTGGCCGAGCGTTACCGCACCGCATTGAGCAAGCAGTAGCGCCAGGCCATGCCTGGCGAGCGAAGCGGCAAGCAGCCGGTAGTGCCGGTCGCTGGCCGGCAACCCAAAAATCAATGTTGTTGCAATGCGTTGTGTGGCGCGCGACGGTTCCGCTACACTCAACCGTGATTCAATGCGGCTCTGGCCCCCACCGGATCCGCTGGCAGCCTTAAAGCTACCTAATCAATATCGGAGTGCCGGA
Organism: Stenotrophomonas geniculata ATCC 19374 = JCM 13324; assembly: GCF_001431625.1. Classification (GTDB taxonomy): domain Bacteria; phylum Pseudomonadota; class Gammaproteobacteria; order Xanthomonadales; family Xanthomonadaceae; genus Stenotrophomonas; species Stenotrophomonas geniculata. Next base: position 1,453 of record NZ_LLXT01000117.1, read on the forward strand.
TGGCCAACGATGGGGTACACGATCCAGTCAACACCGGACGTCGGCGTTTTCTTTCTGCCACCACAGCCGTGGTGGGCGCCGTCGGCGTCGGATTCACCGCAGTTCCTTTCATCAAATCCTGGAACCCCAGTGCCCGCGCCAAGCTTGCCGGCGCACCGGTGGTGGCCGACATCAGCGCCCTGCAGGAAGGCCAACGCCTGATCGTGGAATGGCGTGGCCAGCCGATCTGGATCGTCAAGCGGTCCAAGGCGATCCTCGATGCGCTGCACGGGCTGGACGGCCGTCTCAAGGACCCCGAGTCCGGCGAGAAGGACCAGCAGCCGGAATACGTGCTGAAGCAGAACCCCGAGCTGCGCTCGATCAAGCCGGATATTTCCGTGCTGGTCGGCCTGTGCACGCACCTGGGCTGCTCGCCGGAAATGGTCGCCGAGATCCGGCCTGAGCCCTACGACCCGCAGTGGAAGGGCGGCTACTTCTGCCCCTGCCACAAGTCGCGCTTCGACATGTCCGGTCGTGTCTTCAAGGACGTGCCGGCGCCGATCAACCTGAAGGTGCCCGCGCACCACTACCAGGACGACAACACCATCATCATCGGTGTCGATCCGCAGGGGGCTGCCTGATGGCCAATATCCTCAGCCGTACCGCCAGCGGCGTGGCCGACTGGGTCAATGCCCGCGCACCGGGCCTGATGCCGGTGTACCGCAAGCACGTCAGCGAGTACTACGCGCCGAAGAACTTCAACATCTGGTACTACTTCGGTTCGCTGGCGCTGCTGGTGCTGGTCAACCAGATCGTCACCGGCATCTTCCTGACGATGCACTACAAGACCAACGCCGCCGAGGCGTTCGGCTCCATTGAATACATCATGCGTGATGTGGAGTGGGGCTGGCTGATCCGCTACATGCACTCCACCGGGGCCTCGCTGTTCTTCATCGTGGTCTACCTGCACATGTTCCGCGGCCTGCTGTACGGCAGTTACCAGAAGCCGCGCGAGCTGGTGTGGATCCTGGGCATGCTGATCTACCTGGTGCTGATGGCCGAAGCCTTCATGGGCTACGTGCTGCCGTGGGGCCAGATGTCGTTCTGGGGCGCCAAGGTGATCATCTCGCTGTTCGGCGCGATACCGGTGATCGGCAACGGCCTGACCGAGTGGATCATGGGCGACTACCTGCCCAGTGACGCCACGCTCAACCGCTTCTTCGCACTGCACGTCATCGCCCTGCCGCTGGTGCTGTTGCTGCTGGTGGTGCTGCACCTGGGCGCGCTGCACGAAGTGGGGTCGAACAACCCCGATGGCGTGGAGATCAAGAAGGGGCCGAAGGGCAACCGCTGGTCGCCGAACGCTCCGGCCGACGGTATTCCGTTCCACCCGTACTACACGCTCAAGGATGGTGTCGGCGCCGGCTTCCTGCTGATCATCGCCGCCTTCATCATCTTCTTCGCGCCTGGTTTCGGCGGCCTGTTCCTGGAGCACGACAACTTCACCGAGGCCAACCGCCTGGTCACCCCGGAGCACATCAAGCCGGTCTGGTACTACACGCCCTACTACGCGATGTTGCGCGTGGTGCCGAACAAGCTGGGCGGCGTGCTGGTGATGTTCTCGGCCATTGCGATCCTGTTCCTGGTGCCGTGGCTGGACAAGGCCAGGGTGAAGTCGGTGCGCTACCGCGGCTGGATCTCGAAGGTGATGCTGGGCGTGCTGGCGGTGTGCTTCGTCTGGCTGGGCGTGATTGGTTCCGGCCCGGGCACCGACGTGCACGAGACCTACATCGGGCGGGTGCTGACCTTCCTGTACTTCGCGTTCTTCATCACCATGCCGCTATGGACACGGTTGGACAAGACCAAGCCGGTACCGGAGAGGGTGACCACCCATGACTGATCGCTGGATGGTCCGGCTGGCCCTGACGGCCACCCTGATGCTGGGCAGTTTCCTGGCCTCCGCCGCCGAAGGCGGCACCAAGCTGCTGCAGGCTGGCAACGACCTGGGTGACCGCGCTTCGCTGCAGCGCGGCGCGCAGCTGTACATGAACTACTGCTCCGGCTGCCACGCGCTGAAGTACCTGCGCTATTCGCGGATGGCGCAGGACCTGGGCCTGACCGAAGAGGAGGTGATGAACAACCTCAACTTCACCGGCTCGGCGATCGGCGATCCGATCCCGGTGGCGATGCCCAAGGAGAATGCCGAGAAGTGGTTCGGCAAGATGCCGCCGGACCTCAGCCTGATCTCGCGCGTGCGGGGCAGTGACTGGGTCTACACCTATCTCAAGTCGTTCTACCTGGACAGCAGCCGGCCGCTGGGCTGGAACAACGCGCTGTTCGCCAACGCGTCCATGCCCAACCCGCTGTGGGAAATGCAGGGCCTGCAGCATGCCGTGCATGGCAAGCCCGAAGCGCCGGGCATGGACCCGCCGGTGACCGGCCTGAAGATTGAAACGCCGGGTTCGGTCGATGCCGGGCAGTACGACCAGGCCGTGCGGGACATCACCAACTTCCTCGAATATGCCGGCGAACCGGCCGCGCTCAAGCGCCAGCAGCTGGGCGTGTGGGTGATCCTGTTCCTGGCCCTGCTGACCTTCCTGCTGTATCTGTTGAAGAAGGAATACTGGAAGGACGTTCACTGAATCTGCCGCCGGCCATCGCACGGGCCTATTGGCTTTTGTGATGGTCGGTTGCACACTCGGGGAGGAGTCGATCGCTGGCACGGTGCCGGCGGCGCCGATGCGGCAGGCGGTCTCCTGTCGTGGGAGAGCCTTTGATGGCGGCGAGCGTACGCATGCGCAATACACTGACGCTGTTTTCCTCGAACGACGATGTACTGTGCCACCGTGTACGCCTGGTCCTGGCGGCCAAGGGTGTGACCTTCGACTTCGTTCCGGTCGATCCACAGAACCCGCCTGAAGACCTGATCGACCTCAATCCGTACCACTCGGTGCCGACGCTGGTCGAACGCGAACTGGTGCTTTACGCCGCGTCGGTGGTCAGCGAGTACCTGGACGAGCGCTACCCGCATCCGCCGCTGATGCCGGTCGACCCGCTGTCGCGTGCGCGCATCCGCCTGGCCATGCTGCGCATCGAGCACGACTGGGTGCCGCAGGTGCAGGCCATCCAGCTGGGCAACAAGACCCAGGCGGAGGCCGGCCGCAAGCGCCTGAAGGAGTTGCTGACCGCCTCGCTGCCGCTGTTCAAGGCCAGCAAGTTCTTCCTCAACCCGGAAATGAGCCTGGCCGACTGCGCGATGGCGCCGATCATCTGGCGCCTGCAGTCGCTGGACGTACCGCTGCCGAAGGACGGCAAGGCGATCGAAGACTACGGCAACCGCATCTTCCGCCATCCCGGTTTCGTCCGCAGCCTGACCGACCAGGAAAAGAAGCTGCGCGATCTGCCGGTCTGATCCGGGCATGCGTTACCCGTCTGCACGCCGACCGGCGTGCAGGCGATCCGCCCCGGCAGGGCGCCGGGCGCGTACACTTCACGCATGACCGAAGACTTCTTCCACATGACCAGCCACCGCCCGTACCTGCTGCGGGCGCTGGTGGAATGGATCAACGACAACCAGCTGACCCCGCACATCCTGGTCGACGCCGGCGTTCCCGGCGTGCAGGTCCCGCCTTCGGCGGTCAAGGATGGCCGGGTCGTGCTCAACATCGCCGAACGTGCCGTCGTGCGGCTGATGATCGACAACGAGATGGTGAGCTTCTCGGCGCGCTTCTCCGGCACCAGCTACCCGGTGCAGGTACCGATCAGCGCCGTGCTGGCCGTCTACGCCCGCGAGACCGGGCAGGGCATGGCATTGCCGGATGACATTCCGGGCAACGAAACCGCGCCGACCAGCGACGAGCTGCTGCACGAGGAAGGCACGCCGCCGGACGATACGCCGCCGGCCAGTCCGCCGCCGAAGGGGCGCCCGAACCTGCGCGTGGTCAAGTAATGTTTCCGACGCCGCCCCGATGGGCGGCGTTTTCCTTTGCAGGATTTATCGGCGGGTGCCGGAATTGTGTGGGTGCCGACCGTTGGTCGGCACACCTTCAGGTCCTACACATCCTCGGCATCGTCCACATCTGCGCGGATCTGGCTGATCCGCGCCGCGCCCGGACCAGTGAATGAGATCAGCTGATCGCCGCGCAGCACCATGCGGCCTACATGGCGATCGATGCCATCGTAGGAATACTCGAACTTGAAGGTGCGCTCGAAGCCGAGTCGGCCATCCTCGCCGCGCGACAGGCGCAGGCCGGTGGCGTGCACCGCCTGGTCCAACCATTGCACATCGGCGGCGCGGCAGGCATTGCGCCCCAGTTCGACCGCGCGCTCGGCGGCCGAACGTGCGGCATTCCAGAAGAAATAGATGATTCCGCCGGCAATCAGCAACAGCAGCAGGGTGGGCATGGCGTCAGCCGTCAGAGGTCGATCCCGCAAAGATGGCGGCGAACGCGCGCTGGATCAAGCGCCTCGCATCACCGCGTCGGTTGTGGACCAGCAGAGACTGGTTGAGGCGGTATGACGACCGGCTGCGGTGGCGCGGGCTGCATTGGCCTCGCAGTTGGCGACGGCATCACCAGCGGTGATGTGGCGGTCAACTGCAGCAGCGCTGCCCAGTCCTGGCGGTTGAAGCTGCATTCGTCCTCGCGGCCGGGCGTGCAGCTGGGGTCGATGCCGGTACTGTTGCGTTCGCGTGCCGGAGGCAACTTGATCAGCCCGGTGCGGTCCAGCTGCAGCAACCGCATCGCCACGGTGTTCATGACGTTGCCACCGACCAGGTACAGGGTCTGGTCGCCCCCCAGGTTGGCAGCCACCACCACTTCGCAATGCGATTTCCAGTGGCCCACCGAACCGTTGCCCAGCGCCTGCACCAGCCCGCTGTAGCTGAGCGTGGTGCTGCGGTCGCGCAGGAAGCACAGCAGGTCGCCGGGCGCGGGCTTGGCGGTGGCCGGGTCGACCAGCCGGTAGGGCACGCCCGAAGGCCCACCCTGGTACGCGGCGCGGATGTAGTCGATATGGCGCGGCGAGGTGTTGAAGCCGGGCACGCCGGCACGCACCATCACCCACGAAATGAAGGCGGCTGACCATGGGTTGTCGATCAGGAACGCTCGGCAGTCGCTGTCGGTGTAGCGCGTGCCCAGCGGCGCCAGGCAGCTGCTGGCGCCGGTGATGCTGCCCATTGCGTTGAGCGTGCCGCTGTCGCGCCAGTAACCGGCTACGCGCTGCCAGGCGATCAGGCCGTTGTCGGCCAGGTGATCACGTTCGGCTTCGGTGACGCTGAGGCTGGCGGCGCGGCCATCGCGGTCGATGAAGGGCCGGTACCAGAGCCGGTGCTCGTTGCAGGCAGTGTTGCGGATGGCCACCGCCAGCGGACTCAGGCCGAAGCGCGGTGGCACATCACAGGCTTCGGCGGCCGTTGCGGACAAGGGGGCTGCCGCGAGCAGCAGACAGGCAGGCAAGAGCATCCGGCGCATGCGCGGCTCCTGTGGGGGATGCCGGCAGCGTCGCAGAGGCAGGCGTAGCCGAGCCGTGAAGGCCGCCAAGCCGGTAGCGCCGGGCCATGCCCGGCGAGCGAAGCGGTAGATCGGCTTATCGCGCGAAGCGCGTGCAGGGCGCGCCGCAGATCGAGAAGCAGCCGAGCGTGGGCTCGGCGCTACAAGGTCCCGTAGGCCTCAACCCGGCGGCGGGCCCAGCTTCAACGACAGGTCAATCGCCTGCACGTGCTTGGTCAGGCCACCAATGGAGATGCAGTCCACGCCGTCCTCCGCGATCGAACGCAGGCCACCCAGGCCCACGCTGCCGGATACTTCCAGCGGAATGCGGCCCGCCGTGATGCGCACGGCCTCGCGGCGCAGGTCCGGGCTGAAGTCATCCAGCAGGATGCGTTCGCAACCGGTTTCCAGCGCCTGGCGCAGCTGCGCCAGATCCTCCACCTCGACCACCAGCGGCAGCGCGGGCCATTGCCGGCGCGCGGCAGCCACGGCTGCGGGCAGCGAACCGGCAGCACGGATGTGGTTTTCCTTCAGCATCACTGTGTCGTACAGACCGAAGCGGTGGTTCTCGCCGCCGCCACAGCGCACTGCGTACTTCTGCGCCAGGCGCAGGCCGGGCAGGGTCTTGCGGGTATCGAGAATGCGCGTGCCGGTGCCGGCCACCGCGGCCACGTAACGCGCGGTGGTCGTGGCGGTGCCGGACAGCGTCTGCAGGAAGTTCAGCGAGGTGCGCTCGGCGCTCACCAGGCTGCGGCTGCGCCCATGCAGCAGGGCCAGCACGGTGCCGGCAGTGACCGCGTCACCTTCGGAGACACGCCATTCAATGCGCACCTCCGGGTCGAGCGCGCGGTGGGTGGCGTCGAACCAGGGGCGACCGGCGATCACCCCGTCCTGCTTGCACAGCAGGTACGCGCTGTCAGCCTGGTCGGGCAACAGCGCAGCGGTGACGTCGCCGCTGCCCAGGTCCTCGGCCAGCGCACGCGCGACATCGGCGGCGACAACGGCCGCATCCGGCGTCGGCAGCGCGCTCATGCGGCCGGGAAGTCGGCGATCTGGGCGGTGGGGATGGCTTCCTCGGCCAGCAGCACCGGGATGCCGTCGTCAACGCGGAAGACCTGCTTGCGGTCGCGGGTGACCAGCGCTTCGCGCAGCGGCTGCGCCAGCGGGTTGCCATCGGCCTTGTTCATCGCGCCGGCGGAAATGGCCTTGTTGAGGGCTTCCAGGCCCTTGCCATCCAGCAGGGACAGGGGCTGGCGGGTGTCCGGCGACACCAGCAGGTCGAGCAGCTTGCGATCCATGGTTCTTCGTCTTGCGTGGAAGATGGCTAGAATACGTCTTTAAGGCAGGTGACGGCCAATGACCCCCAACCCGATCGCGCCGCTTGTCGGCATCGTCATGGGTTCCCGTTCCGACTGGGAAACCATGCAGCACGCCGCCCAGAAGCTTGAAGCCCTGGGTGTTCCGTTCGAAGTGAAGGTGGTGTCCGCGCATCGGACGCCGGATGTGTTGTTCAGCTACGCCGAGCAGGCGGGCCCGCGTGGCCTGCGCGCGATCATCGCCGGAGCCGGCGGGGCCGCGCACCTGCCGGGCATGATCGCCGCCAAGACCGCCGTGCCGGTGCTGGGCGTGCCGGTGCAGTCCAAGGCCCTCAACGGCATGGATTCGCTGCTGTCGATCGTGCAGATGCCGGCCGGCATTCCGGTCGCCACCTTCGCCATCGGCAATGCCGGCGCCTCCAACGCCGCGCTGTTCGCCGCAGCGATGCTGGCCAGCGACCAGCCGGCGATCGGCCAGGCGCTCGACGCCTTCCGTGCACGCCAGACCGAAGAGGTGATGGCCCACGACGATCCGCGCCAATGAGCCTGACCGTCGGCATCCTGGGCGGCGGTCAGCTCGCCCGCATGATGGTCCTGGCCGGTGCGCCGCTGGGATTGCGCTTCGAACTGTACGACCCGGCAGCCGACGCCTGCAGCGGCCCGCTGGCGCCGCTCACCGTCGGTGCCTTCGATGACCGCCAGGCGTTGGCGGATTTCGCCGCCAAGGTGGACGTGGTCACCTTCGATTTCGAGAACGTGCCGGCCGACAGCGCGCAGTTCCTGGCCGACCGCGTGCCGGTCTACCCGCCGCCGGCTGCGCTGGCGGTGGCCCAGGACCGGTTGAGCGAGAAGACCCTGTTCCAGCAGTTGGGCATTCCGCTGCCCGCCTTTGCCGATATCCGCAGCCGTGACGAGTTGGTTGCGAAGGCCGCCGAGTTCGGCCTCCCGTGCATCCTCAAGACCCGCCGCCTCGGTTACGACGGCAAGGGCCAGTTCCGCCTGCGCAGCGAAGCCGACATCGACGCTGCATGGGACGCGCTTGGCGCACAGGTCGAGCGCACCGGGCTGATCCTGGAAGGCTTCGTTGCCTTCCAGCGCGAGGTCAGTGTGGTCGCTGTGCGTGGCCGCGATGGCGGCTTCGAGGCCTGGCCGGTCACCGGCAACTGGCATGTCGACGGCGTGCTGTCGGCCAGCGTGGCCCCGGCCGTGCTGTCCGATGCCGAGCAGCAGGCCGCGATCGGCTATGCCCGCCGCGTCGCCGAGCACCTGCAGTATGTGGGCGTGTTCGCACTGGAGCTGTTCTGTCGTGACGGCGAACTGCTGGCCAACGAGATGGCACCGCGCGTGCACAACTCCGGCCACTGGACCATCGAAGGCAGCGAGACCTCGCAGTTCGAGAACCATCTGCGTGCGGTGCTGGGCCTGCCGCTGGGCAGCACCCGCATGCTCGGCCACGTCTGCATGCTGAACTGGCTGGGCGCGATGCCGGACCCGTCGCCGGTGCTGGCCCAGGCCAGCGGTCATTGGCACGACTACGGCAAGGAGCCGCGCGAAGGCCGCAAGGTCGGCCACGCCACGTTGCGCGACGATGATGCCGCTGCATTGGCCGATGCGCTGGACCAGGTCGGCCTGGAGCTGGACCGCCAGGCCCAGGTGGCGCCGGCGGTACACGCGCTGCGCAATCGCTGAGCCCGGTAGTGCCGGCCGCTGGCCGGCAGTGCAACGCTGTGACGCGCCGGTGCAGGCATCGGCGCAACATTCCCGGTGTTAGCGTGGAGCTCCTTTCACAGGAGTCATCCCCATGCTCGACTGGAATGCCTACCGCAAGGAGCTTAAGGGTCGTATCGGCGAGATCGGCAAGCTCTCGCCGGACACGGTCAAGGGCTATGCCACGCTGGCCAACGCCGGTGCCCAGACCAACCACCTCGATGCCAAGACCCGCGAGCTGATCGCGCTGGCGGTGGCCGTGACCACCCGCTGCGACGGCTGCATCACCGTGCACGTGGATGCCGCGCTGAAGCACGGCGCCGGCCGCGAGGAGATCGCCGAGGCGCTCGGTGTGGCGGTGTCGCTGAACGCCGGTGCGGCGCTGGTGTACTCGGCGCGGGTGATGGACGCCGTGGCCGCGCACGAGAGCGCGTGATGCCTGATCTGTAGAGCCGAGCCCATGCTCGGCTGGCCGGACAGCAGCCGGGCATGGGCTCGGCTCTACAGGGCTCAGCGCAGCTGGCTTTCGGCAAATTCCCAGTTGACCATCTGCCAGAACGCGTCCAGATACCGCGCGCGATCGTTCTGGTAGTCGGTGTAGTAAGCGTGCTCCCAGACGTCGCAGCACAGCAGCGGGGTGCTTTCACCGGTCAATGGCGTGCCTGCATTGCGGGTGGCCTGCAGGCCCAGCTGCCCGCCCGGATGCTGCACCAGCCAGACCCAGCCGGAGCCGAACAGGCCCAGCGCGGTGCGGTTGAATTCCTCGCGCAGGCGCTGCACGTCGCCGAACTGGCGCTTGACCAGTTCGCCCAGTCGCCCCTGCGGCTCACCGCCGCCGCGCGGGCGCAGGCACTGCCAGTAGAAGGCATGGTTCCAGGCCTGGGCGGCGGCATCGAACAGCGTGCCCTGGGCGTGGCGGACGATCTCCTCCAGCGACGCTTCCTCCCACTCGGTGCCGAGAATGCCGGCGTTGACGGCATCCACATAGGCGCGATGGTGGCGGCCGTGATGCAGTTCCACGGTCTGTGCGGACAGGTGCGGCTGCAGGGAGCCGGGAAGATAGGGCAGGGCGGGCAATTCGACAGGCATGGACAGGTTCGTGGCCAGGGGGCGGCGGCAGCCGGTTCCATCCGCTTACAATGGCGGCTACCGTGGGCAGTCTAGCCGACCATCAGGGTCGGTTTGTCCGGCGAAGCAAGGAGTGTGGTTGTGGCGGTAATGCAGCAAATCCAGGCCGAGGTCGATCGTTACCCGCTCGTGCTGTTCATGAAGGGCACCCCGCAATACCCGATGTGCGGCTTCTCCAGCCGCGCCGTACAGGCGTTGATGGCGGCCGGCGCAGTCACCCTGCGCACCGTCAACGTGCTGGAAGAGCCCGAGATCCGCGCCAACCTGCCGCGTTTTTCCAACCTGCCGACTTTCCCGCAGCTGTTCATCAACGGTGAGTTGATTGGCGGCTGTGACATCGTGCTGGAGCTGTTCGAAGCCGGCGAGCTCAAGCGCATCGTCGAAGAGGCGACCCAGGGATGAGTGCCTGGCCATCGACGTCACCGACCGACGGGGCGCTCGATGGCCGCCCGTTGCAGGATCGCGTGGTGCTGGTCGCCGGTGCCGGTGGCGGGTTGGGTTGTGCGGCGGCAGTGGCTGCTGCGGCCGCCGGGGCCACCGTGGTTCTGCTGGGCCGCAAGCCTCGCCGCCTGGACCGTGTCTACGCCCAGGTGCAGGCGGTCGGCCCGGAGCCGCTGCTGTATCCGCTGGACCTGGAAGGCGCGGGCCCCGACGACTATGCCGAGCTGGCCCAGGCCCTGCAGCGCGAGCTGGGGCGCCTGGATGGCCTGCTGGTCTGTGCCGCTCACTTCCCGGGCCTGACCCCGTTTGAGCTGGCAGACCCAGCCAGTTTCGCCCGCGCGGTGCACGTCACCCTGACTGCGCCCGCCTGGCTGGCCCAGGCCTGCCTGCCGCTGCTGCGGCAGCGCGAAGATGCGGCGCTGGTGTTTGCGGTCGATGCCCCCGAGCGGGTCGGTCAGGCCTACTGGGGCGGTTACGGTGTGGCCCAGCACGGCCTGCGTGGCCTGATCGCCAGCCTGCACGACGAGCTCGGCCGCAGCCCGGTAAGGGTGAGTGGCCTGTACCCCGGCCCGCTGCGCACGGCCCTGCGGGCCCGGGCCTATTCCGTAGACCAGGACCCGGCCGCGCAAGGCCCGGAGGCCGCCGCCGCCGCGGCCGTGACCCTGTTGTCCGGTGCTGGCGCTACCTGGCGCGGCCAGATTCTCGATGCCAGCGAGGCGCCCCCCGGCGAGTAGATCCCGGGGAAAGGCGGAGTGAAGAACCCGTCACGATTGCGTTGCGATCCGGTGCCGTTTGTCGCACAACCGTCACATTGATGGCGTAGCGTGTTAATCTAGTGTTAACCGTTGTGGCTTCCTTCAGCCAAGCGGTAGGGAACCCCAGATAAATGTCCGACCAGCCACCCGCAGGGCTGTTTGGATGCGCTTTTTTTTCCGCCATCGCCAACTCGCATCGAGGCTACCGAAAAATGACCCACCCACTCCGGATGTCCAAGCTCACCCTTGGTCTCGTGGCTGCGCTCGCCGCCGCTCCCGCCTTTGCCCAGAGCACCTCTGCCGGTGTCGGCGGCCAGGTGATGTCCGCCGCAGGCCAGCCTGTTGCTGGTGCTGAAGTCACCATCACCCACACCGAGTCGGGCACCGTTTCGCGTGCCACCACCGATGCGTCGGGTCGCTACACCGCGCGCGGCCTGCGCGTGGGTGGCCCTTACACCATCACCATCACCAAGTCCGGTGAAGGCACCAAGACCGAAGAAGGTGTCTTCCTGAATCTGAACCAGGTCAACACGGTCAACGCCAACCTGGGCGGTGATCTGGCGGCGACGAACCTGGATGCCGTGAACGTTGTTGCCACTGCCGGCTCGAGCGTCTTCAGCTCGGAAAACAAGGGCGTGGGTACCTCGGTTGACGGCCGCAAGCTGGAGCTGGCGCCCAAGGGCAACCGTTCGTTGGATGACGTCGCTCGCCTGGATCCGCGCATCAGCGTGACTGACCAGGCTACCGGCGCAATCTCGGTCGCGGGTATCAACAACCGCTATAACAAGATCTCGGTCGACGGCCTGTCTCAGGGTGACCCGTTCGGCCTCAACGCCAACGGCATGCCGTACACCGGCTCGCCGATCTCGGTGGACACGATTGCTGCCTACGATATCAAGGTCAGCGACTATGACGTGTCTCAGGACGTGGTCGGCGCCGCGATCAATGCGGTCACCAAGTCTGGTACCAATGAGTTCCACGGTTCGGCGTACTACGTGTACAAGAAGGCCGATAGCATGGTGGGCAAGCGCAACGGCGAGGACTACGATGCTTTCGGCAAGGACACCACCAAGGGCTTCACTCTGGGCGGTCCGATCCTGAAGGATCGCCTGTTCTTCTTTGGGTCGTATGAAGAACAGGAAATCACCGACTTCGGTGGTGCGGCGTCTTCCGACGGTCTGAGCACTGGTGCGGTGACGCGCGCGGAGATCGACCGGGTCATCGATATTTCCAAGAACAAGTACGGAATCGATCCGGGTACCTATGGTGCAGCCGGTGGCGTGAATCTGACCAACAAGCGCTATCTGGGCAAAATCGACTGGAACATCAACGACTCACATCGCGCCAGCCTGACCTACCAGCAGACTGAGGAGTCGCTGCCGCAGCCGTACGACAGCAACGCAAACTCGGTGATCCTTACCAGCCGTTGGTTCACCAAGACCAGCGAGACCAAGAACACTGCACTGCAGCTGTTCAGCGATTGGACCGACAACTTCACGACCGAGGCCAAGTTCAGCTACCAGAAGTTCGAGCAGGTCTCGGGCGCTTCGCAGAACCTGCCGACCATCAATGTGGGTGTGGCCAGCACCCAGTCTGGCTCGAGCAACGGTGTGCGCCTGGGTGAAGACCGCAATCGACACGAGAATGCGATCAACACCAAGAAGAAGACCGCCTCGATCTTCGGTACCTACTACGCCGGTGATCACACCATCAAGGGTGGTTTCGACTATGAAGATACCGACGCGCTGAATCTGTATGGTCGCGATCTGCACGGTGTGTATACCTTTGACAGCATCGCTGACTTCGAAGCAGGCAAGTACTACCGCTACGATGTGCGCCGTCCGATCGGCGGGTACTCAGAAGCCGACACTGCGGCTGCGATTGGTTTCACCATGATCAGTCCGTACCTGCAGGATACTTGGCAGGTAAATAACAACCTGTCGATCACCTATGGTGTGCGCGCCAATATCCCGAAGGCCGACAAGGCGCCGCCGCGCAAGCCGGGTTTCGAGGAAACCTTCGGCTTCCGCAATGACTACAAGCTCGGCAGCAGCAATAAGGTGATCATGCCGCGCTTCTCGTTCAACTACACCTTCGATACCGAGCGCTACTCGCAGCTGCGCGGTGGCGTGGGCTTGTTCCAGTCGGTCCCGCCGTTCGTCTGGCTTGCCAATCCGTACCAGAACAACGGCATGACCTCGGCCTCGTTCTGCGCCTACGGCAACACCGTGGTTCGCGGCTGTGTCCCGAACAATGGCCAGTACGCGTTCAGTCCGGATGCATTCAATCAGCCGTTCCCGAGCGGTGCCGCCGCGCCGACCAACGCGCAGATGGATTCCATTGATCCGGACTTCAAGCTGCCGACCGTCTGGAAGGCTAGCCTGGGCTACGATCATGAGCTGCCGTGGATGGGCCTGGTGGGCACCGTCGAAGTGCAGTACCTGAAGAACAAGGATGCGGTGTTCTACAACGCCCTGAACATTGGTACGCCGAATGGCCAGCTGTTCGATGGTCGTGATAGCTACTGGGTCACTCCGGGCGGCGTGAAGAACAATGGTAGCAAGCCGGGTTACACCACCAACTCGACCTACCTGACCAACTCCGACAAGGGTAGCTCCACTGCAGTCACCTTCTCGTTGGACAAGCCGATGGCGAATGGTTGGTACGGCAACCTGTCCTACACCTACACCAAGGCAACGGAGGTGGGTTCGGACACCAGTTCACAGGCCTGGTCGAGCTACCAGTTCGTTTCGCGCCTGAACCCGAACGAGGAGTATGCCGGCACCGCCACTCGCGAGATCCGCAATCAGATCAAGCTGTCGTTGGGTTGGGAGCACGCGTTCTTCGGTGACTACAAGACCAGCATTACCGGCTTCTACACCGGTCGCAACGGCCTGCCTTACACGTGGCTGGTTGATGGTGACATGAACGGTGACGGCATCTTCCAGGACCCGGCGTACATTCCGTTGCTGAATGACGCGAAGGTTTCGTACGTGAAGGGCAATCGTGCTGCGACCGCCGACGAGATCGCCGAGTTCCAGCGCCGCATCGACGAAAATCCGTACCTGGCAGCTCGTCGCGGTTCGGTCGCCGAGCGTAACGGTGCCCGCAACCCGTGGGTCAACCAGCTGGACGTGGCCATCCAGCAGGAACTGCCGGGCTTCTTCAAAGAGCACAAGTCGATCCTGCGTCTGGATATCTACAACTTCCTGAATATGTTGGACAAGAGCTGGGGCCGGACCCGCAATGCGTCTGACTTCGACACCCGCTACCTGACCACTGGCAAGGTCAAGGCCGATGGTTCGTACGAGTACGACCTGGGCCGCAACTCGCCGCAGGAACTGCGTGAGTATGACTTCAGCTCGGGCTATCCTTCCCGCGTCGTTTCGCGTTGGTCTGCAATGCTTACCCTGCGTTACGAGTTCTGATCCATCAGAGCTTGAAGCAGTAAGTGGAAACGGCCGGGGAAACCCGGCCGTTTTCCGTTCAGGCGAAAGTCCTTGCAGGTCACCTGGCATCGGCGTAGCATCCAGAAATGTGCGCGGTGCCAACACCGCCGATGCGGTCCCGGAAAGGCGAACGCGGGAAGCACACATCCAACGGTCGGGCTTCCCGGCCGTTTTGCTTTTTAAGGGGGCGGCAGTACAGTCGGAAACCTTGAAGGAAGCGAAAAATTGGACATGACCACGAACGAAAAATCAGCCCGTGCACTGCCGGTGCAGGACGCGCGGATCTACCCGCGCGGTGGGCTGGATGTGCTGTCGCGGGCCGAAGTGGCCCGGCTGCGCGATGCGTCTGCCGGCGGCATGCACGAGCTGCTGCGCCGCTGCGCACTGGCCGTGCTGACCAGCGGCAGTGCTTCTGACGATCCGCGCGCGGCGCGCGATCTGTATCCCGATTTCGACATCCAGGTGGCGCAGCAGGATCGCGGCGTGCGCATCGACCTGGTCAATGCACCGGCGATGGCTTTCGTTGATGGCGAGATCATCCGCGGCGTCGCCGAACTGTTGTTCGCGGTGGTGCGTGACCTGGCCTACATGGCCATCGAGATGGGCCCGGCCTACGCGGCCGAGCTGGAGTCGTCCGAGGGCATCACCAACGCGGTGTTCGGCTTGCTGCGCAACGCGCGCATCCTCAATCCGGGCGACCCGAATCTGGTCGTCTGCTGGGGTGGTCACTCGATCTCGCGCGACGAGTACCTGTACACCAAGCAGGTGGGCTACGAGCTGGGTCTGCGCGGTCTGGACATCTGCACCGGCTGCGGTCCGGGCGCGATGAAGGGCCCGATGAAGGGCGCGACCATTGCCCACGCCAAGCAGCGCCGTACCGTGACGCGTTACATCGGCCTGACCGAGCCGGGCATCATTGCCGCCGAGTCGCCGAATCCGATCGTCAACCACCTGGTGATCATGCCGGACATCGAGAAGCGCCTGGAGGCCTTCGTCCGCATCGGCCACGGCATCATCGTGTTCGCCGGTGGTGTCGGCACGGCCGAGGAAATCCTGTACCTGCTCGGCATCCTGCTGCGCGAGGAAAACAAGGACCTGCCGTTCCCGCTGATCCTGACCGGCCCGACCGTGGCGGCGCCGTACTTCGAGCAGATCGACCGCTTCATCCGCCTGACCCTGGGCGATGCGGTCGCCGAGCGCTACGAGATCGTCATCGGTGACCCGGTGGCGGTAGCCAAGAAGATGGCCAACGGCATCAAGCGCGTGCGTGAGCACCGCCTGGCGCAGAAGGACTCGTTCTTCTTCAACTGGTCGATCGAGATTCCGTGGGAGTACCAGCAGCCGTTCGTGCCGACCCACGAGGCGATGGCCGCGCTGGACCTGCACCACGGGCGTGCCCCGCACGCGCTGGCGGCCGACCTGCGCCGGGCGTTCTCAGGCATCGTGGCCGGCAACGTGAAGGAAGACGGCATGCGCCGCATCGAGCAGTTCGGGCCGTTCCAGATCCATGGCGACCCGGACATGATGCAGGCCCTGGACGCGCTGCTGCGTGCCTTCGTCGAACAGCGCCGGATGAAGATCTCCGGCGAATACCAGCCCTGCTATCAGGTGCTGGCCTGAGTCTGCGCCGGCGCGATGGGGATCGCGCCGGTACAGGCAGGGGAGGGCGGGTCGTCAAAGGCCTTGACGCCCGTCGCCCCGGAATGACCGTTCATCCTGCCGCCGCTTGCCGGTGGCAGGGCGATGGCCCATCGTGGCCATCAACACGCTGGGGAGCGTCCAATGTCTTTGCGCCGGCAAAACGGCTTTACGCTGGTTGAGTTGATGGTCACGGTTGCCGTCCTGGCGATCCTGAGCACCATCGCGTATCCGAGCTTCCAAAGTACGATCCGTTCCAATCGAATGGCCACGACCAGCAACGAGTTGATGGCCTCGCTGGCGTTGGCGCGCTCGGAAGCGGTCAAAAATGCGCACGGCGCCGGCATATGTGCTTCCAGTACCGGTACCAGTTGCGATGGCAAGTCATGGATCGAAGGCTGGATGGTGTGGGATGACACCAACGGCAACGGCGGCTTCGATGCCGGGGAGGCCGTCCTGCGTTACAGCGAGCCACGCGCAGCGATGTCCGGAGTTGATGTGAACGCGGTGTCGGTGGCGTTCGATCCTCGTGGGCGCAGTCGGGCCGCTACGGCCACCGACATTACTCTTCGCCCGGACAAATGCGGTGACCAGCCACTTCAACGGCGTCTAACGGTGTCCCTGACGGGCCAGCTCAGGTTGCACAAGGAGGCCTGCAAATGAATCGTCGTCGCATCCAGTGGAAGGTGGCGCGCCATGGCGCGCAGAAAGGGTTCAGCCTGATTGAAGTGCTGATCGCCATTCTTGTGCTCGGCATCGGGCTGCTTGGCTTTGCACTGCTTCAGACCATGAACGTACGCTACGTACAGAGTGCGAACTACCGCACCCAAGCCACCAACCTCAGTTATGAGCTGCTCGATCAGGTCCGTATCAATCGCGTAGCTGCCGCGTTGTATGTAGGTGACTACTCAGCGACTACAAGTGAGTGCAATCCGCCGATCGGCAAGGACATTGATCAGGCAGCCTTCATGAAAGATTGGCGTTGCCGGCTGGGCAAAGCGCTCGGCGACAACGCCAGTGCATCAGTTACCCGCAACAACAACGTGGTCACGGTGCGCGTCAGTTGGGGAGATGAGCGCTGGAGTGCAGATGCTGATGACACTACCTTCAGTGCGAGTACACGCCTGTGAGCACGCTTCGTTCCCGTCGTTATCTGGCTGGTGTGTCGATGATCGAGCTCATGATTGCGCTCGCCATCGGCCTGATCATCATGCTCGCCGTGATCCAGGTGTTCGCCGCCTCCCGTGCGGCCTATCAGTTGTCAGAGGGTATGGCGCGCGTGCAGGAAAATAGCCGGTTCGCGATGGATACCCTGCAGCGCGAACTGCGGATGGCCGGCCATTTCGGTTGCGTCAACGACCAGTCGCACGATCTTTCCGGATCGCTGCACAGCACTTTGACTGCCAGCGCGCATCCAACCCTGGACTTCGGCCGTTCCATCCAGGGCTATGAAGCTGTCGGGACCGCGCCCGGCAAAGATGTCACGATCAGCGCAGATCCGCCGACGGGCGGCGTGGACTACCTCCCCGTGCTGCCGAAGGAGATCGCTGATGCCCTGCCGAACCGGGTCAACGGTAGCGATATCGTGGCAATGCGCTACCTGATGCCCGACGGTGTTCCGGTAACCCTGATCGGCGGCACCGCGTCCAAGCCGATCTTCAGTTTCGACGCCAAGCGCGTAGCGGTGCTCAACAGTGGTGTCAGCAATCCGGGATTGTTCGGTGTCGCAGATTGCATTTCCGCGACCACGTTCCAGGCCAATGCAGTGAATGCCGCTGCCGGTACCGTGACCTTTGACACCGCGCCGAACAACACCGGCACTTTCAGCAGCGTCTATACCGAAGGGCAGACCATGTTGCATCGCGCCGAAAGCGTGGTGTTCTACGTCGGTAAAGATGCCGACAGGGAGCAGACCTCGCTGTACCGCGTCCGCTTCGGTGCTGCTCCCAATGGTGCATTCACTGCCAGCGCGCCCGAAGCGCTGGTCGAGGGTGTGGCCAACATGCAGCTGCTGTACGGGCAGGATCGCGGCCTGACGCGGACCGCACCAACCGGTTTCATCGACCGCCAAGGCACCGCTGATGACGTGGAGAAGTCATTGACCGATACCGCGCAGGCCTGGCGGCGTGTGGGTGCCGTGCAACTGGGTCTGGTCATGTCCAGCCCCGACCCGGCCGCAGCTACCCAGGCCAAGGACGGGGCGGCACTCACTGCGCTGGGGGTGACCTTTGCCGCGCCCAGTGATGGGCGCATGCGCTCCACCTACCAGACGACCATCGCAATCCGTAACCGCCTGTTTGGCAACTGAGGCATCCCATGGCTCTACGCGCGCCCCGCTGGCAACCTCCTCGCACTCAACGGGGTGCGGTGCTCTACGTTGCCCTGATCATGCTCATCCTGCTGGCTCTGATCGGCATCGCAGGCATGCAGGTAACAGGCATGCAGGAGCGCATGGCGGCCAATTATCTACGGACCAACCTGGCGTTCCAGAACGCTGAGCAGAATGCCCGTCAGGTTGAGGACACCATTGCCACCACCATCGAAGGTGGTGGGTTGTACGCTGCGGCGCAGGAGGCCTGCAGCCCAACCTACGACCCACTGACCTGGGCTAATGGAGTTTCCGCCAATTCGGCGCAGTACACCCGTCGGATCGACAAGTGCTTCCCATCCTCCAGCCGTCGCGTGGGTGCGAAGTTGAACGAAGACACCGGCAACATCTATCAGGTCACTGCCCTGTCCAGTGATGCCACCACCAACGCTTCGGCCAGCGCCGTCATCGATACGGTTTTCATTCCATGAACACTCCGCGCCGTTTCCTCCGCCTCACTCCGTCCCAGTGGTTGCGATGGGGTACCGCTGGTGCTGTCGTCGCTGCTGTCGCCGCGCTGGTGATCCCGCTACGTGCGGCCATTGGTGACTTCGATATCGCCCAGGAGCCGCTGTACAGCAAGCAGAGCCAGCCACCGCTGATGATGATGGTGATGTCGCGTGACGAACAGCTGTTCAACAAGGCATACAGCGACTACACCGACATCGGTGGCGGTCCTGATGGCAGTGAGGACGGCATCCTCGATACGACCTATCTGGATGCATTCGAGTACGGCGGCTACTTCGACTCCAAACTCTGCTACTCGGTGACAGGAACTGGAGCCAACGCACTGTTCAAGGCTGCCGCGAAGGGCGGTGGCAATAACGGTCACAGCTGCACGGGCCAGTGGTCCGGCAACTTCCTCAACTGGGTCACCATGAGCAGGCTGGACGTCATGCGTAGCGTGCTTTACGGTGGACTGCGCACAACAGACAGCCTGACCCAGACCATCATCGAGCGCGCGCGGATTCCCAATGATCTGCACGCTTGGGTGAAGGTGTATACCGGTTCAGACATCGGCAGCTTCGCACCGCTGACGGCGAACTCCACCGGCTGGTCATTCTGCAATGGCAACACATCTGCCACCAGCGGGTCGCTGATGCGGGTGGCCTCGGGCAACTGGTCCGAGTGGGCAGCGACGGCCAGTTATCAGTGCGGCGTCGGCCGTACCGATACCGACGGCAAGCGGGACGTGCCCGGATCGGCAGCGGACTATGCTGTGCGCCTGGATGTCTGCGCGGGAGGCACTGACGCCTTGCGCGAAAGCTACTGCCGCAAGTACACCAGTGGCAATACCGATCGTTACAAGCCGGCCGGCCTGCTGCAGACCTATGGTGAGAGCGGGCGCCTGCGTTTTGGCCTGATTTCCGGTACATATGCCAATCCGCGTGATGGTGGCGTATTGCGCCGGAACATCGGCAAGCTGGCCGGCAATGGTGACAGCTTCTGCGGCGCGGGTGACGAGATCGATCTCTCCACCGGACAGTTCTGCTACATGAAGTCCGGCGCGACCGCCAATGGCGAAGGGGTGATCAACACGATCTCCAACTTCAGCATCGACCAGTGGAACTGGAAGGATAACTGGACCGACTGCAACCAGTACGGCATTCTTAATCGTGTAGGCACCGATAAATCCAAGATTCTCAACAACCCCGGCTCAGGCAGCCAGAAGTGCAGCGCCTGGGGCAATCCGCTGGCGGAGATGTATGCAGAAGCCCTGCGCTATGTGACGGGTGGAAGCAAGGTTTACAGTGATTCTGGTGATCTCCCTACGCTGCCAACCGGCATTGCCTGGGTCGACCCCTATCGGGACCCGGCCAAGGGCGGCAACTCCTATTGCGCTACCTGCAACATTCTGGTCATGTCATCTGGTCTGCCGTCGTTCGACAGCGACAACATTGGTACGTTGCCCGCTTCGATCAACGCGACTACCGCGACCAACGATATCGGAACCGCTGAGGGCATCGCCGGTAAAAGCTGGATGATCGGTCGCGTGGGTGCGACCCCGAGTCCGAGCGGCACTCCGCTCAATACCCACGAAGATATCTGCCAGGGGCGTACCGTCGACAATCTCAGCCTGGCGCGTGGCATCTGTCCCGACATTCCTTCGATGGAGGGTAGCTATCTGGTGGCAGGCATGGCCAAGGCTGCAGCGGCTACCGATCTGCGCCCAGGCGTACAGAGCAAGCCAGCCAGTTACAAGATCTCCGCCACCACCTATACCGTGGCGATGGCCGAGAACCTGCCGAAGTTCGAGATCAAGGTCGGCGGCAAGACCATCAGTCTGGCGCCGTTGTGCCAGGCCAACAACGACGGTTGGCTGGAAATCAAGGACGCCGGTTGGCGCAGCTGCTTCCTGGGTTCGGTTGGTGTTGGAGTAAAATCCGGTGTCAACAACAACAAGTACGGTCGGCCGTACGCGAATGACGCGAGTTCGGGCAGCTTCTCGCTGGTATGGGAGGACTCATTGTGGGGCAATGACCACGACAATGACGTTGTGGCGATGATGAGCTATTGCGTAGGGGCAGCCTGCAACACTGTGCCGCCGGGTGCCAATGACATGTGCTGGCGTGCTGATCCGACCCGCAGCGTGGTTGCCAATACCACCACCACCCTGTGCAACCGCGATCAGTCCAGCCGTGGTACCACCTTGCGCAGCACCGTGGCGGCCGACGAAGTGTTGATCCGAATCGAGAACCTGTCCGCCTTCGCCGGCAACGCAATGCTGACCGGCTATACCATTTCCGGCTCGAACGCCGCCGATACGGTGCAGCGTCTGACCCTGCGCAAGGGTGATTACCAACGGGGCACCAGCGGTCCTGCGCGCAATGGTTCCGTCATTACCCAGTCCGATGATTTCCCTAGTACGTGGGATCGGCCGGTGGTGATCAAGTACAAGGCCTCAAGTGGTGTGGCAGCCGGCCAGCTGGAAAGCCCGCTGTGGTACGCCGCCAAATACGGCGTGCCGGCTGGCAAGAAGTGGGACAGCAAGAAGCCCGGAGTACCCGACAACTATTTCCTGGCTCGCAATCCTTCCAAGCTGCGCCAGGCGCTGGATGACATCTTTGCCAGTGCTGCCGAGGGCGACGCGCCGGTCGGTGGCAGTGGCTCGGGTGCACGCATCACTACCGGCTCGTTCACGGTAGGCTCGCATTACAAGGTTACTGCCGGCTCAAATGACTGGACGGGTGACGTGGTGGGAACCCAGGTGTTGCCCAGCGGCGCCGATGGTGATGAATTGTGGCGTGCATCGAGCAGGATGGCGGGCGCCAACCGCAAGATCTTCATGGCGACATCCGCCAACATGCAGGACACCAAGGATGTGGTCACGCCTGTAGCTGCAGCTGCGTTCACGGCGTCCGCCATTCCAGGCAGCACCCGCGCGCAGAAGCTGGCGGTGATGGGCTTCAGCACCACCCCGACACCGATCCCGGCCTGGTTCGGTAGCACGACTGTCGACCAACTGGTCAACTATCTCAGCGGCAGCGCAGTGCCTGGGCTTCGGACCCGCACCTCGCCTCTGGGTGACATCATCAACTCCACTACTGAAATCGTGTCCAACCGCGATGATTTTGGCTATGGGGGCTGGACGGCGCAGAGCGTTGCGTGGAAGCAGACGCTCGGCAGTGCCTACAAGACCTTCCTGAATGCAAAGCGTGCGGCCAATGGACCACCAACCATGGTTTATGTCGGTGCCAACGACGGCATGCTGCACGGCTTCAATGCCAGCACCACAGCGGCGGCGGGCAGGGAGGAGTTTGCTTTCATTCCGTCCACATCACTGCAGCACATTGCCGAACTGGCGAACCCGAAGTATGGCCACCGCTACTATGTGGACGGTCCGGTGACATCTTCGGATGTCTATTACGGTGATTCCTGGCATACCGTGGTGGCGGCGACCACCGGCGCCGGTGGCGCGAGCAAGGCGCCGAATGCGGCAAGCGTCGGCAATGGCTCGGTATTCGCTCTGGATGTCAGCGATCCGAGCGGGTTCGACGCCAGCAAGGTGCTGTGGGAAGTATCCGGCAAGAACGAATCAGATCTTGGTTTCGTGCTTGGCAAGCCAGCGATCGTTCCGTTGACCAGCGCCACCAGTGGTGGAGCACCGCGTTTTGTCGCGCTGTTCGGCAACGGTGTGAACTCGTCAGGTGGCAAGGCTGTGCTGTACGTGGTCGATATCCAGACCGGCAAGGTGCTCAAGCGCTTGAGTCCGGCTGATTCCAAGTACGTGGGCCGCAATGGCCTTATGAACATCGTGCCGGTGGCGCTGAAGAATGCGGATGGGGTGACCGATACAGTGTATGGCGGCGACATGAAGGGCAATCTGTGGAAGTTCGATCTGTCCAGCAATGATTCGGCCAACTGGAACGTGGCCTATAGCGGAGCACCACTGTTCACTGCGACCCGCAACAACGTGGCGCAGCCCATCACCGGAAGCATCGAAGTCAGCAGCGGTCCGGCCGGCGGCATCAGTTTGTTCTTCGGTACCGGGCAGTACTTCGCGGCCGACGACAACACCGTCAATGCGAATACCGGCGTGCAGACGCTGTATGGCGTATGGGACGATCTGAAAACACCGATCGCCGACCGCACCAGCCTGGTCCAGCAGAGCGTCTTGGTTGGCACCGACAGCAATGGCTATGAGACCCGCGACATTACCTCCAATCCGGTCAGCTATACGAACAAGCGTGGCTGGTACGTAGACCTGACCGTCGATTCAATCGTTGATGGCGAGCGTTTCATTGCAACGCCGACGATTCAGAGTGGCCGTGTGTTCTTCCTGACCTATGTTCCCGGGAGCGCCATCTGTGGCAGCGGGGGGGTCAACTGGCGCTACGGTGTGTACCTGCTGACCGGCGGGGGAGGCATGTCTGGCCTCAGCGACAAGCCCGGCGGTGATTCGATCTGCACCGGCAATTGTGGCGGAATCAAGCTGACCAAGGGGGGCAAGGGCAGCCAGGGCGGACCGATTACCAACAACAGTGTGTTTGTCCCCAAACTGACACCCTGCGACCCCAGCAAGACCAAGTGCAAGGTGGATGAGTTGCTGGAACCATGCACCTATATGCTTGGTACCCAGGGGGCTGATGGCATGTATCTGCCACGGCCCTGTGGGCGCCAGTCATGGCGGCAGATTCGATGAACTGTTTGCAATCCGGGAAGCCTATGCGCATGAAATCACCATTTCGTACCGTCCGTGGTTTCACTCTGATCGAGCTGATGATCACCGTTGCCGTAGTTGCGATTCTTGCCGCTGTTGCCATGCCGGCTTACACCGAGCACGTGCGCAAGGCCCGGCGCGCCCAGGCCAAGGCCGATCTGGTGGAACTGGCGCAGGTGCTGGAACGCAATCACACCACTCAGAACACCTACGCCGGTTTGACTCTGCCGTTCACCAGCTCGCCGCGTAACGGCACCTCGTTCTATGCGCTGTCCTTGAACGGTGATGCGACTGCGGCCACGTTCGAGTTGCAGGCGGTACCGGAGAATGGTCAGGAAGATGACAAATGCGGGACACTGACCCTGGATCAGGCCGGACGAAAGACGCCGAATGCCAGCAAGGGGCCCGGATGCTGGTGAAGGGCGGGCCGTTTCGCCACATCGCATAAAAGACTTGCACTCTCCGGCGAACGCTGGCTAAAATGCGCACCCCGCCCGAATAGCTCAGCCGGTTAGAGCACTTGACTGTTAATCAGGGGGTCGTTGGTTCGAGTCCAACTTCGGGCGCCAGATTCGAAAAAGCCGCGAGAAATCGCGGTTTTTTTCGTTTCCGCGATGGCATTTCAGTTTTCAGCAGGGGATCGGCCTGCGCGGGCGCTGGCTCCTGACCCGCCCGGGGACGCTGATGATGACGCGGCTGTGCTCCTGTCCATTCATGCACAGCACGATGGACTGGTTGGTGCCGGCATTGCGGCCGTCGGGCCGGAACCGGATGTCGGGCCGATGATCGCTGGTGCGCAGGTCGACATGACGCCGGCGTGCCCTGTGCACGCGGAGTTCCCTTGCGGCGCCGGTCGCGCTGTTGGCCGGTTCGACCTGCACCCGCCAGCCCTGGCTCCATGCCTGGTCACATCTCATGCCATCCGACGAACCGCAGACCGTCACACGGCGGCGTTCGGTGATGGCGGCGTTGCGTGCCATCGACAGGCTGGCGACCAGTTCGGCGCGCAGCGTTTCCGCCTGGAAGTGCCGCAGCGTGCGTTGCCAGGGGCCCCACGCCAAAGCCAGCAGGACCGACAGCACCATGACAGCGATCAGCAGCTCGATCAGATGGAGGCCGCGGTGGAGCCGGGCAGGGCGAAGATGAAGGGACATGCCTCCAGCCTCGTTCCGTGCTCGCGCATTCACCATCGGCCAACGCCGCGGCTGCCTGCCCGGAAACCCCTCAGCCGGCCGTCACCGCTTGCCCCGTATACTCACCCTTCCCGGGAACTGGCAACACCATGAGCGACCGTTTTGAACTCGTCTCGCCGTATTCGCCGGCGGGCGACCAGCCTGATGCCATCGCAAAGCTGACCAGCAACTTTGAAGCGGGCATCGCCAAGCAGACCCTGCTGGGCGTCACCGGCTCGGGCAAGACCTACACCATCGCCAACGTCATCCAGAACGTGCAGAAGCCGACGCTGATCATGGCGCCGAACAAGACGCTGGCGGCGCAGCTGTATGGCGAGTTCAAGGCGTTCTTCCCGCACAACGCGGTGGAGTATTTCGTCAGCTATTACGACTACTACCAGCCGGAAGCCTACGTGCCGTCGTCGGACACCTTCATCGAGAAGGACAGTTCGATCAACGAGCACATCGAGCAGATGCGACTGGCGGCGACCAAGACCCTGCTGTCGCGCCCGGACGCGATCGTGGTGGCGACGGTATCTGCGATCTACGGCCTGGGCGCGCCGGAAGACTACCTGTCGTTGCGCCTGATCCTGTCCAAGGGCGAGCGCATCGACCAGCGCGATCTGATCAACCACCTCACCCAGCTGCAGTACACGCGCAACGAGTACGAGCTGCAGCGCGGTACGTTCCGCGTGCGTGGCGAAGTGATCGACGTGTTTCCGGCCGAGTCGGACAGCGAAGCCCTGCGCCTGGAACTGTTCGATGGCGAGGTCGAGAAGATCACCCTGTTCGACCCGCTCACCGGCGAGACGCTGCGCAACATGCAGCGCTTCACGGTCTACCCGAAGACCCACTACGCCACCACGCGCGAGCGTGTGCTGGCAGCGATCGAGACGATCAAGGTCGAGTTGAAGGAGCGGCTGGAGCAGCTGTACGCACAGAACAAGCTGGTCGAAGCACAGCGCCTGGCGCAGCGCACCCAGTTCGACCTGGAAATGATGGCCGAGGTCGGCTTCTGCAACGGCATCGAGAACTACTCCCGGCACCTGACCGGCAAGAATGCCGGCGAACCGCCGCCGACCCTGTTCGACTACCTGCCGGCCGACGCGCTGCTGGTGATCGACGAATCCCACGTGACCATTCCGCAGATCGGTGCCATGTTCAAGGGCGACCGTTCGCGCAAGGAGACGCTGGTCGAATTCGGGTTCCGGCTGCCCTCGGCGCTGGACAACCGGCCGCTGCGCTTCGAGGAGTGGGAGGAGCGCTGCCCGCGCAGCATCTATGTGTCGGCCACGCCGGGCCCCTACGAGTACCGCGAGGCCGGTGACGAGATCACCGAGCTGGTCGTACGTCCCACCGGCCTGATCGACCCGGTGGTGGAGATCCGCCCGGTGGGGACCCAGGTCGACGACCTGATGAGCGAAGCCAACGCGCGCATCAAGGCCGGTGACCGGGTGCTGGTCACGACGCTGACCAAGCGCATGGCCGAGAACCTCACCGAGTACCTGACCGAGCACGGGATACGCGTGCGCTACCTGCACTCGGACGTGGACACGGTCGAGCGCGTGGAGATCATCCGCGACCTGCGCCTGGGCAAGTTCGACGTGCTGGTGGGCATCAATCTACTGCGCGAAGGCCTGGACATGCCGGAAGTGTCGCTGGTGGCGATCCTGGATGCCGACAAGGAGGGCTTCCTGCGCTCGACCGGCTCGCTGATCCAGACCATCGGCCGTGCCGCGCGCAACGTGCGCGGCAAGGCGATCCTGTATGCGGACAAGATCACCCGTTCGATGCAGGCCGCGATCGATGAGACCGACCGTCGTCGCGCCAAACAGGTCGAGTACAACGAGGAGCACGGCATCGTGCCGCGCTCGGTGGCGCGCCCGATCGTCGACGTGCTGGAAGGGGCGCGTTCGGACGCCGCCGAGAAGGAAGCAAAGAAGGGCAAGGGCAAAGGCAGGCCCGGCGTTGCCGAGGAGGGGAGTGACTATCGATCGCTCAGCCCGGCCCAGCTGGCGTCCCGTCTCAAGGCACTGGAACAGCAGATGTACCAGCACGCCAAGAACCTGGAGTTCGAGGATGCCGCCCGCGTGCGTGACCAGATCCGGCAGCTGAAGGAAGCGAGTCTGGGCTGAACGCGGCAGTGCAGCATCTTCTTCACAAAAGTGTTGCGCTTCACGGCCGGCATCCGTAATATACGCGGCCTGCACCGACGCAATCGCGGACGTTCAGAAGCAAAAACGGGCGGTTAGCTCAGCGGTAGAGCACTACCTTGACATGGTAGGGGTCACAGGTTCGAACCCTGTACCGCCCACCACGAAGTCTCCGGAAGGGGGCTGTCGTGAACAGCAAAGCCCGGCCCTGGCGCCGGGTTTTTACGTAGCAAGGCCAGCTTTCGGGCGGCAAGAACAAGATGGGCGGTTAGCTCAGCGGTAGAGCACTACCTTGACATGGTAGGGGTCACAGGTTCGAACCCTGTACCGCCCACCACCTGGCTCCCGGCATTGCCGGTGCAGCGGTGGATCACGATGGAAGCCGGCCCTGGGTCGGCTTTTTTCGTTTTAGGCATCGACCACGGTTCCACATGGTCAGCGTTGCACGGCCAGGTCTTCGACGCTGATCATCCGCTGCAACTTCCAGTGGCCGTCCACGCGCTCCCAGAGCTGGGCAACGCGAACCGTCGCACCACGCGTGGGCTGGGCATCGGCGGGTTCGCGTTGCACGGGCTGGTTGGCCAGCCTCAGGACCCGGTCCTGGCGCAGCCGGTAAAGCAGCAGGGAGGGCGAACCGCAATCCTGTCGTACGGCTTCCGGCTGCTGGGTTTCGGCAATCAGGATCTGGCTGCGAAGGGCCTCTTCAGTGGGCTCGCTGCCAGCGCCGAACAGGCTGGAGAGCAGCAGCATCAGGGCAAGCATCGGCATGGCACGGTGCTCCAGCGGGAAAGTGCACGCAGGCTGGCATGACATCTGGGGTGCTGCAGCCGGTCTGCGACGAAGGCTGGAATTGAGCCGCCAAAGACGGCCGGGGGGGCGATGAATCCGGGCCGTGCAGGCGTAGACTTCGGTCTACCGCGCAATCGCGCCGTCACTGCAAGGAGCTGCCGCATGAGCGATCACGTTCCGGTTTCCCGGCCCAATCCCATCCTTGAGCTGCTGTTCGGCGGCAACATGCTGGAGGGTACCTTCAAGGCGGTGATCTGGGTGGCCCTGCTGGCGGCGGTGCTGGCGTGGACCACGTTCCGCTGAGTCTTCCCACTGCCTTGCAGCACCGGCAGCGTTGCTGGCCTGCGCTCAGGCGCTGAAGGCCTGGCGCAGACTGCGCAGGGTGGCCTGGCGATGTTCCTTTGCGGTTGCTTCGCCCATCTCAAGTTCCTGCAGGCGCAATCCCACCAGCATCATCGACAACGCATAGCCGCGTGCCGCATCGGCAGCACGCGAAAGGCCAAGTGCGCGGCGCGTCAACGCGTTCACGTGTTCCAGGTCCGGCAGCAGCCCCAGGTAGGCGCGCTCGGCGCTGTCCAGGTCCGGGGCACGCAGGATCGCGTGCGCTTCAGCAGCAGGGGAGACGGAGGCCATGGGGGGTCCTTGTCCGTTGCGGGCGCTCGATCAGAACGAGCGCATCAGGGAAACGAAGGCCGACGTCTGCGTACCGCGACGGGCCATCGGGCTGTCCTTTACGGCATCGCCGAACCACTGGTTGGCGACGACGCCGGTCGCGCGCCACTTCGTGCCCAGGGGCGTGCTGACCGCGATCTGCAGGTTCGGTGATGTCGCGCTGCCCGGGTTGTACGCGGCAAGTCCCGAGCGCAGCGCTTCTTCGTCGGTGATGCCGTAGTAGTAGTCGAGCAGGCGCGCACTGGAGTGCACCACGCCGACCTTGGGCACCCAGGTGAAGCGACCGGCCTGGATCGGATAGCTGTAGTGCAGACGCGATTCCATGCCACCTCCGTGGCCGGTGACCTCGCGCATCACGCTGGCCTCGACGATGCCCCAGTCGGCGCTGTATTCACCATTGACGCCGGCCATGGCAGACATCTGCCGGCTGTGCAGGCGACGCAGCTGAGGATCGTTCACGTCGTCGGTCTTGAAGCGCAGCGTGTAGGGCGTGACCGCCGCCGACAGGCGCAGGCCTTCGCGCTTGTACAGGTACATGCCCAGTGAGCCCGGGCTGGCGAAGAAGCGCTCGCCCTGCCAGGCAATGGACGGTACGACCAGCGGCTTGACGTCGTAGTGGGCGTAGGCCCCTGAGGTCGCGCCGGCACTGATACCGGCCTGCACCCCCGGGTTCCGGTCGGCGGCGTGGGTGATCAACGGGAGGCCGATGGCAGCGGAGAACAGCAACGGGCGCAGCAGGGTCGGGGACAGCGACGGCATCGATCAGCCACTTTGCGGGGGATGGCTGTGCATGGTGCGGCCACAACATTGTCAGAACATTGCGCCTTGGCATTCGGCACGCGAAGGCGCCCAAAGCCGGCGCCAGGCACTATGATCGGCACCGTTTCCGGTAGCCGAGCCCCTGATGCGCATCCTCCTGGTCGAAGACGATCCCGATCTGTCCCGTGCCCTGCAATCGGGCCTGGAGCGGCAGGGCGTGGTCGCCGACGTGGTCGGCAGCCTGGCCGAAGCCGCGGTCGCGCTGCGCGAGCCGGTGCACCAGCTGATGCTGCTCGACCGCCAGCTGCCCGATGGCGATGGCGTGGCGTTCGTCGCCACCGCGCGCGCGCTGCGCCCGAACCTGGCGGTGATCATGCTGACCGCCAAGGGCACGCTGTCGGACAAGGTCGAGGGGCTGGACGTCGGTGCCGATGACTACCTGGTGAAGCCGGTGGCGATCGAGGAGCTGATGGCGCGGATCCGCGCGGTCTCGCGCCGGCCCTCGGCGATGGTGACGCCAAGCCTGCATCTGGGCCGGCTGGAATTCGACTTCGAATCGCTGCAGGCGCAGGTGGAGGGCCAGCTGTTGGCGCTGCCCCGGCGCCAGGTGCTGGTGCTGCAGGCGCTGGCGATGCGACAGGGACGCACCGTCACCCGCAGCGCGTTGGAGGCGGCAGTGTACGGCTTCGATGACGAGATCCAGTCCAATGCACTGGACGCGCATATCTCCAAGCTGCGCAAGGCGCTGCAACAGGCCGGGGCCGGCGTGGAGATCCATGTGATCCGCGGCGTCGGCTACCTGCTGGCGGAGGCCTGAGATGGCACGTCCGATCCGCTCCATCACCCTGGGCCTGGCCTGGCGGTTGTTCCTGGCGCAGGCCTTCACCGTGCTGTTCGCGGTGGTTGCGTTGATCCTGACCTGGGGTGACAAGGACACCTGGGGCATGGACATGTTCATGGCCGAGGCGGTGGCCAAGGCGGTGCACAGCGATGGTGGCCGGCTGGTGCTGGACCAGGCGCGCTGGGAAAAGCTCGATGCCAGTGCCGGCGGCAACCTCTGGTTCGCGGCAGTCGACGACAAGGGGGTCTGGTTGGAGCGCGGCACGATTCCGGCGATCCACGCGCCGCTGCTGGCGCGGTTGCCGACGCTGGGCGCGACCGAACTTGGTTCGCTGGTTCCGCCCTACCTGGATGTGGCGCGGGTGATGATCCGCAACGAGGATGGACGGCGCATCACGGTGATGGTGGGCGGGGCACCGAAGGGCGGGCTGCTGGATGGCGCGCTGATGGTGCTGCGCCTGATCGGCCTGTGGTTCTTCCTGCCGCTGATCGTGGTCACGCTGCTGGTGATGCCGACCGTGATCCACCGCGCGATGCGTGGCGTGCGCCGCTCCGCGCAACAGGCCAAGGAGCTGGATATCGGCCAGCCGGGTGCGCGGCTGGATGCGCAGCTGGTGTCGACCGAGGTCGCGCCGTTGGTCGAAGCCTTCAACGACGCGATCGACAAGGTGCAGCAGGGCTATGCGGCGCGTGACAAGTTCCTTGCCGATGCCGCGCACGAGCTGCGTGTGCCGATCGCGGTAGTGCAGGCGCGTCTGTCGCAGCTGCCGCAGGGCGAGCTGAAGTCGCAGCTGCTGACCGACGTAGCGCGGCTCGGCAACGTCGCCGAGCACCTGCTTGACCTGCAGCGACTTGATCGCAATGTCGGCGCACTGCAGCGGCTGGATCTGGCGCTGCTGGTGCGTGAAGCGGCCGCCGATCTGGCGCCGCTGGTGGTCGGTGCCGGCTACGGCTTCGAAGTGGATGCACCTGAGATGCCGGTGTGGATCCACGGCGACAGCCTGGCGTTGGGACGGGTGATCGCCAACCTGGTGCACAACGCCATTGTCCACGGCGGCGGACGCGGCACCATCTGCGTGCGCCTGGATGCACGTGGCCTGCTGGAAGTCAGCGATCAGGGTGCCGGTATTCCGGTGAGCGATCGTGAAGCGATCTTCGAGCCGTTCCATCGCCTGCGCGCGGCGGGCAGTGGCAGTGGCCTGGGCCTGCATCTGGTGAAGGAAATCGTGCAGCACCACGGCGGCTCGGTCAGTGTCGGCGAGGCCGCTGGCGGTGGTGCCAGCTTCCGGGTCAATTTCCACCGCGGCACCGTCCGGCGCTGACAGCCGCGCGGGGAAAACCCCGATAGGCAACTGTCGCGCCCGGCGGCAGGCTGCTGGAATGGTTTCCGAACGTTCCGCGCCGGCCCTGTTCGGCCCCGGCTGCGCCGCCGGCCTGGTGCTGGGCGCGCTGGCCTGCGTGCAGATGCCGGCGTTGCTGCCGCTGTGGCTGAGCGTGCCGATGGCGGTTGCAGGCGGCGCGGGCTGGCTGCTGCGCTGGCGAGGCCGCACCTGGGCTGCAGTCATGCTCGGCCTGGCATGGGCAACAGTGCACGGGCAGTGGGCCCTGCACGACCAGCTTCCACCCGACGCGCCGCCGCAGGATGTGCAGGTGCGCGGGCGGGTGGCCGATCTTCCGCAGAGAGGCCCCGGTTACACGCGTTTCGTGCTGCACGTGGAGGAGGCCGATACGCTGCCAGTGCTGCGCGGCAAGCGCCTGCAGGTCACCTGGAACGACCCGTGGCGCGGATCGTCAGCGCACGAGGCCGGCGGGCGACATGCGGTTCGTGCCGGGGCGCATTGGCAGTTGTCGTTGCGCGTGCGTGCGCCACGCTCGCGGATCAATCCCGGCGGCTTCGATGGCGAACGCCATGCATTGCTGCGTGGTATCTCCGGCAATGGCACGGTGCGCGACCCGGGCGCTGCCCGTGAGCACGCGCCTGCGCAGGGCCTGCCGGCCTGGCGCGAGCGCAGCAGTGATGCCATCGCCACGCAGGTGGCACATCCTGCCGCGCGGTTCGTGCAGGCCTTGGCCCTGGGCGACACCCGCGGCCTGTCCGATGCCGACTGGGAACACCTGCGCGCGCTGGGCCTGACCCATCTGGTCGCCATTTCCGGGTTTCACGTGGGCGTGGTGGCGGGTTTCGGCGTGCTGCTGTGCCGCGTGTCGTGGTGGCTGTGCCCAGTGCTGGGACGGTACTGGCCACGGCCGCAGGCGGCGGCATGGGGCGCGGCGCTGGCCGCAGCCGCCTATGCCGTGGCAGCCGGCGGCGCGCTGCCAACGGTGCGTGCGGCGCTGATGATCGGGCTGGTGGCACTGGCCCGTGCCGGACGTCGCCCGGTGGGTGCGGGGCAGGGGCTGGCCCTGGCCGCGATGGTGATGCTGTTGCCGGCGCCGCTGTCGGTGCTGTCGGCCGGGTTCTGGCTCAGCTTTGGCGGCGTGCTGTGGCTGCTGTGGTGCCTGCCGCGAACCGGGCCGGAGGGCGCCGGTGGGGGCCTGCGTGGCTTCCTGGCCGCGCAGGGCGTGGCCAGCCTCGGCCTGTTGCCGCTGTGCGTGGCCCTGTTCGGCTGCACCGCGCGCTTGGGGCCGCTGGTCAATCTGCCGATCATTCCGTGGTGGACCCTGCTGGTGGTGCCGTTGTCGTTGCTGGGTACCGCGCTGCAGGTGCTGCACGACGGTGCCGGGCGCTGGGCCTGGCGTGCCGCGGCCTGGCTGTTCGAGCTGAGTTGGCAGGCGCTGCAGCCACTGGCGCTGCACCCGCAGGCCATGTGGTGGTTGGCTGAGGCGCCGCGCTGGGCGGTACCGGCGGCACTGGCCGGGGTGTTCTGGTGGCTGCTGCCACGCGGCGCCGGCGGTGGCCTGGCGGGCCTGCTGCTGTGCCTGCCGCTGCTGTGGCCCGCCCGGCATGCACCGGCCGAAGGAGAACTGGAGCTGCTGGTGCATGACGTAGGGCAGGGCGCTGCGGTGCTGGTGCGTACGGCGCGGCACGCGCTCTGGTACGACGTGGGGCCGCCGACCGGCGGCGAAGGCAACGAGCGGATTCTGGTCCCGGCGCTGCGCGCGCTCGGCCAGGGGCCGCCCCGGCAGGTGATGCTCAGCCATGACCATCTTGATCACACCGGCAGCCTGTCCAGCCTGCGACGGCAGCTGCCCGGACTGCAGCTGCTGGCGCCACCGGGCAGCACCATCGCTGGCGCCACGCCCTGCCAGCAGGGGCTGCGCTGGCAGTGGGACGGGGTAGATTTCCAGGTCCTGCACCCGGCGCCGGGCAGCCGTCAGGCCGAGAACGAAGACAGCTGCGTGCTGCGCATCGCCAGCCGCCACGGCGTGGTCCTGCTGCCGGGTGACATCGGCCGGCCGGCCGAGCGGACGCTGCTGGAGGCGTCTCCGGCAGCGCTGAAGGCGGATGTGGTGCTGGTGCCGCACCATGGCAGCGGCGGCAGCTCCAGCGCGCCGTGGGTCGAGGCCGTGGCGCCACGGCTGGCGGTGGTCTCGGCCGGGCACCGCAACCGCTTCGGGCATCCTCGCCAGGACGTGGTCCAGCGCTGGCAGGCGCAAGGGGCCGAGGTACTGGCCACGGCCGATTCCGGGGCGATCCGCATATGGCTTGGCGCACAAGGGCTGCAGCTGCGTGAACAGCGCATCCACGCATCCCGCTGGTGGGATGCCGCTGGGCGGGCGCGGTCGGCTGCTATCCTATCGCCGATCGAACAAGCGGCCGTTGGGCCGGAGGGTTGAAACGTGTGGGAACTGGTCAAGGCCGGTGGCTGGCCGATGGTGCCGCTGCTGCTGTTGGGCGTACTGGCTTTGGCGATCATCCTGGAGCGTTTCTGGTCCCTGCGGCGTACTGAAGTGCTGCCGCCCGGCCTCGGCCAGGAAGTGCGCAACTGGGCGGCACGCGGCAAGCTCGACCCGGCCCACCTGCAGACGCTGCGCGCGAACTCGCCGCTGGGCGCGCTGCTGGCTGCCGCACTGGAAGCCCGCAACCGCCCGCGCGACCAGATCCGCGAGCGCATCGAAGACACCGGCCGCCACCTGGTGCACCGCATGGAGCGTTTCCTCAACGCGCTGGGTACCATCGCTTCGGCCGGGCCGCTGCTGGGGCTGCTGGGCACGGTGATCGGCATGATCCAGATGTTCCTGGGCATCCTCGACCACGGCGTGGGTGATGTGAACCAGCTGGCCGGTGGTATCGGCAAGGCGCTGGTGTGCACCGCCACCGGCATGATCGTCGCCATTCCGGCGCTGATGTTCCACCGCTACTTCAAGGGCCGCATCCACGGTTACGTGGTGGAGATGGAGCAGGAAGCCAGCGCGCTGCTGGATACGCTGGATGGCCGACCCGGGGTGATGAACCCTGCCGCTGCCACGCGCCCGGCCGGCGCGGCGACGGCGAAGGCCTGATCGATGCGTATCGGCAACGACCGATCCCAGGATGAGCCGCATATCGACCTGGTGCCACTGATCGACGTCATCCTGGTGTTGATCATCTTCTTCGTGGTCACCACCACCTTCGACGCGCGCTCGACACTCCAGGTGGAGCTGCCCACGGCCAGCCAGCAGCCCAGCAATGAGCCACCGCGCTCGTTGAGCGTGCTGATCAACGCCGAAGGCCGCTACTTCATCAATGACCAGGAAGTGCTGCGCAACGACGTCGAGTCGGTCAAGCAGACCATCGCGGCCGTTGCCGGCAGCGACCGCACCCAGCCGGTGCTGTTGCGTGCCGATGCCCGCACGCCCTATCAGGCCGTGGTGACCGCGCAGGATGCGCTCGGTCAGCTCGGCTTCCGCCGTATTGCCATTGCAACAGCACCCGAGGTGCGTCCATGAGTTCCAAACACGCGCCGGTGTGGCCGATCTACAAACGTCTGCTGGGATACACCCGTGCCTACTGGGGCATGATGGTCGCCGCCGTCATCGCCATGGCGGTGGAGTCGGTGGCCGGCTACCACTTCACCAAGCTGATGGAGCCGCTGGTCAACCGCGGCTTCGTCAATCCCGAACCGAAAATGGCGGTGATCCTGCCGCTGACCATCCTTGGTCTGTTCCTGATGCGCAGCGCCGCCACCTGGGTGAGCGACTACGCGCTGGCCAAGACCGGTCGCAGCGTGGTGCGTGACCTGCGTGAACAGGTGCTGGCCAAGTACCTGCACCTGCCGTCCTCGCATTTCGATACCGAATCGACGCCGGTGATGGTCAGCCGCCTGAACTTCGATACCGAGCAGGTCACCCAGGCCAGTGCCGATGCGCTCAAGACCGTGGTTGCCGACACCCTGACCATCATCGCCATGCTGGCGGTGATGCTGCAGATGAGCGTCAAGGTGACCGTGGCCATGCTGGTGGTGGTGCCGATGATCGGCGTGATCGTGTCCTACGTCGGCAAGCGCTACCGGCGCATCAGCCGTGGCATCCAGGACGGCATGGGCACGATGGCGCAGACCGCCGAGCAGTCGCTGGCGGCCCAGCAGGAAGTGAAGGTGCACGGTACCCAGCAGCACGAAATGTCGCGCTACTCGCGCCTGGCCAACCGCATGCTGGCGCTGAACATGAAGGTGGAAATCACCCGTGCCGGTGCCTCCAGCGTGGTCCAGTTCCTGGCCGCGCTGGCGCTGGCGGTGATCGTCTGGGTGTCGACCCGCGAAGCACTGGCAGGCCGCCTCAATGCCGGCCAGTTCATGGGCCTGATGATCTCGATGACGGCGATCATTCCGTCGCTGCGCCGCCTGACCAGCGTGCAGTCCTCGATCTCCCGCGGTGTGTCCGCCGCCGAGCGCCTGTTCGACATCCTCGACATGCCGGTCGAGCGCGACGATGGCCGCAACACGGTGCAGCGCGTGCGCGGCGAGCTGGCCTTCGAGCACGTCATGCTGCGTTACCGCGAAGACAGTGGCATCGCCCTGGACGACATCAGCTTCGTGGCCAAGCCGGGTACGGTCACTGCCATCGTCGGTCGGTCCGGCAGTGGCAAGACCAGCCTGATCCGGCTGGTGCCGCGCTTCTATGAACCCAGCGGCGGGCGCATCACTCTCGATGGCGTGGCACTGGATGACTATCCGCTGGCCGACCTGCGTCGGCAGGTGGCGATGGTCGGGCAGAAGGTCATGCTGTTCGATGACACCATTGGCGCCAACATCGCCTATGGCATGGACGCGACCGATGAACAGATCCGAGCGGCGGCCGAAGCCGCAAACGCCTGGGAGTTCATCGCGCGCATGCCGCAGCAGCTGCAGACCCCGGTGGGCGAGAACGGCGCGCTGCTGTCCGGCGGCCAGCGCCAGCGCCTGGCGATCGCCCGTGCGATCCTGCGCGACGCGCCGATCCTGATCCTCGATGAAGCCACCGCAGCGCTCGACAACGAATCGGAGCGCCTGGTGCAGGACGCGCTGCAGCGATTGATGCCCGAGCGCACCACGCTGGTCATCGCTCACCGCCTGTCGACCATCGAGCATGCAGACCAGGTGCTGGTGATGGACCACGGTCGCATCGTCGAGCGCGGTACCCACAAGGAGCTGCTCACCATGGGTGGCCTCTACCAGCATCTGCACAGCATGCAGTTCCGCGAAAGGCAGGACTGATGGCCGGCAAGGGCACCCAGACCCCGCCGTACTGGTACGACGGCAGCCCGGTTCCGTGGGCGATGCGCCTGCTGGCGCCGCTGTATGCCGGCGTCACCGCGCTGCGCCGGCGTGCCTATCGGCGTGGCTGGCGCAAGCGCTACACGCTGCCGGTGCCGGTCATCGTGGTTGGCAACATCACCGCCGGTGGGACTGGCAAGACGCCGCTGACCATCGCGCTGGTGGAGCGCCTGCGTGCCGCCGGCTGGAAGCCGGGCGTGGCCAGTCGTGGCTACGGCCGCGAAGATGCCGACAAACCGCTGTGGGTGAAGGCCGATACGCCGACTGCCAAGGGCGGTGACGAACCGGTGCTGATTGCCTGGAAGACAGGCGTGCCGGTGCGCGTGGACAGTGATCGCGTTGCTGCCGGCAAGGCGCTGATCGAGGCCGGCTGCGATGTGATCGTCTGCGACGACGGCCTGCAGCACTACCGGCTGGCGCGCGACATCGAGATCGAAGTGGTCGATGCGCAGCGCCGCTACGGCAATGGCCGGATGATTCCGGCCGGACCGCTGCGCGAGCCGGTCAGCCGCGCCAGCGAGTGCGATTTCCGCGTGGTGAATCTCGGCCAGGCCGATGAGGAATCTGCGGCCCAGGCCTGTGGTTTCGGCCAGTGGCCGATGGCCCTGCACATCGACAGCGCGCAGCCGCTGGCCGGTGGCCGTGCTCGTCCACTGTCGTACTTCAAGGGCCAGCGTGTGCACGCCGTGGCCGGCATCGCCCACCCGCAGCGCTTTTTCGACATGCTGCGCGCGCGAGGCATCGGCGTGGTGCCGCACGCCTTCGCCGACCATCAGGCCTATCAGCCGCAGGACCTGTCCTTTGGCAGCCAGCTGCCGGTGCTGATGACCGAAAAGGACGCGGTGAAATGCCGGGCGTTCGGCAATGACTGGCACTACGCGGTCCCGCTGCGCGCCGAGCTGCCTGCCGCGTTCTGGGTGGCGCTGACCGACCGCCTGGACAAGCTGCGACCGAACTGAGTGGCACGGCGGCGCTTGCATTCATGCGCCGCCGGCCGCATTCCCGTTGTAACGAGCCTGCCGAGTACCGCCCCATGACCGAATTCGTCGTCGCCATCCCGGCCCGCTATGCCGCCTCGCGGCTGCCGGGCAAGCCGCTGCGCCTGCTGGGCGGTGAGCCGCTGGTGCTGCATGTGGCGCGCCGCGCGCTGCAGGCCGGTGCCGGCGAGGTCTGGGTCGCTACCGACGATCAACGCATTGCCGACGCACTGTCCGGCCTGGCCGAAGTGAAGGTGGCAATGACCGCCACCTCGCATGCCTCCGGCACCGATCGCCTGGCCGAGTGCGCGCGCATCGCCGGCTGGGCCGATGACACCGTGGTGGTCAACCTGCAGGGCGACGAGCCGTTTGCACCCGCTGCGGGTATCCGTGCGGTGGCCCAGGCGCTGGTTGACGGCAATGCGCCGATGTCGACCCTGGCGACCGCCGTGGAGGATGCAGAAACCCTGTTCGATCCGAACGTGGTGAAGCTGGTGCGCAACGTGCGCAACGAGGCGATGTACTTCAGCCGCGCGCCGATCGCCTGGCATCGCGATGGCTTCGCACGCAGCCGTGACACGTTGCCGGCCGGTCACAACTGGCTGCGTCACATCGGCATCTACGGCTATCGCGCCGGTTTCCTGCAGCAGTTCGCGGCGATGCCGCCGGGCCAGCTGGAGCAGGTCGAATCGCTGGAACAGCTGCGCGTGCTGGAAGCGGGCTTCCCGATCAGCGTGGCGATCTCGCCCGAACCGTTCCCGCCGGGCATCGACACGCCCGAGGACCTGGAGCGCGCCGAAGCACTGCTGCAGACGCTGGCGGCACGATGAAGCTGCTGGTCGTCTGCCTCGGCAACATCTGCCGTTCGCCGATGGCCGAAGGTGCGCTGCGCGCACGCCTGGAGGCCTCGCCGCTGGCCGGACGGGTGCAGGTGGATTCGGCCGGCACCGGCGACTGGCATGTGGGCGAGCCGCCGGACCGGCGTGCGATCGCCTGCGCGGCCGGGCACGGCGTGGACATCGGTGGCCTGCGTGCACGCCAGCTGCAGGCTGTGGATTTCGAACGTTTCGACTGGATCCTGTGCGCCGACGAGGCCAACCTGCGTGATGCCGGCCGTATCGCCACGCCGGCCCAGCGCGAACGCTTGGCACTGTACCTGCCATGGTCGGGCGGAGAGGGCCGGGTGGCGATCCCGGATCCCTACACCGGCGGCAGTGATCATTTCGAACAGGTCTGGACATTGGTGGACAATGCTGCAAAACGTGCCGTGGCACGACTGTTGCATGACGCCGACTCCGGCATAATCGGGCCATGAACGTCCAGCCCGTCCCGGACCTGCCCGAGTTCGCCACCTGGCTCAATGCCACCCCCTGCACCCTGACCGAACTGCGCGGTCGGCCGGTGGCGCTGTTGTTCGTCAACGCCGCCTCCGCCTGGAGCGCGCAACGCCTGGCCGAGTTCGGCCAATGGCTGTCGCGCCACCCCGGCAAGCTGCAGCCGCTGGTGCTGCAGGTGCCGCGCTTCGACTTCGAGCGCGACGCCGGTGCCGCACTGAAGCTGTTGCGTCGCCAGGGCCTGACGATGCCGGTCCTGCTCGATGCGGACTGGGATGGCTGGCGCCGCTTCGGCGTCACCGCCTGGCCAACCCTGGTGCTGCTGGATGCGCAGGGCCGCGAACAGCAGCGGCTGGTCGGGCAGGGCGCACCCGGCGAACTGGAGCGTGCCTTGAATGCGCTGTGCGAGGGTGCGCCGTCGGCGCCGCCGCGTGGCGGTAGCGAGCTGCATCCGGAGCCCCGCCAGGCACTGTGCTTCCCGCTCGGCCTGGCGGTCAGTACCGAGCGCCTCTACATCGCCGACAGCGGCCATCACCGCATCCTCGAATGCAGCCATGGCGGCCGCATCCTGCGCCAGTTCGGCCTCGGTACCGCCGATTTCATGGACGGCAACCTCGCCGAAGCGGCGTTCCACCGCCCGCAGGCGCTGGTGCTGGAGCGCGATGCGCTGTACGTGGCCGACACCGGCAACCACGCCGTGCGCCGCATCAACCTGCTGACCGGCATCGTCGACACGCTGTGCGGCAATGGCCGCCCCGGTGCGCCGGTGGAAGGTCCGGTCGCGCAGGCCCGGCAGGTCTCGCTGGACCATCCGGTCGGCCTGGCCATCGCCGACAACCAGCTGCACATCGCCATGGCCGGCGACAACCGCATCTGGAGCTACCACCTGGGCCAGCGCAGCCTGCAATGGCGCGCCGGCAGTGGTTCCATCGACGAGCGTGATGGCAGCGGCCATCTGGCCGCGTTCGCCCAGCCGACTGCGCTGGCCGTAGTGCAGCAGGTGCTGTACGTGGCCGATGCACTGGGTTCCTCGATCCGTGCACTGCAGCTGCGCGGCGACCTGGTGCAGACGCTGGTCGGGCAGGGGCCATGGCGCTTCGGCAGCGAAGACGGCCCGCGCGCGGACGCCAGCCTGCAGTTCCCGCAGGCGATCGCGCTAAGCCCGGATGCGCCGCTGTTGTGGATTGCCGATACCGGCAACGGTCGCCTGCGCACGCTGCGCCTGGGCGGTGGCGAACTGACCACCCAGCCGCTGCCGCGCCGCCTGCATGGCCCGGCTGGACTGGCGGTGGGCGCAGGTGCGGTGTGGATCGCCGAGACCGACGCCCATGCCGTGCTGCGCTTCGATCCCGACAGCGGCGTGCTCAGCGAAGTGCCGATCAGCGAATGACCGACGTTCCCGCTCCGGTCTTCGACGGCAAGGCCTTCGCGGCCCAGCTCAGCACCGCTCCCGGCGTGTACCGCATGCACGCGGCCGACGACACCCTGCTGTACGTCGGCAAGGCCCGTGCGCTGCGTAACCGCGTCGGCAGCTATTTCAACGGCAGCCCGAAGAACGCACGGATCATGTCGATGATCTCACAGATCACGCGCATGGACGTGACCGTGACGCGCTCGGAAGCCGAGGCGTTGCTGCTGGAAAACCAGCTGATCAAGTCGCTGTCGCCGCGTTACAACGTCTCGCTGCGCGACGACAAGACCTATCCGCATGTGCTGCTGACCCGCGAGGACTGGCCGCGCATCGCCCTGCATCGCGGCCCGCGCGCCATTCCCGGTCGCTATTTCGGGCCGTATCCCGGCGTCACTGCGGTGCGCGAAACGCTGAACCTGATGCACAAGCTGTTCAAGCTGCGCAGCTGCGAGGACAGCGTGTTCCGCAACCGCTCGCGGCCGTGCCTGCAGTACCAGATCGGCCGCTGCAGCGCGCCCTGCGTGGAGCTGGTACCGGCGCCGGACTACGCCGAGTCGGTGCGCCGCGCTGCGCTCTTCCTCGAAGGCAAGAGC
Source organism: Stenotrophomonas geniculata ATCC 19374 = JCM 13324 (assembly GCF_001431625.1). GTDB lineage: Bacteria > Pseudomonadota > Gammaproteobacteria > Xanthomonadales > Xanthomonadaceae > Stenotrophomonas > Stenotrophomonas geniculata. The sequence continues at coordinate 42,258 of NZ_LLXT01000117.1, forward strand.
GACGAACTGACCCGCGAGCTGGGCGAGCAGATGCAGGCCGCCAGCGAGGCGCTGGAGTTCGAGCAGGCCGCGCGCCTGCGCGACCTGATCTCCTCGCTGCGCAGCATGCAGACCCGCCAGTACGTGGACGGCCGCGCCGCAGATCTGGACGTGCTGGCGGTGGCCATGCAAGGGTCTCAGGCCTGCGTGCTGCTGCTGGCCTTCCGCGATGGCCGCAATCTTGGCACCCGCCCATTCTTCCCGCGCACCAACGGTGAGGAGAGCCCGGAGGAAGTGCTGGCCGCCTTCGTCTCGCAGTACTACATCGAATTCGAGCCACCGCGCGAGATCCTGCTGGATCGCGAGATTCCCGACGCCGATCTGCTGGTCGCCGCGCTGTCCGCCTCGGCCGAGCGCAAGGTGCAGTTGAAGTGGAACGTGCGCGGCGAGCGTGCCGGCTACGTGGAGCTGGCCAGTCGCAACGCGCAGCTGACCCTGGCCACCGAGCTCAACAGCCGCAACGCGCAGCACGCGCGCAGCGATGCACTGCGCGACATGCTGGGCCTGGCCGAGCCGGTCAAGCGTGTCGAGTGTTTCGATATCAGCCACACCCTGGGCGAGGCCACCGTGGCCTCATGCGTGGTGTTCGACGCCGCCGGTCCGGTGCGCGCGCAGTACCGCCGTTTCAACATCAGCGGCATCGAGCCGGGCGACGACTATGCCGCCATGCGCCAGGCCATCGACCGCCGTTTCCGCCGCGCGGTGGAAGAGCAGGGCGTGCTGCCGGATGTGCTGCTGATCGACGGCGGCGCCGGCCAGCTGGCACAGGCGCAGGCCGCACTGGCCGACCTGGGCGTGGAGGGAGTACTGCTGGTGGGCGTGGCCAAGGGCGTGGAGCGCCGCGCCGGCCACGAGGCGCTGGTGATGCCCGACGGCCGCGAGCTGCGCCCGGGCGCGGCCAACCCGGCGCTGCAGTTCATCCAGCAGGTGCGCGACGAGGCGCACCGCTTCGCCATCACCGGCCACCGCGGCCGCCGCCAGAAGGCGCGGATGACCAGCAAGCTGGAGGACATCCCCGGTATCGGCCCCCGCCGCCGCGCCAGCCTGCTCAAGCATTTCGGCGGCCTGGTCGGCCTGAAAGCCGCTGGCGAAGCGGAAATCGCCAAGGTGGAAGGCATCAATGACGCCCTCGCGGCACGTATCTACGCTAACCTGCACGGGTTGGCCACGCCTGATGCGGCCGAGTAGAGAGAGAAGCACGCAAGCATGAAGTTGACCCTGCCCACCTGGCTGACGTTGTTGCGGATCGTGATGATCCCGGTGCTGGTGCTGGTGTTCTACCTGCCCTACACCTGGACCAACTTCGCTTCGGCGGCGATCTTCGGCCTGGCCGCGATCACCGACTGGCTCGATGGCTGGATCGCCCGCCGCTACCAGTTGGAGTCGGCCTTCGGTGCCTTCCTCGACCCGGTCGCGGACAAGCTGATGGTGGCAGTGGCACTGTTCCTGATCGTGCAGGGCCACCCGACGCCGTGGATGGCGTTCTGGGCGGCGGTCATCGTCGGCCGCGAGATCGCGGTGTCGGCGCTGCGCGAATGGATGGCCGAACTGGGCCAGCGCGCGAAGGTACGCGTGGCGATGATCGGCAAGGTCAAGACCACCGCGCAGATGGTCGCGCTGCTGTGCCTGCTGTATTCGGTGGCCCCCAACGTGCCGGTGGAAGATATCTGGATGGGCTGGCCGGTGTTCCACATCGGCGACTGGACCCTGGCGATTGCCGCAGTGCTGACCCTGTGGTCGGGCCTGCAGTACCTGCACGCCGCCTGGCCGAGCCTGCGCGAAGACGAGCGCGCCGCACGCGAGCGCTCGCGGCAGAAGAAGCTGGGCAACTGACCCCATCGATGCGCGTATCCACGCATGGCGCGGATACGCGACGCCGGGCACCTCGCAGATCCTGAAAAAAGCGCTTGACGGCATCCTTGGAATAGGTAAAATTTCGCGCTCCCAAGCGGGAATAGCTCAGTTGGTAGAGCGCAACCTTGCCAAGGTTGAGGTCGCGAGTTCGAGTCTCGTTTCCCGCTCCAGATTCAAGAAGGACGCTCCCGCAAGGGGGCGTTTTTCGTTTGCGTAGAACCCGCTTCATCCCCACTTCACCGTCACTCCTTCGCCTCACCACGCGGCAGTTCGAAGCTGCATCTCCGTTCCTCCAGGACGATGCAGCCATGCTCCACACTCCTTCCGCCTACGATCACGACGTGGTCATCGTCGGCGCCAGTTTTGCCGGTGCCGCCTGCGCACTGGCTGCTGCCCAGTACGGCCTGCGCGTCTGCGTGCTGGAACGCAAGGCCGACCCCGGCGAGCGCCTGCACACCACCGGCATCGTGGTGAAAGAGGCGATGGAGCAGACCTGGCTGGGGCGCATGCCCGAACATCTCGTGCAACGCGTCGCAAACGTGCGCCTGTATGCGCCGAATCTGCGCAGCGTGTTGCTGGCCGCGCCGGGCTATTACTTCCTCACCACCGATACGCCGAACCTGATGCGCTGGCTGGCCAGCGAGCTGCGCGCGAACGGTGTCGACCTGCGCCTGCAGCAGTCCTTCACCGATGCACGTCGCAATGGTGACGGCTGGCTGGTGGATGGGGCGGGGCGATGTGCCTATCTGGTTGGCGCTGATGGCGCACGCTCACGTGTGGCACAGCGCAGCGGGCTCGGCCAGGTGCGTGACAACCTCTACGGCGTCGAACGTGAGTTCGCCGGCCTGCATGTCGCGCAGGGCGACGCGCTGCATTGCTTCGTCAGCAAGCGCTACGCGCCGGGTTACATCGGCTGGGTCGCGCAGAATCCGAGCGGCCTGCAGGTCGGGTTGGCGTTGCGTCATGACCCGCAACAGGTGCGGCCGCCGGATATTGAAGGTTTCCTCGGCCACGTGCGCGATGGGGTCGGCATTCCGCCTTCGGCGCGTCCCTCGGCCACCCGCGCCGGCCTGGTGCCCTGCGGCCGGCCGGATGGGCCGATCACGGGCCAACGCGTGATCCTGACCGGCGACGCGGCAGGCATCGTCTCGCCGCTGTCCGCCGGGGGCATCCACTCCTCGTGGCGGCATGGCTGGGCGGTCGGCGAGGCGATGGCCCGCAATCTGCGTGGGCAAGGACCGGAAGCGGAACGGGTGGCGCGGCAGGTGGCTCCGGCGTTCCATGGCAAGCGCCTGCTGCGCTGGGCGATGGATCATCTGCAGGCCGATTGGCCGCTCGATGCACTGCTGCAAACAGCGGCCATGCGCCGCATCGCCGAACAGGTCTACTTCCATCGCCGCGGGCTGCGCACGTGAAGGGAACAGGCAGGCGCGCCTGAACGCCATCCTTCACGTCACGTGAAAATTCCTGTTGACGCCGTGCAGCAATATCGACACAATAGCGCTCCTTCGACGCAGGTCGAACGGAATCTGCGGGAATAGCTCAGTTGGTAGAGCGCAACCTTGCCAAGGTTGAGGTCGCGAGTTCGAGTCTCGTTTCCCGCTCCAGATTCAAGAAGAACGCTCCCGAAAGGGAGCGTTTTTCGTTTGTCACACCGGTTGCACCACCACCGCGCTGGCGTGCCTTGCCGGGCAGGGCGCTGCACCAGGTCCGGGCATTCTGCCGGTCGAAACCGGGGCAGCGGTTGTCCTGCGGGATGTAGACGTAGGGAACGTCATCCTCGTAGGTGAAGTGGTAGTAGTAGGTGCGGTCCTTCCCATACAACCAGTAGTTCGACGAGCCGTCGTTGATCGCATACGGCTCGAAGGTGAGGATCGAGGATTCGGCGGGAATGAAGTTGCTGCGCTCCATCAGTAGCAGCAGGGCGTTCGAGACCAGTGGGGTGGTCAGGACGAGCACGATCACACCGACAGTCGCTGTCGTGATCGAGCCAATCAGCAGCCAGCGGCGAGGGTGTTTCACGGTCGGGCAGCATCGAAGCAAGGAATTGCCGCAATGTGCAATACGCCGTGAAAGTCGTCCAGTGTTCCGTGCCGGGAACGTATTGAAAGCGTAGTGAAAGGCCAATGCCATCGTTGCCTGAACCGCACGCGTGCTGTGACCTTTTTCGGACGATTTCTCCATGTTCGCTCCACAATCGCACGGTAGCCTTCATGCTCCTTCTACACGTTGGCGGGCTGGTGGTCAGGCGTATCACTTCAGTGGCAGTGCCCAGGACAGGGCGTGGACTCTCCCTGCAGGCAGTGCTGCGCCCCGGCGCGTTGTTGGCAACCCTGGCCCTGGCGGGTTGCATGTCGGTGTCCGTCCCGGACCTGCCGGATCGCACACCCAGCGCCTGGACCCAGGTGCCGCAGGGGCAGGGTGTGGCGGTGGACGCCAGGCAGTGGTGGAAGGTGCTGGCCGACCCGGCGCTGGACGGCCTGGTGGACCAGGCCATCGCCGGCAACCTCGACCTGCAGCAGGCCACGCTGCGGCTGCAGGCCGTGCGGATCGTCGCCGGCACCTCCGACTCGCGTTTCCTGCCGGAAATCTCGGCCAGCGCCAAGCAGGTGCAGGACGCCGCCGCCGTCGATACCTACTTCCATGCCGGCATCGAAGCGATCTGGGACCTGGGCCTGTTCGGCGCCGCCGAAAGCGCGCAGCTGAGCGCGCAGGCCTCGGCCGGCAACGCCGAGGCGCTGCGCAATGCCGCACAGGTGGCGGTGATTGCCGACGTGGTGCGCAGCTATCTGGACCTGACCGTGGCACAGGCCCAGCAGGACCTGCTGGCCCGGCAGCAGACCGTGGACGACCGCGGTGAACAACTGGCCCTGGTCCGCCAGCGCCTGCGCCTGGATGAGCCCGGCGAGCTGGACCGCCTGCGCGCACGCCAGGCCGCCACCCGTGCCGCCATCGCACAGGCTCGGGAAAACGCCGACAACGCGGCTCGCGCGCTGGCATTGCTGCTGGGCCGTGACGGCCCGGATCCGGCCTGGCGCGCGTATCGCACGCCGCCGAAGCTGGGCACGTTCTCGCTGCAGCAGGTTCCTGCGGATCTGTTGCGCCATCGTCCGCAGATCCTGTTGGCCGAGTCGGAGGTGATGCAGGCTGCGGCCAGCAAGGGTTCGGCACGCGCCGCGATGTATCCGCGGGTCAGCCTTGGCGGCTCCATCCTGTATGCCTACAACCTTACCCAGAACGCCCGCTCCAATTCCGATTCCAGTCCGTCGATCGGCCCGTACGTCGATATTCCGCTGTGGGACTGGGGGCAGCGTCGTGCGCGCTTCCATGCCGATGAAAAGCAGCTGGATGCCGCACTGCTCGGCTACCGCAAGGCCGTGCTGGAAGGCGTGAGCGAAGTGGAAGGTGCGCTCGGCAGCCTGGCGCGCCAGGGCAGCAGCATCCAGTCGCTGCGTGTGGCCAATGATGCCGCCGACCAGCAGGTCAAGCGCCATGCGCGGCAGGTGCAGCTGGGTTTGTCCAGCGAGTTCGATGGGCTGGACACGCAGCGTGCGGCACTCGCCTCGCAGGCCGACCTGATCGGCGCGCAGGGCGCACGCGTGCTGGCCTTTGCGTCGCTGTACCGTGCCCTTGGCGGCGCACCGCTGCCGGTCGAGGCTGAGGGCGAGTTGCAATGATCGCGCTGGCCCGCAAGACCCTGGCCTATGAGTGGCGCCGGTTCCTGCCGGTGGTGCTGGCGATGTGCTTTGCCGGTGTGCTGCTGATCGTGCAGGCCGCACTGGTGCTGGGCATCTTCGGTACCGCCGCGATCTATGTGAAGGCATCGTCGGCCGACATCTGGGCCGGTTTCCCCGGCACCCAGAGTGTCAACTACGGTCATGCGATCAGCGCGGATGTGGAAAGCCACCTGCGCATGGATCCGGATGTCGCCCGCGTCGAACCCTACGAGTGGGTGGATGGCGAGTGGCGTTCCAGTGCGCAGGGCACCGGCAATGTGTCGGTGTACCTGTCCGGCATTTCCACCCGCGACGACGCGATGATGTTCGCGCGCATCCTGCCGGCCGATCTGCGCGCGCAGCTGCGCGAGCCGGGTGCGGTGATCGTCGACAGCGCCGATCTGGATACGCTCGGCGTGGACCTGCAGAACAACCGTGCCTGGATCAATGGCAAGGCCGTGCGCGTGGTTGCCGCGCAACCGGGCCTGCGTGGCCTGGGTGGCGTAAACGTGCTGGCCTCGCTCGACACCGCGCGCGCCATCGCCGGTACCGACCCACATGAGGGCAGCACCTATTTCGTGGCGGGCCTGCGCTCGCCGGACCTGGCCGATCGCGTGCGTGACCGCTTGTCCGCGTCGATGGGCCGGGCCACGCCGGTCGAGTTCTGGACCGCGCCGGAGTTCGCCAGCCGCTCGCAGCAGTACTGGCTGTTCGATACCGGCGCCGGCATCGCGGTGTTGTTCATGGCCGTCATCGTCTGCTTCGTCGGTGCGGTGATCACCAACCAGTCGTTCGCCTCTGTGGTGGCTGGCTCGGTGCGTGAGTACGCCACGCTCAATGCACTCGGTGCAGGCCGCTATGCGCTGGCGCGGGTGGTGTTCGAGCAGGCATTGCTGATCGGCGGCGTGGGTATGTTGCTGGCGGCGGCCTTCAGCACCGTGGTGCTGTTGATTGCGCAGACCCAGCGCGTTCCGGTGCAGCTGACACCAATGGTGATCCTCGGCTGCGTGGCGCTGGTTGCGGTGATGGCCATGCTCTCCAGCATCATGGCGGTACGCAGTGTCGTCCGCTCCGATCCATCGTTGCTGCTGCGTTGAGGACCGGCCGATGACTTCCATACGCGCCGTCGCCCCGACTCTGCGGGCCGATGCACTGGAAAAGGGCTTCATGTCCGGCGACGTGCAGGTGCCGGTGCTGCGCGGGCTGTCGCTGGACATCTACCCCGGCGAGCTGACCCTGGTATCGGGCCCGTCGGGTTGCGGCAAGAGCACGCTGTTGTCGTTGCTGTCCGGCCTGTCCGCGCCCGATGGTGGCCGCGTGCACGCACTCGGCCAGGATGTGGGCCACATGACCCGCAGCGAGGTGGAGCGCTTCCGCCTGCATCATGTCGGCTTCGTGTTCCAGGGCTTCAATCTGTTCCCGGCACTGACTGCGCTGGAGCAGGTGCAGCTGCCGCTGGGCTACCGCGGGATGAGCAATCGCGAAAGCGAGCCGCTGGCCCGCAAGGCGCTGGAAGAAGTGGGCCTCAGCCATCGCAGCCACATGCGACCGGCGCAGTTGTCCGGCGGTGAGAAGCAGCGTGTAGCCGTTGCCCGCGCCTTCGCCAAGTCGCCGACGCTGATCTTCGCCGACGAACCCACCAGCGCGCTGGACGCCGAGAACGGCCAGCGCGTGATCGACATCCTGCATCGCTACGCACGTGCGCATGGCGCCACCGTGCTGTGCGTGAGCCACGATCCGCGCCTGATCCGGCATGCCGATCGGGTGATCGCCATGGAAGACGGCATGGTCCGTGACGACCGCCGCCAGAACGAAACTGTAGAGTCCGCCCCATGACCAAGACGTCGCACCTGCTTCCCCTCAGCCTGGCCCTGTCGGCGGCACTGCTGCTCGGTGCCTGCTCCAGGGAGGCGCCCACCCCGGCATCTGCACCCTCAGGCAAGGCGGACACTGCCGTCGCCAGCAAGGTCGCCGTAGCGCGGGGCATCATTGACGTCGATGGCGGGCTGATCGCACTGGCGCCGCCGGTGGATGGCTCGATCACTGCCGCACCGGTGAAGGAAGGTGCCACGGTGAAGAAGGGGCAGCTGCTGCTGTCGCTGGATGGCGCCCTGCTGCAGCAGGAAGTGGCAATGGCCAGCGCCGATCTGGCGTTGGCCAATGACCGCCTGAAAGGCAGCCAAGCGCAGCTGCGCGAACTGGAGCGCAACGCCACCCGCCTGTCCACGGGCGCCAGCGAAGGTGTGTCCTCGAACCAGCAGGCCGATGCGGCCAAGCAGCAGTTGGCCGGTGTGCGCGCCGACGTCGACGTGGCCGGTGCGCAGGTCGACATGGCCCAACACAAGCTGGAACACGCCAGGCTGAAACTGCAGCAGATGTCGTTGAGTGCACCGGAAGCCGGCACCGTGGTCGGCCAGGTACCGGGCCTTGGCGCATTCGTGCAGGCCGGCAAGCCGGCGATCTCGCTGTTGCCGGCGCGTCCGCTGCAGGTGCGTGCCGAACTGAGCGCCGCCTATGCCGATGCCGTGCAGGTGGGCATGAAGGCTACCGTCGTGCCGGACAGTGATGGCGCCGAGAACACCGGCACGCTGCCGCCGGCACGCGTGGTGCGCATCAGCCCGGTGTTCGCGCAGGCGCGCCTGCCTGAAGACGCAGGGCGTGGCGCGGCCAAGGTGGTGGAGTGCGTGCTGGAGTTCGACGGGCAAGCCAAGGCGCGCTTCGGCCAGCACGTGCGGGTGGAGTTCCTGAAGTAGGCCGGGCGTTGGGTGGGGCCGTCTATGGGCCCTTTCGATGCCTGAGTGCCCGCCACGCGCTCACCGCCGACACCGCGCACAGCGCCAGTAGCAGGCCCACGTCCAGCAGCAGCAACCACAGCAGGTGCATGCCATGCACCGGCGGCTGGTGCATGGCCGACAGCATCCACGGTACCGACCACGCCAGCAGCAGAACGAAGGCGATCAACAGGCGCAGCCACAGTCGTTTCAGTCTCCACGGCCGCACGATCAAGGCGGCCACCACCAGTTCAACCGTACCCAGCAACGCGAACACGATGACGGTGCTGGTCGGGTAGGGCAGCTCGGCGCCTTCCAGGTGATGCAGCAGCCAGTAGTCCGGGGTGAAGCCGGCATTGACCAGCGCGGCGATCAGCGCCAGCCATGTGAGCGCGACCAGCAGCCAGAACAGGCGGACGTAGCGTCTAGGCATCGGCGGTGCCCGTGGTGGTGGGCAAGTGGCTACGTGATGCATGGCGCACGGATATGGCGATCGCGGCCAGTGCCAGCAGGCCGGGCCCGACCGTGAAGTACAGCAGACGCAGCGGGTGGTTGTGCATCAGTGTCCAGGTTGCGAATGCCAAGGAAATGGCCAGCACCAGCAGCTTGGCGAAGAGCGGCCGCAGCACTGCGATCAGCGGCTGCGCGCCAATGAACATCCAGAACAGATAAAACTGGGCGATGCCCAGGCCGATGTCCCGATGGGAAGTGAAGCCGAAATGGTCGCGATACCCGTTCATTCCCAGTGGTATCAGTGCCCAGTACAGCAGGGCCACCAGCAGATGCAGCAGCAGGGCGATCAACAGGGGCGAGCCGCGAAGGAGCATGGGCGCAAGGGGCTGGGCGGGGCAGCGTACCTCAGTGCGGACGCCTGTGACCGCATGGTGTGAAGACTGTTGACGGCGTGAAGGAATTTGGACACAATAGCGCTCCTTCGACGCAGGTCGAACGGAATCTGCGGGAATAGCTCAGTTGGTAGAGCGCAACCTTGCCAAGGTTGAGGTCGCGAGTTCGAGTCTCGTTTCCCGCTCCAGATTCTACAGGGCCCCGGTAGGGGCCTTGTTTTTCTCTCGCCACGGCAAGGCGGGGCACGTTGAGCCACAAGGCTTTACGCGCAGTCAGAAAAGTGAAATTGCTGGTGTGTTTTCCGGATTTCCGGTAACATATCGGCTTACGCGGGAATAGCTCAGTTGGTAGAGCGCAACCTTGCCAAGGTTGAGGTCGCGAGTTCGAGTCTCGTTTCCCGCTCCATGTTCCGACAGGCCCCATCTTGGGGTTTTGTCTTGTCAGGGCTACGTTCCTGGCGCGCAGTACGTTGGCCTCATGGCAGAGTGGCTATGCACCGGATTGCAAATCCGTTTACAGCGGTTCGATTCCGCTTGAGGCCTCCAATTGAAAAGCCCTGACCTCGGTCAGGGCTTTTTGTTTGCCTGGATACCGGCACGCGCCCGGATCGATACCCGCTACAGCCGGGCCAGCGCCTGCACCGTGGCCTGCGTGAGCGGCTGGGGCAGAGCATCCAGCGCGAACCAGCCCAGCCCGGTCTGAACCCCCGGCTCCTGGATGGAGGCCTCGGCACCCGCAGCTGCCCGAGCCTCGAAGATCGGCGCGACCCAGTGCTGCGCGAGCGCAGGCTCGAAATGATCGGCCACGCACAGCAGGCGCAGCAGCGTCACTTCCAGCGCCGTTTCCTCGCGGATTTCGCGGACCACAGCGGCCTCCACCGTTTCCATCCAGTCGACTTTGCCGCCGGGCAGGCCCCAATGCCCGCGCTCCGGATCGCGTCCGCGCTGGATCAGCAGGATGCGGCCGTCGGCATCACGGACGACGGCGCCGCATCCAACGCGGGGAATCTGCAGTTCAGTCATGGCGGAGAAGGAGAATGAAAAAGGACGTTCCACATTCTTGCATGCACGCCGCATCAGTGGACCCGCGCTACGCTGGGCACCTGTGCATCAACAGCTTCACGAGGGTGTCGCATGCTCATCCGGCAACTCAGCGCTGAAGACGCCGAGATTCTCTGGCAAGCGCGGTTGCAGGCGCTTTGCGAGTCGCCTGCGGCGTTCCTGTCCACGCTGGCCGAGGCGCAGAATGACTCGGCGGAGGTGATGCGCGCCCAGCTTGCTGATCCCGGTACGCGCTACTTCGGCGCTTTCATCGACGGCATGCTTGCGGGCTTCCTGCGTTATGTACGCCCGATGCGAATGGCGCGACGGCATACGGCGGAAGTGCACAGTGTCCACGTGGGCACCGACCATCGTGGCCAGCGTGTCGCCCGCCAGCTTCTTCTTGCAGCGTTCGCGGCTGCGCGCGCGGAAGGCATTGAATCGCTCTCCCTCACGGTGCTGGCGGACAATACTGCCGCGCGCGCGCTGTATGAATCGCTGGGCTTCAGCGTAATTGGCACAGAGCCGCGGGCAGTCAAACGCGCGGGCAGCTACGCGGATATCGTCTCGTACTGGATCTCGCTGCACTGACGGTGAAATGTTGCCGCGGGTACGGTCATGTTTCCGTGGCACGATGAGGCTGCGCACATGTTCCAGGAAGACAGGGCAATGCACGTTCAGGTATCCAGCAGGGAGCGCGTGACGACGGATCACCGTCACCAAGCGGAGGATCTGCTCCGCGAGGCGTTCCCGGACATGCAGGGCGACGGCTATACCATCCCAGGGCCGGTCGCTCTGGTCCTGGCGATGGAAGGTGATCAGGTGGTCGCCCACCTCGCACTGTACGAACGCAACGTATTGCTGGACGGCGAGCCGGAACGCATAGGCTTGATCGGCGGCGTGGTGGTGCGCGTTGACGTTCGCAGGAAGGGCATCGCGTCACGCTTGATCGAAGCTGCGCACGCCGAGTTGCGCCAACGCGGTATCGATTTCGCCGTGCTGTTCGCCCTGGATCATCGGCACTACGCCTCTGCGGGCTATGTGCCAATGCAGAACGAGACCTGCTTCATCGAAGACGGTCACGCGCGCCGTTTCGTCTATCGAGGCGGCATGGTGGCCGCGCTGGGGGAGCGCCGCTGGACCACGGCCTTGCTCGATCTGCAGGGCGAAACGGTCTAGAGAGCTAGACAGAAGCCCCCACGGGCGTCTCCGCGCGGAAGTTGCGCCCGACCGGTTCGCTTACGCCCAGGTAGTGGCGGAACAGGTAGATCAGCGGTTTCCAGTGCGCAACGTCGATGTGCTGGGTGCCCGCCACGGTGATCGCTTCGTGCGCATGCACGCAACGGATCCGTCCCTCAACGATCACGAAGCCCTGGCCGTCATCCTCGCCGGGCGGGTGCATCGCCATCACGCTGACTTCCACCTGCAGCGGGCACTCGGCAATCGCCTCTGGCGCGACGTGGGTGGAGGCGACTGCACTGAATCCACCCAGCGCGAACTTGTCGCGCACGTGCATGTAGCCCATCGCCTGTTTGGCAGCGGGCACCGGATCGCAGCCTGTCGCCCGCGCGATGGCCTCGACCTGTGCGGCCTGCGCGGATGAGGGGAAGTTCAGTACGCACTCGTTGCGCAACTGCAGGTTGCGATAGCCCTGACCCTGCACGCCGAGGCCCAGCACCACCCGGTTGCCCAAGGCCCAGAATGAAGACAACGGACTGATGTTGCTGCTGCCATCGTCGTTCAGCGTGGTCATCAGCAGCACCGGTGTGCCGGGATACAGGACCGAAGGGGTGATGCGGCGGCGGGGGATCGGAGCGGCTTTCACGGCAGGCCTTGCGCTATCGGGGTGTCCACTGTGCCGTGGCAGCGGGTGCCGATGCTTCGGCCTGCATCGAACTGTCGGCGCGCAACGGCGTGCCACAATGCGGGCATGGTCCACACCTCCGGTTCCCTTGTCAGCGTCGGTGCCCTGGTCGGTGACCAGGCGCGCGCGGCCATGCTGCTGCAGCTGATGGATGGGCGTGCGTATACCGCGACGGAGCTGGCTCGTGTGGCCGGAGTGACACCGCAGACGGCGAGCACGCATCTGCGCAGGCTGATTGAGGGCGATCTGCTGGTCGCCGTCGCGCAGGGGCGACACCGCTACCACCGGCTGGCCTCGCACGAGGTTGCCGACATGCTGGAGGGCATCCTGCGCGTTGCCGACCGCACGCCGTCCTGCACGGTTTCCGCATCACGCAGCATGCCGGCGTTGCGTCAGGCGCGGAGCTGCTATCGGCATCTGGCTGGCGTGCACGCAGTGGCGATCACCGACCGCTTGCTGGGGGCAGGACACCTGGTCCCGCACGAGGGGCATTGGCAGGTGAGTGTGGAGGGCGTAGCGTTCCTGCGGGAGCTCGGCCAGCCGCTGACTGAACTGTTGCGGCTTCCCGTGACGGTCAAGCCTGCACGCTATTGCCGAGGATGCCTGGATTGCACCGAGCGGCGCCCGCATCTGGCCGGGCTGGTCGGCGAGGCGATGCTGGACAGCTTCGTGAAGAACGATTGGCTTCGGCGGAGTGAGGGCCGACGCGAACTGCGGCTGACGCAGCCGGGGCGGGAAGCACTGTGGAAGCGGTTCGGCCTGGCGACATAAGTGCCCTGCCAGTCTCATTCGCCCACGACATGGCAAGGCGCTATGGTCGAGTTCCAAGTCTTAGGGAGCTGCAATGGCGAGCAAGGACATGAACGATCGCGGCACGCTGGCGGTACGCCGGCAATGAGCAAATCTTCTGTGGAAGTACGTTGGCTGACGTTCCGGCTGATGAACGGCCAGTCGATTGGACCGGATCGACTGAAGGATGGATGGGTGATTGCTTCGGAGACCCGCCACTGCGGGGTGCGCCGCGAGTCCATCGAAGGCGCGGGCGTGGTTTACGCGCTGTATGCACCGGCCAACCTCGCCTCACCGCGGCGCGCGGAGATGCGCATGCGCGAATTCCTCATGAGCTCCGGCTACACCTTCACCATGGGCACGCTGGGCGGCTGACGCCGCCCGCTGGGATCACGGGCGCACGGTCAGTGCCTGGCCGAGCATGCCGATCGGACCGCGTGCATCGTGCAGCACGGTGCTGGTCAAGCCGAGACCCTGGTGGCCAAACGACACCGACGTGTCGAAGCCCAGCCACTCGCCTTCGGGCATGCCGAACAGGTGAGCGGTCAGATCGAGGTTGGGGAAGGCGACCTCCTTCGGATCGGCGCGCACGGCCATGCCATTGGACAGATCGAACAGGGTGGCGGCACGGGCCAGTGGACTGACCGGCTCGCCGTCCAGCAGCGCATGCTTCGCGCGCGCCCAGTAGGTGGCACGGCCTGGCCCCTGAGCGTGCCGGCGGATCTCCACGCTCTTGATGAATCCGCCTGGCCAGACCGTACCTGGATCCCATGCGGGCATTGATTCCGGCGCTGCAATGACAGCGATCGGCGTGCCGGCGATGGCCTGCGTATCGTTCGGGCGCATCAACCATGCACGCACGCGCAGCGCCGGGCGATCGTCATGACGCAGCGTAGCTTCGACCAGTTCGATGGTGCGACCAGCGCGCAGCACCTGTACGTCGGCCTCCATCGCTTCGATCGGAATGGTGCCAAGGATGTCGTAGGACAGGCGTGCGATCAGGAAACCGTGCCCGCGCGCTGCGGCGTCGCGTTCCAGGTGGTGCGCCAGCAGTCCGATCGCAGGTGCGATGTGTTGTTCGCGGATGTTCCAGGCGCCGCCAGTGTGTTCGGTCGGCAGGTAGCGGGTGTCGCTCAGTCGTTCGAAGAAGGCCATCGTATGCGTTGTGTCAGCAGGGAAGGGCGGCGGCAGGCATTGCACCGATCCCTGCATCGTAAGCGTTTGGCCGCATGGCGGGCTGAGCCGGCCCCCGAAGGAGCCGGCCGGACACCGGTCAGGGCGACGGGCAGTCCATTTCACGGCACAGCTTGTACTCGGCCAGACACTGTTCGGAGGTCTTTCCCAGTGGCCCATGGGTTGCACGCAGGCACTGTTCGTACCTCAGGGTGCAGAACTCGCAGGAGTCTGCGGCGAAGGCCAGGCCGGTCACGGCCATGCCAAGGAGCATCACGGTCTTCAAGGTCGTCTTGATCATCACGTCAGTCCTTTGTGTGCCCGTCAATGGGCCGGGCCACCATAGCAGCACTTGCTGGATGGTCCTGATGCGCTGCGGCACGCGGTGGTCTCAGTGCTGTACCGCCTTCAAGGCGTCGACCACCTGTGCTTCCGAAAAGCCACAATGCCCTTCGCCCACTGGCGGCAGCACGCGCGGCAAGGGTCGCGCGCCAGCCCGTGCGGCCATCTGCGGATACACCGCCTGCATGTGCGGCACGATGGTGGGATCGTTGTGGTTGAACTGGATCGCCAGCGGTCGCTTCACCGCGCCGGTCAATGCGAGCGCATTGCGGACATGCGCCTGCGCCGCAGGCACGGGATCGATGCGTTGCACGCCGGCATTGAACGCGGCGTCGTCACCGAATCCGCTGTACATCACACCAAGGTTGCCGACCGGCATGCCGCCGCTGCGCGTGGCCAGTTCATGCAGGACCAGTGCGTGCAGGCTGATCGTGCCGGCCAGTGCATCAGCGGAGACCTGCAGCCGCTGCGCCAGCAATGCAGCGTGCAACGGATCGTGTTGCAGAGCATTGGCGATGCCCTGGTACAGCTCACCCTGCGGCAGCATGGCGGCTTCGCGCGATACCAACCCGGTGCCCGGCAGCCCCTCCGCCTTGGGGAAGAAGTAATCGAATGCGACCAGCGTGGTCAGCAGATCGGTCGCGATCTGTTCGCCACTGAGATTGGCGCCGCATAGCGACACACCACCGGCGTAGTGTTGCGGGAAGCGCTCGAGGCTGCCAATGGTCACGGCACCGCCCATCGAGAATCCCAGCATCCAGGTGTGGCGTACATGCTTGAGTTCAGCCACTACCTGCTGGCGCAGGCGTTCCGTATCGGTGATCGCATCGGCCACCGCCCAGCCCTGGCTGGCATAGGCACTCTGCGCGACCGCGTAACCTGCTGCCAATAGTGGCGCAGTGCTGTCATTGGCCGCCATGGGTACGGTGCGCGGCACGCCGACCGGTTCATAGCCATGGGCCAGCATCACCAGCTCGCCATTCCAGTTCGCTGGCACATCCAGCCGCCAGGGCGCGCCCTGCAGTTCGCCGCTGAGCATGCGTGCCGCCGTCGGCGGTGCAGCCAGCGATGTCATCCAGGGCAGCAGGCAGAGGGCAACAGCGCATCGAAGCAAGGGACGCATCGGGGTCATTCCATGCGGGAATGGCGCCGAGCATAGATCCCCGAACCACCTTGCGCGCGCTGCACTGCCGCAGGGCATTGCCGGCCGACCGTGCTGCGCTCTACGCTGGCGGCATGGCCCCGCACAGCACTGCGTCGATTATCCGCATTCTCCACGGGAAGGCGGGGTAGCGCGCGGTCGTCACGGCCATGCAGCCCGCCCGGGAAGGCGGGCTGCATGCAGCGCTCTCCCGGGTAGTGGAATCCACCAAGGAGAACGCAGATGCACGACTTTTCATCGAACGACCCTGCGCCGACCCTGCACCTGGTGTGCGGCAAGATCGGTGCCGGCAAATCCACCCTGTCTCAGCAGCTGGCATTGGCGCCGCGCCACGTATTGATCAGCGAAGACGCATGGCTGGCGGCGCTGTACCCGGGCGAAATCCATTCCATTGCCGACTATCTGCAGCGCGCAGCTACGTTGCGCACCGTGCTGGCCGATCATCTGCGTGCATTGCTGCAGGCGGGTGTTTCGGTGGTGCTCGATTTTCCATTCAATACGCCAGCCAGCCGCGCGTGGGCACGTGAAGTGTTGTCGCCGGCTGGCGCTGCACATCAACTGCATTTCCTCGATGTTGCCAACGAGGTCTGCAAGGCGCGGCTGCGCGCGCGCAATGCACTCGGCGAGCATCCGTTCCAGGCCAGCGACGAGGAGTTCGAGCAGATCACCCGCCACTTCGTTGCACCAGCTGCGGAAGAGGGCTTTGCGGTGACGCGCTACCCCCAGGCAGGCCCGGCATAGCGCGGTCGGTTCAGTCGACGAAGGCCGGCTTGCCCTCGGTAGCGGTCTGCACCAGCGTCCTGCGGAAGGTCTCGACCAGCGGGCGCAGGTTGATGCGGTGCCAGGCCGCCCACAGCGGTGTGCGGTAGCTGAACCACGGCAGTTCGCGCAGCACCACGCCCGCCGGTGCCTGGTGGTCCAGGCTGCGCTGAATGGTGGTCAGGCCCAGCCCGGCGGCGACCAGACCGAGCGCGGCCAGCGGCTCGGTCGCCTCCATGGCGATGGTCGGGGTGAAACCGGCCTTCGCGCAGGCGGCGATGAAGGTGTCATGGCGCAGCGCGCTTTCCTTGTGCATCACGCCGATCCACTGCTGGCTGGCCAGATCCTCGGGCGTGATGGTCTCTGTGCTGGCCAGTGGGTGGCCGGCCGGCAGCGCCAGCAGCATCGGATCGTTCAGCACCTGCGTGGCGTCCAGGTCCGGATCGTCGAACGCCGGTGGTTCGCAGACCAGGGCGATGTCCAGGCTGCGTTGGCGCAGGCCTTCCAGCTGCATGTCCGACTGCTGGTTGTACAGCGCGATGTGTACCGCCGGGCGGTCGCCGCGCAGTTCGCGCAGGGCGGTGGGCAATACGCCGGAGTGCATCGCGTATTCCAGATAGCCGATGCACAGGCCGCCTTCGTCGCCGCGGCCGAGCCTGCGTGCCAGCGATTCCAGCCGGTTGGCGTGGGTCAGCAGGGCGCGCGCCTCGGCCAGGAAGGTGTGGCCATCGGCGGTCAGCCGGATGCGCTGCTGCGAGCGTTCGAACAACTGCAGTTCCAACCGTTCCTCCAGCTGGGCGATCTGCCGGCTGAGCGGGGATTGGGAGATGTGAAGGCGCTCGGCAGCGCGGCCGACGTGTTCATCTTCGGCGACGGCTACGAAATAGCGCAGTTGGCGGAGATCGAGCATAAGACCTGGGAGGACTCAATATTGAGAAATTATGTCTTGGACAGTCTTATGGGGCAAGCCTAGCCTATGCCTCAACCTCAACAACCTCCCCAAAGGGAACTCCATGAGCATCAACACTCTGCTGGCTGGCAAGACCCTCGGCTTCGGTACCGCGCCGCTGGGCAACATGTTCCGTGACATCCCAGAAGCCGAGGCCCAGTCTACGGTGGACGCGGCCTGGGAACAGGGCACCCGCTACTTCGATACCGCCCCGTTCTACGGCGCCGGCCTGGCCGAGATCCGGCTCGGCGACGCGCTGGCCAAGCGCAACCGCAACGACTTCGTGCTCAGCACCAAGGTCGGCCGCCTGATCCTGGACGAAGTGGAAGACACCAGCGCCCGCGACCTTGGCGAGAAGGGCGGCCTGTTCGTCGCCGGCCGCCCCAACAAGCTGGTCAATGACTATTCGGCCGATGCCACCCTGCGTTCGATCGACGACAGCCTCAAGCGCCTGAAGACCGACCGCCTGGATATCGTCTGGGTGCACGACATCGCCCAGGACTTCTACGGTGATGAGTGGCTGTCGTACTTCGAGACCGCGCGCCGCGGCGCCTTCAAGGTGCTGACCCGCCTGCGCGAGGAAGGCGTGGTCAAGGCCTGGGGCCTGGGTGTCAACCGTGTCGAGCCGATCGAGCTGACCTTGGACCTGGACGAAGCCCGTCCGGATGGCTTCCTGCTGGCCGGCCGCTACTCGCTGCTCGACCACGAGCGTGCGCTGCAGCGGGTGATGCCCAAGGCGGCCGAACGCAACACCGGCATCGTGGTCGGCGGTCCGTACAGCTCTGGCGTGCTGGCCGGTGGCAGCCACTACGAGTACCAGAAGGCGTCGCCGGAGATCCTGGCCAAGGTCGAGCGCATCAAGGCCATCGCGGCCGAGTACGGCATCAGCATCAAGGCGGCCGCCCTGCAGTTTTCGCTGGCCAACCCGGCAGTGGCGGCGGTGATCCCGGGCGCCAGCCGCCCCGAGCGCATCGCCGAAGACTACGCCGCACTGAAGGAAATCATCCCGGCAGGGTTCTGGCAGGAGCTGCGTGCCCAGGGCCTGGTCGCTGCCAACGCCCCGCTGCCGATCGACAACATCTGAGTCCCCAAGGAGACCTTCCCATGGCAACTGCTTCTGTATCCATCACCGTACCGACCCCGGCCGACCAGGTCTGGAACCTCATCGGCGGCTTCGATTCGCTGCCCGACTGGCTTCCGTACATTCCCCGGAGCGCGCTCAGTGAAGGTGGTCGCGTGCGCCATCTGGCCAATCCCGATGGCGATGCCATCGTCGAGCGCCTGGAAGCCTTCGACCAGGCCGATCGCAGCTACACCTACTCGATCCTGCAGGCGCCGTTCCCGGTCACGGGCTACCGTTCCACCCTGCGCGTGGTCGAGCAGGGCAGTGGTTCGAGGATCGACTGGTCCGGTGAGTTCACCCCGGTGGGCGTCAGCCACGAAGAAGCGTCCGCGCTGTTCGAGGGCATCTATCGCGATGGCCTGGAGGCACTGGAAACCACGCTGGCCGGGTGAATGCCCGTGTGGTGTTGACCGCATGCAGACGCCCCGGCCGGTCCGGGGCGTTTGCGTGTCAGTGTGTGGGCGCCGGTCCACCGCAGGCGACGCGATGCATGGGAAAGTCCATTGCCTGCTTCGGATTGTCCTGCGCGATCTCGATGCGCGCATGCGCGCGCTGGTCGTCGAGGCGCTGGTAGTGGATACGCTGCGGGAAGTCGTTGGCGGGATTCTCGAACACGGCTTCATTGCCATCGACCCGGGTGGCGTTGAAGTCTGTGGCGTTCTGGCCAGAGGGCAGGGCGGTCAGCACCAGGCGTCCATCATCATGCTGGCGCAGCTGCATGAACTCGAAGCCCACCGTGCGGCCGTCCCGCAGGGTGCGGCTGCTGCCGAACAGGGTGTTGCCAGCCAGGGTGGACCACTGCTCGCCGGCACCGGCCGGCTGGCCATCAAGCTGCCAGCAACCGGCCAGCCAGGCCAGGTGTTCGATCTTCGAGGGTGAGGCGGACAGTGCGTGCGGGGCCGCGAGCAGCAGCGGCAACAGGGCCAGGGCGATGCGGAGCGACATCGGTGCCTCCATGCGCGGGAATGTGCGGCCTGTATAGCGCCCGGGGGATCACGCGGCCAGTGCCGTCCCTTCCAGTGCTGATTCCGATACGATCTGTCGCATTGAGCCATTTTTGATTGACCCGGAGTCCCGCCATGGTCGACCGCCTCGCCATCCTTCTTGAACGCTTCGCGGTCACGGCTTCGGTGTTCCATGCCGGCGCGCTGTGCGGCATCAACACGCTGGAGGGTGAGGATGAGGCGGGTCAGTTGCACCTGGTGCGGCGCGGGCCGCTGCAGGTCAGTCACGGGCAGCAGACCGTGCACGTCGAAGTGCCGAGCCTGCTGCTGTATCCGCGGCCGATGCCACATCGCTTCAGTACCGACCCGCAGCAGGGCGCCGACATGGCCTGCGCCAACCTGCATTTCGAGGGCGGACGGCTCAATCCGATCAGTGCTGCGCTGCCCGATTTCATCTGCTTGCCGCTGGCCGACCTGTATGGAGGCAACGCGGCGCTGGAACTGCTGTTCGAAGAGGCGTTCGAGCAGCGCTGCGGGCGGGCAGCGATGGTCAACCGGCTGTTCGAGGTGGTGATGATCCAAGTGCTGCGCCAGCTGATGGAAGGTGGCGAGATGCGCGGCGGCCTGTTCGCCGGGCTGGGTCATCCGCGGCTGCGGCTGGCATTGGTGGCGATGCATGAAGCGCCCGCACAGTCCTGGACCCTGGAAGACCTGGCCGAGGTCGCCGGCATGTCACGCAGCGTGTTCGCCGCCAGCTTCCGCGAGGCGATGGGCACCACGCCAGGCCAGTACCTGCAGGGGTGGCGGGTTGGGCTCGCGCAACAGGCGCTGCGGCAGGGGCGGCCGCTGAAACGGATCGCCGACGATGTGGGCTATGGCAGCGAAGCGGCCTTGTCGCGCGCGTTCAAGGCGCATACCGGGCAGTCGCCACGGGAATGGCGCGGGCAGGCGCGGGCCAGCGCGGCCTGATCGGTCAGCCCAGCACCAGCCGGGCCAGCTTCATGCCACCAAACAGACCGGCCAGGCCCAGCGCTACCGAGCCACCGGCATACAGTGCCGCCAGTCCATGCTGGCCACGCTGCAGCAGCAGGCCGATCTCCAGCGCGTAGGTGGAAAACGTGGTGTAGCCGCCGAGGATGCCGGTGGCCAGCAGCAGGCGCAGCTGCGGCGAGGCGCCATTGCGCATGGCGAAGATCTCGACCACCACGCCCATCAGCAGCGCACCGCTGATGTTGATCAGGAAGGTCGACCAGGGCCAGGGACTGCCGACCGCCACCCGCGCGCCGATCAGGTTGCAGGCGTGGCGCAGGCAGGCGCCGATGCCGCCGCCGACGAAGACCAGGAAATAATTGTTCAATGCTTGCATGGCGTGCCTCGAATGCGGGTTCGCAGGGTCAATGGCGAACGCCGAGGGCAGGCACGACCTGCCGTCGACGAACACCGGGTTCGTCCTGGCAGGAGCCATCAGCCTTCTCAGGCGGTTATCGGGGGAGCCCCATCCCCATCGCGGTCCATGCTATCAGCGGCGGTGCATTCACGTCATCGAGGTCGTCAGAACGCGAGCCACCTTGCTGCGGCTGAAGCCATCCATCAGCAGTTCGAACGCGAGCAGATCCAGCGCCGCATGGCGGCGGTGGTCGATCTCCAGCCCGTTCTCGGCCACCAGATGGCTGACCAGCTCGTAGGCGTCCTGCCAGACATCCAGATGGGCCTGGCTGGGGATGTAGGCACTGCCGGGCTCACCGACGCCGAGCCCGCTGACCCCGTACAGCAGCTCGCGGGCGTCCAGCTTGGCCGCATCTGCGATGCGGAACAGCTGTTCGGCTTTCACGTGCGAGGCGCTCACGTGATCGTTGAGCCAGTTGCTGATGGTTGCTGTCGTTGATTTGGCGGCGCGTGCCAGATCGGCCGGGCGTGGGTGCCCGGCTTTCTTCATGGCTGCCGCGAGTCGTTGGCCGAGAGTATTCATCTATGCAAGCCAGCTTAACGCGTGGATTGCGAAGAAGCCTTGTCGCAAGAATCAGTCTGGTTAACAGAAGGACCGACCGTGACCGAATTCTGGAGCAAGCGGCAGGTGCGCACCCGGCTGGGATTCCGCACCGACGCCGAACTGGCACGCTTCTTTGGCATAAGCCGTTCCGCAGTGTCGCAATGGCCGAGGGACTTCCCGATTCCGGCCCTGCGGCAATACATCCTGCATCAGCGCTATCCGAACCTGTTCCCCACGACAGAAGCGTCGGCGGGCGAATCCATCTGACTTGCGCCGCCTTTTGTCGCATCTAGCGCGCTAAGCGCCTTTTGCTAAGTATGCTTAGCAAAATAGGTAAGATCGATCGATCTGAGAATCACAATCGGCGCCATCTACTGGAGGTGTCGGTCCCTGGGTCCCGCTTACTGTCGGCTTCACCCCATCCGGGGGGGCGGGGTCCCCGTATGTAGTTTCGTGAACGATTAATAATTTCAATCACGAAAGTCGCTGCATGTAATTGACCTGTCGTGAAATCTATGACTAATTGGAGTCAACCAAGCGTGAAGCCTGGGAGTCTTTCAGTAGCACGCAAGTGAGTCGGTAGACCGTCAACAATGCAGAACAAGTCCAACGGAGGTCGTATGGAATACGGCATGCATGGCTTGGCTGAACGGGTACGCCGCGAACTGGAAGCCAGTTACCACAAACACGGATGCGGTCCGGCGTTCTGGGATACCTACCAGCAGGTGCTGGACCGTCTGGTCCCGCAGGGGACCGAGCGTACCGAAGTCACCAACGAAATGGCGCTGATCATCGAACAGCTGGGCATCGTCCGGCGTGCGCAGCTTGTGCCGCCGCACGCCAACGGGGCGCGTTGATTCAGAGCAGGCGCCAGGCGCCGCAGGCAAGCAGCGCCAGCAACAAGGACAGCAGGGCCAGGGTCCGGGGTCGCCACAGGCGCTTCGGTTGTCCAGCCATCGCCTGCGGACTGCAGTAGCGCACCAGCCCCGGACCGAAACCGGCCCGGTGCTGTTGTTGTGCGCAGGCCTCCAGGCAGGCGCCGCAGGCCAGGCAATCGGCCTGCGGCCCCTGGCGGATGTCCAGCTGCATCGGGCAGGCGGTGACACAAGCAGCGCAGTCGATGCAGTCACCGAGGCGGTCGGCGCTGAAGGTCGGCATCGGTCCGGCCAGCAGCGGATGCGCGGCGCGGAATACGTAGTCCTGCGCAGTGGTCGGGTCGAGCAGGCCGCGGCCACGGCCCAGTACTCCGCCAAGCCCGGACGGACGTGGCCCGCGCGGCTCACCGCGACGGGCGTCGTACAGCATGCGCGGTGTGTGCGGATCGGTCAGCAGCGGCTGCATGCGTGCGAACGGGCACAGCGAACGGCAGACCTGCTCGCGCAGGAAACCGGCATTGCCCCAGGTCGCGGCTGCATAGAACAGCACCCAGAAGGTTTCCCAGCGGCTCCAGCCGGCGTGGGGCGCAGCGGTCACCAGTTCGGCGATGGGGCTGAACAGGCCGACGAAGGTGATCCCGGTCCACAGCGACAACAGCCCCCAGGCCAGCTGGGTGGCCGGGCGTACAGCAGGTGCAGGCAGCATGCGGGCCGCGCTGCGGGCGATCCCGTCGAAGGCGCGCCGCCACAGGGTCTGCGGGCAGGCATGGCCGCACCAGATGCGCCCGGCGAGGTGGGTAAGCAGCGCAAGGCCCACCGCCAGCACCGCCAGCAGTCCGATCAGCACGCCGGCGTCGCTGGGCCACAACGTCCAGCCAAACAGGTCGAATCGCCGCGCGTTGATGTCCAGCAACAGCGCCTGGCGACCCTCCCAGCGCAGCCACGGCAGTGCGTAGAACAGCGCCAGCAAGGCGGCGCTGAGCGTGCCGCGCCAGTGCCAGGGACGAGGGATCCGGGTGCAGGACGTACTCATCCCAGCGGCAGCTCGTCGTCGTCATCGCTCGGCATCGGCCGCTGCAGGTACCAGGTGACCGCGCTGGACAGTGCCGTCACCGACCAGAACATGAAGAATCCCGCCGTATAGCCCAGTTCGCGACTGATGGCCGTGCCCGGGAAACTGATGGCCTGCAGGCGCAACGGATCGACGAAGGCGAAGAACACCACGCTGGCAACGCCGGCGGCGATGAAGCTGGGCCAGAGGATGGCGCCCCACTGCTGGATCAGCCTCTGGCGGCGGTTGGGAGAAGGTCTGTTCATGCTGTCCCGGATCGAGAAGTGGGCGGCGCGTATACTTCGCCAAGGCTGGCGCGGCATCCGCAGGGCATGCTTCCTGCAAGCGTGCCAGCCTAGGTGCAGCGGACTGCGCCGACATTGATCTGGATCAACGGCGCTGCCGCCTGGGTGCGGCACACTGCCGGCACGCTTTGGGTACCCCGATGAACGCAACACCGCCGCCTGTCCTCCCCGTCGCCTCGCCCGGGTTGTGCACCGAGCAGGAAGTGACCCGCCTGGTTCACGATTTCTATGCCCGCGTGCGTGAGGAAGAACGGCTGGGACCGGTGTTCGAGGCGCACGTCCACGATTGGCCTGAGCATCTGGCGCAGCTGGTCGACTTCTGGTCGGCGATGCTGCGCGGTACCCGCCGCTTCAAGGGCTCGCCGATGTCCAAGCACATGGCCATCGAGCTGGACAAGGACCTGTTCGACCGCTGGCTGGTGCTGTTCCGGATCACCACTGCCGAATGCAACAACCCGCCGATGCAGGAACTGGCCGACGACGTGGCCGCGCGCATCGGTGACACCTTCTGGAAGCGCTACCAGATGCTGCGCTGGCCGCAGGTGGGCCTGCCGGTGCTGGGGATCCCCGGCAAGGATTGATCTGGGTCAAGGCGGCGCAGGCCGCCCGGCGCGATGCTGGCGGCATGGACACGTTCTCTCCCGCCGCCGGTGGCCTGGCCTGGACCTTCGACCCCGACCTTCTGCGCCGGCACGACCGGCCGGGCCCGCGCTACACCTCGTATCCGACCGCGCCGCATTTCCATGATGGCTTCGACGCGCCGGCGCTGCGCCAGGCGATCTCCGACAGCAACCAGCTGGCCCGCGCGCTGTCGCTGTATGTGCATGTGCCGTTCTGTTCCAGCCCCTGCTTCTACTGCGGCTGCAACCGGGTGATCACCCGCGATCGCGGTCGTGGCCACAGTTACGTCTCGCGCGTGCTGGCCGAGGCCGACCTGTTGGCGCCGCAGTTCGATGACGGCCGCGAGGTGATCCAGCTGCACCTGGGCGGTGGTACGCCGAACTTCCTCGATGCCGAGGCGATGACCACGCTGGTGGAAGGGTTGCGCCGGCGCTTCGATTTCAGTGATTCGCCGCAGCGCGATTTCTCGATCGAACTCGATCCGCGCTTCATCGACACCCGCGACGTCGCCATGCTGGCGCGGCTGGGCTTCAACCGGGCCAGCCTCGGCGTGCAGGATTTCGACCCGCAGGTGCAGGAATCGATCAACCGCATACAGGGTGTGCAGCAGACGCTGGACATCCTGCGCGCCTGCCGCGACAGCGGCATGCGTTCGGTCAACGTCGACCTGATCTATGGCCTGCCGGGGCAGAGCCTGGAAGGATTCGGCCGCACCCTCGAACGGGTGCTGGCGCTGCGCCCGGATCGCCTGGCGGTGTATGGCTACGCGCATCTGCCGCATCTGTTCCGCGCGCAGAAGCAGATCGACGAAAGCCGCTTGCCTTCGCCGGAAGACAAGCTGGCGCTGCTGGGCCTGGCGGTGGAGAAGCTCTCCGCGGCTGGCTACCAGTACATCGGCATGGATCACTTCGCACTGCCGGAAGAGGATCTGTCGCGCGCACAGCGCGCCGGCCAGCTGCATCGCAACTTCATGGGCTATACCACCCACGCCGATACTGATCTGCTTGGCCTGGGCGTGAGTGCGATCAGCCACATCGGTGCCACCTACAGCCAGAATCCGCGCGATCTGCCGTCGTGGGAGGATGCGGTGGACCAGGGCCAGCTGCCGGTCTGGCGCGGCGTGGCGTTGAGTGCCGACGACCAGCTGCGTGCGGAACTGATCCAGCAGCTGATGTGCCAGGGCGAGGTGGATGGCGTGCTGCTGGGGCAGCGTCACGGTGTGGATTTCGAGCAGTACTTCGCCGAGGACCTGCGTTCGGTGCAGCGGCTGCAGGAAGACGGCCTGGCCGAATACCGCGATGGCGTGGTGCGTGCCAGCGAACCTGGGCGGCCATTGCTGCGGTTGCTGGCGATGTGCTTCGACCCGTACCTGCGTGCCGCACATGAGCAACCGCGTTACTCGCGGGCGATCTGAAGGTAGCGTGTGCTGCGTTCGTGTGGTGCCCGGAGCCGGAATCGAACCGGCATGGGGTTGCCCCCGGCGGATTTTAAGTCCGATGCGTCTACCAGTTTCGCCA
The DNA here is from genome assembly GCF_001431625.1 of Stenotrophomonas geniculata ATCC 19374 = JCM 13324. GTDB lineage: Bacteria > Pseudomonadota > Gammaproteobacteria > Xanthomonadales > Xanthomonadaceae > Stenotrophomonas > Stenotrophomonas geniculata. Next base: position 67,988 of record NZ_LLXT01000117.1, read on the forward strand.
TCCGGGCCTGCAGCGCGGCGCCGATTGTAGCCCACCTGCGGTGCCGCGACCGGATTGCATCACGGCGGCGGCGTGCTTAACTGTCGATCGCATTCATGTCATAGTCCCTGCCATCGTTCCCAGGGGGGGGAGCCACCTGATGTCGCTGCACGCGATTGCCTATGCCAGTGAGGCCCGCGCCGATCTGCAGACAACCGATCTTGACCGCCTGCTGGCCGACGCCACGGCATTCAATCGTGTAGCCGGTGTCACCGGTGTCCTGATGTTCGACGGAGCACGCTTCCTGCAGTATCTCGAGGGCCCGGAGGACGGCATCGATTCGGTGTTCCAGCGCATTCTCAACGCGCGCAGCCACGTGCAGCTGAAAGTGCTGTGCCGTGCACCCGTGGTGCAGCGCGCATTTCCGCGCTGGTCGATGGGCACGCGGCGGATCGAGCCGGAGCTGCTGGCGCAGATTGTCGATGCCGCGTGGCCCGGCTTCCTGCTTGGCAGTGGTGGATTCGAGCGCCTGCTGCAGGCCTGGACCGGCGCCGACGGTGAACTGGAACCGGCCGCGGTGGCGTTGGGGTCCTGAGCCCGCCTTGGCGGCAGGGCGCCGGGGCCGGTAGGCTGTAGCCTTTCTGGCGCAGGTTTTCCGGAGTGGTGCAGCAGATGAGTGTGTTGGCCGAAGCCATGGCAGCGTATGTGCGATCGCATCCGTTGCACGGGATGTGCCGATGAGTGCGCCGGTTGCGGCGGCCAGCGCCCCCCGGTTTGCGGTGATCGGCCTGGGTTATGTCGGCCTGCCTTTGGCGGTGGCGTTTGGCCGGCAGTGGCCGACGTTGGGCTTCGATATCGATGCCGGTCGCATCGCCGAGCTGCGCAGCGGCCAGGACCACACGCTGGAAATGGAAGCCGACGAGCTGGCCAGTGCGCAGCTGCTGCAGTTCGGCAGTGATCCGGCATTGCTTGATGCCTGCAATGTCTACATCGTCACCGTGCCGACCCCGATCGATGCATACGAGCAGCCCGACCTGGAGCCCCTGCGTTCGGCGACACGACTGATTGCCAGTCATCTTCGCGCCGGCGATCTGGTGATCTACGAGTCCACGGTGTACCCCGGCACCACCGAGGAAGTGTGCGTGCCGCTGCTGGAGCAGGGGTCGGGCCTGCGCTTCAACGAAGACTTCTATTGCGGCTACAGCCCGGAACGGGTCAGTCCCGGCGACCGCCAGCGGCGCCTGGCCGACATCCGCAAGATCACGTCCGGCTCGACACCGGAAGTCGCTGCGGTGATTGATGGTCTGTACCAGCGCATCATCGCCGCCGGTACGTTCCCGGCGCCTTCGATGCGCGTGGCTGAGGCGGCCAAGGTGGTCGAGAACATCCAGCGCGACGTCAACATTGCGCTGGTCAACGAGCTGGCCCTGATATTCGATCGGCTCGGCATCGATACCCAGGACGTGCTCGACGCCGCTGGCAGCAAGTGGAATTTCCTGCCGTTCCGGCCGGGGCTGGTCGGCGGTCACTGCATCGGCGTCGATCCGTATTACCTGCTGCACAAGTCCGAGAGCGTGGGCTACCACCCGGACCTGATCCACACCGCACGGCAGGTCAACAACCGCGTCGGCGAGCATGTGGCGGCGCGGGTGCTGGCGATGCTGGCCGAGCGTGGCCGTGCGCCGGCGGACGCACGCATCCTGGTGCTGGGCGTGACCTTCAAGGAGGATTGCCCGGACCTGCGCAACAGTCGCGCGCTGGAACTGGCGCAACGGCTGCGCGATGCCGGCGCGCAGGTAGAGGTCAGCGACCCGTGGGTCGGCCCGGCGGCATTGACCGGCGAGGGCCTGGATTGGCTGGCCGAGCCCGGGGCAGGGCGCTATGACGCAGTGGTGCTGGCGGTGGCCCACGCCCGTTTCAAGGCGATGGATGAATCCGCAATCCGGGGGCTGTTGGCGCCGGGTGGCCTGGTCTACGACGTGAAATCGGCCTGGCCGCGCAACGTGGTTGACGATCGCTTGTAAGCCCGGGCAGTGAACGGCGCGGTAGACTCGGGGGCAGTTGCAACCGAGGAAAGCCATGCACCGGTATATCGTCTACCTGCTCGCCATCCTGATGTTCCCGATATGCCTGTGGCTGGCCACGATCTGGCCGGCCTGGTATTGGGGCGTCGGCCTGACTGCCGCGATGGTGGCGCTGGGGACCTGGGATCTGCTGCAGAAGCGCAGCACGCTGCGCCGCAACTATCCGGTGATGGCGCACTTCCGCTACGGGCTGGAATCGATCGGCCCGGAGATCCGCCAGTACTTCGTGCAGAGCGACCTGGAAGACGTGCCGTTCTCGCGCCAGCAGCGGGCACTGATCTACCAGCGCGCCAAGAACGAGATGGACACGGTGCCGTTCGGCACTCTGCGCAGCACCTATGCGGTGGACTACGAGTGGATCAATCATTCGCTGGCACCGACCGCCATCGCCAAGCATGACTTCCGCGTGTTGATCGGCCCGAACTGTGCCAAGCCCTATTCGGCCAGCGTGTTCAACATCTCGGCGATGAGCTTCGGTTCACTGTCGGCCAATGCCATCCGCGCGCTGAACGAAGGCGCGCGCCAGGGCGGCTTCTATCACGACACCGGCGAGGGTTCGATCTCGCCCTACCACCGCGAGATGGGCGGTGACCTGGTATGGGAGATCGGCTCGGGCTACTTCGGTTGCCGTGACGAGAAGGGCGGTTTCAGCGAGGAGCGCTTTGTTGCCAATGCCACCCATGACCAGGTCAAGATGATCGAGATCAAGCTGTCGCAGGGCGCCAAGCCGGGCCACGGTGGCGTGCTGCCGGCGCCGAAGGTGACCGCCGAGATCTCGGTGACGCGTGGCGTGCCGATGGGGGTGGACTGTGTGTCGCCGTCGCGTCACTCGGCGTTCTCGACGCCGGTCGAGCTGCTGCAGTTCGTCGCCCGCCTGCGCGAGCTGTCCGGTGGCAAGCCGGTTGGTTTCAAGCTGGCCATTGGCCACCCGTGGGAGTGGTTCGGCATCGCCAAGGCGATGCAGGAAACCGGGTTGCTGCCGGATTTCATTGTGGTCGACGGCGCCGAGGGCGGCACCGGCGCAGCACCGGCGGAATTCGTCGACCATGTGGGTGTGCCGATGCACGAGGCGCTGCTGCTGGTGCACAACACCCTGGTCGGCCTCGATCTGCGCGATCGCATCCGCATCGGTGCGGCTGGCAAGATCACCAGTGCGTTCGACATCGCGCGGACCATCGCGCTGGGGGCTGACTGGTGCAATGCCGGCCGAGGCTTCATGTTCGCGCTGGGCTGCATCCAATCACTGAGCTGCCATACCGACAAGTGCCCGACCGGCATCGCGACCCAGGATCCCGCACGCTGGAAGCATCTGGATGCACCGGACAAGGCCACTCGTGTGTACAGCTACCACGAGCACACGCTGCATGCCTTGAAGGAACTGCTGTGTGCCGCGGGCCTGAACGACCCGGCTGAACTTGGGCCGGAGCACATCCTGCGTCGTGTTTCGCCGGTGGAGATCCGTTCGCTGGCCTCGCTGTACCGTTACCTGGAACCGGGCGAGCTGCTGCACAAGGTGCCCGACCATGCGGTGTTCCATGCGTTCTGGGCCGATGCACGCAGCGATTCCTTCCAGCCGCCGCCGAAGATCCAGGCACTGCGCGCCAGCAAGTCGCGATAACGTGTTGTGTTGTAGAGCCGAGCCCATGCTCGGCTGATCTTCGTTCCAACATCGCGATGCGTGATCGAGAAGCAGCCGAGCCTGGGCTCGGCTCTACAAGGAGATGTCATGCAGTTCAGGACCGGCACCATGGATGACGTGGCCATGTTGTGGGCGCTGCGCACGCGTTGCGTGCGCGAGACCTGCAGCAGCCATTACCCGCCCGAAGTCATTGCGCCCTGGTCTGCCTCGCCGCCACCGTCGCAGTACGCGCGGCTGTTGTCGCAGGGTGGCTGCGTAGTGGCCGAGGACGAGCAGGGCAGTCTGCTCGGCTTCGGCGTGTTTGATGCCGATGCCAATGAAGTCGACGCGTTGTTCGTCGATCCGGATCGTGGCGGCAAGGGCATCGGCCAGGCGCTGATGCAGTGCCTGCTGGCGATGGCCGATCCTGAGCGTGAGGTGGTGCTGTCAGCCTCGCTCAACGCCGTGCCGTTCTATCAGCGGCAGGGGTTCATCAGTGTGCGCGAAGAGGCCTACCCGCATCCCAGCGGCATGGCGCTGGCTTCGGTGAGCATGCGCCGGCCGTGGTGAGTGCTCGTTTTCTGCGTTCTGTAGAGCCGAGCCCACGCTCGGCTGCTTTTGATTCAAGCCGAGCGTGGGCTCGGCTCTACAGGTAGCGCAGCCGAGCATGGCTCGACACTACAAGGCCGGTTTCAGCGCCCGGCCAACCACCCGATCACGCCTTCCGCAGCACGCAGGCCACTGGCGTAGCACGCGGTCAGCAGGTAGCCACCCGTTGGTGCCTCCCAGTCCAGCATCTCGCCGGCACAGAACACGCCGGGCACTGCCCGCAGCATCAGGCCATCATCCAGCGCACCCAGGCGCACGCCACCGGCGGTGCTGATCACTTCGGCCATCGGCCGGGGACGCAGCAGGCGCAGCGGCAGGCGCTTGAGCGTAGCCGCCACGGCAGGCAGGTCGTTGCCCGCTTCTTTACCCAGAATCTCGAACACCAGTGCGGCTTTCACTGCATCCAGGCCGGCCTGGCGGCGCAGGTGCTCGCCGAAGCTGCGGCCCTTGCGCGGGCGTGACAGATCGGCCAGCACGCGCGTCTCGTCACGGCCCGGCACCAGGTCCAGCCACAGCATCGCGTGGCCATCGCGGTTGATGGTCTCACGCAGGTCCGCCGCCAACGCGTAGATCAGGCTGCCTTCGATGCCGTACTCGCTAGCCACGCATTCGCCCTGCAGCGACTGTGGCTGTCCGGCCAGGTCGATCCAGTGCGCGACCACCGGCTTCAATGGCGCGCCGGCATTGCGCTGGGCGAAGAATGGGGTCCAGCCCACGTCGAAACCGCAGTTGGCCGACTGCAGCGGTGCAATGTCCACGCCATGGGCCTGCAGTGGCGCGACCCAGGCGCCGTCGCTGCCCAGCTGCGGCCAGCTGCCGCCGCCCATGGCCAGCAGGGTGGCATCGGCATGTACTTCAACGGCGCCGTCTTCGGTTTCAAAGCGCAATGCGCCTTCATCACTCCAGCCGATCCAGCGGTGGTTGGCGTGCAGGCGCACACCCTGCTCCTTCAACCGACGCACCCAGCCGCGCAGCAGCGGCGCTGCCTTGCGGTCGACCGGGAACACGCGACCAGAGCTGCCCACGTAGGTCTCCACGCCGAAGCCGGCGGCCCAGTCACGCAGTGCCTGCGCGTCGAAGCCATCCAGCCAGCTGCCGACCACGGCAGCCTGCTCGCGGTAGCGGCTGTCGAACAGCGGGCGCGGATCGGAATGGGTCAGGTTGAGTCCGCCCTTGCCGGCGATCAGGAACTTGCGGCCGGGCGATCCCTTGGCCTCGTACAGGTCGACCTCCAGCCCAGCGGCGCGCAGGCGCTCGGCGGCGAACAGGCCGGCCGGGCCGCCGCCGATGACGGCGACCCGCTGGGGCAGTGCGGTATTACGGTTTGACATCGAGCAGCTCGACGTCGAACACCAGAGACGAGCCGGCCGGAATCGGGCCAACCCGGCGGTCGCCGTAGCCGTAGTCCGGTGGGATCATCAGCGTGCGCTTGCCGCCGACCTTCATGCCGGCCACGCCCTCATCCCAGCCGCGGATGACCTGGCCGGCGCCGAGTGCGAAGGTGAACGGCTCGCCACGGCTGACCGAGCTGTCGAAGGTCTTGCCGTGCTTGGTCTCGGTGCGGTTGTCATAGATCCAGCCGGTGTAGTGCACGGTGACCTTGTTGCCGGCAACGGCCTCGGTGCCGGTACCTGGGACGGTATCGATGCGCTCGAAGGTGGTCAGGGTGCCACCCGGCGGCGGGCCGGACGGTTCGGTCGAGCAGCCAACGGCGGCGAGGGACAGCAGCAGGGGAAGCAGCAGGCGGCGCATCGGGCGTCTCCGGAAGGGCGCAGGGCGAGGGCGGCAAGGGTAGCGCATCGGCGCCGGGTATCATGGGGGCATGGCAAAACTCCTGCTCAATCTGCGCAATGTCGGCGACGACGAATATGCCGATGTCTGCACGCTGCTCGACCAGCACGGCATCGCCTGGTATCGCACCGAACCCAGCCCCTGGGGCATTTCCAACGGCGGCCTGTGGCTGCGCGAGGACGCCGATCACCTGCGTGCGAAGGCGCTGATGGCGGAGTACCAGGCCGAACGCGGGCCGCGCATCCGTGCCGAGCGCGAGCAGGCGTTGCGCGAGGGCACGGCGGAGACCTTCGGCAGCCTGTTCCGGCGCCGACCGGGGTATGTGGTGCTGGTGCTGCTGGCGATGGCCGGTGCGGCGGCGCTGGTGCTGCTGCCGTTCGTGCTGTTGCGGGGGTAAGGGGTTTCGGCCGGGTTGCACCCGGCACCCGCAGACGCAACGGCAACGTCAAAG